>LNDS01000045.1 GCA_001464835.1 Rhizobiales bacterium Ga0077525 | reverse complement strand
GGTGCCGCCGAGAATGTTGCGGATGGTGCCGTTCGGCGAGCGCCACATTTCTTTGAGGCCGAATTCCTTGACGCGGCCTTCATCCGGCGTGATCGTCGCGCACTTCACGGCAACGCCGACCTTTTTGGTCATTTCCGCCGCATCGATGGTGATCTGGTCGTTGGTTTCGTCGCGCTTCTCGATCGACAGGTCGTAATACAAGAGGTCGATGTCGAGATAAGGATGGATCAGTCTGTCCTTGATCAGCTTCCAGATGATGCGCGTCATCTCGTCGCCGTCCATTTCGACGACCGGGTTTGCAACCTTGATCTTCGCCATTTAACGAATCACCTTTTGCGGGGGCGGCAGCGTCCGCGGTCTATAGCATCGCCTTCGAGGCCGTGAAAGCCGCGTTCCATATGGACTAAAGCCGCATCCCGCCATCGGAAAATGCCCGCCGGGCGCGGTGTCGTCGCGCAGCGCTCACAAAACTGTCATCGCGGCGCATCGGGCTTTTTCTTGCGGTCGATTGGAAATTGGCCGCAATCGCATTAAATTATGACGGTCAGGAGGAGTGTCCATGAACCTCGTCGTCCTTAACCGCCGCAATCTTCTCGCCGCCAGCGGCTGCGCGCTCGCAGCCGGCGTGTCCGCGCTCGTCTTGCCCGCGCGGGCGCAAGGCGTCGCACCGACCGCGTCGATGTCGGGTGGCGCAAACAATTACCGCAAGGGCGCACCGGTCGTCGAGCGCATCGGCAAAGGCGGCTTCTGGATGACTGGCACCGTGCGCCGCGCCGGTGATGGCGCGCCGCTTGCCGGCCAGCGCGTCCAGATCTGGGCGCACACGGTCGAAGGGCAGGAGCATGAGCCGCAAAGTCATGGCGCCACGCTCACCGACAAGAACGGTGTGTTCCGTCTGGAGATGCCGCAGATCATTCCGATCTTCGGCCAGCCCCACGGCCATCTCGCCTATGACAGCGGCGAGTTCAAGTCCGTGTTCCTGCGTCCGGTGATGAGAAGCGCCAAGGACAAGAGCCTCGAGGCGCACTTCGTCCTGCAGCCGGCCTGACCTGGAATTATCGATATGAGATTGGCCCGGGTGGTCTCGATCTGGGCCTTGCTCGCGGCCGCTCTTGGCGTGCCGATCGCGCTGTCGTTCACAAGCGAACTGCTCGAATGGCGCGGGCCGGTTTACATCATCGCGGGTCTCGCCGGGATGATCGCGCTGGGGCTCGCGCTGGTTCAGCCTTTGCTGATTGCCGGATATTTGCCGGCGCTGGCGGGCTATCGCGGACGCCGTGTTCATCACTGGGTCGGCGGCGCGCTGGTCGTGGCGGTGCTGATCCATGTTGGCGGGCTCTGGATCACCAGTCCGCCGGACATGATCGACGCGCTGACTTATACCTCGCCGACGCCGTTCTCACCGTGGGGCGTGACGGCGATGTGGGCGATTTTCGCCGTCGCGTTTCTGGCTTTATTCCGCCGCCGCTTGGGACTGCGAACGTGGCGTATCGTTCACATGGCGCTCGCCGTCGTCATCGTCTCCGGCAGCGTGGTCCATGCCATGCTGGTCGAGGGTACGATGGAGACGATATCGAAGGCGGCCTTGTGCGCGCTGGTCGTCGTTGCTGCGATCAAGGTCATCGTTGACCTGATGCAAAGAAAAACCCGCCCGATGAGGTCATCATCGGACGGGCCGTGATCGCGTAAACCGGCGCTGCCGATCAGAACGCGGCGAGCGCGTCGTTCAGCGTCTTGCTCGGCCGCATCGCCGCCGATGTCTTCTTCTGGTCGGGCAGGTAGTAGCCGCCGGTATCGACCGGCTTGCCCTGAGCGGCGAGCAGCTCGGCGTTGATCTTGGCTTCCTGCGCCGCCAGCGTTTCCGCCAGCGGCTTGAAGCGCGCGGCGAGGCCGGAGCTATTGTCGCGCCGGGCCAGCGCCTTGGCCCAATAGAGCGCCAGGTAGAAATGGCTGCCGCGATTGTCCAGCTCGCCCACTTTGCGCGCCGGCGAGCGGTCGTGCTCAAGGATCTCACCGTTGGCCTCGTCGAGCGTCTCGGCCAGCACCTTCACGTCCTCATTACCGCTAACCTGCGCCAGATGCTCCAGCGAGGCGCCCAGCGCCAGGAACTCGCCGAGCGAATCCCAGCGCAGATAGCCTTCCTGCTTGAGCTGTTCGACGTGCTTGGGCGCCGAACCGCCGGCGCCGGTCTCGAACAACCCGCCGCCCTGCAGCAGCGGCACGACCGACAGCATCTTGGCCGAGGTGCCCAACTCCATGATCGGGAACAGGTCGGTGAGATAATCGCGCAGCACGTTGCCGGTGACGGAGATGGTGTCCTGGCCCTTGCGGATGCGCTCGAGCGAGAACTTCATCGCTTCGACTGGCGCCATGATGCGGATGTCGAGACCCGACGTGTCGTTGTCCTTGAGGTACTTTTCGACCTTGGCGATGAGTTGCGCGTCGTGTGCGCGCTTGGCGTCGAGCCAGAACACCGCGGGCGTGTTGGTCAGGCGCGCGCGCCGCACCGCGAGCTTGACCCAGTCCTGGATCGGCTCGTCCTTGACCTGGCACATGCGGAAGATGTCGCCGTTCTCGACCTTCTGCGACATCAGCACCGTGCCGTCCTCGGCGACGACGCGCACTGTTCCGTCCTTGGGCAGCCGGAACGTCTTGTCGTGCGAGCCGTACTCTTCGGCCTGCTGCGCCATCAAGCCGACGTTCGGGACCGAGCCCATGGTCTTCGGGTCGAACGCGCCGTGCGCCTTGCAGTCCTCGATGACGGCCTGGAACAGCGTCGAGTAGCAGCGGTCGGGCACCGCGGCGATGCAGTCGTGAAGCTTGCCGTCGGCGCCCCACATCTTGCCGGACTCGCGGATCATCGCCGGTATTGACGCATCGATGATGACGTCGCTCGGCACGTGCAGGTTGGTGATGCCCTTGTCGGAATTGACCATCGCGAGTCCGGGCCGCTTGGCGTAGACGGCCTGGATATCGGCCTTGATCGCCGCCTTTTCCGCCTCGGGCAGGGTCTCGATCTTGTTCATCATCTCGCCGACGCCGGTGTCGGGATCGACGCCCAGGCGCTTGAGCGTTGCGCCGTGCTTCTCGAACACGTCGGCGAAGTACACGGACACGCAATGGCCGAAGATGATGGGATCGGAGATCTTCATCATGGTCGTCTTGACGTGCAGCGAGAACAGGATGCCGTCACTCTTCGCGGCGTCCATCTGCGCCGCGAAGAAGGCGCGCAACGCCTTGGCGTTCATCACCGAGCAGTCGATGATCTCGCCGGCCTTGAGCGGCACCTTCTCCTTCAGCACCGTAACTGTGCCGTCGCTGCCGGTCAGCTCGATCCGGGCAGCGCCGGGCGCCGCCACGGTCGTTGCGACCTCCGAGCCGTAGAAATCGTTGCCCGCCATATAGGCCACGCGGGTTTTCGAGTCCTTGCTCCAGGCGCCCATCTTGTGCGGATGGCTGCGCGCATACGCCTTGACGGC
Source organism: Rhizobiales bacterium Ga0077525 (assembly GCA_001464835.1). Taxonomy (GTDB): domain Bacteria; phylum Pseudomonadota; class Alphaproteobacteria; order Rhizobiales; family Xanthobacteraceae; genus Pseudolabrys. Next base: position 123,922 of record LNDS01000045.1, on the reverse strand, counting down.
GCCGGCGGCGCGGCGGTCGGAGTTGCCCTCGCGCAGCACCGGATTGACGGCGCTGCCCAGCACCTTGCCGTAGCGCGCCTTGATTTCCTTCTCGGCGTCGGTCGTCGGATTCTCCGGATAGTCCGGAACCGCATAGCCCTTGCTCTGCAGCTCCTTGATCGCGGCTTTGAGCTGCGGAATTGAGGCGGAAATATTCGGGAGCTTGATGATGTTGGCTTCCGGCTTCATCGCCAGTCTGCCAAGCTCGGCGAGTTCGTCGGTGACCTTCTGCTCGGGCTTCAGTCTGTCGGGGAAGTTGGCGAGGATGCGCCCGGTCAGCGAAATGTCCTTGAGCGTCACCGACACGCCGGCCGCGCCGACAAAGGCTTCGACGATCGGCAGCAGCGAGTAAGTCGCCAGTGCCGGCGCTTCATCGACCTTGGTCCACATGATTTCGAGTTTAGACATTCTGTACCTCTGGTCGCTGAAGGGGGGTCGGCGCGCGCCCTATAGCATCCGTGCCCGGTTGGTAAAAGCCTCGTCGGCGGGCGGCTTTCCCGGAGACTTTCCCGAAGGAATGGGGGCCGCTATACCCCCGGCAACGGAGAACTTTCATGCCCGGAGCCGGGACCGACAAGACCAAGCGCTGGATCGAGCAGCCCGCCCCGGTGGTGGTGCTGGTCGAGACGCAGCTTGGCGACAATATCGGCGCGGCGGCGCGCGCCATGGCTAATTTCGGCCTTGCCCGGCTGCGGCTGGTCAAGCCAAAGCAGGGCTGGCCGAACGAGCGCGCCGTGGTGATGGCGGCCGGCGCCGACCGCATCCTCGACAACGCCGAACTGTACGAGACATTGGCGGACGCGGTCGCCGACTGCACTTTCGTGCTGGCTTTGACGGCGCGAAATCACGACCAGGCCAAGCCGATCCTGTCGGCGGAGCAGGCGGCGGTGGAAATGGCGCCGCGGGTAGCGGCCGGCGAAACCGTGGCCCTGGTGTTCGGCCGCGAGCGCAATGGCTTGGAGAACCATGAGGTCGGCATGGCCGACCGCATCGTGACGCTGCCGGTCAATCCGGCGTTCGCCTCACTCAACCTGGCGCAGGCGGTGGTGATTGCCGGCTACGAATGGTTCAAGCAGACCGGCGCCGGTTCAACGCGGGTCGAGCCCTCGCGGCGCTCGCCGCCGGCGGCCAAACAGCAGATCGAGGCATTCTTTACCGATCTGGAGCGCGAACTGGAAAAGGTCGAGTTCTTTCGCCCGCCGGAGAAGCGCGGCGTCATGCAGGTCAACCTGCGCAATATCTTTCATCGTCTCGAGGCGACCAAGCAGGACATGCGCACACTGCACGGCGTCATTATGGCGCTGGTCAACGGCAGCAAGGGCCCGGCGCGTGGCGGCGTGCTCGATCCGTCGCAGGCGCAAGGCCTGCGTGAGATGATCGCGGAAGAGGGCGCGGGGCGCGCGCGGGCGGCGCGCACGCCGGTGCGCGGGCTGGCGCGGCTATTGCGGCGCAATCCGACCGAGGCCGAGCGCAGTTTGTGGCGGGCGATGACGGCGGACCGGCGTTTCGCCAGCCTCGGTTTCAAATGGCAGGTGCCGGTCGGGCCGCATATCGCCGACTTCGTGTCGTTCCCGCGCAAATGCATGATCGATCTGGTGCCGGCAACCGAAGCGGAGCCGGCGCAGAAAGCGCGCGCCGCGCGGCGTCAGTGGATGACCGAGCATAACTACCGGATCGTCGAGGTGCAGGCTTCCGATGTCGAAGCGGACGTGAAGGCCGCGCTCGATGCGCTGGCCGCGCAAGTTTCCTAAAACGGATCCTTGGTATTGCCGCGCGCGACGTTCAACGTCTTCATGCTCGCCGCGACGCTGTCGCGCACGGCGCTGAAGTCCGAGCCGATGGTGAGATAGCGAAAGCCGCGCTTGGCCATGTCGAGCGCGCGCGCCGCATCGCGGCAGTAGATGCCCGGGATTTTATCGGCCTTGAGCGCGGCGGCGCAGATCGTGTCGATCGCTTTGTCGACTTCCGGCGCATTGATGTCCTGCGCCTTGCCGGCGGACAACGACGTCGCCAGATCGTAAGGGCCGATGAACAGCGCATCGATGCCGGGTGTGGCGGCGATGGCCTCGACATTCGCCAAAGCCTCTGGCGTCTCGATCATCGCCAGTGTGATGGTGCCGGTATTGCAGGCGGCGAGGTACTCGGTGATGTCGGCGTATTGGCCTTGCAGCATCATCGCGCGCGGCGGCCCGAAAGAGCGCTCGCCGAGCGGCGGGTATTTGGCCGCCGCCGCGAACTGGCGGGCATCGGCGGCAGTGTTGATCATCGGCGCGATGACGCCTTCGGCGCCGAAATCGAGCGCGCGGCTGACCATGCCGAAATCGTTGAGCGGGACGCGCACCATCGGCGCCGAGCCCGCGTGATGCACGGCGCCGATACCGGCAACCAGTGAGCCGGTATCCCAGAGCCCGTGCTGGGCATCGAGCACGACGGCGGCAAAGCCCTCGCGCGCGATGGTTTCAGCCACGATGGGGCTGCCCATCATGCACCAGCCGGAAAAGACCGTCTCGCCGGCGCGCAGGCGCTTGGCGAGGGAAAAGGCGGTCACGTCAGGTGCCGGCCTGGACTTGCGCCACGGCGACCGCGAGCAGTTCGTTCATCTGGGCGCGAATCTGCTGGTCGGTGATGCCTTTGTCGGCCAAATCCTTGGCAACTTTACGCAAAACGTCATCATCGCCGGCTGCTTCGAAATCCGCGACGACGACTTCCTTGGCGTAAGCGTCCGCATCCGGGCCGGTCTTGCCCAGGATACCGGCGGCCCAGAGCCCCAACAGCTTGTTACGGCGGGCCATCGCCTTGAATTGCAGTTCCTCGTCATGCGCGAACTTCTTTTCGAAGCCTTCTTCGCGCTTGTCGAATGTGGTCATGCCGTCCTCGTTGTTGACAGGGTGTTGCTGCGCCTTGCATATAGCCGCTGAAGCGTCAAGGCAACCTGGCACGGCTGTATTACGGCAAAATTGCGAAGTGGAAAACGTCGCAGGTGCTCGATTGTGCTGCCCGGATCGATCGGCTAGGTTGACCTCGTGCCCGGACCGTTTTAGCGCCAGCGTGCGTTACGCAAAGCAAAACTAGCCGGCCCGCCGCCGCGGATCTTAAGTCTCTTTATAAGGAACCACGGCACCCAATGGACTTTAAAACACCACGGTATATCCCGATGAGTCGTCGCCGCCGCATTTACGAGGGCAAGGCGAAGGTCCTCTATGAGGGCCCCGAGCCGGGAACGCTGATTCAGCATTTCAAGGACGATGCCACCGCGTTCAACGCCAAGAAGCACGAGGTGATTGAAGGCAAAGGTGTGCTGAATAACCGCATCTCGGAATACATCTTCCAGCATCTCAACGACATCGGCGTGCCGACGCACTTCATCCGCCGGCTCAACATGCGCGAGCAACTGATCCGCGAAGTGGAAATCATTCCGCTTGAGGTCGTGGTGCGCAATGTCGCCACGGGCTCGCTGGCGACACGGCTCGGCATCGACGAGGGCACGCAGCTGCCGCGCTCGATCATCGAGTTCTATTACAAGAACGACAAGCTCAACGACCCGATGGTGTCGGAAGAGCACATCACCGCGTTCGGCTGGGCCTCGCCTCAGGAAATCGATGACATCATGGCGCTGGCCATTCGCGTCAATGACTTCCTGTCGGGCCTGTTCCTCGGCGTCGGCATCCGTCTGGTCGATTTCAAGATGGAAACCGGCCGGTTGTGGGAAAACGATGTCATGCGCATCGTCGTGGCGGATGAGATTTCGCCCGACTCGTGCCGTTTGTGGGACATCAAGACCAACGACAAGATGGACAAGGACCGTTTCCGCCGCGACATGGGCGGGCTGGTCGAGGCCTATACCGAGGTCGCCAAGCGTCTCGGTATCGTCGCCGACGGCGAGCGTCCGCAAGGCTCGGGGCCGGTTCTGGTCAAAGGCTAAGGCCGTTCAAGGTTGTTTGCCTGTGAATTGTTCAATGCCCGGATGCAAGGGGATACCCTTGTTCCGGGCATTTTCGTCGCCAATTTTGCGTGGATGGCCGGATGTTTCCAGCCCCCGCCAGCGATTCATATGGTAAGCCGCAAGTCATGAAAGCGCGTGTCACCGTTACCCTGAAAACCGGCATTCTCGATCCGCAAGGCAAGGCGATCGAGGGCGCTCTGCGCTCGCTCGGCGTCGAAGGCGTCACCTCGGTGCGGCAGGGCAAGGTGTTCGACATCGAGATCGACGGCGGCGACCCGAAAAAGGCCGAGGCGCTGCTCAAGGAAGCGGCCGACAAGTTGCTGGCCAATACGGTGATCGAGAATTACCGGGTCGAGGTTGTCGGGTGAGAGGGAGGCAGGTCTAGCGATGAAAGCCGCCGTCCTCGTTTTCCCAGGCATCAACCGCGAGCGCGACATGGCGCGCACGCTCCGGCTGGTGTCGGGCAGCCAACCTAACATGGTGTGGCATGCCGAGCATGAATTGCCGGCCCGCACCGATCTCGTCGTCGTGCCCGGCGGCTTTTCCTACGGCGACTATCTGCGCTGCGGCGCCATTGCCGCGCGCTCGCCGATCATGGACGCGGTGCGCACCTTCGCCGCCAAAGGCGGGCTGGTGCTCGGCGTGTGCAACGGCTTCCAGATTTTGTGCGAGGCGGGACTTTTGCCCGGCGTTTTGATGCGCAACGAGAACCTGCGTTTCATCTGCCGCGACGTCTATCTCAAGGTCGAACGCTCCGACACGCCGTTCACGCGCGGCTACAATGCGGGTCAGGTGATCCGCGTGCCGGTGGCGCATGGCGAGGGCAATTACATCGCCGATGGCGAGACCATCGCGCGGCTGGAAGGCGAGGGGCGGGTGATTTTCCGCTACGCCTCGCCGGACGGCATGATTGACCCGAACTGGAATCACAACGGCGCCATCAACGCCATCGCCGGCATCGTCAGCGAGCGCGGCAACGTGCTCGGCATGATGCCGCATCCGGAAAATCACGTCGAGGAAGCGATCGGCCGCACCGATGGGCGCGGGCTGTTCGCCGGTTTGACGGAAGCGCTCGGACGGGCGGCGTAGTCTTTAAGACGTGGATGGCCGGGACAAGCCCGGCCATGACAGAGATAAAAGCCGAGTAGATAAATTCAGTGAATCCCAACACCACCAAAATCACCCCCGCACTCGTCGCCGAGCATGGCCTCAAGCCCGACGAGTACCAGCGTATTCTCGATCTGATCGGCCGTGAGCCGACCTTGACCGAGCTCGGCATTTTCTCGGCGATGTGGAACGAACATTGCTCGTACAAGTCCTCCAAGGTTCATTTGCGCGGCCTGCCGACCAAGGCAGCCTGGGTCATTCAGGGGCCGGGCGAAAACGCCGGCGTCATCGATATCGGCGACGGCCAGGCCTGCGTGTTCAAGATGGAGAGCCACAACCATCCGAGCTACATCGAGCCCTATCAGGGTGCCGCCACAGGAGTGGGTGGCATCCTGAGAGACGTCTTCACGATGGGCGCGCGGCCGATTGCCTGTTTGAACGCGCTGAGTTTTGGCGCGCCGGAACATGCGAAAACGCGCCATCTGGTGTCCGGCGTTGTGGCCGGGATTGGCGGCTACGGCAATTCCTTCGGCGTCCCGACCGTCGGCGGATCGGTGCGTTTTCACTCGCGTTACGACGGCAACATCCTGGTCAATGCGATGGCGGTCGGCCTCGCCGAAACCAGCAAGATCTTCTACGCGGCGGCGTCCGGCGTCGGCATGCCGATCGTCTATCTCGGGTCCAAGACAGGCCGGGACGGCATCCACGGCGCGTCCATGGCGTCGGCGGAATTCGACGACGACAGCGCCGAAAAGCGCCCGACCGTCCAGGTCGGCGATCCGTTCTCGGAAAAGCTGCTGCTCGAGGCCTGTCTCGAGATCATGGAAAAAGGCTGTGTCATCGCCATTCAGGACATGGGCGCGGCCGGCTTGACGTCGTCGGCGACCGAAATGGGCGCCAAGGGCGATCTCGGCGTCACGCTCGATCTCGACAAGGTGCCGTGCCGCGAAGAGGGCATGACCGCCTACGAGATGATGCTGTCGGAGAGCCAGGAGCGCATGCTCATGGTGCTCAAGCCGGAGAAGGAAAAGGAAGCCGAGGCGATCTTCCGCAAATGGGGTCTCGACTTCGCCATCGTTGGTGAGACGACGCCGAGCAAGCGCTTCATCGTTTGCCACAAAGGCGAGGTGATGGCCGATCTTCCGATCAAGGAACTCGGCGACTCCGCGCCGGAATACAAGCGTCCCTTCGTCACCGCGCAGAAGCTGCCGGTGATCGACGCCGGCGCGGTCGAAGCGCGCGGCAGCATCGCCGACGCGCTCGAACGTCTGATCGCGACGCCGGACCTGTGCTCGAAGCGCTGGGTGTGGGAGCAGTACGACTACATCATCGGCGGCAACACCGTGCAGCGGCCGGGCGGCGATGCCGCTGTCGTGCGCGTCGAGGACGGGCCGAAGGCCTTGGCGATGACCACCGACGTGACGCCGCGCTATTGTGAGGCCAATCCGTTCGAAGGCGGCAAACAGGCCGTGGCGGAATGCTGGCGTAATCTGACCGCCGTCGGCGCACGGCCGCTCGCCATCACCGACAATCTCAATTTCGGCAATCCGGAACGGCCCGAGATCATGGGCCAGTTCGTCGGCTGCGTGCGCGGCATTGCCGAGGCGTGCAAGGCGCTCGATTTCCCGGTCGTGTCCGGCAACGTCTCGCTCTACAACGAGACCAACGGCAAGGCGATTCTGCCGACGCCGTCGATCGGCGGCGTTGGCCTGCTCGAGGACTTCACCAAATCGGCGACCCTGGCGTTCAAGCAGGACGGCGACGCCATCCTCGTCGTCGGCGAAACCGCGGGCTGGCTCGGCCAGTCGATCTACCTGCGTGAAATCTGCGCGCGTGAAGAAGGCGCGCCGCCGCCGGTCGATCTCATCGAGGAGCGCGAGAACGGCGACTTCGTGCGCTCGCTCATTCTCGACGGCACAGCGAGCGCCGTGCACGATCTGTCTGATGGCGGACTGCTCGTCGCGCTGGCCGAAATGGCGATGGCCGGCGACATCGGCGCGACGCTCGATGCGCCGCCCGACGACATTCCGGCGCATGCCTACTGGTTCGGCGAGGACCAGGCGCGCTACATCGTCACCGTTGCCGCTGGCAAGGTCGACGCCGTGCTGGCGCGCGCGCGTAACGCCAGCGTGCTGGTGTCGCAGATTGGCAAGACCGGCGGCGAAACTTTGGCCTTGCATGGCGAACGCGCGCTCACCGTCGCGGACCTGAACCGCCGCTCGGAAGCCTGGCTGCCGGCCTATATGGCCGGCGAAGCCTAGCCCGCTTGATTAGCGCACCGGCTCGGTAATCTTCAGCGCCGCCTTGCAGGCGGGCGCCAGCTTTTGCCCGCGCGCGGTCAGGCAGGCGATCTTCTGGCCGTCGCCGATGCCGGTTTGGCGGCAATGCAGCGCCAGATCGCGCAAGCAGGCGCGGCCGATCACCGCCGTCATGACAATGGGCGCGTTTGGCCGCCGCGCGGCCGGCGGTGGCGGCGCAGCAGGAGGCGGCGGCGCGACCACGGCTTGCTGCGGCGGCGGTGGCGGCGCGGGCGGTGGCGAGACCTGCTGAGGCGAGACTTGCTGAGGCGAGACTTGCTGAGGTTTGGGCGTACGCGTCGTCAAGGCCGCGCGCGGCGGCGGCGCCGAGACGACGGTGGATTGTGCCGGCTTCGGCGGCGCGGCTGCGGCGGCCGGTGGTGGTGGCGCAGCTGGAGGCGGAGGCGGTGGTGCAGCGGCTGCGGCGGCTGGCGCAGGTGCTGCCGGTTTTGCCGCCACGGGGGCAGGAGCGGGGATGGTCGCGCTGACCGCGGTTTTGCAGGCCGACGACAGGCTAGCGACGTTCTTTTGCAGGCACATCAGCGCGTCTTTGCCGCCGGGCGTGACGCCGGAGCATTTCGCCATGAAGTCCGCCCGGCAAGCGGCGCGGATGGCGTTCTGCTGCTCTGCGGAAACCTGGGCGTTCGCGTCCGCTGCTGCGAATGCGCAGAACGCGACCGCTAATCCGATCGAGCTTGTAAGTCGCATGCTGGCTCCCCCCGAATCCGCGCCGCCTGGCGACTATAGCAGCAGCCCGCCCACGCCGTCAGATCGACATTTTTGCGTGTAAATTGCGCCGCGGGGCTGCCGAACGCGCAAGGTTCGGCGTATCGTGCCCGGCGAAGGAGTCTGGCGATGGCGATGGATGCGGGTGAAATCGAGCGGCTGATCAAGGAGGGCATCCCGGATGCCCAGATCACGATCAAGGACCTTGCCGGCGACGGCAATCATTATTCCGCCACCGTGATCGCCCCGTCGTTTTCCGGCAAATCCCGGGTCCAGCAGCACCAGCTGGTCTATCAGGCGCTGAAAGGCCAGATGGGCGGCGTGCTGCACGCGCTGGCGCTGCAGACGGGGACGCCGTGACCCTCCGGTCTTGGACACGAAAAGTGTCCTACATTTGGGTTGGCGGACGAATATAGGCTACATATATCGCAAGCATCACGGCAGGCCTTGGGCCGCCGCTTCCAAAGGGATATCCGATCCATGGGCATCGAGCAGTTCATCGACAATGAAGTGAAGGCCAACGACGTGGTGCTGTTCATGAAGGGCACGCCGCAGTTTCCGCAGTGCGGCTTCTCCGGCCAGGTCGTGCAGATCCTCGACCATCTCGGCGTCGCCTACAAAGGCCTCAACGTTCTGGAATCCGCCGACCTGCGCGACGGCATCAAGGCCTATTCGAACTGGCCGACCATTCCGCAGCTCTACGTCAAGGGCGAGTTCATCGGCGGCTGCGACATCGTGCGCGAGATGTTCCAGGCCGGCGAATTGCAACAGGCGTTGAAGGACGCCGGCGTGCCGGTCGCGGCGCAGGCTTAAAGACACCGCTTCTTTGATGGTTCAGACGGCGGCTACGAACCGGTAGGCGCCGTCTTTGCGTTCGACGGTGCCCACGCCCGGATAGGGCAAATGGAAACCGACCAGCGTTGAGCGGTCGGCAGCAAGGCGGTCGAGCAACTTCTTGCGGGTAGCGGCGGCCTGTTCCGGCACATGATCGGCAATAGGCCGCCATTCCGGGTGCGCAAAAGTAATCAGCGGATGCGTCAGCACGTCGCCGCCGACAATCAGGCCATCGCCGCCGGACAGCGCCACCGCGATATGGCCCTGCGTATGGCCGGGCGTGGCGATGGTCTGAATGCCGCTCGTGATTTCGTCGCCGGCCTTGAACGTCTTCACCCGTTCCTTGATCGCCGCGTAATTGCGTCGTGCGCCCGTGACAAAGCCGGCGCGTTCGGCCGGCAGGCCGCGCGTGGCGTCGTCGCCCTGCCAGAAATTCCATTCGGTGTCGGCGACATGAAACGTCGCCTTCGGCAGTACGAGGTCGTCGAGTTCATCGACCGCGCCCCACAGATGATCGGGATGGCCATGGGTGAAGATCACTTTGGTGATCGCCGACTTGTCTATGCCCGCGGCCTTCAGGTTATCCCAAAGCTTGCCGGCGGTCGGCATGAAGCGGTCGCCCGATCCCATGTCGATCAGGATGAGGTCGGCGCCTGAGCGGATCAACGTGATGTTGGTCGGCGACTGGTAGGTTTCGCCGGTCTGCCCGGCAGCCTTCAAAAGCGCGGCGCGCTCGCCGGGCGGTCCATCCTGCGCCAGGAAGGCCGTCGGCAGCACGAGGTGGCCGTCGCTGACGATCGTGACCTCGAAGGCGCCGTGCTTGAACGTGTGCAACGGTACGGCAAAGGCGGGCAGCGCGTGCGCCGCCGCGGTGGCGGCAGTGGCGGCGAGCAAGGCGCGGCGGGTGAGGGTGGTCATCGGCAGGGCTCCTGACACATATTCAAAACCCTGAATAACAAATCCCCCGCCTTTTGGGCAGGGGATCTGGAGGTCTTTGCACTCGAAAAGAGCGGCGCGTTAGCGCGAATAGTATTCGACGACCAGATGCGGCTCCATCTGGACCGGGTAGGGCACGTCGGTGAACACCGGCACGCGCGACATCTTGGCGGTGAACTTGCCGCCATCGACATCGATGTAATCGGGGACGTCGCGCTCCGAGAGCGCCTGGGCTTCGAGCACCAGGTTCATCGTCTGCGACTTTTCCTTCACTTCGACGACATCGCCGACCTTCACGCGATAGCTCGAAATGTTGACCTTCTTGCCGTTCACCTTGACGTGGCCGTGGTTGATGAACTGGCGCGCGGCGAACACGGTCGGCACGAACTTGGCGCGGTAAACGACCGCGTCGAGACGGCGCTCCAGGAGGCCGATCATGTTGGCGCCGGAGTCACCCTTCATGCGGATGGCTTCGTCGTAAATGCCGCGGAACTGCTTCTCGGAAATGTTGCCGTAATAGCCGCGCAGTTTCTGCTTGGCCTTGAGCTGCACGCCGTAGTCGGAGAGCTTGCTCTTGCGGCGCTGGCCGTGCTGGCCGGGGCCGTATTCGCGGCGGTTTACCGGCGACTTCGGACGGCCCCAGATGTTCTGGCCCATCCGGCGGTCGAGTTTGTACTTGGATTCCATACGCTTGGTCATCGCGTCCTCGTTTTGTGCATCGATTTTGTGAGGAACCGCGCCCTCCTCTGTCCCGGGGGTGACCCCGGAACCGACAGGTGAGCCCTTAAGCGTAAGGGCTTCCCACGGGTGCGAAACGCCTGAACGGGCTCGAAATGCCCCGTCAGGTGGGCGGGTTTTAGGGGGGATGTGCCGAAGTGTCAAACACATCAGGCCCCCGGACAGGCCGGCAGCCGCCCGGGAAAGGAAGGATTTAAGACTATCGTATACTTCAGGCCAGTTTTCGCCGGCCCTGCCTTGTCTGCGCCGTTTTTTACCCCCATTTGCGCCGGGTCAGGACGGGCCCCTCTGGCAGCCATGCGGCTGCGATGTCGTTTTGACCTCACAGAGGGGCTTTTGCCAGATGATGGAATTCTTTTCCCTGTCGCCCGAAACTTTGGCCGTTTTTGCCCAGGTCGTGATGATCGACCTGGTGCTGGCCGGCGACAATGCCGTGATCATCGGCCTGGCCGCCGCCGGCCTGCCGCCTGAACAACGCGCCAAGGCGGTCCTGATTGGCATTATTGCTGCGACCGTGTTGCGTATCGCCTTTGCCGGCGTCGCCGTTCAGCTTCTCGAAATTGTCGGCCTTCTGCTCGCCGGTGGCCTTCTGCTGCTCTGGGTGAGCTGGAAGATGTGGCGCGAACTGCGCAGCGGCCCGCATGACCACTCGCTCGCCGCGGTCCCCGGCAACGCCCCGCGTAAAACCTTTGCGCAGGCGTCCTGGCAGATCCTCGTGGCCGACGTGTCGATGTCGCTCGACAATGTGCTGGCGGTGGCGGGCGCCGCGCGCGACCACCCTTGGGTCCTGGTCTTCGGCCTTGGCCTGTCGATTGTGCTGATGGGTATCGCCGCCAACTACATCGCCGGCCTGCTCAACAAGCACCGCTGGATTGCCTATGTCGGTCTTGCGATCATCCTCTATGTCGCGGGCGACATGATCTGGCGCGGTTTCAATGAAGTGAAGGCCTTCGCCTTCACCGGCTAGAAACCGTATGGCGCCAGCGCACCGGCCAAAGCCGGATTGGGCGCTTTGCCTGAGGTAAAGAAGATACGCGGCCGCTCGGCGACAGTGCCGGGCGGCCGTTCGCGCATCAAGTCGGCGACGCGGCGCGCAATCGCCGGCGCCGGATCGAGCCAATCGACCGGCCAGGCTTGCACGGCGCGGAAGCGGTCGATCAGCAACGGGTAATGCGTGCAGGCCAGCACGATGGTGTCGGTGTAATGCTCCGGCGGGCCTTCGCCGAAGCAGGGCGCGATTTCCGATTTGATGTCGGCATCCGGCACCGGTGTGCCGGAGAGCTCCAGTTCGGCGAAGCCGGCGAGCCTGGGTGAGCCGACCAGCACGACGTTGCAGTCGCCGGCGAATTCGTCGATCAGCTTGCGGGTATATTCGCGGCTGACGGTTGCTTGCGTACCGAGCACGGCGACGCGCTTCGACATCGATTGCGCGCAGGCCGGCTTGATCGCTGGCACAGTGCCGACGAAGGGCACCTGATACGCCGCGCGCAGTTGCGCCAGCGCTAGCACCGAGGCGGTGTTGCAGGCGATGACGACGAGATCGGGCTTGTGCGCGGCAATGGCCTCGCCGACGACAGCGACAATGCGCGCGATCAGCGCCGCTTCCGGCTGATTGCCATAAGGAAATCCGGCGTCGTCGGCGACGTAGACATAGCGCGCATCGGGCCGTGCGCGGACCACTTCGCGAAAGACCGTCAAGCCGCCGACACCGGAATCGAAAATGAGGATGGTGGCGGGCGTGGCGGGGTCGGTGCGATTCTGCATTGCCCCGAGTTTAAGCCATGAACGGCATCGGGTGACAATAGGTCGCAGCCGGGGCCGCGGATTTGCGTTTTCCGTCAAGGGAACGTTTGAAACGAAGATTCACAAAATTTGAACCACATGCGCGCTGAACCGTTTTCCCACAGAGAAGGGGCGCGACACCACTCCAACATGAACAGGATTTCATCATGAACCTTAAAACACTGTCGCTCGCCGCCGGCGCGCTTTTGGTTTCCTCAGGCATCGCGGCGGCTGCCGTGGTGAGCAATGATCTCAATCTGCGCAGCGGGCCGGGAACCGGCTATCGCGTCGTCGATACCATGCCGGCCGGCGCTTATGTCGATGTGCTCGGTTGCACCGGTTCCTGGTGCCGGGTCAGTTGGCAGGGCCGCGTCGGCTTCGCCAGCGCCAACTATCTCGACGGCAGCGGCGGCGCTTACGCCGCGGCGCCGGTGTACGTCGCACCGCCGCCGGCGGTGAGCTTTGGCTTCGGCTTCGGCAACGGCCCGCGCTGGCATAACGACCGCCACCATTGGCGCGGGCGCCATGACCGCCACCGTCGTGGCCACTACCGGTAAATCGAACTGCCGGCCGGCGCGCGCGACTTTGAATGCGCGCCGGCCACCGGCCCGAGATCAGGCGTCGCCGAACACGCGCTTGAAAATCGTCTCGACCTGCTTGAAGTGATGGCCGAGGTCGAAATTGTCCTCGAGCTCCTTGTCGTTCAGCGCTTTCTTCACGTCCGGGTCGGCCTTGAGCAGGCCGAGGAAATCGTTGCTCTCGCCGCCCCACACTTTCATCGCATTGCGCTGCACCAGACGATAGGCATCCTCGCGGGCGACGCCGGCCTTGGTCAGCGCGATAAGAATGCGCTGCGAGTGGATGAGGCCGCCAAGCTTGTCGAGATTCTTTTGCATGGTGGCGGGATAGATCAGCCATTTGTCGATCAGGCCGGACAGGCGGCCGAGCGCAAAGTCGAGCGTGATGGTGGCGTCCGGGCCGATCATGCGCTCGACCGATGAATGCGAAATATCGCGCTCATGCCACAGCGCGACGTTTTCCATCGCGGGCAAAGCGTAGGAACGCACCATGCGGGCAAGGCCTGTGATGTTTTCCGACAGCACCGGGTTGCGCTTGTGCGGCATCGCCGACGAGCCCTTCTGCTTCTCGGAGAAGAACTCTTCGGCCTCCAGCACTTCGGTTCGCTGCAAATGGCGGATCTCGACGGCGAGGCGCTCAATGGAAGACGCAATGACGGCGAGCGTGGCGAAGTACATCGCATGACGGTCGCGCGGGATGACCTGCGTCGAGATCGGCTCGGCCGACAGGCCCATCTGTTTGGCGACATAGGCCTCAACGCGCGGATCGACCTGCGCGAAAGTGCCGACCGCGCCGGAAATCGCGCAGGTGGCAACCTCGGCGCGCGCGGCGACCAGGCGTTCGCGGCCGCGGGCGAATTCGGCATAAGCCTGTGCCAGCTTGAGGCCGAAGGTGGTCGGCTCGGCATGAATGCCGTGCGAGCGGCCGACGGTCGGCGTCATCTTGTGCTCGAAGGCGCGGCGCTTGAGGTTGGCGAGCAACGTATCGAGGTCGGCGATCAGGATGTCGGCGGCGCGCACCAGTTGCACATTGAAGCAGGTGTCCAGCACATCCGACGAGGTCATGCCGGAATGCATGTAGCGCGCTTCCGGCCCGACGATTTCCGAGACATGGGTCAGGAAGGCGATAACGTCGTGCTTGACCTCGGCCTCGATGGCGTCGATGCGCGCCACATCAAACTTGGCATCCTTGCCTTTGGCCCAGATCGCTTCGGCCGCTTCCTTCGGTATGACGCCGAGCTCGGCCATGGCGGAGGCGGCATGCGCCTCGATCTCGAACCAGATCTTGAATTTGGTTTCCGGCGACCAGATTGCCACCATCTCGGGGCGTGAATATCGAGGGATCATGATTTCTTACCAAGCATCTTTATATGTCTGTCATCGCCGGGCTTGTCCCGGCGATCTCGCTTAGGCGGGCACCGTGCGTCCCTTATCGGGATGGCCGGGTCAAGCCCGGCCATGACAAGTTGCTACGCCGCTTCTCCGCGCGCCAGCGCCGCGGCATTGCGGATCGCGGCGATGTTCTCTTTGTACTTGCCGCCTTTGAAGACGGCCGAGCCGGCGACCAGCACATTGGCGCCGGCCTTGGCGATTTGTCCGGCATTGTCGGCAGTGACGCCGCCATCGACTTCGAGGTCGATCGGGCGGCCGCCGATGAGCGCGCGCACGGCGCTGATCTTGTCGAGCTGCGACGCAATGAACGACTGGCCGCCGAAGCCGGGATTGACCGACATCACGAGAACGAGATCGACCAGGTCGATGACGTTCTCCAGCGTCGATACGGGCGTGCCCGGGTTGAGCGTGACGCCGGCCTTCTTGCCGAGCGCGCGGATCGCCTGCAACGAGCGATGCACATGCGGGCCGGACTCGACATGGACAGTGATGATGTCGGAGCCGGCCTTGGCGAAGGCTTCGAGATAAGGATCGCACGGCGCGATCATCAAATGGGTGTCGAAGAGTTTTTTCGACGAGCCGCGCACCGACTGCATCACCGCCGGGCCGAACGAAATGTTGGGGACGAAGTGGCCGTCCATGACATCGACGTGGATCCAGTCGCAACCGGCCTCGTCGATGGCGCGCACTTCGTCGCCCAGTTTGGCGAAGTCGGCCGCCAGGATTGATGGCGCGATGAGCAGCGGACGGGACATTTAACGGGCTCCAGAACGATGGGCTCGAGACGAAATTGGGGCGCCAAAATCGCCGTTCGCGTAACACGGCGGGGGACAGGGGGCAACGCGAAGGCGGTATCCGCACGCGCCCCCATCGGCATATTGTACCGGCAAGAGTTGCCGCTCGCGCGCTTTCCGTCCGGCGTGCCCGCCACGCGATTGTGGAAAACTTCAAGCCTGGCGGCGGTCGCCTGATCCAGCTATCCCAATGACGCCGGCTTGCGGAACCGTGTCGCCAGCGGTTTCAGCAGCGAGGGGAACAGATAGATCGGAAACTGCGCCAGCGCGAAATAGAACCAGGCCATTTCGGGCAGCGACGCGCCGAGCGCCGCCATGACCACGCCGATATTGCGGAAGCCGGCGAGCAATCCGATGACGAGGCCGCGGTCCAGGCCGGCGCGCATGAAGACCAGCGCGCTCAGGCCGATCAGCATGACCGTCAGCGCAAGGATGAAGCCGAGCAGACCGAGCGCGAACAGCGGATCGGCCATGACGATGCGCGGCACGCCGTCCATCGCGGCGATGGCGAAGATGAAGATGGCAATGACGTTGAGGCCATCGAGCACATCCTTTTGCTCTTCGATCCAGCTTTGGCCGGCGACGCGGCGGATGAGCCAGGCGGTGGCGCCGGCGCCGGCGAAAAAGAGCAGGAGCCTGCCGCCGAGTTCGAGCGGCGAGATCAGCGACGTGCCGAGAAACATGTAACTGAACGCGACGGTGGTGACCGGCGACAAGACGTTGCACAGGATCAGCGCGAACAGCGACAGCGCGACATCGAGCCCCATCAGCGCGGCGAAGGCGGCCGACGAGGTGATCGGCGAGATGGCCAGTTGCAGAATCATGATCGTGTAGAGCGCGGGCATACTCTCGCGAAGGCCGGAGAAGACGTAGACCGCGCCGAACAGCAGCGGCACCACCACCATCACCCAGAGCGAGGCCGCGATCGCCGGGCCCGGCGCCTTGACGACGCGGCTGAACGCGCGCGGGTCGGTGCGCAGATAAGAGAACAGCAGCATGATAAAGACTGTCGCGCCGAGATACGGTTTGACGTAGGCCGCCAGTTGGGGGACGGCGAAGCCGAGGAAGATCGACGCCGCCAGCGCGCGCGTTCCTTGCCGGCCGAGCCAGGCCAGTGCGGCCACTGGCAGGTTCAGGATGTTCATTGCAGAGTGTCTCCGGCAGCAAGGTCTTTGGCGGGCAGGGTCGCCTTGATAGCGCCTTCAATGGCGATGATCCATAGAGAGGACGGCTTGCCTCGCCTGCATTTTCCGCAGGCTGGCCAAGTTGGCAAAATTGGCAAATTGGCAAAAGTGGAATGAGGACTAGCGGACATGGCTCGCACCGATGCAACCGTTCTCGGCGCCGGTATTGTCGGGACCTCGATCGCGCTGCAACTGGCCAAGCGCGGCATGAGCGTGGCGCTGATCGATCGCGGGCCCATTGGCGAGGAAACCTCCTACGGCAATTCCGGCGCCATCGAAGGCTCGACCACCTATCCGCCGGCTTTTCCGTCGAGTCTGACCGCGCTGATGCGCGTCGCCTTCAAGCAGGCGAGCGACGCCAATTACCATGTCAGTTTCTTGCCGCAGGTGGCGCCGTGGCTGTTGAAGTTCCGTGCCGCGTCGCGCGCTGACCGCATTCTGGAGACGGCGCGGCTCAACCGGCCGCTGTTTGCCCGCGCCATTCCAGAACACGAAACCTTGGCGCTGGAATCCGGCGCGGCGCGTTACATACGCAAGAACGGCTGGATAAAGCTTTATCGCAGCGCGCAAGGATTTGCCGCCTTGCAGCCGGAACTTAACCTGGCGCGCGAATTCGGCCTGCCGTTCGAGGTGCTCGATCCCGAGGGCGCCCGCGTCCTGGAGCCGTCGCTCAATCCGGTGTTCAAGCACGCGGTGTTCTGGCCCAACGTCGTCAGCCTGAGCAATCCGCTGGCGGTGACGCGCGCCTATGCGGCGCGTTTTTCTGCCTTGGGCGGCGTCACGCTGAAAGGCGATGCGCGCTCGCTGCATCGTTCCGGCCATGGCTGGCGCGTCGATACCGAACAGGGCCCGCTCGATACATCGGAGGCGATTGTCGCGCTCGGCCCTTGGGCGCCCGACTTGCTGGAACCGCTCGGCATCAAGCTGCCGTTCGGATTCAAGCGCGGCTATCACCGGCATTATAAAACTGAAAGCAGCGCGCCGTTGTCGCGGCCGGTCATCGACGTCGCCGCCGGCTATCTGATCACGCCGATGGAGCAGGGCATTCGCTTGACCACCGGCGCGGAATTCGCGGCGCGCGATGCGGCGCCGACGCCGGTGCAGTTCGACCGGCTGATGCCGCGCTTGAACGAACTCTACCGGCTCGGTGAGCGCGCCGACGACAAGACCTGGCTAGGGGCCCGGCCGTGCTTTCCCGATTCACGTCCGGTCATCGGTCGCGCTCCGGGGCAGAAGGGTTTGTGGCTCGCTGTCGGCCACGCGCATTGGGGCCTGACGCTCGGCCCGGTCACCGGCCGGCTGCTCGGCGAAATGATGGCCGGCGAATTGCCGTTCTGCGATCCGACGCCTTACGCGGCGGAGCGGTTCTTATAATTCGTGTTGATCGTCAACCGGCCTTGGAAATTTCGCGGCAGACATAATGGTCGCGGATGCGCTTGTTGAAGAATGTGCCCTTGGACATCGCATTCTTGAATGCCGAGGCGATGGCCGCCGGCACCATGTAATATTCGTACACCCGTCCCGTCGTGAAAGTCACGGTCAGACGGCTATGGGCGATCTCATAGTCGATGGCTCGTACAACGCTTGAAGGCATGCACCGGCAACGCGCCAGCCGCGACTTGGTTCGCGCCGCCGCTTAGCCGTGCCAGTCCTGCCAACTCGCCAGCGCCACCGGGAAGTTGAGCGCCTTGGCCGAATAGACGGCACGGGCAATCGCGCGCGCCAGCACATTGGCGGCGACGGTGCCGAGTTCGGTGAGGGCGAAGATCGGATCGGCCAGCTTCTTGTCGCCGACGGATGCTGCGAAGACCATGTCGCCGTCGAGCGGCGTATGCACCGGATAGATGGCGCGCGCCATGCCGGTCTGCGCCATCACCGCGAGCCGCTTGCATTGCGCCTTGTTGAGCCGGGCGTCGGTGGCGATGACGGCCAGCGTCGTGGCTTGGCCGGGCCCGCCTTTGGTGCGCATTTCGAAAGCGTCGGCGCCGAATTGGCCGGGCAGGCCGTAGCCGCCGAATTCGTTGCCTTGCTCGAAGGGCGCCGCCCAGAAATGCGGGCTGTCGCCGACGGTGACGGAGCCCGCGGCATTGACCGCGACCAAAACGCCGACGGTCAAACCGCCGCTGGTTTTCGCCGAGGCCGAACCGATACCGCCTTTGAGGTTGACGGTGGTGGCGCCCAGGCCGGCGCCGACGCTGCCGAGCGCGCAGTCGCTGATCGCAGCCTTCGCGGCCTTGTAGCCAAGCTCGCGGTAGGGTGGATAGCGGCCCCACTTCTTGTTGCCGCCGGACAGGAGATCGAAAAGGATCGCGCCGGGCACGATCGGCACCAAAGCTTCGCGCACCTTGAAGCCGCGACCCTGCTCGCGCAGGTAGGCCTGCACGCCGGAAGCGGCGTCCAATCCGTAGGCCGAACCGCCGGACAGCACGATGGCGTCGATGCCGTCCACCGTTTGCGCCGGGTCGAGCAGCGCGGTCTCGCGCGTGCCGGGCCCGCCGCCGCGCACGTCGACGCTGGCAGTGACCGGCTTGTCGAACGTGACGACCGTCGTGCCGGAGCCGAGCTTGGCGTCGCCGGCATGTCCGACCTTGAGGCCCGGAATATCGGTAATCAGGTTCTGTGCCACGTCTGTCTCCGGAAGCCCGCAAAGGGCGAAGATGCATTACGCCAGCGAACCTTTGTCCGAGGGAAGCCATCGCACGGGATTCGGTCAAGGGTGCCTTAATCCGACCGCGGAATCCGCAATTGCGCCCTGTTTCTGCCCGGAAAACTTGGTGGATAGGGGCGGGGATTATTGCGGTAACGGGGTCTTCCATGATGCGGTCAACGTCCGGATTTTCAACGTCACGCTTGCTGCGCGCGTTGGCGGCGGTGGCCATTGCCGTTGCCGTCGCCTCCACTCTGGTGGCCTATGAGGCGGTGTCTCGTTCACCGGGGGCAAGCGTCGCCGGCGAAGCCAAGATGCAGATGCTGCGCGACGAGCACGCCCTGATCGCCGCTTACGTTGCCAATGGCGACGAGGCGCGCCGGCTTGCCAATGCGGCGGCGGACAATGACATCGCCCGCATGCGGCTGGCGGCGCAGGGTGAAGCCCGGCGCCAGGCCGATATCGCCGCGGTCGAGCCGGCACAAGCCGCCCCTGCCGCCGAGGCCAGGACCGTGGCGTTGCGAACGCCTGAGCGCGCCGCGCCGGCGCGCGCGGTGGCCCGCGATCTGGCGGTGGCTGAACCGCTGCAATTGGCGCAATCAGCCGTACCGCAGGCAGCGCAACCGGCGCAGCAGCGTGTGATGGACGGCCCGGTGCGGTCGCGCCTGCGCGAACTGGCCTCCGACGTGCGCCGCATTCCGTCATTGCTGCAATCGGCTGCCCACTGGGTGGCGGATGCGGTGCCGGCGCCGAAGCTGCCGTCCTTGCCTTCGTTGCCAACATTGCCGATGCGGCAATTCAGCGCTGCGATTTGATGCTCCGATGCCGATCGCCGTTCACAACTTGGCGACGCCGGGCGTGATGCGCTTGCCAGACGCCGTCTTGCGGCGCATGTAGCCGCCATGCAAGGCGACGTCTCATACGTGGCGGCCCTCCTCGCGGGGCTGATCTCCTTCCTCTCTCCCTGCGTGCTGCCGCTGGTGCCGCCTTATCTGGTGTACCTGGCGGGCACTTCGCTCGAGCGGTTCGCCGACAAGGAGCCGGAGCCGCAGGTCAAACGCGAGACCGTGATTGCCGCGGCGCTTTTTGTGCTCGGCTTTTCCACCGTGTTCGTTGCGCTGGGCGCCAGCGCCAGCGTTTTCGGCTCGCTGATCCGCGCCTATTCGGGACCGCTGGCGACCATCGCCGGCGTGCTGATCATCATCATGGGGCTGCACTTTCTTGGCCTCACCCAGATTGCATTGCTGATGCGGCAGAAGCGGGTCGAGGTAGCCAAGCCGGTCGGGCTGTGGGGCGCCTATGTGATGGGGCTGGCCTTTGCCTTTGGCTGGACGCCGTGCATCGGGCCGATCCTTGCCGCCATTCTCGCGGTTGCCGCGTCCGAGCAAACGGTGACCAAGGGCGCGAGCCTCTTGGCGGTCTATTCGCTGGGCCTCGGCATCCCCTTCATGGCGGCGGCCTTCGCCATCGAACCGTTCGCGGCGTTTCTGGCGCGCTTCAAAAAGCATCTGCGCCGGGTCGAGCAGATCATGGGGGCGCTGCTGGTACTGACCGGCATCGCGTTTTTGACCGGCAGCATCTCAACGATGAGCTTCTGGCTCCTGGAGATGTTTCCGGTGCTGGGAAAGATCGGGTAGAGCTATCACCTCAGGATGACCGATAAAAAAGCCCGCCAACATGGCGGGCTTTTCCTTATTTCAGATCGGAGACGAATTACATCGCCTTCGAGCAATCGTTGTTCGGGCATTCCGCGTAGGTGATCTTGCCCTCTTTGTTCTTCTTCCAGATGTACATCACGTAATCGAGGTTGGTGCGGTCGCCCTTCTTGTCGTAGGAGATGTCGCCGAGCACGGTCTTGAACTTCATGCCGGAGTGCATCTTCTCGGCGACCTTCTTGGGATCGAGCGACTTGGCCGATTCCGCGGCCTGCTTGATGATCTGAAGAACCGAGTAGCTGTACAAGGTGTAGGCCTCCGGCTCGAACTTGGCGGCGCGGAATTTCGCCACCACGTCCTTGGCGGCCGGGTTGCCGCGCGCGTCGGGGCCGTAGGTCATCAATGTGCCTTCGACGCCGGGACCCGCGATCGAGGCGAGTTCGTCGGTGGTAATGCCGTCGCCGCCCATAAGCGGGGCCTTGACGCCCTGGTCGCGCATCTGGCGGATGATCAGGCCGCCTTCGGTGTGCAGGCCGCCCCAGTAAACGAGATCGGCGCCCGACGACTTGATCTTCGACACCAGCGCCGAATAATCCTTCTCGCCGACATTGATGCCTTCGTACAGCACTTCCTTCATGCCGCCTTTGTTCATCGCCTTCTGCGTTTCATCGGCGAGACCCTTGCCGTAAGTGGTCTTGTCGTGAACGATGGCGATCTTCTTGCCCTTCATGTTCTTGAGGATGTACTGCGCCGCGACCGCGCCCTGCTGATCGTCACGGCCGCAGGTGCGGAACGTGTTCCACATCTTGCGCTCAGTGATCTGCGGGTTGGTGGCCGACGGCGTAATCATGAGTATGCCGTTTTCCTGGTACACTTCGGACGCCGGCATGGTGACGCCGGAGTTGAAGTGACCGATGACGAACTTCACGCCGTCGCCGGCGAACTTGTTGGCGACCGACACGCCCTGTTTCGGATCGGAGACGTCGTCGCCGAACTGCACTGAGATCTGCTGGCCGAGAATGCCGCCGGCAGCGTTGATGTCCTTGATCGCCTGTTCGGCGCCGTTCTTGAGCTGCGCGCCGAATGCGGCGTTCGGTCCGGTGATCGGGCCGGCAACGCCCATCTTGATCTGGGCGGAGGCGGTTGCGGTAACTGCGAGTGCGAGGCCAAGCGCAAGGCCAAATGTCGTACCGAGTGTCGTGACTTTTTTCATCCGTTTTCCCCTTCAACTGTAACCGGCAGTTTCAGTAGCTGGCCTCAATGTTATGTCAGGGCGAACGGCGACGCCAGCGCAAAGGCCCGTCCCCCTGGTTGATCCAGCGATAATGGGTGACCATCTGCGACACCCGCGCCGCCCTGAACCCCAAGATTCCGAAGCCCATGCAGACCGCGCTGTCGATCAAATAATAGTGCGCGGACAACAACGTGCCGCCGAACAGGCTGAAATGGATGAAGCGGACGGCGAGGCCTAGCACCAGGCTATAGACGAAGACCTGCCAGGCCGGCCGCCAGGTCTGGGCGATGGCGCGGCCGGATAGCCAGGCCGCCCCGCCGCCGAAGATGATGGTGACCAGAAGGAAGATGCTCGACGAGCCTTCCTCGTAGAAGAAGTGCAGGAAAGTGTTCAAAGCGCTGGGGGCGGCCGGTTCCATTATGCGCCGCCCTCCAGGTAGGCCTGCTTGATCTCCGGCCGCTCGAGCAATTCGCGGCCGGTTCCCGAGAGCGTGATGAGGCCGTTGATCATGACATAGCCGCGGTGCGCCAGCTTGAGCGCATGGTAGGCGTTCTGCTCGACCAGAAAAACCGTGAGGCCGTCCTGCTGGTTAAGGGTGCGGATGGCGTCGAAAATTTGTTTGACGATCAGAGGCGCCAGGCCGAGCGACGGCTCGTCGAGCAGCAGCAGGCGCGGCCGCGCCATCAGCGCGCGGGCGATCGCCAGCATTTGCTGTTCGCCGCCCGACAAGGTGCCGCCGCGCTGGTCGATGCGTTGCTTGAGGCGCGGAAACAAAGTGAGCATGCGTTCGAGGTCGCGTTCGAACTCGGCCGGATCGGCGACCAGCGCGCCCATCTGCAAATTCTCGAACACCGTCATGCGCGAGAAGATGCGGCGGCCTTCGGGCGATTGCGCCAGCTTGAGGCGTGCGATCTCATGCGTCGGCAGGTGCGTGATGTCCTGGCCGGCGAATTCGATGGTGCCTTCGCGCGCGCGCGGATTGCCGCAGACGGTCATCATCAGCGTCGACTTGCCGGCGCCGTTGGCGCCGATCAGGGTGACGATCTCGCCTTCGCTAACGTCGAGGTCGACGCCCTTGAGCGCCATGACGCGGCCGTAATAGGTCTTGACGCCGCGGATGGAGAGGAGCGTCGCGCTCACAGCCCGACCTCCGCTTCGACCTTCTCGACTTCATCGTCGCCAACGCCGAGATAAGCGGCGATCACCTTCGGATCGTTGCGCACCTCGTCCGGCGCGCCGTCGGAAATCTTGACGCCATAGTCGAGCACGATGACGTGGTCGGAAATTTCCATCACCACCGACATGTCGTGCTCAATCAGCAGAATGGAAATGCCGTGGTCGTTGCCGATGCCGAGCAGCAATTCGTTGAGTTGCGCGCTTTCGCGCGGATTGAGGCCGGCGGCCGGTTCATCAAGACACAACAGCACCGGACCGGTGCACATGGCGCGTGCGATTTCGAGACGGCGCTGATCGCCATAGGGCAGGTCGCCGGCCGGATCGTCGGCGCGGTGAATGAGGCCGACGCGGTTGAGCCAGTCGCGCGCCAGTTCAATCGAGGCGCGTTCGGCGCGGCGGTACGAGGGCAGGCCGAAGATGCCGAACAGAGTATAGCCCGAGGCCAGCATCAAGGAGTTGTGCTGAGCCACCAGCAGATTTTCCAGCAGTGTCATGCCGGGAAACAGCCGGATGTTCTGGAAGGTGCGGGCGACGCGCGCGTCCTGGGTGACGAGGTAGTCGGGCATGCGCTCGAGCAGATAGAGGCCGTTGCCGTCTTTTCGGATGCCGCGCTTGCCGCTATCGGTCAGCGCGTCCAGCTCGCTCCAGATCGCGGCGTCGCCGTGACAGAGGCCCATGCGGCCTTCGCTCGGCTTGTAGAAACCGGTGATGCAGTTGAACACGGTGGTCTTGCCGGCGCCGTTGGGGCCGATCAGCGCGGTGATCTCGCCCTGCCGCGCCTCGAATGACAGATCATCGACCGCTACCAGTCCGCCGAAGCGCATGGTCAGGTGTTCGACGCGCAGCAGTACGTCGCCGGCCGCGCCTATGCCATGCGGGCGCACGACCTTGTCGGAAAGATGATTGCCGCTTTTCGGGGTCATGCGTCAGCCGTGCCCCTCTTTGACCAGGTCGGCTGGAATGACTTTAGGCGCCTTGAGAAAGACCGAGGGCGTGCGCGTCGATACCAGGCCGCGCGGACGGAACACCATGATCATCACCATGGCAAAGCCGAAAAGCAGCATGCGGTATTGCGTCGGATCGAAGGAGTCGCCGAAGATGTGCTTGAGGAATTCGAGTTCGCGCATGATCTCGGTGCCGCCGATCATGACGATGGCGGCAATGGCGACGCCGATCTGGCTGCCCATGCCGCCGAGCACGACGATGGCGAGGATGGTCGCCGATTCAAGAAACGTGAAACTCTCCGGCGAGATGAAGCCCTGCCGCGCGGCGAAGAACGAGCCGGCGAAACCGGCGAACATCGCACCGATGCCGAAGGCGGTGAGCTTGGTGTTGGTCGTATTGATGCCGAGCGAGCGGCAGGCGATCTCGTCCTCGCGCAACGCTTCCCAGGCGCGGCCGACCGGCAGCCGGCGCAGCCGCACGGTGACGAACGCGGTGAGGAAGGCCAGCGCCAGGATCAGGTAATAGAGAAAAATCGTGCGATAGATCGGTGAGAATTCCAGCCCGAAGGTCGCGGCAAAGCCGTCGTCGTTGGCGTTGAACGGGATGCCGAAGAAACTCGGCCGCGGAATGCCGCTGATTCCTGCATAGCCGTTGGTGAGATCGACCCAGTTGACCAGCACGATGCGAATGATCTCGCCGAAGGCGAGCGTGACGATGGCGAGATAATCGCCGCGCAAGCGCAAAACGGGAAAACCGAGCAGGATGCCCCAGAACGACGACATCACGCCGGCCAGCGGCAGCAAAATCCAGAACGAGAAGCCAAACTCCTTCGCCAGCAGCGCGTAAGAGTAGGCGCCGACCGCGTAGAACGCGACGTACCCGAGGTCGAGCAGGCCGGCGAGGCCGACGACGATGTTGAGGCCCCAGCCGAGCATCACATAGATCAAAATCTGGATGCCGAAGTTATCGACCCATTTCAGCGCGCCACCGTAACCGCTCGTGGCGATGATGATGACCGGATAGGCGACGGCAAAGCCGATGGCGAAAGGCGTGAACCACTGACCGATCAGGCTGAGCCAGGCGGGCGGCGTCGCCGCCACCGGCCGCTCCTTGAAGCGCTCCAGCCATGGCGCGAACAGGAACGAATAGGCCAGCCGCGCAACGCCGACAGCGGCGACGATGCCGAACAGCAGCGGCCATCGCGTATCGAGGACCAGTTCGTTGCGGATATTGACGACGGTCTGAAAACCGATCAGCGGCAGGAACAGGCCGAAGGCGAGTAGCGTGGTGATGCCGGCATCGCGCAACGCGGCGACGGTGTCGATGCGGCCGGTGGCTGCGCCTTCCCGCATTGTCAGACCTTCTCGACGTCCGGCCGGCCGAACAGGCCTTGCGGCAGGAAGATCAGCGTGATGGCCAGCACGGAGAAGGCGGCGACGTCTTTATAGTCGATGGAGAAATAGGCCGACCACATGGTCTCGATCAGCCCGATCAGGATGCCGCCGATGACCGCGCCGGGCAGCGAGCCGATGCCGCCGAGCACCGCGGCTGTGAACGCCTTGACGCCGGGCACAAAGCCATCGGCGAAGCTGACGACGCCGTAATACATCAGGTACATGGTGCCGGCGACGGCAGCGAGCGCGGCGGCGATGACAAAGGTCATCGAGATGGTTTGGTCGACATTGACGCCGACCAGAGCGGCCATTTTCTGGTCCTGCTCGCAGGCGCGTTGCGCCCGGCCGAGCCGCGTCCTGGCGACGAGATACCAGAAGCACACCAGCAACACCGCGGTGACGCCCCAGATGATCAACTGCTTGAACGACAGAGTGACGGCGTAGTCGTTATGCGTCAGCAGTACGAATTCGCCCTGTACCATCGGCGGGATCGCCTTGTTGCGCGGGCCCTGGCTGACCTGGACAAAATTCGACAGGAAGATCGAGAGCCGCGCAACGGCCGATAGGCGAGCCGCTCGATGATCCAGTTGACCAGCGAGGTGAACAGCATGGCGACGATCAGCACGATAAACAGCGCCACCGCGATCGACGAGACCCCGAGCCATGTCGTGAGGATGAGAAAGGCGACCAGCGCGACGAAGGCGGCCACCATGAAGACGTCGCCATGGGCGAAATTGACCATGCCGATAATGCCGAACACCATGGTGTAACCGATTGCGATCAGCCCGTAGATCGAGCCCAGCGTGATGCCGTTGATGAGCTGCTGGAGAAAAACTTCCATGCGTACGCCCGCTCTTTTTACGGAAGGCCGGCCCGGCAGCCGGTCTTCACGTCCCCTCGCCGCAAATGCTTAACAGGGCGGAAGGGCAGCGGCAACGCCGCCGCTGCGGCATATTGTGACCTTTAGGCGAAGACCGTACCCGAAACGCACAACCGGCAGACCGACGCTTTGCACGTCGGCCCGCCGGTTGTGGACATAGAAGGCGGGATGCCGGTCTGGAAAATTAGTGCAGGCCGCCGAAGACCCAGATCAGCGCCAGGATAGGCAGCGGCACACCGACCAGCCAGAGCAAAAGATAGCGTCCCATAATGTTCTCCTGAAGTCCTGGTTTCGTCTGCGAAAGGAACTCGTATTACCCCGCGTGGTTCCATAATTTCCGGCTTGCCGGGGGCATCGGAACGAAGTGTCGTGAACACGCGTTGTTATTGTGGGTGGGCACCTCGAAGAGAGCCTTCGAGGCAAAAATCCTGGAAGGAAAAACGCATGACCCAGAACAATCAGAACCAGAACAACCCCAACCAGAAGCCGGGCCAGCAGCAGCAGGGCGGCCAGCACAAGCCCGGCCAGCAGCAGCAGCAGGATCGTCCGGGACAGGGTGGTCAGCAGGGCGGCGGCCAGCAAGGCGGCCAGCAGGGCCAAAACCGCTAAAGCCCAATCAATAGAATAAGCGAAGGCCCCGCCGCGTAGGCGGGGCTTTCTTTTTGCGCTTGCGGCCGGCACAGCGCCGGCGTTTCGCCAGGGGCGCGGTGGTTAATGCGCGAAAGCGCAGCGCAACGCGGTTAGCCGGTAAGGTAAAGTTTTGGTTTCTTTTGAATTTGGCATTTGAAACGCTTACGCCTGTAGCCCTGAACAGGGAGCATCACATGCGTAAAGTTTCCGGGGCCACCGTAGCCATGATCCTCGCGATCGCGCTTTACTTCACTCTGTTCTGGGGGTTCGACGCCCTTCGCGTTCTGACATCGCCGACCTACGGTCTTGAAGATGTCTGGCGTTCGCAGTTCGTGTTCGGCATCGGCAGCCATTTCCAGCTCGGGCCGATGGCGCTTCTCAAGCTGGCGGCTTTCTTCGGCACCGTGAAGCTCGCGGTCGCCGCCTTCTGCGCCATCCACATGGTCGATCGCCTGCGCTCGCTCGCCGGCGGCAAGGCCAATACCGAAATTCTCGAAGGCGGGTTCATCCTCGTCGTCGCCATCAGCATCGCATCGGCCGGCCCGGCGATCTGGTCGAACAATGCCGATCTGGTGCGCGAACAGGTGCTCCAGCTTCTGCTGGCTGCGCTCGGCACGGCGCTGTGCATGGTCGAGCGCAGCTACTCGCGGCGCGTCGGCGTGCCGGACGTTGCCGCCGCGGCCGTGCCGCAGGGTGCGAGCTGGTTCTCGCCGTGGCGCTAACGCGTTTGGCGCAAAAACGTCCAGCGGCTCGCAAGTTTTAGTAGCTCGTCCGCAAGGACGGGCTACTTTTCTTTGGCGATGGCCTCGATGATTGCGGCCGCTTCCTTGAAGGCATGATTGGCCGCCGGCACGCCGCAATAGATCGCCTGCTGCAGGATGATTTCCTTGATGTCGTCCTGCGAGAAGCCGCCTTCGACGAGCGCTGCGCGCACATGCAGGACGAACTCGTCCCAGTGGCCGAGCGCGATCATGGTGCCGATGACCAGAACGCGGCGCGTGCGGTCGTCGTAATGCGGCCGCGTCCAGACTTCGCCCCAGGCGCCGCGGGTGATGAAGTCCTGAAATTCCTCGTTGAAAGGAGTCATATTGGCTTTGGCCTTATCGACCCAGGCGGCGCCGAGCACCTTGCGGCGCTTGGCCATGCCGAGCGCGTAGCGTTCTTTCTCGTCCATGACTTGATATCTCTTATGAGAGGAAGTTCAGAACGGTCTCTGTATAAAGCTTGGGATGCTCCATGTTCGATATATGCGCGGCATCTAGGCTGACCAGTTTGGCGCCCTTGATCTGCTGCGCGATCAGCTCACCTTGCGCCGGCGGCGTCGCCGGGTCCTGTGCGCCGACGATCACCAAAGTCGGCGCGGTGATGCGCGTGTTGCTGTCGCGGAAGTCCATGTCGCGGATCGCTTCGCAGCAGGCGATATAGCCTTCCGGCGATGTCGTCATAAACATCGCCTTCATGCGTGCGATCACGTCCGGCGACTTGGCGCGGAAGCCGGCGGTGAACCAGCGCTCCATATTGGGGTCGACCAGTTTTTCGAGGCCGTTCTCGCGCACGAATTTGACGCGGTCGTTCCACGGTCCCTTGTCGGCGTAATAGTAGTTGGTGTTGGACAGGATGAGCTTCTCGATGCGGTCCGGCGCGTTGGCCCCTAGCCATTGGCCGACCATGCCGCCCATCGACAGGCCGCACCAGTTGGTCTTCTTGACCTTGAGGGCGTCGAGCACGGCGATGACGTCGCGGCCGAAACGCTCCATGGAATAGGGCCCTTGCGGCGCGTCCGAGCCGCCATGACCGCGGCGGTCATAGCGGATGACGCGGAAATGCTTCGACCACTCACCGACCTGGTCGTCCCACATCGTCAAATTGGTGCCGAGCGAGTTCGACAGCATCAGCACCGGGGCGCTGTCTGAGCCCGACACCTCGACATTGATCCGGGTGCCATCGTCGGCGGTGATCTTCGGCATGAATTTCTCTCCCTGAACTGTTTTCATTATACGGCCCGCTGACCTAGCCTTCAGGGGGCCTGACTTAAAGCGGTCCGGGGCTGGAGAAAAGCCCCTTTTCACGCAACGCCGAAAGGCTTAAGTCGAAGCCTCGGCATTTTCGCAAAGGAGTCGATAGCCATGGCGATGACAATGACCGGGGAGGTCCAGCTCCCCGCAACCCGCGATGTGGTTTTTGCCAAGCTCAATGACCCCGAGGTGCTGAAAGCCTGCATCCCCGGCTGCGAGACTTTGGTGATGAGTTCGCCAACCGAATTCCAGGCGGTCGCGGTGACCAAGATCGGCCCGGTCAAGGCGCGCTTCAAGGGCAACGTCCATCTCACCGATCTCGACCCGCCCAATGGCTACAAGATTTCCGGCGAGGGCGATGGCGGCGTCGCCGGCTTCGCCAAAGGCGGCGCCACCGTTACCTTGACCGAAAAGGATGGCGGCACGCTGCTCACCTACACTGTCGAGGCGCAGATCGGCGGCAAGCTGGCGCAGCTCGGCCAGCGTCTGGTCAACGGCGCGGCCAAGAAGACGGCCGACGATTTCTTCAAGAATTTCGCGGCGAATGTCGCCGGCACGCCCGCCGCCTGACGCCCGCTCCAAACGAAAACCGCCCGTTTGCACGGGCGGTTTTTGAATTTTTGCAGACGGCGTGGGGGTTAAGGGCAGGGATGACGCCGCCCGTCATAGCCAAGATAGGTGCCCGACACCGGGTCGTATGACTTGAAGCGCGAGAAGCAGTAGGCGTCCTGGTCGCCGCCGCCGGCGTAGCCGCCATAATAGCGTGGGGCATACCCGTCGTTGTAATAGGGCCGCTGCTGCGAGGCGATGATGCCGCCGAGAATGGCCCCGGCCGCCAGGCCGCCTAACACCGCGCCGCCATTGTTGTAGCCGCGATCGTGATGACGGCGCCCACGCCACTGCGCGTCGGCTGGCGCAACGGCAACCAGAGTGGTCGCGCCGATAATCAGGGCCGCGATCGTCGATTTCAGATTGATACGCATGACGTCGATGTTCCTTTATTCGTGAACTGTCGCGGAGGAGTAATGGTTTTGACCCTCCGGCGTTCCGTGAATTCGCCGTAAGGTTGTTAGCCCGCAATATCAGGGCGGATTCCGCTTAAAATGCGGCTGTTCATTGAGCCTATGCGCCAAAAATCCGCTGGAATGGCTTGACCCGAGTACCGGTCGCGGTTCAGAGTTGGACTTGTTCCAAGGCGCATCTGGACTAAATCGGCTCGATTTTGGACATGTTGCGCCGGCGCCAGCGTTGGCGAGGCGAAAAGAGGGCTTTTGCCCCGAATTTGGGAGGAAGTCATGGCAAACGTGTCCATGACGGTGAATGGCAAGGCCGTCACCGGCGACGTCGAACCGCGCACTTTGCTGGTGCAATTCCTGCGCGAAAATCTTCGCCTCACTGGCACGCATGTCGGCTGCGATACTTCGCAGTGCGGTGCCTGCATCGTTCATATCGACGGCATCGCCGCCAAGGCCTGCACCACTTTGGCGCTTCAGGTCGAGGGCGCCTCGATCACCACCATCGAAGGTCTGGCCGAGCCGGGCGGCAAGCTGCATCCGATGCAGGAAGCCTTCCGCGAGCATCACGGCCTCCAGTGCGGCTATTGCACGCCGGGCATGATCATGTCGGCGCTCGATATCGTGCGGCGCAACGGCAACAATCTCGACGAGCACACCATTCGCGACCAACTCGACGGCAACATCTGCCGCTGCACGGGCTACCACAACATCGTCAAGGCAATCGAAGCTGGCGCCAAGGCCATGGCTAAGTAGAGTTGGCCAAATAAATCGGCGGAGGTTTGGCTTCTGAACGGCGTCGATAAAAAGACAATGGGAGGATGAAACCTATGAGCGCGACGGGGATCGGGGCGCCAGTGCGCCGCAAGGAAGACTTCCGTTTCATCACCGGACAGGGCCAGTACACCGATGACGTGACGCGGCCGGGCGAGACCCGCGCCGTGTTCGTGCGCTCGCCGCATGCCCACGCCAACATCAAGAGCATTGACGTCAGTGCGGCGAAGACCATGCCGGGCGTGATCGACGTGCTGACCGGCGCGCAACTGGCGACCGACAAGATCGGCAATCTGATCTGCGGCTGGATGATCCATTCCAAGGACGGCTCGCCGATGAAAATGGCGGCACATCCGGCACTGGCGGCAACAAAAGTCAATTGCGTCGGCGACGCGGTCGCCGTGGTCATCGCCGAGACGGTCGCGCAGGGCAAGGACGCGGCCGAGAAGGTCAAGGTCGATTACGAGGTCTTGCCCGCGGTCGTCGATCCGGCAAAAGCCCAGGCAAAAGATGCGCCGCAGATCCATCCCGACATTGCCAACAACACGATTTACCAGTGGCACCTCGGCGAGAAGAAAGACGTCGATGCGGCCTTCGCCGCCGCCAAGCATGTCACCAAGCTCGACATCGTCAACAACCGGCTGGTGCCGAACGCGATGGAGCCGCGCGCGGCGCTCGCCGATTACGACGCCGGCACCGACAATCTGACGCTCTGGAATACGTCGCAGAATCCGCATGTCGCGCGGCTGGTGATTTCCGCTTTCATCGGCATGGCACCGGAACACAAATTGCGCGTCATCGCGCCCGATGTCGGCGGCGGCTTCGGTTCGAAGATTTTCATTTATCCGGAAGAGGTCGTCTGCCTGTGGGCGTCGCGCAAGGTGAAGCGCCCGGTGAAGTGGACTTCCGATCGATCGGAGGCTTTTCTCACCGACGCGCATGGCCGCGATCATGTCACCCATGCCGAACTGGCGCTCGATGCCAATGGCAAGATCCTGGCGCTACGCGCGAAAACCATCGCCAATCTCGGCGCCTACATGTCGACCTTCTCGTCGTCGGTGCCGACCTATCTCTATGCCACGTTGCTGTCGGGCCAATACAACATTCCGTCGATCTATTGCGAGGTCGATGCGGTCTATACCAACACCGCGCCGGTCGATGCCTATCGCGGCGCCGGGCGGCCCGAGGCAACATTTGTTGTCGAGCGTCTGGTCGAAGTCGCGGCGCGGCAAATGGGCATCGATCCGGCCGACCTGCGCCGGCGCAACTTCATCACCGCGTTCCCGCATCAGACGCCGGTGATCATGGCCTATGACGGCGGCGACTATAACGCCTCGTTGAAAAAGGCGATGGAGATGGCCGACGTCAAAGGCTTCGCCAAGCGCAAGCGCGACGCCGCGCGCAACGGCAAGCTGCGCGGACTCGGCTATTCGACCTATATCGAAGCCTGCGGCATCGCGCCGTCACAGGCGGTCGGCTCGCTCGGCGCCGGCGTGGGCTTGTGGGAAAGCGCCGAAGTGCGCGTCAATCCGACCGGCTCGGTCGAGGTGCTCACCGGCTCGCACGCGCACGGGCAGGGGCATGAGACGACCTTCGCGCAACTCGTGTCGGAACGTCTCGGCATTCCGATCGAGAACGTCTCCATCGTGCATGGCGACACCGACAAGGTGCAGTTCGGCATGGGCACATACGGCTCGCGCTCCGGCGCGGTCGGCATGTCGGCCATCGTCAAGGCGCTCGACAAGATCGAGATCAAGGCCAAGAAGGTCGCCGCCTTCATGCTGGAAGCCGCCGAGGGCGATATTGAATTCAAGGACGGCAAGTTCACCGTCGCCGGCACCGACAAGTCGGCGGCCTTCGGCGACGTCGCGCTCAATGCCTATATCGCGCACAAGTTCACCGGCGCCGAACTGGAGCCGGGCCTCAAGGAAACCTCGTTCTACGACCCGACCAATTTCACTTTCCCGGCCGGGTGCCACATTTGCGAACTCGATGTCGATATCGAGACCGGCAAGGTCGACATCGTCAACTGGACCGCGGTGGACGACTTCGGCACCATCATCAATCCGATGATCGTCGAGGGCCAGGTGCATGGCGGCATCGCCCAGGGCGTCGGCCAGGCGCTGATGGAGGGCGCTTATTACGACGCCAACGGCCAGTTGGTGACCGGCTCGATGATGGATTATACGATGCCGCGGGCGCACGACCTGCCGTCGTTCCACGTCGGCCTGACCGAGACCAAATCGCCGTCGAATCCGCTCGGCATGAAGGGCTGCGGCGAGGCCGGCGCGATCGCGTCGCCGGCGGCTGTCATCAACGCCATCACCGATGCGATCGGAACGGAAAATATCGCCATGCCGGCCACCGCCAGCGCGGTGTGGACGGCCTTGCAGAAATTGCAGGCGCCGAAAGCCGCTTAACGAGACAACGTGTTGACGCTATAAGAATTCGAAACGGAGAGATCGATGTATAATTTCACCTTCCACCGCCCGACCACGGTCCGCCAGGCGGCCGGTCTGCTGGCGCGCAACCCGGACGGCAAGCTGCTCGCGGGCGGCCACTCGCTGCTGCCGGTGATGAAGCAGCGTCTGGCGCAGCCGTCGGCGATTGTCGATCTGTCGTTGGTCGAGGGCTTGAGCGGCGTTGAACTCAAGGGCCGCTCGGTGTCGATCGGCGCGATGACGCGCCATGCCGACGTCGCCAATTCGCAGGTGCTCAAGGATGTGATGCCGGGGCTGGCCTCGGTGCCGGGCTCGATCGGCGATCCGCAGGTGCGCAACCGCGGCACCATTGGCGGCTCGATCGCCAACAACGATCCGAACGCCGATTACCCGGCTGCCTGCCTCGGCCTGGGCGCGACCATCATCACCAACAAGCGCCGCATCGCCGCCGACGACTTCTTCACCGGCATGTTCTCGACCGCGCTGGAAGAGGGCGAGATTATCGTCCGCGTCAGCTTCCCTGTTGCCAAGAAGGCGGCGTATGAGAAGTTCAAGCACCCGGCCTCGGGCTTCGCTCTGGTCGGCGTGTTCGTGTCGAAGCGCGGCCCGGATATCCGCGTCGCGGTGACCGGCGCCGGCAGCAATGGCGTGTTCCGCGTCACCTCGTTCGAGGAAGCGCTGAAGAAGCGCTTCGCGGCGAAGTCGATCGAGGGCATGACCATTCCGGCGACCGGCATGAACTCAGACATTCATGCCTCGCCCGAATATCGCGCGCATCTGGTCGCCGTTCTGGCGCGCCGCGCCTTGGCCAAGGCGAACGCTTAAAGCCGGCCCCGATTGGAATGAAAAGGCCCCGCAATGCGGGGCTTTTTTTTCGGCTCGCGTTGATGGCGCGCGAAAACTATCGGGCCCGCATGTCTGCCGCGTTGAAGACCCGGAAGGTCTTGCGGCCAGCGGCTTTGGCGGCATACAGCGCAGCGTCGGCGTTGCGAAATGCTTCGGGCGCCAGGCAACCGTCGATGGCCGCGATGCCGATCGAAGCGCCGATATTGTAGCTTTTCCCGTCGCGGTGGATCGGCTGGCTCAGCACGGCAATAATCCTCGCGGCGAGTTGCCGCGCGTCATTGTCATGCGGCGCATCGAGGATCACGGCGAATTCGTCGCCGCCGACGCGCGCCACGATGCCTGCTTTGTCGCAGACGATTTTGAGGCGGTGCGCGGCTGCTTTGAGACACTCATCGCCGGCCATGTGGCCGAGCGAGTCGTTCACCTCCTTGAAGCCGTCGAGGTCGATCAGGAGCAGGGCGCCGCCCGTACGGCGCGCGGGCTCGTTACCGCACATCTGCGCCAAGTGGGTCTGAAATTTATTGCGGTTGGCCAGGCCGGTCATATCGTCGAATTCGGCAAGATACTGGATTCTGTCCAGCTTGTTCTTTTCCTCGGTAATGTCCTGCTTGATTCCGAACAGCCGCCTCGGCGTGTTGCCCCCGTCTTCGAGCGTTGCGTGGATACGGATCCAGCGCCGGCTGCCCTTCGGCGTCACGATGGCGGCGTCGAGGCTGAACGGCTTGCGCTCTTTCAGCGCGCGGCTTCTGGTCGCCTGCAGGGTTTGAAGTGACTCGGGCTCATAGAAGCCGAGCGTTCGGCCGCGCACGAGCGCCGTGCCGCGCGGGATGTCGAACAGGTCGTAGGTTCCATCGGACCAGTTGAGCTTCTCGCTGGCCAGATCGCATTCCCAGACGCCGAGCCGGGCGGCGGCCGAGGCGTGTTCGAAAATATACCGGCTGTGAGCAAGTGTGGCTTCGTAGTCACGGATTGTCCGCGCCTGCGCCTCGACCAGCGCGGTCAGACGCTCGACCGCGGCGGCCGTCCTATCATGCGAGAATGCATCCACGTCGCTGGCGCGGATTGCGAGGGCCTTGTCCATTAAGAAAGTTCCATACCGACGCGTCTGATCGATAGTAGGGACGGGTCGCTTAATGTTTCGTGTCCGAATGTATGGCTTTGCGGCTGCAATTCCGGCCTGGGCCTTGACCGCCGCCAGCCGCGCGGTCGCCCCCGCCGTGAAGGCGACACCGTCGACAGTGGCGAGCGCGATGCGGTCCTTGACCAGCCCACGATAGAACTCGTCCTTCGAGACGGGCGCGAGTTCGTCGGGTCTGCCGCGCATCTCGTCGGCATGTGGGGAACCGGTTTGGTAAACCGGGCGTTGCGTCGGCGGAGCGCCAACGGACCTGTCTCATGCCGCCGGATTTGCGCCGAAATCTATGCCGTCAATTTGCCATGGGCGCCGCGCTCGGCGCGCTGATGGTGTCGGCTTTGTTTGCCGCTGAGGCCGGCATTTTCCGCATGATTGCAAAAGGCGCGTCGCCCGAAATGACGGCGACCGTGGTCGCGGCCTGTGTCGCCATCTATTGCGGCATCGGCGCGGCGCTGTCGGGCTTCTTGCTGATCGTCACTGACGACCGCAAGCCATGACTAAACCTTCGCCGCGTTGAGGCGCGCCGTGGCCACCGCCGTGAACGCGACATCGTCGACCGTGGCGAGCGGCACGCGGTCTTTCTTGAGCCCGCGATAGAACTCGCCCTTCGACACCGCCGCGACGTCGGCGATGATGCACCAGGTGTCGCCGCCATCGAGGCTTTCGAAGATTTGCCCGTCGGTGTCGGCGGCATAGAGGCCGTAGCCCTTGTCATGGACTTCGATGGTGAGCGCACCGAATGTGGCGCGCTGGCCGTTCGGCAGGCCGCCGAGCAGCCGCTCCCAGGTTTGCCCGGCATCGCGGCTGCGGAACATCTTGCCGCGCGCGCGGCCGAGCTTGTACCAGTGCGGCGGCCACCCGACGCCGGCGGTGAGAAACACGAGGTCCGGCTGGTCGGGATGGATGACCATCGGATCGGGATAATTGGCCTCCGGCGGCATCGGGTTCTTGCGCCAGGTCTTGCCATTGTCGTCGCTGGTCATGACGCCGACGATGCCATTGGCGATCAGGATTCGGTTCGGCCGCGCCGGATTGACGAGGATGCGGTGAATGTCGTTCTCGCCGATCACGGGATCGACCTTCATGTCGGTGAAGCTCTTGCCGAAATCGGTCGACACCAACAACGCGCCGATCTCGATGCCGACCATCAGCCGGTCGCCGTCGAGCACGATCTCCTTGATGTGGCCGATGCGCGGCGGCGGCGGGAAGACCCAGCCATCGACACTCTCGACATCGCGCAGCGCGGTGAGTTCGCGCCAGCTGTCGCCGGCGTCCTCGCTGATATAAAGATGCGCCGGCAGCGCGCCGACCAGAACGACATCCTTGCCTTGCAGTTTGCCGGCGCGCGCCGCCCACAGATCGTGGCGGTCGATGCCGTTGTTGACCCATTGCCAGGTCAGGCCGCCGTCGCGCGAACGCGCCACGCCGACGCCATGCGTGGCGGCGAACAAGGTGCCGTCGTCGGCGATGGTGACGGCGCTGACATTGCAGCCGGCCAAAGCGCGGTGTGTGCGCGCCCAGCGATTTTCCACCCGCGAAAGAAGGGCGATGCCATCGACCGTGCCGACGACAATCGTGTCCGACGCCTGCGCTGCGCGGTGCGTGTTGTGCCCGCCATTGGACAACAGGATCATGTTTGCTTTCCAGTAAATTGTTAGCCGGGATTGCCGCCGGGATTGCCTATGTGATTGCAAAATCGCCGGACCGCTTCATAAAGGAGTTCGTCGCTGATGCTCCCCACCGCTTTGACGACAAGACTTGTATTGAGCGTTACGATTCTGTCGATCCGAATCCAACTCGGCGCCGGAAGCGTACCGCGTGTCACGTCTCTTGGTTCGAGGGCGATGCCGAATTCCGTCTGCGGCCGCGATGTCACCGGCAGAGCGACGAAGTCGCCATAGGCGTCTGGCGCGGTGACCGCGACAACGGGGCGTCGTTTTGCGGCAGATAGGTCGGAAAAAGGGTAGGGCACCAGCAGGAGGTCGCCGCGCTTAAACATTGTCCCAGACTTTGTTCTCTTCGCCGTCCCAGACAGGGGCGAGAGAAGCGGACTGGGCGTTGATCAGGTCGCGCGATTCCTGCCGCTCGCCACGCTCGCGCAGATAACCGATGAAGTCGAGCACTTCGCGTGCGATCGGTTCGGGCAATGCCTTCACCTGTTCATAGACCAGTTCAGCAATGGTCATGCCGCCTCCTCATGCGCGTTTGGCTCGACAAAGTCATTCTAGCAGCAAAATGCCGCCAGGCGAATGGACTATCGATCCAGTTCCGCCAGCAGATTGTGCAGGTCGAGCGGGTGCGTGAACATCTTCAGCGAGCCGTCGGCATTGGACGGCCACTGGTCCTTAGGCCGGTCCCAATACAGTTCGACGCCGTTCTCGTCGGGGTCTCGCAGATACAGCGCCTCGGAGACGCCGTGGTCGGAGGCGCCATCCAGCGGGATTTTGGCGACGATCAGCCGGCGCAGGGCGTCGGCCAGCAGCGGCCGGGTCGGGTAGAGAATGGCGGTATGGAACAGGCCGGTGGTGCCGGGGGGCGGCGGCGAACCGCCTTTGCTCTCCCAGGTATTCAGCCCAATATGGTGGTGATAGCCGCCGGCCGAGATGAAGGCGGCGCCGGGGTACCGGGTGGTCAGGGTAAAGCCGAGGACGCCGCAGTAGAAATCCAGCGCCCGCTGCAAATCGGCGACCTTGAGGTGGACGTGGCCGATTTTGACGCCGCCATCGATGGTGGGCAGGCGGAGCGGGGCGCTTTCGACGTCGGTTGCGGACATGGCTGTATCCTTTTCGGGCCAATTCGGCTGGCCGGCGACGTTCCGGTTGCCTAGATGTATGATACTGACCGACCCGGTTAAAGTGTCACCGAGGATACCGATCTATGCCCGTTTCACCGCTTCCCGCCAGCATCGAGGGCACCCTCGAAATGCTCGCCAAGGCCGACTACATCGGCGACCGTTCGCTGGCGACGGTGCTTTTTCTCGCGCTGCGCATGGGCCGCCCGCTTTTCCTCGAAGGTGAGGCCGGGGTCGGCAAGACCGAGATCGCCAAGGTGCTGTCGTCCGCGCTGGGGCGGCGGCTGATCCGTCTGCAATGCTACGAAGGCCTCGACGTCTCGGCGGCGGTCTATGAATGGAATTACGGCGCGCAGATGATCGCCATCCGCATGGCGGAAGCGACCGGCGAGGGCGACAAGGAGCGTGTCGAGCACGACGTGTTCTCCGAACGCTTCCTCATCAAGCGGCCGTTGCTGCAGGCGCTGGAGCCCGATCCGGCAGGCCCCCCGGTGCTGCTGATCGACGAGATCGACCGCACCGATGAGGCCTTTGAAGCCTTCCTGCTCGAAGTGCTGGCCGACTTCCAGGTGACGATCCCCGAGCTCGGCACCGTGAAGGCGGCGCAGCCGCCGATCGTTATCGTCACCTCGAACAGGACACGCGAAGTGCACGATGCGCTTAAGCGCCGCTGTCTCTATCACTGGGTCGGCTATCCGAACGCGGCGCGTGAACTTGAAATCCTGCGCGCCAAGGTGCCGGGCATTCCGAAAAAGCTGTCGGCGCAGGTCGTCGCCTTCGTGCAGGCCTTGCGCAAGGAAGACTTGTTCAAGTCGCCTGGCGTTGCCGAGACTTTGGACTGGGCCGGTGCCTTGACCGAGCTTGATGTTGTCGCGCTCGATCCGGCGACGGTGTCGGACACGCTCGGCGCGCTGCTCAAGTATCAGGACGACATTGCGCGTCTCGACGGCACCAAGGTGAAAGCCTTGCTCGACGAAGTGAAGTCGGAGTTGCGGGCGGCGGAGTAAGTCAGTGGCGAAAAGCGAAAGCGCATCTGCCGAAGGCCGGCTTGCGGAGAACATCCTGTACTTCGCGCGCGCGCTGCGCGCCGCGGGACTGCCGGTCGGCCCGGGCTCAGTGCTCGATGCGCTGACTGCCGTCGAGGTCGCCAAGGTCGGTTCGCGTGAGGATTTCTACTGGACGCTCCATGCCGTGTTCGTGAAGCGGCACGAACATTCAATTCTGTTCGATCAGGCGTTCCGCATTTTCTTCCGCCGCCGCGGCTATATCGACAAGTTGATCGCGGCGATGCTGCCCGACACTCTGCCGACCGCGCCGAAAGCGCCCGAAGCGGGCGCGCAGCGCATCCAGGAAGCTTTGTTCGCCGGCACAAATAAAGCCAAGGAAGAGGAACAGGAAGTCGAAGTCGATGCGCGGCTCACCGTGTCCGACCGCGAAGTCTTGAACAAGAAAGACTTCGCGCAAATGACGACGGCGGAAATCGCCGCCGCCAAAGACGCGATTGCCAAGCTCGCTTTGCCGCTCGATGAGGTGAAAACCCGCCGCATGCGGGCTAGCCGGCACGGCCACCTCATCGACATGCGCCGCACCTTGCGCGCCAGCATGAAGGCGGGCGGCGCGCTGATCGATCTGAAATATCTCGGGCCGAAAGTGAAGGAACCGCCGATCGTGGCGCTGCTCGATATCTCCGGCTCGATGAGCCAGTACACCCGGCTGTTTCTGCATTTTCTCCACGCGATCACCGACGAGCGCAAGCGCGTCACGACCTTCCTGTTCGGCACCCGGCTGACCAATGTGACGCGCGCCATCCGCCAGCGCGATCCGGACGAGGCCTTGGCATCGTGCGGGGCGCATGTCGTCGACTGGTCGGGCGGCACGCGGATCGCCACCTCGCTGCACGATTTCAACAAGCACTGGGCGCGCCGCGTGCTCGGGCAGGGCGCGGTGGTGCTTTTGATCACCGACGGGCTTGAACGCGACGCCGATGACACGCTATCGTTCGAGATGGACCGGTTGCACCGCTCGTGCCGCCGGCTGGTCTGGCTCAATCCGCTGCTCCGCTTCGAAGGTTTCGAGGCGCGCGCCAAGGGAGTGAGAACCATGCTGCCGCATGTTGATGAACTGCGGCCGATCCACAATCTGGCCTCGATGACGGAACTGGTGCGCGCGCTGTCCGGATTGCCCGCGAAAGGGTACGATCCGAAACAGATGCTGCGGCACGTCGCTTAATGGAGGACTGCCATGCTGGGTCGTGACGAAGACATTCTCAAAGCCGCCGAGGAATGGTCGAAAGCCGGGCGCGGCGTGGCGCTGGCGACCGTTGTCGAAACCTGGGGCTCGGCACCGCGGCCGGTCGGCTCCAATCTGGTGATCGACAGCGACGGCAATTTTTTGGGCTCGGTGTCCGGCGGCTGCGTCGAAGGCGCGGTGGTGACGGAGGCCATCGACGTTATCGACAGCGGCAAGCCCAAGGTGCTCGAATTCGGCGTCGCCGATGAAACGGCGTGGCAGGTCGGGTTGTCCTGCGGCGGCACCATCCGCGTTTATGTCGAGAAGGTGGGCTGACGTGAAACTCGAAATCCTCCACACGCTGAATGCCGAGCGCGCCGCGCGCCGCGCCGTAGTCGTCATCACCGATGTCGAGAGCGGCGCGCAACGATTGGTGAGGGCCGACGCTATCGCCGCCGATCCGCTGCACGACACGCTTGAGAAGCGCCTGCGCATGGGCAAGAGCGGCATGGAAGACACCGCTCAAGGCCGCGTCTTCCTCACCGT
This sequence comes from Rhizobiales bacterium Ga0077525, assembly GCA_001464835.1. Taxonomy (GTDB): domain Bacteria; phylum Pseudomonadota; class Alphaproteobacteria; order Rhizobiales; family Xanthobacteraceae; genus Pseudolabrys. The sequence continues at coordinate 83,221 of LNDS01000045.1, read as the reverse complement.
GCATGTGCCGTCGCCGCGTTTGGTCATCACCGGTGCGGTGCATATCAGCCAGGCCCTGGCGCCGATCGCGCAGATGCTCGGTTACGACGTCACTATCGTCGATCCGCGCACCGCCTTCGCCTCGCCGGAGCGTTTCCCCGACGTGAGGGTCATTGCCGAGTGGCCCGATGTCGCTCTGCCGCCTTTGAATGTGGATCGATACACGGCGTTCGTTGCCTGTACGCACGATCCGAAGATCGACGACCCGGCGCTGCTGCATGCGCTGGCACGCGACTGTTTCTATATCGGCGCGCTCGGCTCGCGGAAAACGCATGGCAAGCGCAATGAGCGGCTGAAGGCCGCCGGCGTGAGCGACACGGATTTCGCCCGCATTCATGCACCCATTGGGCTCGATATCGGCGCCATCTCGCCGGCGGAAATCGCGGTGTCGATCATGGGCGAGATCGTGCAGTCGTTGCGGCAGAAGCCGTCGCGCGCGGCGAAAGCGGAAGCGGCATGAAATTCGGCCCGCTGGCTCCGAAGGATGCGCTGGGCGCCACGGCGGTGCATTCGATCCGCCAGGGCGGTCTGGTGCTCAAGAAAGGCACCGTGATCGGCGACAAGGAAATCGCGGCGCTTGAAGCTGCGGGCGTCAATGAGATCGTCGTCGCACGCATCGAAGCGGGCGACGTATCCGAAGATCAGGCCGCCGCCGAGATCGCCGCCGCCGCCGGCGGCGAGGGCACGCGCACCGACCGCGCTTTTACCGGCCGCTGCAATCTGTTCGCGCAAGCCTCCGGCATTCTGGTCGTCGACAAGGACGCCGTCGATCGACTCAACCGCATCGACGAAGCGGTGACCATCGCCACTTTGGCCGCTTACAAGCCGGTGGTCGAAGGCGAGATGATCGCCACCGTCAAGATCATTCCTTTCGCGGTGTCGGGTGCAGCGCGCGACCGCGCCGTGGCGGAAGCGATCAAAGCCAGGCCGGTTATCCGCATCGCGCCTTACACAGTGCGCAAGATCGGCATCGTCTCGACCTTGCTGCCGGGGCTTGCGCCCAAGGTGATCGAGAAGACGCTCAAGGTCACCGCGGCGCGCATTGCGCCGTCCGGTGCGAGCATTGTTGCCGAACGCCGCGTGCCGCACCAGCAGGACGCGCTAGCCCGGGCCATCGAGGATGTGCGCAAGGAAGGCGCCGAACTGGTGATCGTCTTTGGCGCTTCAGCCATTGCCGACCGCCGCGACGTCATCCCGATGGCCATCGAAGCCGCCGGCGGCGACATCGAACATTTCGGCATGCCGGTCGATCCCGGCAATCTGATGCTGATCGGCCGGGTGCACGGCCAGGCGGTGATCGGCGCGCCGGGCTGCGCGCGTTCGCCGAAGGAAAACGGCTTCGACTGGGTGCTGATGCGGTTGCTCGCTGGGCTGCCGGTGACGCGCGACGACATCACCGGCATGGGCGTCGGCGGCCTGTTGATGGAAATCGTGACGCGGCCGCAGCCGCGCACCGAGCCGTCGCCGGAAAAAGGCCGCCAAATCGCCGCCGTCGTGCTTGCGGCCGGACGCTCGACCCGCATGGGCGCGGTCAACAAGATGCTGGCCGAGATCGGCGGCAAGCCGCTGGTGCGGATCGCTACCGAACAGGCTTTGGCGTCGCGCGCTAGGCCGGTCATTGTCGTCACCGGTCATGAACACGACAAGGTCGAGCAGGCGCTCCAAGGTCTCGATGTACGTTTCGTTCACAACGCGGCTTACGCCGACGGCCTGGCCGGTTCGGTCAAAACCGGCATCGGCGCGGTGCCGCCGGAAAGCGATGGCGCGATCGTTTGTCTTGGCGATATGCCGCAGGTCGATAGCGCGTTGATTGATCGGTTGATTGCTTCGTTCGATCCCGAACGCGGCGCGCTGATCGTGGTGCCGTCGATCGACGGGAGGCGCGGCAATCCGGTGGTGTGGTCCAGGCGATTTTTCAACGACCTGATGGCGATTAGCGGCGATATCGGCGCGCGGCATTTGATCGGCCAATATGCCGAGGCCATGACCGAAGTTCAGGTTTCCGGCGACGCGGCGCTGACCGATGTCGATACCCCCGAGTCGTTTTCGGCGGTCAAGGCGGAAATCGAACGCGCCTGAGATTCGAATCATTGATCGCAACAGCGACTCAGCCCCCTTATCGGAACCTGAGAACCGGGTGGGACCGATGAAGGAAATCTACGCGCCAGCGATTCGCGCCTTCGTAGTGGCGGGTCTGTTTCTTGCGACCGCGACGTTGGCGATCGTCGCCGTCAATACCGCGCGCGCCGCCGGCGCGCTGGCCATCGGCTCGTGCGGCGCCTTCGGCGAAGCCTTCGACTTTGCGAGTGTGGAGGCGGCGACCCAAAGTGCGCTCTCGAAATGCCAAGGCGAAAGCTGCCGGGTGGTGGCGACGGCCCGGCGCGGTTGCGCCGCTTTCGCCGTCGATTTCAACGATCCGTGCGGCGCGCATGGCTGGGGCAAGGGCTCCCGCCTCGGTCGCAGCCAGAATGCCGCGCTGGAAGCCTGCTACAAAGGCGGCGGCAAGGAATGCGTCATCCGCACGTTCTTCTGCGACGCCAAAGGCTGAGCCGCCGTCGTCCGGAACCGGATTGACCCGGCGGATTGGCGCAAAGCGCCATTCGTGAGTAAATTCCGCGACGCTCGGGAAACCGGCGTGACGGTCGCGCAAGCCTGCCGTTTCCACATCCCGGCTGATCTCCCCGCGCGCAGTCAAGGCGCGTATTTTCGATGCGGTGCCGCATGACATTGAAGCTTCCATTGCTGCCGGTATTAGTGCTGGCGGCCCTTGCTCTTTGCGGCTGCGATAAGCCCAAGGACTTTCAGTTGCAGGGCTGGGTCGAGGCCGAGACAGTATTTGTCTCACCCGATGAGCAGGGTCGCGTCGAGATTCTCAATGTGCGGCAGGGCGACAAGGTCGAGAAGGGCGCGTTGCTGTTCGGCCTTGACGACGACTTGCAGAAGGCCGACGTGGTGGTCAAGCAGTCGGCTCTGGCATTGGCGCAACAAGGTTTCAGCCGCGCCGAAGAGTTGCTGCGCTCGGCGTCGGGCACGCAGAAGGCGCTCGACGATGCGCGCTCCAATCTGGAGCAGGCGAAGGCCAATCTCGCCTGGTCCGACACCCGGCTCGCCCGGCGGCGCGCTTATGCGCGGGTAGCCGGATCGATCGAGGAAGTTTATTTCCGGCCCGGCGAAACGGTGCTGCCGGGGCGGCCGGTGGTCGGACTTTTGCCGCCGAGCAATCTCAAGGTACGCTTCTACGCGCCGGAGACGGAGGTCGCCGCCATCGCCATCGGCCAGACGGTCACGGTGACCTGCGATGCCTGTCCCGCCGGTCTCGCCGCGAAGGTGACCTTCATTTCCCGCAGCGCCGAATACACGCCGCCGGTGATCTACAGTCTCGAGGAACGTGCCAAACTGGTGTTTCTGATCGAGGCGCGGCCGGACCAGCCGGACAAATTCCGCGTCGGCCAGCCGGTCAGCGTCAGGCTGGCAAAGGGCGCGTCGTGAGGAAGGCCGCCGCGGCGCCGGCAAAGTTCGCCGACGACGTCGTCATCGATGTTCAGCACCTGACCAAGAAGTTCGGCGGCCGCGCGGTCGTGCGCGACCTGTCGATGCAGGTCAAGCGCGGCACCATCTACGGCTTTCTCGGGCCGAACGGCTCCGGCAAGACGACGACGATCCGCATGCTATGCGGCTTGCTGACGCCGGATGAGGGCACGGGCACCTGCCTCGGCTACGACATCCGCACCGAGACCGACAAGATCAAGAACCACGTCGGCTACATGACCCAGCGCTTCAGCCTCTATCAGGATCTATCGGTGCGCGAGAATTTGGAATTCATCGGCCGCATTTATGGACTCGACCGGCCGAAAGCGGCGGCGCGCGCGGCGATCAAGCGGCTCGGCCTGACCGGCCGCGAGGAACAGATCGCCGGCGAATTGTCCGGCGGCTGGAAGCAGCGGCTGGCGCTCGGCGCTTGCACGCTGCCGTCGCCGCAATTGCTGCTGCTCGACGAGCCGACCGCCGGCGTCGATCCGAAGGCGCGGCGTGAGTTCTGGAACGAGATCCATGCGCTGGCCGCCGAGGGCCTCACCGTGCTGGTCTCGACGCATTACATGGACGAAGCCGAGCGCTGTCACGAGATCGCCTATATCGCCTATGGCGAATTGCTGGTGCGCGGTACGGTCGAGCAGGTGATCGACGCTTCGCATCTGACCACCTATGTGGTCGGCGCGAGGCATGGCAATGGCGCACTTAATACGCTGCAGCAAGAACTCACCGGCAGACCCGGCATCGGCATGGTGGCGCCGTTTGGCGCCAGCCTGCATGTGTCCGGGCGCGACGCCGCCGCGCTCGAAGCGGCGATCGCGCCCTATCGCGGCCGCGACGATCTCGACTGGAAACGATCGGAGCCGTCGCTGGAGGACGTGTTCATCGATCTGATGAGCAAGGCGCAGGATAATTTCAAATGAGCCCCATCATCCCGACAGGCGGGCCGCGTCGGCGACGTGACGGCGGGTTCTGGCGCAAAACCTGGGCGATGCTGGTGAAGGAGTTCATCCAGCTCAGGCGCGACCGCGTCTCCTTCGTCATGATCATCATGATCCCGTTGATGCAGCTTCTGCTGTTCGGCTACGCTATCAACACGACGCCGCGCAACCTGCCGACCGCGGTGCTGCTGCAGGAACGCAGTGACGTCGGCCGCTCGATCCTGGCGGCGCTCAACAACACCGGCTATTTCAAGGTCACGGCGCTGCCTTCGACCGAGGAAGAACTCGACCGCCTGCTGGCGTCGGGCAAGATATTGTTCGGCGTCGAAATCCCGGCCAATTTCGAGCGTTCCCTCCGGCGCGGCGAACGGCCTGCCATGCTGGTGGTGGCCGACGCGACCGACCCGGTGGCCTCGAGTTCGGCGCTCGGCACGCTCAATCGCGTGGTGCAAACAGCGCTGGCGCATGACCATGCGATCCCGGACGCCGGCGGGCCGGCCTTCGAAATCCGCACGCATGCGCGCTACAACCCGGCCGGCAAGACCGAGCTGAACATCGTGCCCGGACTGGTCGGCACCATTCTAACCATGACCATGCTGATCTTCACGGCGCTGTCGGTGACGCGCGAGATCGAGCGCGGCACCATGGAAAGCCTTTTGGCCATGCCGATCACGCCGATCGAAATCATGCTCGGCAAGATTTTCCCCTATGTCGTCGTCGGCTTCGTGCAGGCCTCGATGATCATTTGCATCGGCATCTTTCTGTTCAACGTGCCGGTGCTCGGTAGTCTCCTGGTGCTGGCGGCCTTGAGCACTCTGTTCATCGCCGCCAATCTGTCGATCGGCTACACGTTTTCCACCGTGGCGCAGAACCAGCTGCAGGCGATGCAGATGTCGCTGATGTTCTTCCTGCCGAACATCCTGTTGTCCGGATTCATGTTTCCCTTTGCCGGCATGCCGGTCTGGGCGCAATGGATCGGCGAAATGCTGCCGCTGACGCATTATCTGCGCATCGTGCGTTCGATCATGCTGAAAGGCGCGTCGGTGTCCGACCTGCATTACGACGCGGCGGCGCTGGCCGGATTGATGCTGGTGGCGATGACCATTGCGGTGACGCGGTTCAGGCGCACGCTCGATTAATCGGTGAGTTTCTGCGCTAGGCCGAGCCGCAGATAGAGGCTGGCGCGGCCATCGGAATCGCGCGCCAGACCTCCCGCAGCCGACCATTCTGTGGATTCGGTCTTCATGCTGGTGATGTGCAAGCCGAAGCGGCGGTGGCGGTAGCCGTCCGAACCGAAATATTGAGCCTCCGGGCCGACATAGACGCCGTCGGTGAACAACGCCTCGGCGACGCGCCAGCCGAACGCCAATCGTGACGAATGGCTTGTTGCGATCGACGATACCGATATATCGCCGGCGACCAGGCTATCACGTGTCGGCTCGTACCAGAGTTCACCGGTCATGCGCAGGCCGAAGTTCTGGCCGCTCAGACGATTGCCGGTATCGCTCGGATACAGTTTGTGGCGCTGCCATTCCGGCCCGAAAAAGTATTTGAACTCGGCATTGCCGCGTCTGATGCGAAAGCCGGCCATGGCCTGGTGCATCCAGGTAACGCCAATGACGCGCTCGCCGCTGAGACTGCCGGCGTTGTAACGATAGACGCCGCCGCCCATGAGCAATTTGAGCATCAGGCCGTCCTGCTCGAAGCCGCCCGGCGCGGCGAGCACGCCGGTATGGACGAAGGCGCCGTTGCGCCAGATGTCGCGGCCGGAAAACAACAGGACGCGCGCTTCATCGTCGTCCGCGCCGGCCAGACTTCGGCCGCCCGGCAGACACACCGCCCCGACAAGGAAGGCGACGGCGATGAAGATCGCCGTCTCGACGCGCCTTCGCACCACTGGCTCCCAAAACCCGGCTGCCGGTCATGAAGGGTGTCCGGCTACCGAATGCAACTAAAGCGTGCCGGCGGGTTGTTGTCTATGATTGGGTGCGGGTCAGGCGGCGGGGCGGACTGCCCAGCGTCCGGTGGATCATGGCCGAGAAGGCGCTCGGGCTGGCATAGCCGACTGCGTTGGCGGTCTCGGCGACGGAGGCGCCTTCCGACAGCCGCGCCAGCCCGTCGATAGCGCGCAGCCGTGCCCGCCATTCGGCAAAGCCCAGCCCGGTCTCGGCGCGGAACAGCCGCGCCAGCGTGCGCCGGCTGGCGCCGGCCTGTTCGGCCCAGCGGTCGAGATCATGGTCGAGGCCTGAATTGTCGAGCAAAGCCCGGGCCACGCGCAGCGCCCGGGCGTCGCGCGGCATCGGCACTTCGAGACGCCGCTCGCGCAGCCGGCCCAGTTCGGTCAGGATCAGCGAAGCCACTGTGCCGCCCCGTCCGTTCTCGTCATAGGCGACCGGCTCCTCGAGCAGCGCCAGAATGAGTTCGCGCAGCAGGCCGGAAATCTCGACCAGCACCGGCTGTTTGGGCAAGTCCTCGCACTGCGCCTCATCGATATAGATCGTGCGCATCTCGATGCGGTGGCTGCGCATGGCGACGCTGTGCGGCAGCTGCGGCGGCAGCCAGAGCGCGCGGGCCGGCGGCACAATCCAGGCCGCCTGCGCGGTCTCGACCCGCATGACCCCGGAGACGGCATGCAGGAGCTGGCCGCGCCGGTGCATGTGCAGCGGGATGTGCTCGCCGATCAGCCAGGTCTTGGCCATGGCCGCCACCTGACGCGGCGCGTCATCCATGTTTTTGCGGTATTCCGGTATTGCGTTTGGCATGGCGGTCTGGCCCGTTCACGATGAAAATCGACCGAACATCGCCAAATGGCAAGGGGTATATTTCAGCGTCAGCCCGATTCCGGCCGGCCAAACCGCAAAGCCTGCAATGACAACGACCAGCAGCCAGACCGCCGCGCAAACCGCCGAGACCGCGCGCCTGCGCGAGATCTCGTTTCTCAATCTGGCGCATGGCCTCGATCATTTCGTGCTGTTGATCTACCCGACGGTCGTGATCGGCCTGGAGCTGATCTACAACCGGCCCTATAGCGAACTGATCGCGCTTTCGAGCACGACCTTCATCGCCTTCGGCGTTTTCGCGCTGCCGTCCGGCTGGCTCGCCGACCGCTGGAGCCGCCGCAACATGATGGCGGCGTTTTATTTCGGCTGCGGCCTGTCGCTGATCGCGATCGCGCTGGCGCCCAACCTCATCGCGCTGTCGATCGCCATGTTCATGCTCGGCGTGTTCGCCGCGATCTATCATCCGGTCGGCATGGCGATGCTGATCGAAGCCTCCGGCGCCAAAGGCAGGACGCTTGCCTTCAACGGCGTTTGCGGCAATCTCGGCGTTTCGCTTGCCGCCGGCATTTCCGGCGCGCTGGCCTACTGGGTGCATTGGCGCATGGCCTTTTTCGCGCCGGCTTTCGTGCTGCTCGCCTCCGGCGCGCTCTATGTCTGGATGACGCCGGACGACCGCCACAGCACCAAAAAGAGGGTTTCCAAACCGGCGGTGCCGCTGACGCCGAAAGTCATGGCCATGCTGTTCGGCCTGCTGCTGCTGATCGCGTTCTCTTCCGGCGTGGTGTTCAACATCCTGACCATCGCGCTGCCGAAAATGGTCGATGAGGGCATGACCAGGGATCACTCCCTGGTGATGATCGGCGGCATCGCCACCATGGTGCTGATCTGCGGCGCCATCGCGCAACTCGTCATTGGACGGCTAGTCGAGAAATTTTCGGCGCCGAACCTGTTCATCGCCGTCACCGGCTTCGGCTTCGTCGGCAATCTGTGGGCGACTTACGCCACCGGCGCTCCGCAAATGGTGGCTTTGGCCATTGCGATCGCCGCGATCTATGCGCAGGTGACGGTCAACGATATCATCCTCGCGCGCTACACGGCGGATGCCTGGCGCGGCCGCGTCTATGCGGTACGCTATTTCACGTTGTTCATCAGCGCCGGTATTTCGATTGCGATGATCGCGCTGTTGCACAAGACGGGTGGCTTTAGCCTCGTGCTCGGCGCCAATTCGATTGTTGCGCTCGCCATGTTCCTGGCGACGCTGGCTTTGGTGGCGATGATCCTCAGCATCGAGCAGCGCCACGCCGCGGCGCAGCCGGCGGAGTGATCGGCTATAGAGCGGGAATGAGGTCTTCGACCTTCACTCGCATGCGCTCCTTGACCGCAGCAACGACACGGTCGCGGTGGCAGGCGCGCGGGTCGCGGCAATAGCACAACAGCGCGATGCGCTTTCCGGACTTGATCAGGGCCAGCAATTCGTCGAGCGCGGCTTGAGCATCCGGCGTCTTGATGTGTTTGGCGTAGATGCGCCAGAGCGTATCGAGCTTTCCCGCCCGCGCCGCCTCGCGTCCCTCCGCCGGCGTTCCGAGCTTTTGCAAATGCAGGTAGGCGATGCCAGCCTCGTCGAGCGAGGCGGCCAGCACGCGTTTGGAAAATCCGGGCCGGCGCGACGCGGCGACCGCCCGGGTATCGACCAGAAGATCGACCTTGGCGCGGCTGAGTTCGCGCAGGACCGCGGGCACGCTGGCCTGCTCGTAGCCGATGGTGAACAGCGCCGGCGTGCGTGACGCGGTTTTCTTCTTCTTCGCCGCCGCCATTATTTCAACCGCTCGATCAGCGCCATTGCCGCCGCCGGCGCGCGCAGCTTGGCCTCGTGAATGAAGTAGACGAAAACGTCGCGCGGCTTTTTCGGCGCTGACTTCTTGTCGATGCGCGGCAGATCGGCCGGTTCGCCGCCCTTGAGCCATGTCTCGACCCTTTTGGCCCAGGCATCGAGCGCCTTGGGCGGATAGCCGGCCTTCAGCTTCTCGTCGCCTTTCTGCAGGCGCGCGTAAACGAAGTCGGCGGTGATGTCGGCGATCTCCGTATAGCTGTCATGCTCGGCGTAACAGATGGCAACCTTGTGCTTGCGGGCGAGCGCGATGAAGGCCGGCGTCTTGAAGGTGTCGTTGCGCACTTCGATAACGTGGCGCAATCCATGACCGTTGAAGGTCGTCGGCAGCAGATCAAGGAAGGCGCCGAAGTCAGCCTCGTCGAATTTCTTGTGCGGCGCGAATTGCCAGAGCAGGGGGCCGAGCTTCGGACCCAGCTCGGTAATGCCGGATTCGAGAAAGCGTTTGATCGAGTCGCCGGCTTCGCCCAGCACGCGGCGATTGACCGCATAGCGCGGGCCCTTCAGCGAAAACACGAAACCGTTCGGCACTTCGGAGGCCCACTTGGCGAAAGTCTTCGGCGATTGAGTCGAATAAAACGTGCCGTTGACCTCGATCGAGGTCAGCTTTTGTCCAGCATATTCAAGCTCGCGCGCGTGTGTCAGTCCTTTGGGATAGAACACGCCGCGCCACGGCTCGTAGGTCCAGCCGCCGACGCCGCAGTAAGGTTTGGTTAAGGTTTTCGTCATCTTGTGGTCACACTTCGAGGCTATGTTAAATAGAAGTGGTTGAGGCGGTCTAACGATCCTTCACCCGACGGCCACGATGAGATTTTTGGCGACGGCGGATGTACCCGCGCCTTATCTCGTTTGTGGTCGTTACCATTTGTGGCACAGCTCACGCGCCGCCGGCCACCCGATTTCCCCTCATCGTCACTGAACTGTCGAGCCCAATCTGGCATTGGCGGCGCGAAGTTCGGCATTCTCTTCTTCAAGTCCCCTGATGGTGTGGAACAGACGCGCCGTCGACAACTGCAAGAAGTAGAATCCGAAAGTCGGATTCTGGAAATAGAGCTGCATGACGTCGTCGTAGGAGATCGCCAGCGTCTCGCCAGCTTCGATGCACTCGACAGTCGCGGTCCGGCTTTTGCCGGGCTCGAGCAGGCCGAGTTCACCGATGATGCTGCCGGCACCCATCTCGACATAGGGCTCGACAACGCGGAAACGGCCCGACATCAGGAACAGCAGTTCATCGGCCGGGTCACCCTTGCGAAACAGTACTGTGCCGGCGGTGAAATGCTTCCTGGTCGAGAACGGCTTGATCCAGTCCATCGACAGGTCGCTGTTGGCGGCAGTGTTGACCTGCTTGATGAGCCGCCGCATCTGGAAGAAGCGCAGCGCGTTGATCGGCAGCAGGATGGAGTTGAGAATCATCGTTACGTAGACGCCTGCCATCATCGACCAGATCAGGAACAGCACATTGGTCGACATCGCCAGTACGCGCAGCGGAATCATCGTCTTCATCAGATAGCCGCAGATGTTCGCGACAATCGCGACACCCCCGATGATGGTGACGATCCCGATATCTTCGAGCGAAGTGGGCCAGTGCATGGTTTGTCTTCTGATGGGGCCTAAGGGCGGGGTGCGTAGGCTACTCAAAGAGAAAGGCCCGGGATATCTCCCGGGCCTTCTTTATTTTCGCTGAGTGAATGGAACTAGAAGTCCATGCCGCCCATACCGCCCGGCATGCCGCCGCCGCCGCCCATGCCGCCGCCGGCGGCACCCTTCTTGGCGGGCGTTTCGGCAACCATCGCCTCGGTGGTGATCAAGAGAGCGGCGACCGACGCCGCGCCCTGGATCGCCGAACGCACGACCTTGGTCGGGTCGATGACGCCCTTGGAGACCATGTTGCCGTACTCGCCGGCCTGGGCATCGTAGCCGTAGTTGTACTGATCCTTCTCGAGGATCTTGCCGACGATGACGGAGCCGTCTTCACCGGCGTTCGACGCGATCTGACGCGCCGGGGCCTGGATCGCCTTGCGGACGATCTCGACGCCGACCTTCTGGTCGTCATTCGCGGTCTTGACCTTCTTCAGGGCTTCGGTGGCGCGCAGCAGGGCGACGCCGCCGCCCGGCAGAATGCCTTCCTCAACCGCGGCGCGGGTCGCGTGCATCGCGTCGTCGACGCGATCCTTGCGCTCCTTCACTTCGACTTCGGTCGCACCGCCGACGCGGATCACCGCAACGCCGCCGGCGAGCTTGGCCAGACGTTCCTGCAGCTTCTCCTTGTCGTAGTCCGACGTGGTCTCTTCGATCTGCGCCTTGATCTGCGCCACGCGCGCCTCGATGTCGGCCTTCTTGCCGGCGCCGTTGACGATCGTGGTGTTTTCCTTGTCGATCATCACCTTCTTGGTGCGGCCCAGCATCTGGATGGTGACGTTCTCGAGCTTGATGCCGAGATCTTCCGAGATCGCCTGGCCGCCGGTCAGGATCGCAATGTCCTGCAGCATGGCCTTGCGGCGATCGCCGAAGCCCGGCGCCTTGACGGCGGCAACCTTGAGGCCGCCACGCAACTTGTTGACGACGAGGGTGGCGAGCGCTTCGCCTTCGATATCCTCGGCGACGATCAACAGCGGCTTGCCGGTCTGCACGACCGCTTCGAGCAGCGGCAGCAGTTCCTGGAGCTGCGAGAGCTTCTTCTCGTAGATCAGGATGTACGGGTCTTCCATCTCAACGCGCATCTTGTCGGCGTTGGTGATGAAGTAGGGCGAGATGTAGCCGCGGTCGAACTGCATGCCCTCGACGATGTCGAGTTCGGTCTCAAGCGACTTGGCTTCTTCAACCGTGATGACGCCTTCATTGCCGACCTTGGCCATCGCCTTGGCGAGGAAGTCGCCGATTTCGCGGTCGCCGTTGGCCGAGATGGTGCCGACCTGGGCGATCTCTTCGTTCGACGTGACCTTTTTCGAGTTGGCCTTGAGATGCTCGACGATGGCGTCGACCGCGAGGTCGATGCCGCGCTTCAGGTCCATCGGGTTCATGCCGGCGGCAACGGACTTGGCGCCTTCGCGCACGATCGCCTGGGCGAGAACGGTGGCGGTGGTGGTGCCGTCGCCGGCAACGTCCGACGCCTTCGAGGCGACTTCACGGACCATCTGCGCGCCCATGTTCTCGAACTTGTCTTCAAGCTCGATTTCCTTGGCGACGGTGACGCCGTCCTTGGTGATGCGCGGGGCGCCGAACGACTTGTCGAGGACGACGTTGCGGCCCTTGGGACCGAGCGTCACCTTGACGGCGTTGGCGAGGATATCGACGCCGCGCAGCATGCGGTCGCGGGCATCGACGCCGAATTTTACGTCTTTAGCAGCCATTGTCTTTGTTTCCTTCAGGTTTTGGTCCTCATCCTGAGGAGCGAGCGAAGCTCGCGTCTCGAAGGATGAGATGTGATTTGCTTGATCCCGTCCTTCGAGACGCCGGCCTGCGGCCGGTTCCTCAGGACGAGGGCTTCTGCCTTAGGCGGCTTTCTTCTTGGCGGCGGCGCCGCCTTCGATGATGCCCATGATGTCGCTCTCCTTCATGATGAGGAGATCCTGACCGTCGATCTTGACCTCGGTGCCCGACCATTTGCCGAACAGAACGGTCTCGCCGACCTTGACGTCGAGCGGGATCAGCTTGCCGGATTCATCGCGGCCGCCGGGGCCGACGGCAATGACTTCACCCTGCGAGGGCTTCTCTTGCGCTGTGTCGGGAATGATGATGCCACCGGCAGTCTTTTCCTCGGCATCGATGCGCTTGACGACGATGCGGTCGTGAAGCGGGCGGAACTTCATGGCAGTCCTCCAAATAATTGAGTGTTCGCGTTTCTGGTTGTCGGCTTAACCCTCAGCCGCAACCTGCATCGCAGATGGGTGAGGGCATTTTTGCCCGCAAGGGGCCAGTGGCGTCTTTTTAGCACTCATTTGCAACGAGTGCCAACAATTCTTGCAAGTGACTGAGTCAAAATGGTTAATTGCCGGATTGGAACCGGGGCGGCGGTTGCTGCATTGGCAGTTTGACAGGTCACAGGTACCCGGCGACCTGTTAGCAACCGGCGAACGATGCTGCTAACGCTTTGATTTTAAACAGTTTGTTCACAGTTTTGGCTTGCAATGGCCGATGCCGGGACTGGAAACTGGGTGTCCGATTCAAACGGAGGACGCAATGGGTTCGACGGTGACGAAAGACTTCGAGAAGCAGGTGGCCGGCTTCGGCCTGACGACGGCGCATATTCTGTATCGCCGTCCCGACCACCGCTGGCTGCTGCAATCCTATGTCTGGCAAGCCTACGACCTTTTCCCGAAATTTCCCGAGTTGCAGAAGTTTCTCGAATTCTGGCAGGCGAAGCTGGAAGGACCGCTTTACTCCGTCGAGGTTGCGCACTCCAAGCTGATCAAGCCGGCCGAGTTGAAGCCGATCAATGGCGAGTTTGTGCTGCACTGATTGTCGTTCCGGGACGGTCCGAAGGACCGGACCCGGAATCCAGACACGCATGAGGATCTTCTGGATTCCGGGTTCGCCGCTGCGCGGCGCCCCGGAATGACGGCGCGATTCATCGCCCGTATTTTTTGCGGCGCCGGGTACGCCGTCGTCCAAAATGCGCGCCCGACCGGCCACCGCTCCTCGCCCCGCATCTGCAGATGCTGTACAGACACCCCTCAAGGGGCGGGATGGCGCTATATCAGTCGGCGCTGCTGCTGTTGCGCGCGGTCGAATTGTCATGGCCGGCCGCCGAGGCTTTCATCAATTTGCGCATCGCCAAGGCCGGCATCCTCGAATACGCAGCGCCACCGACGCGCAAGGACTATGTCTGCATCGACGTCGGCGCGGCGCAGCGTGTCGTGCGCTTCATGAAGGTGCGGCGCACCGCGGCGGCGGTGGCGGCAAAGGCGGGCTGAGCCGCCAACATATTTGATTGCATTTGGCGAATATGCAACCTTCGGTCCTCCGAGGGGGCTTTGCATGTCCGACCACGTTTGCCGGCGTCTTATTCTCTTTCTCGACGGCACCTGGAACGAGGATGACGAAAGTCATCCGGCGACAAATGTCGTCTATCTGCGCGAGCGTTTGTTCTGGGGACTGAACGCCCGGCTGCGCTTCAGTGCCGAGACCACAAAGCCCAAAGACGGCAAGCCGGCGGCGCCAAACGCCGATGCGCTCGCCTTTAAGAAGCTTCCCGAAAGTTTTCGCAAAAAAGGAATTTCCGGGCTTGTCTTCGATGGCTATGAATACCTGACGTATTACGATCGCGGCGTCGGCACCGGCGCCTATTTCGACGCGATCAAAGGCGGAATGTTCGGCGACGGTCTCGACCAGAATATTCGCGAAGCCTACCGTTTTCTCAGCACATGGTATCGTCCCGGCGACGAAATTTTTGTTTTCGGATTTTCGCGCGGCGCTTTTACCGCGCGCAGCCTGTGCGGCTACCTGCAGGCCGTCGGTCTTCTGCGATGCGAACATTGCACGCCGGAGAACGAGAAAATGGCTTGGGAGTATTACCGCACGCCGCCGGGCGACCGGCTCAGTGGCGACTGGGTGAAATTCCGCAAGCCGCTCGATGTCACCGGCGCCACTTTGGTGCACGACGACCGCTATATGCGCGTCCGGCTGTTGGGCGTCTTCGACACCGTCGGCGCGCTCGGCATTCCGGAGAATGCGTTTCGAAAAATAAACCAGACCAAATACGGCTTTCATAACACCGAAGTGAATTCGCTGGTCGACATCCGCCTGCACGCGGTGGCGCTGGACGAGCCGCGCTATGCCTTCGGGCCGGCCTTGTGGACCAAGCCGAAATTCAAGGTCACCGATCCGGACAAGTCGCCGACCGAGCAGGTCTGGTTTGCCGGTGCGCATTCCGATGTCGGCGGCGGCTATGTCAACTGGACGAACCAGACGATCAAGGGTCTGTCGGTGCTGCCGCTGGCGTGGATGCTGCAACGGACGCGCAAGCTGGTCGAGAGCACACCGCCGATCGCCGAACCGTTGCCGGTGCAGCCGGCGGTGCAGCCCAATCCGCAAGCGCCCGTGCCGTTCTACGACAGCGATTTGCTCGACGGGCAGGGCGCGATCAAGAAGGATTATCGCCATCTCGCGCGAGCCGAGCAGCACACGCCGTGGGCGCCGCTGTATCTCGCGGTCGCGCCGAACCGGCGCGTCATCAACCAGATGGCGCCGCCGAACGAGCCGGCTCTGGAGTCGACCGGGCGCGTTTCTTTTGCCGATCCGATCTGCGAGTTCGTCCATGCATCGGCGTTCGAACGGCTTCTCCAGGAGGTGGCGAACGACAAGGGACGCTTTCTCAACGGCCTTTCGGCGCTGCTGCGTTTTGACAAAAAGTACCGGCCGGCGAATCTGATCGACGCGGTGCCTTATCTGGCGGCGACCTATGTACGTAATTCCAGCGTGGCGACCGACTGGCGCGGCATCGTCGCCCCGATTTTCACCTGGAAGGAAATGCGCATCATCGACTGGTGCGGCCGCGCGCTCGTTCCTTGTGACGACGCCGATGCCGAACGGGCTTTTGCATTGCTGCCAAAACCCTCCGACATCGGCGTGACCAAAATGCCCGAAGCGATGGCGCTTATCCTCGACCCACGAATGGCATGGTGTTAGCCATCACCGTCATGAACAGCACGTTGGCGTCGAGCGGCAGGCTGGCCATGTAGACCACGGCGGCGCCGACATTCTCGGCGCCCATGCGCGGCTCGATCATCTTGGTGCCGTTGGGCTGCGGCACGCCGTCGCCGACCACCATGCGGTCGGTCATCGGCGTCGCGGCATTGCCGATATCGACCTGGCCGCAGCAGATGTTGTACTTGCGGGTGTCGAGCGAGGTCGACTTGGTGAGGCCGGTAACGGCGTGCTTGGTCGAGGTATAGGCGATCGAAAACGGCCGCGGCGCGTGTGCCGAGATCGAGCCGTTGTTGATGATGCGGCCGCCCTGCGGCTTCTGGTCTTTCATGATCTTGATGGCTTCCTGCGTGCACAGGAACATGCCGGTCAAATTGGTGGCGACGACCTGCTGCCAGGTCTCGAACGGCAGCTCTTCGATCGGCACCGGCGGCGCGCCCATGCCCGCGTTATTGAACAGCACATCGAGGCGGCCGTATTTCGATTTGGTGGCGGCGAACAAAGCGAGGATCGAGTCGCGCTGCGACACGTCGGTCGGGACGACCAGCGGCTCGGGTCCGCCGGCGGCCTTGATCTCGCCGGCGACTGTGTCGAGCGGCTCCTTGCGGCGGCCGGCGAGAACCACATTGTAGCTAGCCTTGGCCAGCGCATGCGAGACGGCGCGGCCGACGCCGGAGCCTGCGCCGGTGACAATGGCGATCTTTGCGGACATTGGATTTCCTTCCCTGGAGCCCCGTTGCGGTGCGTTTCTTTATGGGGAAGGCCATATCAAATAAAAGGCGCGGCGGCCATCGCCCTGCGGCGCAGGCGCCGGCTGCATTCATGGGGCTGCACGTCAGGCCGCCCATCAGGCGTTAAGCAGCCAGTTTAACCCGCCATGGCGGCGGGGGCATCGATGGGCAGGTAGGCTTCCGGCGACTTGATACGGTCGGCGATTTCCGCCGCCGTGGTGCCGCGGCCGAAGCGATAGCCCTGCATGAAGTGCACGCCGGCGGCGCGCAGGAACAGGTGCTGGTCGGCGGTCTCGACGCCTTCGGCGGTGACCTTCATGCCGAGGCCGCGGCCGAGGGAAACGACGGCGTGGACGATGGCTGCGGCGTCGGCGGCCTTCTCGATCGACATCACGAAGCTGCGGTCGATCTTGAGCTTGTCGAACGGGAAGCGGCGCAAATAAGCAAGGCTCGAATAGCCGGTACCGAAGTCGTCGAGCGCGAGCTTGATGCCGAGCGCCTTGAGCCGCATCATGCCGGCTTCGGCGGTGTCGATATTGCCGAGCAGCACGCTTTCGGTGAGTTCGAGTTCGAGGCGGGCCGGATCGAATTCGGTTTCGGCCAGAACGCGCTCGACCAGGTCGGCGAAATCGGCGCGGCGGAATTGCAGCGGTGAGACATTGACCGCGACGGTGAGGCCCGGCCATTGCTTGCCGTCGGTCAAGGCCTGGCGCAGCACCCAGGCGCCGAGTTCGACGATCAGGCCGGAATGTTCGGAAATAGCAATGAACTCGACCGGCGAGATTTCGCCGCGCGTCGGATGGGTCCAGCGGCACAAGGCCTCGACGCCCATCATCTTCTCGCCGCTCTTGTTGACGATCGGCTGGTACATCAGGCGCAGCTGATCCTTGTCGATCGCCTCGCGCAGATCGCCTTCGAGCAGTTTGCGCTTGGACAGGTCGGCGTCCATCGCCGCGTCATAGATGCAGGCGCGGTTGCGGCCTTCGTTCTTGGCGCGGTACAGCGCCATGTCGGCGTAGCGCATGATGTCGGCGGAGCCCTGGCAGTCCTGGTCGATGACGGCGATGCCGATCGAGGCGCCGATGACGATGTTCTGCCCGGCGATATTATAGGGCGCGCAGATCGCGGTGATGATGCGCTGCGCCAGCGCCATCATCTTGCCGGTGTCGCCGCCGACCGAGGAGACGACCGCGAATTCGTCGCCGCCGAGGCGGGCGACGAGGTCGCCGCCGCGCAAGGTCTGCGACAGGCGCAAGGTGACGTTGCGGATCAGTTCGTCGCCGACCGGGTGGCCGAGCGTGTCGTTGACGTCCTTGAAATGATCGAGGTCGATGTAGAACACGGCGGCCGGACTTTTGCTGGCGTGGACCTGGCTGATGACCGCCTCAAGGCGCTCGCCGAAGAAGATGCGGTTCGGCAGGCCGCACAATGGATCGTGCATGGCGAGATGGCGCAGCCGCGTTTCGCCGGCGGCAATCGCCACGGCCGTGCGCCGCATATAACGCAGCACGAAGGCTGCGAGCAAAGCGAAGCCGGCCATCGCCACGGCGATGAAGGGCACAACGCTCTGCACGATCTCGGCGCCCGGCTGCTTGGCCGACCAGGCGAAGCGGGCGATATGCTCGCCATTCGGCGCGTTCAATTCGTAGACGAAGTCGCCGAACGGCACCGGCTCGTTGCCGATGGCGCGCAGGTTGATGAGGCCGAGTTGCGTGGCGATGCCGGACAGCACCGCGTCGTTGATGAACTTCACCGACAGCATGATCGGCGCCGTGATGTCGTTGGCGGTTTCGACGCCTTCGTCTGAGCCGACCGCGACGGCGGCGATGGCTGCCGGCTGGCCGAGGATGCGGCGGATCGCGACCGCGTGCGGCAGCGCGCCGCCATCGCCGTGGCTGAGCTGGATGGCGCCCGGCATGCCGCTGCGGCGGCCGCGCATGAAGTCGATGAGTTCGATCAGGTCGGGGCGCGCGCGCTCGAACCAGGCCTTGTCGGCGGCGTGGTGGCCGATCATTGAGTAGATCGCCTTGTCCTGGCCGTCGAACACCAGGATGTAATCGTGCTTGAAATAGGCGGCGAGCCAGGTGCCGGCGCGCTGGTCGGTCCACACCGGATCGAATTTGCGGCGGATGTTCTGCGTGGCGCTTTGCGAGGAGGCGACGCTGTCGACTTCGCTGAGGACGCGGCGGCCGTAATTATTGAGCGCGCCGGAGAACAGTTGTTTCTCGTGCGCGACCGCGACTTCATCGGCGCGCTGCGCCGACGACAGAACCGCGACGACGATGCAGACGATGGCGACGGCGACAATGACGCCGATCGGCACCACGACGCTCAAGCGGGCGCGATCCCAATTGTTGTAGGGCTGCGGCTCCTGGCTGCGCGGGCGAGCGACTGCCGGCAAAATAGATTTCCCCTAAAGCGCACTGTTCATTGAGCTTTTCGAGGAGGAAGCTAGGGGCAAAAGCTTGCCAATGGCTTTCGCAGCCACCGCCGGCCGGTTGGTGCCGGGCTACCGAAGGCCAATTCGCGGGGTGTTGTTAATGGAGGGTAAATGGAGGGAGTGGGGAACCCCTTGTGTCATGGCCGGGCTTGTCCCGGCCATCCCGCTTAAGCAGGCTTGGCTTATGGCTGAGTACTTCGTCTACTTTCTAGCCAGTCGTCCGGGAGGCGCTATTTACGTCGGCGTCACCAATGACCTCATTCGCCGCGTTTACGAGCACAAGACCGGCGCCGTCAAAGGCCACACCAAGCGTTTCAAGATCGACAATCTCGTCTATTTTGAAAGCTACGGAGATGTTCGCGATGCGCTTCAGCGTGAACAAAACATTAAACATTGGCCTCGAGCCTGGAAAACCAATTTAATCGTCGTGGGAAATCCGTCTTGGCGAGACCTGTATGAAGAGATCGCCGGAGCAACCGCATGGCCCCCTAAGCGGGATCACCGGGACAAGCCCGGTGATGACAAATGGATGGATTGCCAGGTCATAGGTGAGCGAAGCGACGCCGTCCTTCGGACGGCTATGCCCGGTAATGACGCAAGCCGCACTCACCCCGCGCTGCGGTAGGGCGGGCGCGGGATGGCGATGTGGGCGGCGCGCAGCGCGCCTGACCAGCGCTCGCGCAGGTCCTGAAAATAAGGCTCGCCGGGCTCGATCCGGTAAGCGACTTCGGCTTCACAGGCGTCGCGCCGCGCTACCATCAGGTCGATCGGCAGGCCGACGGCGAGATTGGAGCGCATCGTCGAATCCATCGAGATCAGGCCTATCTTGAGCGCGTCGTAAATATCGGTGTCGAAGGAAATGGCGCGGTCGAGCACCGGCTTGCCGTATTTGTGCTCGCCGATCTGCAGATAGGGCGTGTCGGTGGTGCATTCAATGAAATTGCCGGCCGAATAGATCATGAACAGGCGCAAGCGCTCGCCCTTGATCTGGCCGCCGAACAAAAAGCCGATGCCGTGATCGACGTCGGCTTCTTCCAGCGCCTTGCCCTCGACGCGCTGAATGGTGCGGATGGCGTTCCCGATACGCTGCGCCGCCTTGAACATGGTCGGCGCGTTCATCAGGGTTTCGAGTTCGCCGGTTTCCGGATTTTCGATGCCTTCGGTCAGCATCGAGCGCACCGTCTGGCTGAGCGACAGATTGCCCGAGGAGGCGAGCGCCATGATGCGTTCGCCTGGCTGGGTATAGATATGCAATTTGCGGAAGGTGGAGACGTTGTCGAGGCCGGCATTGGTGCGCGTGTCCGCGATCATCACCAGGCCTTCACGCACGAGAATTCCGCAGCAATAGGTCATGGGATTTGTCTTCTTCTTGAAACGTGACGGTGGAGCTTGAGGCCGCGTCGCCGCTTGCCTATGATTGCGACTGCGATTGCGATTGCCAGTTGGCCTGATCGACGTTGATGGTCACCTTAAGCGTTTCGCCGCCGCCGCCATAGCGCGTTCCGCGCACCGGCGCGGCGCCGAGGTAATCCAATCCGACGGCGACGCGGACATGCGCCTCGGTCGGCGAGATGCCGTTGGTCGGGTCGAAGCCGACCCAGCCGAGCTTGTCGACGTAAGCTTCCGCCCAGGCGTGGCCGGCGTCCTGCGCGGTGATGTCGTCCTCGCGGTAAAAGTGGCCGCTGATATAGCGCGTCGGAATGCCGAGATGGCGCGCCGCGGCGATGAAGATGTGGGTGCCGTCCTGGCAGACGCCGCGCTTGAGCTTGAAGGCTTCCGCCGCGGTGGTCTCGACCTGGGTCGGCTCGGTGTCGAATGTCATTTCGGCGTTGAGGCCCATCATCAGCGCGTGCAGCAGCGTCAAAGTATCCTTGCCGGCGTCGGCGCGGACGGCTTCGGCGAATTCGACGATGGCGGCGTCCGGCTGGGTCAGGCTCGACTCGCGCAGGAACAAGGCCGGCGGAAAACGTTCGATACAGCCGGCGACAATGCCGTGCGTGTCCTGGGTATCGACTTCGCCGGCGACCGTCACCGACAATTCGTCGAACGGACCTTCGGCGTTGAAGACGTGGCTGATATTGCCGAAGGCGCCTTCATGCTGATGCAACTGACAGTCCTGCGACACCTCGATGCGCCAGTTGACCACGAACTGGCCGTCGTGATTGCGCGGCGTCAGGCGCAGCACCTGCGTTACGCTTTTCGGCGGCATCTCGTAGCGGTAGCTGGTGGCGTGGGAGATGCGAATCCGCATAAGGTTTCTAATGCGCCTTGAGCGCGGCTGGTGAACCGGACAGTGACAGCCGCGCCAGTGGCCTTGCGCGGGCTTTCCTTTATATCAGGAACTGTTCGGTGATGGCACCACCCAAACGGTTGTTTTCCGTGATGAATTCGCTGATGAATTCGTGCAGGCCGCGCTGGAAAATGCCGTCCATCTTGCTGTTTTGCAGGCGGGTGCGCAGGCCCCGCGCCTGGCGCTGCGCCGGGCCCTGCCGGCCATAGGCGCCGCTGATCTGGTCGAGATTGCGCACGATCGCCTCGTAGCAGGACGACAGCGAGCGCGGCAGTTCGTCCTTGAGGATCAGTAGGTCGGCGACCAGCCATGGCTTGAGGCTGTCGCGGTAGACCCAGTGATAGGCGGTCAGCGCCGAGACCGAACGCAGGATCGCCGCCCACTGGAAGTAATCGAGCGGCCCGCCGACGCGCTCGTTGTCCGGCAGCAGCAGATGATATTTGACGTCGAGAATGCGCGCGGTGTTGTCGGCGCGTTCCATGTAGACGCCGAGGCGCGAGAACCAGTAAGCGTCGCTGCGCAGCATGGTGCGGTAGGCCGAGCCGTCATAGCGCAATGACGACTCCTGCACCCAGCGCAGGAAGCGCGACATTTCCTCGCGCGAAGTCGGGCCGTTGCCGTAGCGCTTCAACTCGAGCCATGTGCCGTTGATGGCGTCCCACATTTCCATGGTCAAAGCGGTGCGCACAGCGCGGGCATTGTGGCGCGCCGCCTCGAAGCAGGAGCGGATCGATGACGCGTTGGCGGTGGAGAAAGCGAGGTAGTCGGTGACGTTTTCCTCGTTGGCTTCATCATAGAGTTTGAAAAAGCTGTTGGCGCAGCCGGCGGTCAGCACCGCGGATTCCCATTCGTTGCTGGCGCCGACATAGGCGAGCGGCAATGCCGAGAGCCGCTGCGTCGCGTCGAGAATGCGCGCCAGATATTCGGCGCGTTCGACGTAGCGCGAGAGCCAGTACAGGTTGTCGGCCGTGCGGGAGAGCATTTAGAGACTCCGATGGCCGGCCCTATGGTTCGAGACGCATCGCTGCGCGATGCTCCTCACCATGAGGCCGGAGGAACAATCCCTCATCCTGAGGAGCGAGCGAAGCTCGCGTCTCGAAGGATGAAGGGCCGGTATGTGAGCGTCACCCTCAACCATCCAGCACCCACGTATCTTTCGTGCCGCCGCCCTGGCTGGAATTGACCACCAGCGAGCCTTTCTTCATGGCGACGCGGGTCAGGCCGCCGGGCACGATCCGCACGCCGTTGCTGCCGGTCAGAACGAACGGGCGCAGATCGACGTGGCGCGGCGCCACGCCTTCCTCGACGCAGGTCGGCGAGGTTGAGAGCGCCAAAGTCGGCTGGGCGATGAAATTGGTCGGATCGGCTTTCAGCTTGGCGCGGAATTGCTCGATGGCGATCTTCGATGCGGTCGGGCCGATCAGCATGCCGTAGCCGCCGGAGCCGTGCACTTCCTTGACCACAAGTTCGGGCAAATGATCGAGAACATATTTGAGATGCTCTTCCTCGCGGCAGCGCCAGGTCGGCACGTTCTTCAACAGCGGCTCTTCGCCGAGATAGAATTTCACGATCGCCGGCATGAAGCTGTACACCGCCTTGTCGTCGGCGATGCCTGTGCCGACGGCATTGGCGAGCGTGACATTGCCGGCGGTGTAGGCCGACATCAGGCCGGGCACGCCGAGGATGCTGTCGGGACGGAAGGTCAAGGGATCGATGAAATCGTCGTCGACGCGGCGGTAGATGACATCGACGCGCTGCGGCCCTTGCGTCGTGCGCATGTAGACGATCTCGTCCTTGACAAAGAGATCGCGGCCTTCGACCAGTTCGACGCCGAGTTTGTCGGCGAGGAACGAGTGCTCATAATAGGCCGAGTTGAACACGCCCGGCGTGAGCAGCACGACGGTCGGCTCGCGCGGCGTCGACAAAGGCGCGACCGATTTCAGGCTGCGCAGCAATTCGTCCGGATAATTCTCGACCGGCGCGATGCGGTGGCGCGAGAACAATTCCGGGAACAGCCGCATCATGATCTCGCGGTTCTCCAGCATGTAGGAGACGCCGGACGGCGTGCGCGCATTGTCCTCGAGCACGTAGAAGGTTTCGGCATCGACGCGGATGATGTCGATGCCGGCGATATGCACATAGATGTCGTGCGGCACGCGCTGGCCGTTCATCTCCGGCCGGAAGGCGGGATTGCGGAACACGAGGTCTTCCGGCACGACGCCGGCTTTGAGAATTTCGCGGGCGCCGTAGACGTCCTTGATGAACATGTTGAGCGCGGTGACGCGCTGGGTCAGGCCCTTTTCGAGCAGGCGCCATTCGGAGCCCGACATGATGCGCGGGATGACGTCGAAGGGGATGAGGCGTTCGGTGGCGTCGGCCTCGCCATAGACGGCGAAGGTGATGCCGATGCGGCGAAAAATCAGCTCGGCTTCGCGGCGGCGATAGTCGAGAACGTCGGCCGGCACTTCCTTGAGCCAGCGCGCCAACTCGCTATAGGCCGGCCGGACTTCGTCACCGTCGTGACCCTTCATTTCATCGAAGGCCGCAGCCATACTTTTCATTCCCCCAGCAGCACTCAACGCCTCAACACCGAATTAGTCCCCCGCAGTCTGCCCTTTCCCGGCCGTCAGGGAGAGGGGGCGCATCGTCACGGAACCGTATTCTGCAAGCTCCGGGCCAAAAAAACCTCAGCTAAAACACCTGTTTGGATGTTACCTGCAGGGTTGTCCCCGGTAATTGCCTAAAAAATAGACGATTGGCCGGGCGACAAGAGGCGGGATGCCGGAGGCGCGTTGCTTGAGCCTCCCCGCGGGGCACGCTAGGTCTGGGCGCGCTTCCTCGCCACCTTTCCAGAGCAGACAATGACAGCAGAGATCGTCACCGCGGCCATACTTGTCATTGGCGACGAGATCCTGTCCGGGCGGACCAAGGACAAGAACATCGGCTACATCGCCGAATACATGACGGCGATCGGCATCGACGTGAAGGAAGTACGCGTGGTCTCCGACGACGAGCCGGAGGTGATAGCGGCGCTGAACGCGCTGCGCAACCGCTACACGTATGTGTTCACGACGGGCGGCATCGGCCCGACGCATGACGACATCACCGCCGACTGCATCGCCAAGGCGTTCGGAGTCTCGATCGATTATCACCCCGAGGCGGTGGCGATCATGAAGGAGCGCGTTGCCCGCATGGGCGGCGAGCTCAACGAAGCGCGCATGCGCATGACGCGCATTCCCGACGGCGCGGCTTTGATCGCCAACAAGGTGTCCGGCGCACCCGGCTTCTGGATCGGCAATGTCATCACCATGGCCGGCGTGCCCAACATCATGCAGGCGATGCTCGACGAGGTGGCGCCGAAGCTCAAGACCGGCGTCAAGATGCTGTCGGAAAGCATCCGCGCCGACGCCAAGGAAGGCGACATCGGCACTGAGCTGGGGCTGGTCGCCAAAGCCTATCCGGACGCGATGATCGGCAGCTATCCGTTCATCGACGAGAACGGCATTCCGAACACCAATGTGGTGGTGCGCTCGCGCGACGCCGCGCGCCTCGCCGAGGTGCGGGCGGCGGTCGAAGCGATGATTGTGAAAGTGCGAGCGAAACTCGCGCGAAGCTGAGCGGCGCGGCCGGGTACTTCTGACGCTTCCGTGATCCCGCTGACGCCACAATCTCGGCTAACATGGCGGCATGTCTCGCCTTCTGCACATTGCGTCGTCGATCGCGTTCCTGCTGGCGGCAGGATCGGCTCAGGCGGACAATGAAGCGACGCGCGCCTGGGATGCGTTGCGCGGCGACGGCGCCATCGCCTTGATCCGCCATGCGGCTGCGCCAGGTGCCCCGGGCGATCCGGCGGGCATCAATCTCGATGATTGCAAGACGCAGCGCAATCTGAGTGCCAAGGGGCGCGCGCAGGCCGTTGCGCTCGGCGACGTGTTCCGCGCCCAGCGCGTCAAGGTTGGCAAGGTCGCAAGTTCGCAATGGTGCCGGTGCCGGCAGACCGCCGAACTGATGAATATCGGGCCGGTCGAGGCGGCGCCGGCATTCAACAATGCCTTTGTGCTGCGCGACGATCGTGACGAACTGACCGCCGGCGCGCGGGCGACGATCGCGGCCTGGCGGGGACCGGGCACATTGGTGGTCGCCACCCATGGTCAGAACATTCTGAATTTGCTCGGTTTCCACCCTGGGGAGGGCGAGGTGGTCGTGGTCGCGCCAGATCCCGCAGAAGCTAAGCCTGTGCGGCTGATAGGGCGGATCGCGCCGCCCTCAGCGCCGTAGGCCGGCTTTTTGGCGAAGCAGGAAGGGTGGGGATGGCGCGGCGCGAACGCTCGATTCCGGGCGGAATTGAGTTAGAACAAGCTGCCTCCCACCCGAGACCCAAGACAATGTCCGACGCACCCCGACCCGAAAAGATGTTTCCCGTTTCGTGGGACCAGTTTCACCGCGACACCCGCGCGCTGACATGGCGGCTGCATGAGGCGGGGCCGTTCGAGGCGATCGTCTGCATCACCCGCGGCGGGCTGGTGCCGGCGGCGATCGTGGCGCGCGAGCTGAACGTGCGCATCATCGAGACGGTCTGCATCGCCAGCTACATGAATTACAAAAACCAGGGCGAGATCAAGGTCATGAAGGGCATCGGCCCGGAAGTGACCGCGATGCGCGCGGCCGGCAAGGGCGTGCTCATCGTCGATGACCTGGTCGATACCGGCAAGACGGCGCGCGTGGTGCGCGAGATTTTGCCGGCGGCGCATTTCGCCACCGTCTATGCCAAGCCGATGGGCCGGCCTCTGGTCGATACCTTCATCACCGAAGTATCGCAGGACACCTGGATTTATTTTCCGTGGGACACCGGCCTGTCCTACGTGCCGCCGATCCGTGAAGGCGGCGACTGACGCCGCGAAATGGTGTATCGTTTTCGAAGCGCCAACCGGGGAGGACTGCCATGACCGCCGCGACCGCCGAGAAGCTTCACGCTGACGATTTGCTGTCGAAGGTTGTGCGCGCCAAGGATGTGCCCTGGCAGCCGGCGCGTTTTCCCGGCTGTCACACCAAGACCTTGATGTTCGATCCGAAGAGCGGTCTGGCGACCTTGCTGTTCAAGATGGACCCGGGCGCGGAATTGCCCGACCACGAGCATGTGCTGATCGAACAAACTTATGTGCTGGAAGGCTCGCTGGTCGACAAGGAAGGCCCCGATGCCGGCATCGAGGTCGGCGCCGGCGAATTCGTCTGGCGTCCGGCGGGGAGCCGGCACAGCGCGTGGTCGCCGAACGGCGGCACGTTTCTCGCCATGTTCCAGATCCCCAACAAGTTCTATGAGAAGGACGGCCGGGTGACGGATTCGTCCGGCAAGGACTGGGACGCGGTGTGGCGCGCGTTATTACCGAAATGACTTAGACCGCCGCCGCGCCGGAGTTCATCCGCCGTGACGGCGGACGATGAAGCTAACGCGGGCGTGGCGGAATGGTAGACGCAAAGGACTTAAAATCCTTCGGATGGAAACGTCCGTGCCGGTTCGAGTCCGGCCGCCCGCACCAAAATTGCGTGACGATTTAGCACCAAGGACCAAATCGCCGATGTCCGAGAACACCCATCACCCTTTACGATGCGGTCGCGCTTGCGTCGCCATGCTCGCCGTCACGCTTTTGTCGGCTTGCTCGACGCAAGGCGGCTCGGCCGAGGACAGGGTCGGCAGCTTCCTGGCCGCGCCCGGCAAGTACCAGTTTTACACCTGCGCGCATCTGGCGGCACAGACCACGACTTTAAAGGCGCGCGAGCGCGAACTTGACGCCTTGATCGCCAAAGCCGGGCCGGGCGCCGGCGGCAGTCTCGTCTCGGCCGTTTCATACCGTCCGGAACAGGCGCAGGTGCGCGGCAATCTCGCCGAAGTGCGCAAGGCCGAAGCGGAGAAAAACTGTCCACCGTCTGTTGCCGCCGCGCCGCCGGCCGCGCCAGCCGTCACCGGCAAGCCTAAAAAGCGGTAAAGCATGCTTTGTCCGCGATGGAACTTTTTCGGTTCCCCGCGGTTATCCGGGCTGGAACGCGCCATTTGGGCGCGGATGAACGGGGGCTCCCATGACTACCAGTATTTTGATCAGTCTTCTGGTTACGTTTCTCGTCATCGTACTCGTGCTTTATCTGGTCAACATGCTGCCGATCGATGGCCGCGCCAAGCAGATCGTGCGCATCGTCGTCATCATCATCGGCGTGTTGTCGTTGCTGAAATATATCGCCGTTTTCTAGGCCTTGCCTGGAATTGCGAAAAGGCTCGCCTTCGTGGCGGGCCTGTTCGCCTTTTCAAAGCTTGAGGGCGCGCAGGCGTAGCGCATTGCCGACGACGCTGACGGATGACAACGCCATCGCCGCGGCGGCGACGATCGGCGACAGCAGCAGCCCGAACACAGGGTACAGAAGTCCGGCGGCGATCGGCACGCCGGCCGAATTATAGATGAAGGCGAAGAACAGGTTCTGCCGGATGTTGCTCATCACGGCGGCCGACAATATGCGCGCCTTGACGATGCCCATCAGGTCGCCGCGCAGAAGCGTGATGCCGGCGCTTTCGATCGCGACATCCGAGCCGGTGCCCATGGCGATGCCGACTTGTGCGGCGGCGAGCGCCGGCGCGTCGTTGACGCCGTCGCCGGCCATGGCGACGATGCGGCCTTCGCGCGTGAGTTTTTCAATGACCGCGCTTTTCTGATCCGGCAGCACGTCGGCTTCGACTTCCGTGATGCCGAGGCGCTTGGCGACGGCGAGCGCAGTGGTGCGGTTGTCGCCGGTCAGCATGACGACGCGGATATTGTCGGCGGCGAGCGCTTTCAGCGCATCGGGCGTGGTCACCTTGATCGGATCGGCAATGGCGATGATGCCCGCCGGCTTGCCATTGACGGCGAGGAAGATCGCGGTGGCGCCTTCGGTCCGTTGCGCTTCGGCGGCGTCGTGCAGCGCCGATGTGTCGATGCTGAGTTCATTGAGAAATTTCGCCGAGCCGAGCGCGACGCGCAAATTCCCGTTTTTGCCCGCGACCACGCCGATGACGCCCTTGCCAGCCGGTGAATCGAAACCGCGCACGGGGGAGAGTTCAAGGTTGCGCTCGGCTGCGGCTTTGGTAATGGCGGCGGCGAGCGGATGTTCGCTGCCGCGCTCGACGCTGGCGGCGATGCGCAGCACGTCGGTCTCGTCGAAGCCTTCGGCCGGCAGCACAGCCACAACCTTCGGTCTGCCTTCGGTCAAGGTCCCGGTCTTGTCGACGACGAGTGTATCGATCTTCTCCAGGCGCTCCAGCGCTTCGGCGTTCTTGATGAGAACGCCGGCCTGCGCGCCACGGCCGACGCCGACCATGATCGACATCGGCGTTGCCAGTCCCAGCGCGCAAGGGCAGGCGATGATGAGCACGCTGACCGCCGCGACAAGGCCGTAGGCGTAACGCGGCTCCGGTCCGAACACGGCCCAGGCGGCAAAGGCGATCAGCGCCACGGCGATGACGCTCGGCACGAACCAGCCGGCGACCTGATCGGCGAGCCTTTGGATCGGCGCGCGCGAACGCTGCGCGGTGGCGACCATTTGCACGATCTGCGCCAGCAACGTATCGCGGCCGATCTTGTCGGCGCGCATGACGAAAGAGCCGGAGGCGTTGATCGTGCCGCCGATGACGCGCGCGCCTTTTTCCTTGGTGACGGGCATGGACTCGCCGGTCACCATCGATTCATCGAGCGAGGAGCGGCCTTCCAGCACGGTGCCGTCGACCGGCACCTTGTCGCCGGGGCGCACGCGCAACCTGTCGCCGGCGCGGATATCGTCGAGCGAGACTTCCTCGTCGCTGCCGTCGTCCTTGACGCGGCGCGCGGTCTTCGGCGCGAGATTGAGCAGAGCCTTGATGGCGCCGGAGGTGGCGTCGCGCGCGCGCAATTCCAGCACCTGGCCGACGAGGACGAGCACGGTGATGACCGCGGCGGCTTCGAAATAGACCGCGGGCGTGCCGTCATGGCCGCGGAAGGCGTCGGGGAAGAGGCCGGGTGCGAAAGTGGCGGCGAGGCTATAGACATAAGCCACGCCGGTGCCCATGGCGATCAGCGTGAACATGTTGAGGTTGCGCGTCAGCAATGATTGCCAGCCGCGCACGAAGAACGGCGCACCCGCCCACAGCACCACAGGCGTGGCGAAGGCGAACTGGATGTAGCTCGACAGTTTCGCGTCGACCCAGCCGTGACCGCCGACAAGGTGCGCGCCCATTTCCAGAACGAACACCGGCAGCGTCAGCGCAAGGCCGATCCAGAGGCGGCGCGTCATGTCGGCGAGTTCGGGATTGGGGCCAGAGTCGGCGGTGACGACGTCCGGCTCCAGCGCCATGCCGCAGATCGGGCAGGTGCCGGGGCCGAGCTGGCGGATTTCCGGATGCATCGGGCAGGTGTAGACCGCGCCTTCGACGACCGGCTCCGGTTCGCGGGGGCCGAGATATTTCGCCGGATTGGCGACGAATTTGGTTTTGCAGCCGGCCGAGCAGAAATAATACGGATGGCCGTGATGCGACGCCTGGTGCTTGGCGGTATGCGGATCGACCGTCATGCCGCAGACGGGATCGATTGCGCCGTCGGCTGCCGGGGTGTGATGCTGATGGCGGTCATGGCTGTGGTCGTGCGTCGCGGACATGGCGGCCTCGGCTTCGATCTTGCGAGATATACCCTGGGGGGGTATATAGACGCCATGGGCAAAGTTCACAAGGCGCATCATTCGGAGACCAAGGCGGCGACGTTGAGACGTCTCGGCCGGCTGGAGGGCCAGATCCGCGGCATCGCCGGCATGGTCGAAGCCGACCGCTATTGCATCGATATTGTCACGCAGATCGCCGCCGCTCGCGCCGCGTTGCGAAAAGTGGAAGAAGAAATCCTGCGCGAGCACGTCGCGCATTGCGTCGAGCACGCCATCACCACCGGCGACAAGGCCGATCAGCGGCGCAAGGTCGCCGAACTGATGGACGTGATGGGGCGGGCGGGGAGGTAATTTTTCCGTTCATTCCCGCGTAAGCGGGATTCCAATGCTGCCTCTTATGTGTAGCAGTCAACCACTGGATCCCCGCTTTCGCGGGGATGAACGGTAATTGGAGCGACCGCCGAGACTACTTCGTCGAACACCCAACGATGCTGTAGGCCGGACAGGTACCGAGCGCCGCGGTCAAAAGCGGCACGACCCCGATCCAGCCGACCCAAGCCCAGCTTGTACCCGGGGCGATGTAGCCGAGCGCAAAGGCGATCAGCGCGATCCCTATGATGACGCGGGCGATGCGGTCGATGTTTCCTACATTTGGAATCATAAGAAAACCTCATGGCGATGAATTCGCCTAAAAACTAAACGGATCGCTTGGTCCAAGACTGATGAGGATCAAGTCACCATAGGTCTAAGTATGAACCAGCAACAGAAGAGGCCGATTGACCTACGTCAAAACCTCCTTCCGATCATGGGTCTAATATAGACATTTTCCAGGAGGGTTCCGTCATGTGGTGGAACGATTACTGGCCGGCACCGTGGTTCTTTGGCCCGTTGTGCATGATCGTCATTTTCTTCGCCTGCATGCTGATGATGGGTTTCATGATGCGCCGTCATCGGCGCGCCAGTTCGGCGGTCGACATTCTCAATGAGCGGTTCGCCCGCGGTGAAATCGACAAGATGGAATATGACGAGCGGCGGCGGGTGCTGGAGGTTTGACCGATGCGCGAGCCGATGCCGAGCGATACCGTCTACGTGTGTCCGATGCATCGCGACGTCCGGCTTTCGCAGCCCGGGAAATGCCCCCATTGCGGCATGGCCTTGCTGCCGGAAGGCACGCGCTTCGGGCTCATGCGGCACATGCTGTCGAGCCCCATGCACATCGCGCTGATGGTGGCGGTGATGCTGGCGCTGATGGCGGGTCTGATGATGTTGATGCGGTAAGGCCGGAGCCGCCGCCGTTCAGCCAAATTTCGCGCGCGCCAGCTTCGCGCCTGCGCCGAGCGCCACCAGCTTGGCCTCGGCGATGTTGCGGTGCATCGGCGCCATGCCGCAATTGGTGCCGCAGACGATGCGTTGCTTCGGCACGTATTGCATCACTTCGGCGATGACCTCGACGACTTTCTCCGGCGTCTCGATGGTGTCCGAGGCGACATCGATGACGCCGATCAGCACGTCCTTGTCGCCGAGCAAGGAGAGAAGCTTGAGCGGCACGCGCGAATTGATCGCCTCGAGCGACACTTGATTGATCTTGCTTTTGCCGAGCGCCGGAAAAATCTTCTCATATTGCGTCCACTCGTCGCCGAGCGAATTCTTCCAGTCGATATTGGCCTTGATGCCGTAGCCGTAACAGATGTGCACGGCGGTGGTGCAGGTCAGCCCGTCGATGGCGCGGTGCAGCGCGTCGATTCCCCAGCCCGGCACCTCGTCCATGAAGACGTTGAAGGCCGGCTCGTCGAACTGGATGACGTCGACGCCGTCGGCTTCAAGCGCGCGCGCTTCCTTGTTGAGGAGGTCGGCGAAGGCGAAAGCCATTTTCACCTTGTCGCCGTAATGCGCATCGGCGACCGTGTCGGCAATGGTCATTGGGCCGGGCAACGTCATCTTGAACTGGCGCGTCGTGTGCGCGCGCGCGTGCTTGGCCTCTAGCTGGTGGACGCGGCCCTTCAAGGCAAGCTGCCCGCGCACCTGCGGCACCATCGCCTTGTAGCGGTTGGCGCGAATGCCCATTTCGACTTTGTTCTGCGTGTCGATGCCGTCGACGAATTCGAGAAAGCCGTGCACGAAATGCTGGCGCGACATCTCGCCATCGCAGACGATGTCGATGCCGGCGTCTTCCTGCAATTTGATGGCGAGCAAAGTGGCGTCGAGTTTGCCCTGCGCCAGGTCGGCGCCTTGCAGCCGCCATTGCGGCCACAGTTTATCCGGCTCGGCCAGCCATGACGGTTTCGGCAGACTGCCGGCGACGGTGGTCGGAAACAGCATCGGTAGCCTCCCGGAGTTGACCGCTTGCTGCGGCCCTTTTATTTCGTGTCGTTCTTCCAACTATAAAGCCAGTCGTAGCGCCTGAGCAGTCTTTCTCCGCCCAACAGCCGCATGCCGAGATCGCGCACGAGCGCTTCCGGGCCGGTCTGGCCATAAAGCTTGCCCTGCTTGCGCGACACCTGCTGGGCGCGTTCGGTGCGGGCGCGCCGCGCCGTCTCGTAAGCGCGCAGGCCCGCTTCCGGCGCGCCGGCATGGGCCTTCATGCAGGAGGCCAGCACCGCGGCGTCCTCGATCGCCATGCCGGCGCCTTGCGCCAGGAACGGCAGCATCGGATGGGCGGCATCCCCGATCAGCGATACGGGACCGGCGCCGCCGATGAACGGCGTTGAGCGGTCGTACAACGCCCATTTCAGCCACTTGTCCGGGATCGACAGAAGTTCGCGCACGCTGTCGGCCCAGGAGAAGCGCGCGAAGTGGCGCAGGATTTCCGTGCGGTCGCCGTCGGCGCTCCAGCCGGTTTCGTTCCATTCGTCATGGACGATGCCGACCATGTTGATGAGGCGGCCGCCTTTGACCGGATACAGTACGAGATGCGCGTCGAGACCGAGCCACAGATTGACCATGTCGCTGCGGAAATGCAGCGGCACGCTTTCCGCCGGCACCAAAGCGCGCCACGCCGTGCGGTGCGCGAAACTCGGCTTGCGTTGAATCTTCAAACGCGCGGAGACGGCCGACCAGATGCCGTCGGCGCCGATCAAGGCCGCGCCGCGCTCATCGACGATCTGCCGGCCGCGATAGGCCTGGATGGTGATGCCGTTGCTGTGGTCGGCGAAATCGTCGACGCGAATGCCGAGCTTGACCGTGACGTCGAGCGCGTTGCGTGCAGTGTCGGCCAGCGCCGCCTGTAGGTCGCCGCGATGCACGGTCCAGAACGGCGCGCCATAGCGGCGCTCGGCGGCAAGCCCGAGCGGGATGCGGACGATCTCGCGGCCGGAGCCGCCGGACATGACGCGGATCGCGTCCGGCTGCACGATGAAAGGTTCAAGCCGGTCGCGCAGGCCGAGGTCGATCAGGATGCGGCTGGCATTAGGCGAGAGCTGGATGCCGGCGCCGGTTTCTTCGAGGACCGGCGATTGCTCCAGTACGGTGACGCGAAAGCCGGCCCGCGCCAAACTCAGCGCCGCCGTCAGTCCGGCAATGCCGGCGCCGGCGACGATGACATGACGCTCGGACGCCAAAGCGAGAAACTCCCGGTGTTTTTAGGCTTCGACCAGTGGCAGCGCGCAGGCGGCCGGCCGCGCCGCATGCGGATCGAGCGTGGCGTCGAACCGGTACAGGGTCGAGCAATAGGGGCAGATGATCTCGTTGTCGTCGCCCATATCGAGGAAGACGTGCGGGTGGTCGAAAGGCGGCGTGGCGCCGACGCACATGAATTCCTTGGCGCCGATCTCGATCATCGGCACGCCGGGATCGTTGTGAAAATGGGGGACGACGTGTTCCGCCATGAGAAAAGCCTTTTTGACTGCGTTTGTGAGGCGCACCATAGCGATGCGGGGGCGTCATGCCTAGCCGAGACAATTCGTTAGCCCTGCCGGCCGTTTGGCCGGAACCCCTTTGATTCAAAAGCGTTTTCTAGCATGAGCAGGCGGCCACCAGGGTTATCCCCAAGGGCTCATGCGGCGGGCAGCCCGCATGCGTGACGCGCAAGGATTCGCGCCCGAGGGGCTGCGGAAAGAAGTCGAAGAAGTCGTCGTTGCGGTCCCGCGGCGGCGGCGCATCGCGCCGGTGCTGCTGCTCGCCGTGCTGCTCGGCGCGTTGGCGGTGTACACGGTGCCGCGCGGGCTCGATGCGCAATATCTCCTGAGCATCGAGGACGATCCGGCCGAGATCGCGGCGCGCACGCTCGACGAAAAATTCAACGCCGAGGTGGCGACGCGCGAAATCGAACAGGCGCTGGCGCTGAAGGACAGCGATCTGGCCAAAAGCTTTGTCGATCTGGCCGCCGACCGCAACGTGGCGCTCGATGCGGCGCTGATCGACAAGGTCAATGCCGCGGTGGCGGAGGACGCCAGCGCCACGCATATGGCGCAGAGCTTTGCCATGGGACTGGTCACCGGCGAGCCGAACGATGTCGCCGGCTTTGCCGGCACCACGCTCGGCGACCTGTTCGTGTTCGGCGACATCCGCGACGCGGTGCGCGAAGGCTCGCGGCTGGCCAGCGGCGAGAAAGCCGATGAGTTGATTTTGGGTTTGGCCTGCGTTGGCCTCGCCATCACCGCCGGCACTTATGCGACGTTGGGCGCCGGCACGCCGGCGCGTATCGGCCTGTCGCTGGCCAAGGTGGCGCGCAAGACCGGGCGCATGAGCGCCGATCTCACCGCTTATATTGGGCGTTCGTTGCGCGGCGTCGTCGACTGGACCGCGTTGAAGAGCGCCATCGGCGGCGTGTCGATCGCGCAGCCGGCTCTGGCGATCCGCGCCGCGCGCAATGCCGTGAAGGTCGAGCGCGCCGGCGGGCTGATGCAACTGGCGCGCAGCACCGGCCGCGTCCAGACCAAGGCCGGCACGCAGGCCGCGCTCGACGGCTTGAAGATCGCCGAGAGCCCGCGCGAAATGGCGCGCGTTGCTACCCTGGCGGAGAAAGCCGGCAGCCGTACCCGCGCCATTCTGAAAGTCGCCGGCCGCGGCGCCATCGCGCTGACCACGGCCCTGTTCGACCTCGGCCTGTGGATCTTGTGGGCGCTCGCCACTCTGTTCGGGCTGGTGTCGTCGATGAAAAGTTTTACCGAACGCAGCACGCAGCGTTTCATCGATCGGCGCAAGATGCGGCGGCTGAGACGGCTTGCGGCGGTGCGGGCGGGCGCTTAAAAGACGCGCCTTGTTCATGCGCGAGATCATTCCATGCCTAGTTTCAAAAACGGCGATGTCGAGATTGCCTATATCGACGAAGGGTCAGGCGATCCGATCGTGCTGGTGCATGGCTTTGCCTCGACCAAGGACGTCAACTGGGTCGCAACTTCCTGGGTGACGACATTGACGCGCGCCGGGCGGCGCGTCATCGCGCTCGACAACCGCGGCCACGGCCAGTCGAGCAAATTGTACGACCCGGCCGACTATCACACCGGCAAGATGGCGGACGATGTGCGGGCGCTGCTCGATCATCTCAGAATCGAGCGCGCCGACGTCATGGGTTATTCGATGGGCGCGCGCATCACCGCGTGGCTCACCGTGACGCATCCGGAGCGGGTGCGCTCGGCGGTGCTCGGCGGCCTCGGCGTGCGGCTGGTCAGCGGCGTCGGCTTGCCGGAGTCGATTGCCGATGCGCTGGAGGCGCCATCGCTCGACGACGTCACCGATGCGCAGGGCCGGACGTTTCGCGCTTTCGCCGACCAGACCAAATCCGACCGCCGCGCGCTGGCCGCCTGCATTCGTGGCACCAGACAGGTGTTGAGCCGTGAGCAGGTGGGCGCCATCGGTATTCCGGTACTGGTGGCGGTGGGCACCAAGGACGACGTCGCCGGCTCGGCGCACGAGCTGGCCGCGCTCATTCCGGGCGCCGAGGCGCTCGATATTCCGGGCCGCGACCATATGCTGGCGGTCGGCGACAAGGTTTATAAGGCCGGCGTTCTGGCCTTTCTCGACCGGCGGCCGTAAGCCCCCCTCCGCCCCCTTATGAATCCGTGCTAAAAGCCCTATCTGTGGGGACTAGTGCCCCGTTTCCGAAGTTCGTGATACATCGCAGCAAGCTCTGACACGAACTTCGGAAACAATGGGGCACTAGCAATTATATGATTCTAGTACCGCTTATCGATTTGAAGTTCCTGAACGAACTTGCTGCAAGTGATGCAGGAACTTCAAATCGGCGGTACTAGAGAGAGACGACCAGGAGATCCACGATGGCGCAGTTTCAGACACGGCAGGCAAATGCCCTCGGCAAGGTCGACCCGGTCTGGAGCCGTATCCGCCAGGAGGCCGAGGACACCGCGCGGCGCGAGCCGGAGCTGGCGAGCTTCATTTACGAGAACATCCTGCACCACGACACGTTGGAGACCGCGGTTGCCCACCGCGTCAGCCAGCGCCTCGAGCATCCCGATGTGTCGAGCGACCTGATCCGCCAGGCCTTTCGCGAAGCGCTCGAGGATCAGCCCGCGCTTGGCGACGCTTTCCGCGCCGACATCGTCGCCACCTTCGACCGCGATCCGGCGACGACGCGCTTCATCGAGCCGGTGCTGTACTACAAGGGCTTCCACGCCATCCAGACGCACCGCTTGGCGCACTGGCTGCTCGGCAAGGGCCGCAAGGACTTCGCCATGTATCTGCAAAGCCGGTCGTCGGCGGCGTTCCAGTGCGACATCAATCCGTCGGCGAAAATCGGCCGCGGCATTTTCCTCGATCACGCCACCGGCCTTGTCGTCGGCGAGACCGCGGTAGTCGATGATGACGTCTCGATCCTGCACGACGTCACGCTTGGCGGCACCGGCAAGGACAACGAAGACCGCCACCCGAAAATCCGCCGCGGCGTGATGATCGGCGCCGGCGCGAAGATTCTCGGCAATATCGAAGTCGGCCATTGCGCGCGCATCGCCGCGGGCTCGGTCGTCATCAAGCCGGTGCCGAACAATGTCACGGTTGCGGGCGTGCCGGCTAAAGTGGTCGGCGAGGCCGGTTGCGCCGAGCCGTCGCATACCATGGACCAGATGCTGCACGGCGTCATGCTCGACGGCTGAACCTGTCCCTCTGCCTCAATGCGTGGAACTTTGCCGGTTGACTTAGTCGAGCAATCGGGCAACTAACGCGGGATATTGCGATAAAGGAGCCGCCCGGTGGACGTGCAGGAAGTCAGAAAGCTCGACAATTATTTGAAGAAAGTATTTGGCAACCCGCATATTCGCGTGGTGCCGAAGGCCGGCGACGTCGCCGAGGTTTTCGTCGGCGAGGACGATCTCGGCGAAATGACCGTCGACGACGAGGACGGCGAGCGCTCCTATAATTTCCGCATGGTGATCCAGGTCAGCCAGGACAAGACCATGCAGCCGGTCCCGACGCTGACGAATTATCTGCGGCTGAAATTCGACAACCAGAAGATCCGCGTGGTGACGCGGCCGAAGAAAATGGATTCGCTGGAAGTCTATCTCGGCGAGGATTTTCTCGGCGTGCTGTTTCTCGAAACCGAGAAGGGCCGCAAGACCTATATTCTTGAGCTGCCGATCTTGGATATCGATCTGGTCGACGAAGACAGCACGAATTTTTAATTCGCCGGCCGCCAGCGCGCCATCAATTTGTCGATGCCGGCTCCGACATTGCGCCAGTCGGACAGCCAGTCGCGCGGAAAGCGCAATGTGATTTCGGCCGAGCCGACGCGGCGTTCCATCAGGCAGGTGCCGGAATTGCTGACGCCTTTGCGCGAGCAGCGCGCCAGGAAGCGATCCGGCCCGGCAGCGTCAAGCACCAGGTCTTCGCCCTGATAGGGCGTGCCGTCGCGGAACGGCTTGACGGTGAGACCGTCGTCGCCGGTTTTTACATTGCCGCCGAGATAACGCGGATAGATCGTCTGCACCCGTTCGCTGATTGGCATAGTGCCGTCGCTGACCTGAATGGTGGCGAACAGCCGCTCATTGGGATCGACCGGTGCGCCATCGACGATCTTGATCGCCGGATCGGGCGGCACCAGCGACGGCCACAAGTAGGCGAGGTCGACGCGGTTTTGCGTGCCGGCATGACGTTGGAGCGGAATGCGGATGGCGGCCGGCTCGATGTTGAAGGCGACGCCGCCGATGTTGACCGGCAGCGACGGCGCATCGAGCGCGACCGGCGCATCCGGCCACCGCGGCCATAGCACATAGGCGACATAGATCGCGGCGATGGTGCAGATAGCGGCGAACAGCAGCACCGGCGCGGCCAGCGGGTTGTGGCCGTGACGCTTGCGCGGGTGGCGCCGGGGCGCGTTGCGATGCGCGTGATGGGACGAATGGGTGAGGGTGGACAAAACTCAGGGCTCCGCAAATCGCTAAGACCTCGTGTCCCACGGCAAGGTTAATCGCGGGTTAACGGGTTAACCATTTGTTAAGCTTTGGCTGGCGTGCGGGGGCCTCGTTCTGCAATTGATGCGGCGTGTTGTCGTCGCGTGAGGCATCAATGTCGCCGCAATCGTTGCAGATGTTCCTGACCCTGGCGATCGGCTTTGCCGTCGCCGGCCTGTGCAGTTCGGCCTACCAGCTTTTCACCAGCCGTCTGCCGAGTTTCGGACAACTGACCACCGGGCCGAGCCCCGGCGCTTTCGCCGCCGTGCCGCTGTTGATCGTGGCCGCGCCGTTTATCATCATGCGCAACACCTTGATGGGCCGCCGGCACGAGAGGCGCCGTTTCCAGTTCGTGTTTCTGGCCACCGTCATCGCCGGATTCTGGAGCTTGATGTCGGGTCTGGTGCTGGTGCGCGCGGTATCGCTCTTCATCGCCTAAAACGCGCTTTCCTCTCCGCTTCCAATCGGGCAAGTTCGCGCCACCTTCAAGGGAGCGTGCAATGCCGATTTATGAACTCGACGGCGCGGGGCCGGAATTTCCCGCCGATGGCCAATACTGGATTGCCGAGACGGCGGTGCTGATCGGTCGCGTGCGGCTGAAGTCCGAGGCCAGCGTCTGGTTCGGCGCGGTGCTGCGCGGCGACAATGAATGGATCGAACTCGGCGAGCGTTCGCAGATTCAGGACAACGCCACGCTGCACACTGACATGGGTTATCCGATGGTGATCGGCAAGAATTGCGTCATCGGCCACAAGGTGATGCTGCACGGCTGCACCATCGGCGACAATTCACTGATCGGCATGGGCGCGATCGTGCTTAACGGCGCGAAGATCGGCAACAACTCGCTGGTCGGCGCCGGCGCGCTGGTCACCGAGGGCAAATCGTTTCCGGACAATTCGCTGATCGTCGGCTCGCCGGCGCGCGCTATTCGTACCTTGGATGAAAAGGCGCACGCTTCGATCCGCGGCGGCGCCGATCATTATGTGAAGCGCTGGAAGCAGTACAAGACGGGGCTGAAGAAGATCGGGTAATTGCCATCGCGGCATACGAAGCGGCCTAAACCGCGCTAGAAAAAAGGGTGCGGCCGATCCTTGGGGGAGGATCGGCCGCTCGCGTGCCCGGTCGGGGGACGGGGAGGGCTGGGGACGTGACCGGGGCGCGAATTCCTGTTCGTTGTCGCGTGCTCAAACGTGAGCGAACTCATTTCCCTCCGCATGCGCCATCGGCGCATGGCCCTGATCGAAGTCGTTAGCGGGCCGACACAGTGGCCGGGGCGCCGCGCGGTTCGCTCAAGCCGACCCAGAGATTCTGGTCGGACTGCGACTGCCGCTTGACGAATTTGTATCCGGTCTTGTTCCAGGCGAGCACTTCGGTCTCCTGGTTGTCGAGAATGAACTCGCCGCGATTGGTCTTGACGGTGAGCACGGCGTGGCCTTCGCCCTTTTTGTCGCGGACCACGGTGATCAGCAGTGCCTCGCGCGGCCAGCCGGCCTGCATCAGCATCTTGCGCTTGAGCAGGACGTAGTCTTCGCAATCGCCGATGCCGTCGTCAGGAAAATTCCAGCGCTCGACCGCGCCCCAGTGTTCTGCATCGGTCATGGGTTTGATCGAGTCGTTGACCCAGTTATTGACCTTGACCAGATCGTTCCAGGTTTTGGCGGTAAGCACGATGTCGCGCGGCGCCGAGGCCCGGGTCGCGCATTCGCTCTTGTATTCGATGCAGAACTCGACCCAGCCGATCGGCGCGCGGGTGGCCTCTCCGACCGCCGCATAGACGATGCGTTCGTTCGGTTGCCCAGTACCGAGCGATGCCATGCGTTCGGCGGCGTTGCCGCTGGCGGTGGCGATGGTCAGTGCGCTGAATGCGACGGCCAGCATGCTGCCGGTTCGCAACGCCCGCTTGAAATCCTTTTGCATTGGTGTGGTCCCTTCCCCTGTCGTCGGGACCAAATTGGCAAAAAGATTTTTCGGGGCGGATAAGTCGAGCGAGGCAATTATCTGAAAATGGAAGTAAACAAAGAGACGAATACTGGATAAAAAAGAATAGAACTCGAATAAAAAGCAGATGAATACAATTTATCTCAAATTTTATGGATTAATATACTTCGGTCAGCAATAGCGGGATTAAAGGCTGGTCGAAGGTGGCGCTGTTTACTTAAATAAAGACATGCCGGGCCCGCCCCGGCGCGGCAGTGCAGCCGCAAACACGCGCGCAACGCGGGGTCGGAAACGCGCAATTTTAGACAGTTTGTTGAAGGTCCGCTGACGCTAAGGCGTAATCGCGTTTTGGCGTCGCAAGACTTGCGTCAGCGAAATGGCGCGTCGGCGTCGAAAATATCGCGCCGGCAAGACCGGCGCAGGGCCAACGGCACGGCGGCTATTGCTCGCCGGTGACGTTGTCTTCGATGAAATCGGGGTGCTGCAAGCGCTGGAATTCGATGGCGAAGCCATTCTCGATGTGGCGCACCACGCGGCCGGCGGTCTTGCCGATGGTGATCGGCGAGCCGACCGCCGGCAAAAGCTCCGGTGCGATGGCGACGGCTGCGCCCGAGGCCGACAAATCGATGATGCGGCAAGCCACGTTGGTGCCGTTCTGCATGATAAGGCGCGCCGACGTATTGCGCGGCACGAAGCGGCCGTGGCGGCGGTCTTCCGGCAGATTGAGGATCTGGCGATTGGCCAGCCAGGTGAGCTGGGCGGCGAGCTTGTCGCGCTTGCGCGAGGTCGCCGCGATGCTCATGGCAAAGCCGTTGTCGAGAATGCGTGCGATCTTGCCCTCGAGGCGGCCGAGATGATCGACATAGGCGATCACCCGTTCGCCGGGAACGCCGGCCACCGGCGCCACGACCGCCATGCCGCCCGGCGACATATCGATTACCTGGCAGGGGAATTCGCGATAATCGGCCAGCATATAGCGGCCGAGCAGGTTGACCTTGACGCGCTGATGCCGCCGGCGCTCATCGGCCAGCGGCAGGAATTTTGGCTTGATCAGTGGCAAGGCCATGAGCGGCAGGCTTCTTCAGGGACAGGTTCCCGTAAGCCTGCGAGCCTATTGGCGTTAGATTAACGGTTCGTTATCCGGTCTGTTCACCGGATGGCGTTTCGCGGCCGCCGCTATAGACGACAAAGCCGTGCTTCACCCGGCTGCCGAAGGGCGGTGCGGTTTCTTGCGGCGCCGGCAGAATGTCGCGCGGCTCCTGCATGATGTCCGGCTGTTGCGACGGCGCCAAAGTGAAACGGCGGGCATCGAGGTTTTCGCTGTCCGGGCCGACATGGCGCAGCGCGCCGAGATGAAGTTCATGCAACGGCTTTTCGCCGAGCCAGTAGGGCGGCGTCAGCGCCACAAGCGAGCCGATGGCACGAATGCGGGCGTGGCCGGCATGCGCCAGCGGCAGCAGCAGCAATTCCAGTTCGACCTCAGCGCCATCGGCGGTGCGGCCGGTCAGGCCGGCGACGGCGCCGATGCGTTCCTCGGTCAGCACGTTAAGAACGTCGCCAATGGTCTTGCGGCTATCCTGGTTCCACAATACCGGAAATGCCTCGCCTTTGATCTCGCGGCCGAACAAAGCGCAGACCCGGGTGCCGGCCAGACGAAAACGAAGGTTATCGACAAAATCGGCGGCCAGCATGAAGACGTCGCCGAGTTCGCGGCGCAAGCCGACCGGATCGATGTCGGCGCGCTCGGGCGCTGGGCGGCCGCCGCGCTGCTTGTCCCAGTAGTTAAACAAAGCCCGTGTCGAGGAATGTTTCATGACGCGCCACCTGTTCCGTCGCGAGACGGTGCCGGCGGTCCTGTCTGTCCCCGATCGGGACAACGGCGCCGGCTTTTCGCCGCGACGCCAGCAAGGGAGCAGGGGACGTGCCGCCGGCGGCCGAATGGCGGCGGCAGCGCGCGTTAGCGTTAAAATCGCCGGCCGAAGTGCGGGGCGCGCTGTTTTTTGGCCATTACCTCTGCCATAGTTTTGCCGACGGCTCGCGCGCCTCGCGGTCAGGCGGGCAGGGGCGTAAAGCCAAGGCCCCCTGCAAACGGAAAGTCCTCGTGCAACGCGAACCGCTCTTCAATATCCCCACCGTCATCGTCGTGCTGCTGGTCGTACTGGTGGCCATCCATGGCGTGCGCAGCGAACTGATCGATCAGGATCAGGACATCTGGCTGCTGCTTTATTTCGCCTTCATCCCGGCGCGCTACGATTCGTCGGTGGTGCTCGGTGGGCTGCTGCCGGGCGGTGTCGCCGCTGACGTCTGGACCTTCTTTTCTTATTCTTTGCTGCACGGCAGTTGGATGCACCTGACCGTCAATGGGGTCTGGCTGCTTGCCTTCGGCAGCGCTTTGGCGCGCCGTTTCGGCACGGTGCGCTTTCTGGCGTTCTTCGCGGTGACCGCGGCAGCCGGCGCGGCAATGCATCTGTTGACTAATGCCGGGTCGCAGGCGCCGATGATCGGCGCGTCGGCCTCGATCTCCGGCGCGATGGCGGCGGCGATGCGCTTTGCCTTCCAGCGCGGCGGCCCGCTCGGCGCGTGGCGCAGCGATGACGATGCGGCCTTCCGGGTGCCGGCCATACCGCTGACGCAAGTGTTGAGCGATGCGCGCGTGCTGGCTTTCCTCGCGGTGTGGTTCGGTATCAACATACTTTTCGGGCTGGGATCGCATTCGATCACCGGCGGCGAAGAGATCGTGGCATGGCAGGCGCATATCGGCGGCTTTCTCGCCGGACTGTTTCTGTTTTCCTGGTTCGATCCGACGCCGCGGCAGCCGCCGGGCATCCATGACGCGACGACGCTGCATTGATATGCGCACATATGTTGCGCCAACTTGCCGCGTTGCAGCGTAAATGCCGCATCGATTGGGCTTGACGGAACCGCCGGCGCGGCGGGATCGTTGACGCACAACCCGAGACTCAGTTCCCGCGTATCTGATTTCGGGTGACAGGGAGGCTGCGATGAACGTCAAGGCTATACTAGCCGCCAAGGGCGGCGACATTTTCAGCATCGAACCGACCGCGGATCTCGCGGCGGCAGCCAGACTTCTCAGCGCACACCGCATCGGCGCGGTCGTCATTCGCGGCGCTGGCGGACGGCTCGCGGGCATTCTGTCGGAACGCGATATCGTGCGGGCGGTGTCCGAACACGGCGTCGATGCGCTGTCGGTGTCGGTCGGTCAGGTGATGACGCGCAACGTCATGACATGCAGCGAGAACGATTCCATCGCCGACATCATGGAACGCATGACGGCGGGAAAATTCCGCCATCTGCCGGTGCTGCGCGACGGCCAAATGATCGGTCTGGTGTCGATCGGCGACGTGGTCAAGCAGCGCGTCGGCGAGATCGAACAGGACGCCGAGGCGTTGCGCCAATACATCCAGACGGCGTAACGCGCGCTGGCTGACTATTTCGCGGCGAAGGGTTGCGACAGGCCGGCCAGCGCTTCGGTGATGCCTTCCATGGCTTTTTCCGCGGCTTCGGCGCCGATCTTGATGGCGTCGGCGCCGCGGTGGAAATCGAACCAGCCGACCTTGCCGAGCCGGGGGCTTATCAAGACGTCCGGCGGATCGCCGGCGAGGCGGGCGCGCGTGATGCGGTCCTGCATGACGTTGAAGGCCTCGACCATGACGGTCGGAATCCCCGGCCGTCCGCGTGTGCCGAAGAACTGGCGGCGCAATGATTTTTCGCCGCTGAACATGCCGCGCAAGCCTTGCGGCCGGGCCATTTCGGCGGCGGCATTATCGTCTTCTTGGTCGGAGCCGTGATCGGCGATGATGGTGCCGCGGCCGAACAGATCGGCATTGAGATTGACCGCGATCACCAGCCGCGCGCCGAGCGCGCGCGCAGCCGACACCGGCACCGGATTGACCAGCGCGCCATCGACCAGCCAGCGGCCGCCGATCTTCACCGGCGGGAAAATACCGGGCAGGGCGTAAGAGGCGCGCGTCGCGTCCGACAGGCGGCCGCGCGTCAACCAGATTTCGTGACCGGTGTTGAATTCGGTGGCGATGGCGGCAAAGCGCAGCGGCAGGTCTTCGATGCGCGTGTCGCCGAGCGCTTCGATCAGTTTGGAGGCGAGCGGGCC
Organism: Rhizobiales bacterium Ga0077525; assembly: GCA_001464835.1. Classification (GTDB taxonomy): domain Bacteria; phylum Pseudomonadota; class Alphaproteobacteria; order Rhizobiales; family Xanthobacteraceae; genus Pseudolabrys. The sequence goes on along the minus strand of LNDS01000045.1, from coordinate 38,881 downwards.
GCCATTGATGAGGCCGGAGCCGGACAGGCTGATGTCGAGATAGCTGAAGATGCTGCGTACTTTGAGCCCGCGCGCCCAGCTTTCCAGATTGTCCATCTGCTTGGACGCGTAGCAGCCGCCGACGACGGCGCCGATCGACGTGCCGACGATGACGTCCGGCACGATGCCGTGCGCGGCCAGAGTTTGCAGCACGCCGATATGGGCAAAGCCGCGCGCCGCGCCGCCGCCGAGCGCGAGACCGATGCTCGGTCGGGTGATTTCCGGCTTTATAGGCGCGGTCGCGTCGACAGACCGGTCATCGTTGCGGCCGCGTGAGAATAAACCCTCAAACACCAAGCCCGTACTCCCGTTTTCCCGATCCCATCATCGGACCGGGCCGGCCTCTCGACAAGAATATCAATCCAACATGGTGAAAGCGCTGACGGAGTCGCATGACCCGAACGTGACAATAAGAGTGCGCCCGGGGGATTACATTATGGTTAAACGGAGCGGGCAGGTTCCAACGCCGCGAGCGTTAAAATGGTTCAGTTATCGCTATTTGGTGGGGCGCTGCATTGCAAAAACGCTCTCGACCACGGCGTATTGATCGTAGCCGCAGCGGGCGATCGGCTGCATGGCGGCGGTATCGAGCAGGCCGTTCACAATAAAGCGGTCGTCGATATAGACGCCGACTACTTGGCCGAAGACGACGTGGCAATCGACTGGCTCGCCGTCGATGCCGCTCATCGGCACGATCTTGGTCATCCTGCATTCGAGCGCACACGGCGAGGCGGCGACGCGCGGCGGCTTGACCAGGCGCGACGGCGCCGGTTCAAGCCCGGCGCGCACCATTTCATTGACGCCGCGCGCCAACGGCGCGGCGGTCTCGTTCATCTGCTCGCGCAGGGCATATGTCGCCAGGCTACAGACGAATTCGCCGGTCTCCTCGATGAACGCGACCGAGTCCTTGTAGTTCTCGCTGGCGAACATCACCAGATTGGGCCGGCTATTGACGCCGTTGAAGAACGAGTAGGGCGCGAGATTGATCTCGCCTTTGGCGCTCATCGAGGTGATCCAGCCGATCGGCCGCGGCGCGACGATGGCCTTGAACGGATCGAAAGGCAGGATGGCTTTGTCGCGGGATTCCGGTTCATAGAACATTGTTACGCCCCGTAACGCGTGACAATGTTCTCGAGCTTCGGCCTTTCGCGCTCCTGCGGCGGCGCGACGGGTCGTCCAATGTGGACGAAACCGGCCAGACGTTCGTTCGCCGACAGGCCGAGCACATCGAGTACGGCGCGGTCATAGGCATACCATTCAGTCAGCCAGGCGGCGGCATAGCCGAGCGCATGCGCGGCGGTGACCAAAAGCATGGCCGAGGCGCCGGCCGACATCTGCTGCTCCCATTCCGGAATCTTGGCATGCGGGCCGGCGCGGCTGACCACGGCAATGACGAGCGGCGCGCGCGCCAGACGGTTGCGTTCGAAGGCGATCTGATCGGGCGTCGCATCGGGATTCTTGGCTTTGAACACGGCGGCGATCTTGTCGCCAGCAGCGGTGCGCGCGTCGCCTTCAAAAACGATGAAGCGCCATGGCGAAAGCTTGCCGTGGTCGGGCACGCGCGAGGCTATCGTCAGCATGGTGTCGATATCGGCAGCATTCGGCGCCGCGCCGGTCATTTCCATCGGTTTGACCGAGCGGCGGGTTTTGAGAAGTTCTAAAGCATCCAGCATGCGGCCCTCATCAATCGGATGACGGGCCGTAGCATAGCGGACGGCAGAGACAAAGCGCGATAGGCGACAAACCGCTTTTCTCGAGCGTGCCCTCATCGCCCCAATGCGCGTCGGTCCAGTCCTCGACGCGCTTGACCTGCCAGGGCGCCGCCGCCGGTTCGGGCGCGAACAGGCGATCGGTGAATTTGTTTGGCACGCCGTAGAGGGCGGCGATGCGGATCGTGCGGACCGGCATCGAGCAGATCAACAGGGCGCTGACGCAGATGGACGAAGTGACTCAGCAAAACTCGGCGCTGGTCGAAGAGAACGTTGCCACTGCGAAAAACCTCGAACTGCAGGCCAAGTCGATCGACGAACAGGTGGCGTTCTTCCGCATCGTCGATATTGGCAGTCATGAGAATGGCAACCTAGCTGCAGGGCAGCCGGCGAACGAAACCGGGAAGAAGGTGCTGGCCCTTAAGAAGGCTGCATCGCGAGCGAGCGGCAACCCGGTTCAGCAGATGCGCACGCAGATTGCCACTGCTGAAAGCGGAAGAGTGGCAGGCCTTCTAACGAGCCGCTGCGCGAGCCGCCTCGAACTTTGCCGGCGATTGCTGCACATAAGCCGCCGGATCATCAGCGGCAACCTGGAGAAAATCGGCGTCGGCTCACCCGTGATGAGCCCGGCGCCGACGGCCCCCTCGGCGCGGGGCTCATTCATTTGGCCGATTCATTTTGGCAAGATCAATGAGGCTTGAAATCGCCGCGATTTAGGCCGAAAACGCTGCCGACATGAGCAGCGCATTCGCCACCGCCGCGACCTTCCGCCGGTCCTTTGAGATTATCGCCGCAGGCCTTTTCGCGGCCGCTGCCGCGCTTGTTTCGCCCGGTCTTGCCGTCGCGCAATCCGGCGGCAATTCGCTGTTCTCTACCAGCCCTTCGACCGGCCTGCTGTCGCCCAATATGGGCGTGCGCGGCGACGGCTTCGGCGGCGGCAGCCTGGTGCCGCCGCAGCCGCCGCCGATCGCGACGCCGATGCCGATGGTGCCGGCCGGCCAAGTGGCGCTGGCGCTCTCGGCGCGTTTCGGCAAGGACGCAGCCCCGATTACCGGCGGGCTGACCTGGCGGGTTTACGCGGCGAAGGCCGAGCCCGGCGGTGCCTTCCGGATGCTCCGCGAGGAGAAAACCCCGGCGCCGACCATGGTGCTGCCGCCCGGCAATTACATCGTCCATGTCGGCTTTGGACTCGCCACCGCGGTCAAGCCGGTGACCTTGCGCGGCGCGACCGTGCGTGAGGATTTCGACCTGCCGGCCGGCGGCCTTCGCATCGAAGGCCGCGTCGGCGACGTGCCGATCCCGGCCGGGCAGATTTCATTCGACGTCTACAAAGGCAGCCAGTTCGAAGCCGGCGACCGGCGGCCGATCGCCGAGCATGTCATGACCGGCGCGGTGGTGATGGTGCCGGAGGGCATATATTACATCGTGTCGAACTACGGCGACGCCAATTCGCAGGTGCGCTCCGACATCCGCGTGCAGGCCGGCATGCTGACCGATATCGCGGTCAATCACCGCGCCGCCGTCATCACGCTGAAACTCGTCAGTGAAAAAGGCGGCGAGGCCTTGGCCAATACCGCCTGGTCGGTGCTGACGCCGGGCGGTGACGTCATCAAGGAATCGATCGGCGCGTTTCCGCGCGTCGTTTTGGGCGAGGGCGAGTATCGCGCCATCGCCCGCAACGAGGGCAAGGTGTTCGAGCGCGAATTCAAGGTCGTCACCGGCGTCGATGGCGATGTCGAGGTGCTGGCGCGGTAGCGCTTTGACTTTTTGCCGGGCGTTTGTTGGGAACGACGATTGTGTCCGAGACTATTGCGATCGATGAAGGCGGCCGTGCCGCCAACGAATTGGCTTTGACACAGTTTGCCAAGCTCGATCCGGCAACCACCGCATGGCTGCTCGATGTCGACGGCACCTTGATCGATATAGGGCCGTCGCCTTTCGAGGTCGATGTGCCCGACATCCTCAAGGACACGTTGCTCAGGTTATACGAGATGAGCGGCGGCGCGCTGGCGCTGGTCAGCGGCCGTCCGGTCCGCGATCTCGACAAGCTCTTCGCACCGCTCACGCTGCCGTCGGTTGGCGGCCACGGCGCCGAACTGCGCCTGTCCGACGCCGTCATTACGCGCATCGACGATCTGCCCGGTGACATGCGCCGGCATTTGATCAGCGCCGTGACGCCGGGCTCCGGCGTCGAGTACGAAGACAAGGGATACTCGGTGGCGCTGCATTATCGCAAGGCGCCGCACCACGAAGAACGCCTGCGCGCGCATGTCGCGGCCACCCGCGCGGCCTTTCCCGACATCGAGACCGAACTACTGCCGGGCAAGGCGATGGTCGAGGTCAAGCGTCCGGGCATCAACAAGGGCGACGGCGTGCGCAGTGTGATGGCGCAGCCGCCTTTTGCCGGGCGCATGCCGGTTTTCATCGGCGACGACATCACCGACGAAGCCGCCTTCAGCGCGATGCCCGAATTCGGCGGCAAAGCTTTCGCGGTCGGCTTTGCGTTCGATGGCGCGAGCGGGGTGTTTTCATCGCCGGATCAGGTGCGGTTGGCGCTGCGGCGGCTGGCGCGCCTTTAAGGCGAATATTGCTTCTGAAAATTTTCCGCGCACGTCTGCATTTTTAATTTTTAAATTCCCGACGCGCACGCAAAAGCCGTCTTTCGCCGGCATGGTGGAATTTCGGCTTATTCACGGCAATGGAACTTTCGCCGGGTTTTCGCGTTCTGTTTCAGGATCTACGTCATTTTTCCGGAGAGATTTTTGGGCGGCATTCGTCGCTTCTTGAATGGGGGATCAATCTATTGTCTCGACTCGTAGTAGTCTCGAACAGAGTTGGCATTCCGGACGGCAAGGCGCGCGCCGGCGGGCTTGAGGTGGCCATCCGTCCGGCGTTCAAGCAGCGCGGCGGCCTCTGGTTCGGCTGGAGCGGCAAGATTGCCGATGACGAGCCGGGACCCGCCGAGCATACGGTGCGCGACAACGTCACCTATGTGACGGTCGATCTGAAAAAAGACGATTACGAGGAATTCTATAACGGCTTCGCTAATCGCGTGCTGTGGCCGATCCTGCATTACCGGCTCGACCTGGCCGAATTCACCCGCCGCGATCTCGGTGGCTATTTGCGCGTCAACCAGTTCTTTGCCGATAATCTCGAAAAAATATTGCGCCCCGACGACATCGTCTGGGTGCATGACTATCACCTGATGCCGCTCGCCAAGGCCTTGCGCGACCGCGGCCACAAGAACCGCATCGGCTTTTTCATTCACATTCCGTTTCCACCGGCCGAGATTGCCACCGCGCTGCCCAATCACGAGCAGCTCATTCCGGCGCTGAGCTATTACAACCTCGTCGGCTTCCAGACCGAAACCGATGCGACGAATTTCGCGCGTTACCTTACGACCGAGCGTGGCCTGCGCCGGCTCGATGCCGACAGCTTCGCTTTCGACGAGAGCGATGTGCGGGTCGGCGTGTTTCCGGTTGGCGTCGAGACCGAACCGTTCCAGCGGTTAGCGCGCCGCGCGGTGAATTCCTCCTTCGTGCGCGAGGTGATGGACAGCCTGTCCGGCCGCGCCATGATCATCGGCGTCGACCGGCTCGACTACAGCAAAGGCATTCCCGAGCGCATGGATGCGTTCGAGCGCCTGCTGACCAATTTTCCGCAATGGCGCAGCAAGGTGACTTATTTGCAGATCACGCCGCGCAGCCGCGCCGACATCCAGGAATATGCCGACATCGCGCGGCAGGTCGGCGCGAAAGTCGGCAACATCAACGGCGCCTATGGCGAGGCGTCGTGGACGCCGGTGCGCTACATCAACAAGGCGCACAGCCGCACCGCGCTCGCCGGGCTATACCGCAGCGCGCGCGCCGGGCTGGTGACGCCGTTGCGCGACGGCATGAACCTTGTCGCCAAGGAATATATCGCAGCGCAAGACCCGGAAGACCCCGGCGTCCTCATTCTGTCGCGCTTTGCCGGCGCCGCGCGCGAATGCACCGCGGCGCTGCTGGTCAATCCGTACGATTCCGAAGGCGTCGCTATCGCCATCGACCGGGCGCTGGCGATGCCGTTGGCGGAGCGGCGGCAGCGCCACGCCGACAATTACAAGGCGTTGCTGGCGAACGATCTCGGGCAATGGGCCGAGCGCTTTTTGGCGACGCTGGAGCGGCCGCATCGGGATGCGATACAGGCGCCGCGACCGCGGCGGGCGGCTGGTTAAGACTTGATCCAGGTCAGAACGGACCAAGGCTGCGCGGCACTATATAAAGCGTTCTGCAACCGAGGTCGCGGCCATGATTCGTCCTTCCGCCATTCTGCTTTCGCTGATCGTTCTTGCCGGCCTGTCGCAAGGCGCAGCCGCCGCCGATGCCGGGCAGGGCGGGGTTCTGGCCAAACGCTGGTGCGCCGCCTGTCATGTGGTCGCCGCCGATCAACAGAGCGCAGGCGGTCAGGCGCCGCCGTTCTCGGCGATCGGCAAGACGGCTGATCTCGATGTCGGCAAGCTCGCGCTCTTCCTGTTGCTGCCGCATCCGAAAATGCCCGACATGAACCTGTCGCGCGCGGAAGCCGCCGACCTTGCGGCCTATATACAAAGTCAGGGGAGGTGAAGCATCGCTGCGAATGGACAATGGCACATCCACATTGACGCCGCCGGTGCCTTCGCCGGACGCGATCACGGCAGTGCGGCGCGAACCGCGCTTCAAGCCGGCCCTTGCGGTGCTTGCGGCCGACAATCTTGCCTATTACCAGCGCCGCTGGCTGGCCAACCGTGTGCTGAACGACCGCGCCCGTTTCGGCATCGCCTTGGCCAGCATGTTCTTGCACGTCAGCTATCGGCCGGACGATCCGAATTCCGGACTGACGGCCGCCCGGTTTCGCGACATCTGCGTCGGCGCAGGCCTGTGCGGCGGCGGCCGCGTCGAGGGCCTGCTGATGTTGCTGCGGGCGACCGGCTTTCTGGAGCGCGCCGATAGGAGCGAGCCCGTGCGCCGCTTTGTCCCGACGCCGAAGCTGATCGCCCTGCATCGCGGTCGAAACCGCCAATTGCTGTCCGCCGTCGATCTCTTGCGCGGCGACACGCATTTTGCCGACCGTATCGGCAACGAAGGCGAAAGCGGATTTTATCAAAATTTCTTGCTGGCGATGGGGCGCATGTTTCTCGCCGGCTACCGCATGGTCAATGCGGCGCCGGAACTGAAACAGATCGCCGACCGCGACGCCGGGATGCCGATGATGATCTGCGCGCTGCTGGCCAGTCCGGATTATGCGGCGCTGGTGCCGGAAGAGATGCGCCCGGCGACGGTTTCCGATCTGGCGCGGCGTTTCGGGGTGTCCCGCAGGCACGTGCGATCGGTGCAACGCGATGCCGAATCCGCCGGGCTGCTCGTTCGCCATGGCGATAGCGAACAGGTCACCGTGCTGCCGGCGCTGATCGACGCGGTGGAAAACTTCGTCGCCAGCGCATTGGTCATGATCGAGTCCTGTGCCCGCGCCGCCGCGGCCCAGGAGGGCTAGGCCTGTCCGGCCCGCCTCAAGTCCGGCGGCAGCGCTTCGGCGGCCAGGGTCTTGAGCGCCTCGTCGAGCGGCATCACCGTCTGCTTTTCCGAGCCGAGCCTGCGGATCGACACCGACCGCGTTTCGGCTTCCTTCTTGCCGACGACGAGAAGGGCGGGGATCTTGGTCAGCGAGTGTTCGCGCACCTTGTAGTTGATCTTCTCGTTCTTGACGTCGGCGTCGACGCGCAGGCCGAGCTTGCGCGCGGCGTCGCGCACTTCGATGGCGTAATCGTCGGCATCCGAAGTGATGGTGCAGACCATCGCCTGCTTCGGCGCCAGCCATAGCGGCATGTGCCCGGCATAGTGCTCCAGCACGACGCCGAGAAAGCGCTCCATCGAGCCGCAAATGGCGCGGTGGATCATGACCGGCGGCTTCTTCGAACCGTCGGCGGCGATGTAGAAGGCCTCGAAGCGATCCGGCAGATTGAAGTCGACCTGCGTGGTGCCGCATTGCCAGTCGCGGCCAATGGCGTCGCGCAGCACATATTCGAACTTCGGTCCGTAGAACGCGCCTTCGCCGGGATTGATCGCAGTCTTGATGCGGCCGTTGCCTTGCTCTTCGATCTTCTTGAGCACATTCTGCATGATGCCTTCGGCGTGATCCCAGGCTTCATCGGAGCCGACGCGTTTTTCCGGCCGCGTCGACAGCTTCACCGTCAGGTCGCCCTCGAAACCGAAGTCGGCGTAAGTGCTCAGGATCAGATCGTTGATCTTCATGCACTCGTCGGCCATCTGGTCTTCAGTGCAGAAGATGTGCGCGTCGTCCTGCGTGAAGGCGCGCACGCGCAACAGGCCGTGCATGGCGCCGGACGGCTCGTAGCGATGCACGATGCCGAACTCGGCCATGCGCAGCGGCAGGTCGCGGTACGACTTCAAGCCGTGCTTGAAGATCTGGATATGGCCGGGGCAGTTCATCGGCTTGATGGCGTAAACGCGCTCGTCCTCGGTGTCGTCGCCGGCCGAGGTTGCCTGAAACATGTTCTCGCGGAACCAGCCCCAGTGGCCGGAAGTCTCCCACAGCGACTTGTCGAGCATCTGCGGCGCGTTGACTTCGCTGTATTCGCCGCGCAAGCGCCGGCGCATATAGGCGACGATTTCCTGGAAGATGGTCCAGCCATTGGCGTGCCAGAACACAGTGCCGGGGCCTTCCTCCTGGAAGTGGAACAGGTCCATCTCGCGCCCCAACTTGCGGTGGTCGCGCTTCTCGGCCTCTTCCATGTTCTTGATGTAGGTGTCGAGCTCTTCCTGCTTGGCGAAGGCCGTGCCGTAAATGCGCGACAGCATCGGGTTGTTGCTGTCACCGCGCCAATAGGCGCCGGCGATCTTCATCAGCTTGAAGGCGTTGCCGATCTTGCCCGTCGAGGTCATGTGCGGGCCGCGGCACAGATCGAACCAGTCGCCCTGCTTGTAGATTTTCAGCGACTGGTCTTCCGGAATGGCGTCGATCAATTCGACCTTGTAGTTCTCGCCCTTGTCGGCGAACACTTTCTTGGCTTCGTCGCGCGACCAGATTTCCTTGGTGAAGGGCTTATCGCGGGCGATGATCTCCTTCATCTTCTTCTCGATGACGGGCAGGTCTTCCGGCGTAAAGGGCTGGTTGCGCGCGAAGTCGTAATAGAAGCCGTTCTCGATCACGGGGCCGATGGTCACCTGCGTGCCCGGCCACAAAGCCTGTACCGCTTCGGCGAGCACATGGGCGGCGTCATGCCGGATCAATTCGAGGGCGCGCGGGTCCTCGCGCGAAACGAATTCGATTTTGGCGTCTTTGTCGATGGCGTCGGCGAGATCGACGACGACGCCGTCGAGCGCCATGGCGACAGTGCGCTTGGCCAGCGAGGGCGAAATGCCCTTGGCGATATCGAGACCGGTAATGCCGTTGGGGTAGTCGCGGCGAGCGCCGTCGGGAAAGGTCAGGGCGACCATGGCAGTTCTCCTTGATGCTCACTCCCGCGAACGAGCGCGGGTAAGCGTGGATTGGGAACCCGATATAGCAGGGGAATCGGCCCGTACAATAGGCTTGTCAGCCGCCCGCCAGCCGCCCTCTTGCCCACCCGATCACCCTTCCGTCGATCACCAGCAAGGAGGCTGCGATCACCAGCGCTCCGACGATTTCGCGCATCAACAGCGGCTCGCCGAGCACCAGCACGCCGAGACCGATGGCGGTGACCGGAATCAGCAGCGTCACCAGCATGACGTTCGCCGCGCCGGCCTGAGCCATAATTCTGAAGAACAGGATATAGCCGAGCGCGGTCGAGAATGCCGCCAGGCCGATCACCGCGCTCCACGTCGTCAGGCCGGGCATCGGCAATTGCCACGGTTGATCGATGGCGCCGGCGATGACTGCCATGATGATGCTCGAAGAAATGAGCTGGCAGGTCGTGGTGGTCAGCGGCGGCACGTTGTTGAAGTTGCGCCGTCCCCACAATCCGGAAAAGCCGTAGCTCAATGCGCCGCCGAGACAGAGCAGCATGCCGATAAGCTGGCTGTCCGAATGCACATGGTCGGGATCGCGCAACACATAGACGCCGGCAAGGCCGATCAGCACGCCAATGACCCGGCGCAGGATCAGCCTTTCCTCGCCGAACGAGGCCAGCACCAGAAGCGCGAACAGCGGCGTGGTGGCGTTGAGCACCGACGCCAGTCCGCTGGAGATGCGAGCCTGTCCGGCGAAGATGAGCGAGAACGGAATGATGTTGTTGAACAGGCCCATGACGATGAACGGCTTCCAGCCGGCGAACGTCAGCGGCAGACTGCTGCCCTGCATCTTGAAAACCGGATAAATGAACGCCGCGGCGAAAGCGACGCGCGCCAGAGCGAGCGTCGTCGGCGGCAATTCGCGCAGCGCGACGGCCACGAAAAAGAACGAACCGCCCCACAGCACCGACAATATGATCAAGAGCAGCCAGGACTGGCGGTCGATCGTCAAAGCGGGGCCGGGCATTGCACGTCCTTAAGTTTCAGCGCGGCAAACTAGGGCCGCGCTGCCGTCCGGTCCACCCGGTTCCAAGGTCGTGAACACATCAGGGCGTGGCTTGCGTGCCGCGCCACCGGCCGTAACGCCACGGCAGAAACCAGCGCGCATCGGCGGGCAAAGTCTTCGGCACGTAATCCAGTCCATGCGTGCCCCAAGGCTGACAGCGCAGAATTCGTGCCAGCGCCATCCATGATCCGGCCCACAGGCCGAAGCGGGTGATGGCGTCGTCGGCATATTCCGAGCAACTCGGCAAGTGGCGGCAGCGCGGCCCGAGCAAAGGAGACAAGGTGTAACGGTACAGCGCCACCAGCGCGCGACCGATCAGGCGGGGCAGGCGTGAAAATGTCACTACGATCCGGGAAGCCGCGCGATCAGGCATTTCGCATCCATTTGGCCGCGGCAATGAGCGCGCGCCAAGTTCCATAGCAAAAGTTCCGCGAAGACGAAATGATTAGCGCGTGAACACTTTCGGTCAGCAATAGCGACCTTTTTACACTAGACGCGAATCCATTTGACGTTTTAAAAATGACACGTTCGGGGGTTCGAAGCCGCAGTCACTCTGATGTGCATTTCGCCGGTAATTTAAAGCGCAAGGCATATCGATAAACAGAGTCCGGCGGTTTCTTTACGCGCGAGAAACGGTTCCGTTCCATACTTGGGACAGATTCTTTGTCTCCGCGCTAATAGGGGGATGAATGCGTAGTTCCCTTCGTGGCGCTGTTGGCGCCGTCGGCACGCTGGTTTGGGCGGTGGTTTTCTTGCTGCCAGCCGTTCCCGCGGATGCAAGCGATCGCGGCTTGCCGATGCGCTTTGAACTGCGCAAGCAGGGCCCGGCGGAAATTTGCGGCGCCGAGTGCAAAACCTACATTTCTGCGAGCGGCGCGATTACCGCGGATAGCGGCCGCGACTTTGCGCGCTTCATCAAGGGTCTCGATATCAAGGATGCGACCGTGGTGTTGAGTTCCGACGGCGGTTCGGTGCTCGGCGCGATCGCGCTCGGCCGCGAAATCCGCAAGGCCGCTTTGGCTACCACGGTCGGCCGCATGGTCGATATAAAGGGCGGCAACAAGGACGACATTCGCGCGACCTATTCGCCCGGCGCCGATTGCGAATCGATGTGCGCCTTCGTGCTGCTCGGCGGCGTGCAGCGCACAGTGCCGGCGGAAGCGCGCGTGATGGTGCATCAGATCTGGCTCGGCGACCGCCGCGACGATCCGACCGCCGTGACCTATTCGGCCGAGGACCTCGTGCTGGTGCAGCGCGATATCGGGCGGCTGGCGCAATTCACCGCCGAGATGGGCGCGTCGATCGATCTGCTCGATCTGGCGCTGCGCATTCCGCCGTGGGAGCCGCTGCATGCGATGACGCGCGATGAAATTCGCCGCACCAAACTGGCGACCGACGAAACCGTCGCGCCGCCGGCCGCCGCCATTGCCGCATCGCCGCCGGCGGTTGCGCCGCGGGCCGCGCCGGTCACCAATGGCGCGCGCGCCATGCCGATCGGTGGCCAGCGCTGGGCGATGGTCGATCGTGGCGGCATCGCCTCGTTGGCGCGGCAGCATCCGCTTACGGTCGAGGGCGACAAGATCGGCAGCTTCGACCTGGTCGTCGCTTGCGGCGCGGACGCCGACAGCTTCGAGCTCAGTTACATCGAACGCCGCGGCGGCGGCGATGGCATCTCTCTGCCGGTGAAACTGGACAGCGTTGTATTGCGCACCCATGGCGCGCGCGCCAAGCTCGCCGTTGGCACTTCGCAACGCCATAGCGGACCGGACGAACTGGTTAGCTACGCCGCCGGCACGGTGCCGGCTTCGTTGATCCGCGACTTCGCCCGCCCGGGCAGCCATTCGATGGTGATCGAGACCACCAGCAAGGGCATGGTGACGATTATCCGCATCGGCAATACCGGCGCGCAGCAGAGCCTGCCGCGGCTGGTGGCGGGCTGCAACAAGCCGCTCGGCGCGCGCGCCGATCTGCCGCTGCGCAAGACCGGCGGCCTGGCCTCGGCGCAGTAGAAACTCAGCGACAACGCGCGGCGCGTGCATTTATCGGGCATGCTGCTATTTTTTTCATCTCCGTTTTAGCGCCGCGTATGCTTGTCAGCGAATGGCGGCCATGCCAAATGCTCCGCGCAACATCAATTCGGGGGCTTGCATGAAAAATATTGTCATCGCCTTGGCGATGCTGGTTTGCGCGTTCGCATCGGCGTTGCCGGCGCAAGCGCAGTCGCGCCAGGACTTTCTTTTGGTCAACCGCACCGGCTACGACATCAGCGAAGTCTACATTTCGCCGAGCAAGGCCGATGACTGGGAAGAAGACATTCTCGGCCGCGACGACACGCTCGATGACGGCGACCAGAAGGAGATCAGGTTCAAGCGGGTCGGCAAGACCTGCATGTGGGACCTGAAGGTGGTTTATGACGACGACGATTCGTCCGCCGTCTGGCACGACATCGATCTGTGCAAGGTGTCGAAAATCACCATCCGCTACAACCGCAAGAGCGACACCACCTCGGCGACGTTCGACTGATCGCGCCCAGACGCGAGACGGCAAAAGCAGGCGGCGGGCTATTCCGCCGCCTGTTTGCGTTTGGCTTCGATCTCATCGACGGCTTTGACCACGGCGTCGAAGGTTAGCAGCGTCGAGGCGTGGCGCGCCTTGTAGTCGCGCACCGGCTCGAGCAGGGCGACGTCGGCCCATTTGCCGTCCGGCGGCGCGCCGTTTTCCTTGAGCATCTTGCGCACCGTCTCGCGCAAGGCGCGCAATTCGGCCGGCGAGGAGCCGACCACATGGCGGGCCATGATCGAGGACGAGGCTTGGCCTAAGGCGCAGGCCTTCACGTCATGGGCGAAGTCGGAGACTTGGCCGCCCTCCATCTTGAGGTCGATGGTTACAGTGGACCCGCACAGCTTGGAGTGGGCGGTGGCGCTGGCGTCCGGTCTCTCGAGTCGGCCGAGCCGGGGGATATTGCCGGCCAGATCGAGGATTTTGGCATTATAGACATCATTCAGCATCGAAATTGGCCCACTCCGGGATGATCCGGCACATTGCTTCACCCGTACAAAGCAATATATAGGGATCGTCCGGCCGGTACGAGAAGGGGTTCTCGCACCGGCACATGGCTTCCCGACCGTTTCGCAGGCCCGGGGGCTGTGTCAAATGGAATGCGCGTCCTTCTGCTCGAAAAGGGGCATACGGCGCGGCCACCCCGGTGACACTCCCGGCGCAGTCTAAAGGGCGATTGCGCGGGTCGAACGGAGAGACCGATGGACGCCAAGAACTCAATCATCAAGCCATTCGAGCAGAAGGGCTTGTCCGACCATGTGCGGGCGGCGCCGACGCCGAATACGCCGCGCCCGTCGCGCGAGGCGGCGGAGGAGGCCGTGCGCACCCTGATCGCCTATGCCGGCGACGATGCCGCGCGCGAAGGCGTGCTCGATACGCCGAAGCGCGTCATCGACGCCTATGAGGAAATCTACGAAGGCTACCGCGCCTGCCCTGCCGAAGTGCTCGACCGCACCTTCAGCGAGACCGGCGGCTATGACGACTTCGTGCTGGTCAAGGATATCGGCTTCAACTCGCATTGCGAGCACCACATGATGCCGTTCTACGGCAAGGCGCATGTCGCCTATATGCCGACCGACCGGGTCGTCGGCCTGTCCAAGCTGGCACGGCTGGTCGATGTCTACGCGCACCGCCTGCAGACGCAGGAGCATCTCACCTCGCAGGTCGCCACCGCGATCGAGGAGGTCCTCAAGCCGCGCGGCGTCGCGGTGATGATCGAGGCCGAGCACATGTGCATGTCGATCCGCGGCGTGAACAAGCCCGGCGCCTTGACGGTGACGACGCATTTCTCCGGCGCGTTCCGCGAAGACCCCAACCAGCTGGTCCGCTTCATGACCTTGCTGCGCGGCAAGTAAACGGCGCTCGCACCTGATGGGGTGATGAGGAGAGCCAGGAGCATTCCTTGTCCACTCACTCTCACGACATCGAAGAAGGCCTCACGCTTCTTCCCAAATTCGACGCCGACGGGCTGGTCACCGCGGTGGTGACCGACGTCGCCAATGGCGACGTGCTGATGGTCGCGCACATGAACGCCGAGGCGTTGGCAAAAACCATCGAGAGCGGCGAGGCGTGGTACTTCTCGCGCTCCCGCCAAAAGCTATGGAAGAAGGGCGAAGAGTCCGGCCACGTTCAGCGCGTGCGCGAACTGCGCGTCGACTGTGACCAGGACGCGGTCTGGATCAAGGTCGCACAGGAAGGGCCGGGCGCGTGTCACACCGGCCGCCGCTCGTGCTTCTACCGCGCAGCGCCGTTGGGGCAGACCGGCGCGGTCAAGCTTGAGTTCAGGGACGCCGGCAAGACGTTCGATCCGGGCAAGGTGTACGAGAAGTAAGCCGTCACCCTGAGGAGCGAGCGCAAAGCGCGGCCTTCGAAGGACGACGGCCCTGTCCTTGCGCCCATGTGGCCGTTCATCTTCGAGGCTCGCCGTAGCGCGTATGCGCGCTGACGGCTCGCACCTCAGGATGACGGAGTAAGGCTTCCCAACAACCTTTGTGCCCGCACCAGATGCGGCCGGTCATACATCTTGCCGTCGATGCCGACCGCGCCGGCGCCGGGCTGCGCCGCGAAGGCGGCGATGACGGCCTTGGCTTTCTCGATCTGCTCCGCGCTCGGCGTAAAAACCTCGTTGATGACCGGCACCTGCGCCGGATGAATAGCGAGGCGGCCGGTGAAGCCGTCGCGGCGCGACTCCATCGTCTCGCGGCGCAGGCCATCGGTGTTGCGGAAATCGGCATAAATGGTCTCGATCGCCGGCACTTTCGCCGCCGCGGCGCTGAACAGGCAGATCGAGCGCGCGAGGCGATAGGGCTCGGTGAGAATGCCGTTTGCGTCGCGGTTGGCTTCGGCGCCGAGTTCGGCGGACAAATCCTCCGGCCCCCATGTGATGCCGATCAGGCGCGGCGAGACGCCGCGAAACGTGCCGGCCATAAACAGACCGAGCGACGACTCGACATTCTGCGCCAGCACCTTGATCGACCCTTCGTCGACGCCGGCAATCGCCTCCTGCGCCGTCAGCTTGGCGTCGAGATGGACGAGGCTGGCGCCGCCTTCTGCTTTCGGAAACAGAACGGCGTCCGGCTTGCCGGGCACGATGGCCGCGAGGTCGGCATCGGTCTCGCCGGTGTCGAGGCCGTTGATGCGCACCAGCAGGCGCGGGCGCTGCGCCTTCGGTTGCACGTTTTTAAGGTATTCAAAGCACGCGGCGCGCGCATGCACCTTGCGCTCCGGCGAAATCGAATCTTCCAGATCGATGATAACGGCGTCGGCGCCCGACGCCATCGCCTTGTCGAGCTTGGGTCCGGCATCGGCCGGCACGAACAGAAGTGAGCGCATGTTTTCTTCTTGCCTTGTTACTTGGGCCGCATGTTGATGAAAGCATTGCGGTGGCATTCCGCGACCAGACTGCCGTCCTGCTTGAACGCCTTG
Organism: Rhizobiales bacterium Ga0077525; assembly: GCA_001464835.1. GTDB lineage: Bacteria > Pseudomonadota > Alphaproteobacteria > Rhizobiales > Xanthobacteraceae > Pseudolabrys. Next base: position 23,117 of record LNDS01000045.1, on the reverse strand, counting down.
TGGTGGAATTCGACGATGCCCGCATTCGGCCGCGACTTCGACTCGCGCTTGCTGACGACCGTCGTCGTGCAGTTCACCGTGTCGCCCTCGAACAACGGATTGGGAAATTTCACGTCGGTCATGCCGAGATTGGCAATCGTCGTGCCGACCGTCATGTCGGAGACCTGAATGCCGATCATCAGGCCGAGCGTGAACAGCGAGTTCATCAGCGGCTGGCCCCATTCGGTCTCGGTCTCGCAGAAATGCCGGTCGATGTGCAGCGGTTGCGGATTGAGCGTCATGTTGGAAAACAGCATGTTGTCCATTTGCGTGACGGTGCGGGTGTAGCGGTGTTCGTACAATTTGCCGACCTCGAAATCCTCGAAGTAGAGGCCGCCGCGCTTGTGCCGCTTTATTTCTTCGCTCATTCGCTCATTCTCCGGTATCGCGTGACCGGGCCGAGGGCCCGCCGTTAACGCTTCGTTTACCATAAATCCCCATGGTCGAAAGGTCCGTTCACGGCCCTGTTGGCAAGTGCAGCCGCGATCCTCCCAAGGGCAGCCCGATGGCCATCGATTCCGTCTCCAACAATCCGGCGTCTCAGATCACGGGTGCGATCCGCCAGGCGTCGCAATCGACCGGCATCAGTTTCCAATATTTGCTCACCACGGCCAAGATCGAATCCGGGCTGAACCCGCAGGCGCAGGCGGCGACCTCGTCGGCCAAGGGGCTTTACCAGTTCATCGACCAGACCTGGCTCGGCACCATGAAGCAGGAGGGCGCGTCGCTCGGCCTCGGCCAATATGCCGACGCGATCAGTAAATCCAGCGATGGCCGCTACAGTGTCGAAGATCCGGCCGCGCGCGCCGCGATCATGAAGCTGCGCAGCGATCCGGAAACCAGCGCGCTGATGGCCGGCGCGTTCTCGCGCGCCAATGCGTTCCAGCTCACCGGTTCGATCGGACGCCGGCCGACCGAAGGCGAACTCTACATCGCGCATTTTCTCGGGCCCGACGGCGCCGGCAAGATGATCAACGCCGCCGATTCGCGGCCCGACGCCAATGCCGCGCGGATGTTTCCCGCCGCCGCCGCCGCCAACCGCAGCATTTTCTACGACAGCTCGGGCAGCGCCCGCACCATCGGTCAGGTCTATGCAAGGCTGACCGGCAAATTCGACAATGCCAGCACGGTCGCGGTCGCCTCCGTTGCGCGGCCTGCCGATCCCGTCGCGGCGGCGGTTCAGCCGCTGGCTGCGGCGCAGATTCCGTCCATGGCTTTCTCAGGCGTGCCGGTTTCCGCCAATTCGCCGATCAAGACGCCGGGCCGGGCAGGCGTCACCGCGCCTGATACCGCCGGCATCACGCAGGCGCTCGCCGATGCGCGCAGTAAGATGCAGGCGATTGCGGATTCGCGGCCGCTGTTCCAGGCGATGTTCAGCGACCGTGGCGAAGAACCTGTTTCGCAAACCGTCGCCAGCCTGTGGACGCCGTCCGCCGCCGATCAGGCGGGCGCAAATCCCGGCGCGGCGCGCAGTGGGCGCGGCCTTGACCTGTTCACCGACGGCGCCACCAATGCGCGCGGAATTTTCAACGGCAAGGCGTGAGCGCTACGGCTTCATGCGCGATAATCGTCGTTAACGTTTCATCAATTCCTATGGTGAACGGTTTGTTAAGCGTCCTGACATAGGCTTTTCGCGTTCGCCGCTGTTGACGGCGATTGTTGTAGCGTTTGGTCGTGTCATGATTGTTCGTCAGTTTCTGCAATGGATCCGCCATGCGCCGGCCGGTGAACGGGCCGAAGCGACATCCGCGCTGGCCCGCGCCTATCTCCACTCCGATTTATCCGCCGACGATCTCGCCGCCGCCGAAGGTGCGATGATCATGCTCTTGGACGATCCGTCGCCTCTGGTGCGCGGCGCGCTCTCCGAGGTGTTCGCATCATCGCAAAAAGCGCCGCCGATCGTCGTGCATGCGCTGGCGGCCGATCAGCCCGATGTCGCGCTGCCGCTTCTGGCGCGCTCGCCTCTGTTGAACGACGAGGATCTCGTCGACCTGTTCGCCACTGGACACCCCGATGCGCAGATCGCCATTGCCGGCCGTGCGCTGCTGTCGCGGCCGCTGGCGGCGGCGATTGCCGAAGTCGGACCCGCGCAGGCCTGCCTGGCGCTTTTGGAAAACAACGACGCCGACATTGCGCCGTTCTCGATCAACCGCATTGTCGAGCGCTTCGGCCATTTGCCGCCGATCCGCGAAAATCTTGTCAGCCGTCCCGACCTGCCGATGGCGGTGCGCCAGGCGCTGCTCGCCAAGCTGTCGCAGACGCTCGCCGGCTTCGTGTCGGCGCGCCATTGGCTCGGGCCCGAACACGCCGAATACGCGGCGCGCGAGGCGTGCGAGAAGGCGACCCTGGCGCTCGCCGCCGAGACGCCTTACGAGGAAATCGGCGAACTGATGCTGCATCTGCGCCAGAGCGGGCAATTGACCGCCGGCATGATCCTGCGCGCGCTGTTGTCCGGCAATGTCGTGTTGTTCGAAGAGGCTTTGGCGGAATTGTCCGGCATGCCGCTCGACCGCGTCACCAGTTACATCCACGACAAGAACATTTCCGGCTTCCGCGCTCTGTTCGGCAAAGCCGGGCTGCCTAGCGCTGCCTATCCGGCGTTCCGCGAAGCGATCGCGGCGCTGCGCGACGGCATTCTGGTCGGCGAGCATGGCGGCGTCTCGCGCTTGAAGCGCCGCATGGTCGAACGGGTGCTGGCGGCGTGCGAAGCCGAGCGCAGCGAGGGCATGGCGTCCTTGTTGTCGCTGTTGCGGCGCTTCGCGGTCGAGGCCGCGCGCGAGGAAGCGCGCATGTTCTGCGACGATCTGGTCGCCAACGATCAAGCGATGCCGTACCCGCCGCAGCTCGAACACGCCCGCATGGTGGCGTAGTTTAAACTGTCATGCCCGCGAATGCGGGCATCCAGTAATCGCAAGCCTTCGTTGTCACCAAGAACGGGGATACTGGGTCCCCGCCTTCGCGGGGACGACAGAATTCACTCCGGAACGATCGACGGCCCGCCGGTGATCTGCTCGAGAATATCCGGGCGATTGCGGTTTTCGTGGATCAGGAATTCGTCGGTCACTTCGCGCAAGCGCGCGCTGAGAATGCCGGCGAGGTTCTGCGCGTCGGAGCGGGTGTATTCACGATAAATCGCGCGCACGGCATCGACGTGCTGATCGACCAGTCGGGACGGGATGCGGGTCGCGTCCGGCGTATACTCGATCAGCCGGCACAGGCTGTCGGCGGCCGAGGCGACCGCGGGGTAACCGAAGGTCGCGGCCTGGCCCTTGATGTCGTGCGCGGCATGGAACAGTTTTTCCGTGGTGGCTTTGGTAAAGCCTTGCTTCAACACGGCGCGGCGTTCCTTGTCGAGACGGTCGCATTCCTCGTCCATCATCGAACCGAATTCGCCCGACAGCTCCGCGAGCGCCGCTTCGGCGCGGGCGACCGGATCGTCCTCGCCCGGCACGAACGGCGTGTCGGAAACATACTTGCGTAGTTTGTTTTCCGGTTTGATGACCTCGTGATCGCCGTAGGTGGCGATCGCGGCCGTGTTCTTTTGCGGAGCCATGGTTTAAAGCTGCCTTTGTCAGCCTGGTGCGCGAACTTTTTCGAGCAAAGCGGTTTGACGAATGAGGTCGGCCTTGCCGCCCTTGCGGCGTTCGGTGCCGACATAGCTTGCGTTCACGTTGCGGCGGCGATCGGGACCAAAGTAGGTCTTGGTCTTGATGAAGGGGCGCGGATTAGCGACCACATTGACGATGCGCTGGTAGAGGCCCTTGGCCGAGATCGGCTTGGCGAGAAATTCGGTGACGCCGGCGTCGCGCGCGGCGGTGACGCGCTTCTTTTCCGAGTGGCCGGTCAGCATGATGATGGCGACGTAAGGATTGGCGTTGGCGCCGGGCTGGCGGATCATCTGCGCCAGCTCCAGCCCGTCGAAGATCGGCATCGCCCAGTCGGTGATGATGATGTCCGGGATGTAGTGGGTGAAGGCTTCCAGGCCGGCCGCGCCGTCTTCCGCTTCATAGACTTCGCGGGCGCCGAAACCGTGCAAAAGCGTGCGCAGAATCCGGCGCATATGGGCGTTGTCGTCAATGACGAGGAAACGCAGACGATTGAAATCGATACGGACCATGGGACCCCGGGCCTCGGGCGTCCTGCCCGATACCTCATTGGAGGCAGGCTACTGAGCCGGTATTAACGGACGGTTTCGGCTGCACGCCCTCAACCGGGGAGGGGCGGTATTTAGGCGCAGTTTTAAGGGCAAAAGCCGCCGCCGGGCTGTGCAATAAGGGCTGGTTATTGCCGCGACGCCATTTAAGCTCCGCAACGCCGGGCCGGATTCCGGCCTGCCACAGCAAACCGGATGGTAACCCTCATGAAAACCATTCTCATCCCGACCGAAGATCACGATGCCATGACATCCGTTCTGGAGGGTGCGCGGCTGATGGCGCAGATTTTCGACAGTTATATGGAGGGTTTTGCGGTGCGACCGTCACCAGGCACCTATGTCACGGTCGAACCAGTTTCGAGTCTTGCGATTTCCGGCGCCTTTGAGCCGGATACCGCCAACGAGGCCAAGGCCACCTTCCAGGCCTTCATGGAGGCGCACAAGGTGCCGCCGGGCGGGCAGGCGCCGGCGAGCTATTCCTACGGCTGGCCGCGTGCCGAGTCCGCCGAGGACGCCTATATCGGCAGCTATGGCCGGGTGTTCGACCTGATCGTGCTCGGCCGGCCCGGCGCGTCGGCGGAAAATCCGCGCATGCCGCCTTTGGAGTCGGCCTTGTTCGATGCCGGCCGGCCGGTGCTGATCGTGCCGAAAGAAGTGCCGAAGACCATCGGCCGCAACGTGCTGGTCGCCTGGAACCGCAGCACCGAACAGGCGCACACCAATTCCTTTGCGCTGCCGCTGCTGCAACGTGCTGACAAAGTGACCGTCCTCATGGTGGAGGGCGGCGCGACCTCCGGGCCGTCGGGCGAGGACGCGGCGCTTCATCTGCGCCGCAATGGCGTGAAGGCGGAAGCTCTGACACTGAAGAAAAGCGACCGCAGTTCCGGCGAGGCGATCGGCGAGATCACCCTTGAGCATGCCGCATCGCTGGGTTGCGATCTGGTGGTCAAAAGCGCCTATACGCAGAGCCGTTTGCGGCAGATGATCTTCGGCGGGGCGACCCGCCACATTCTCGGCAATGCGACGCTGCCGGTGCTGATGGCGCACTGAGACGGGCGATATACGGCATTGCCGCGCGAAACCGACCAGGCGACGGCCGCGGACTGGCCGCTTAAACTTGCGCGATCTCGGCGCGCGTCGGTGACGGAGTTTTTGCCAGCGACGCCTTGGCCGAAATCAGTATGCCGGAAAGGCAATAGCCGCATTGGCCGGCCTGCTCGTCGATGAAAGCCTGCTGCAATGGATGCGGAAGCGCCGGCGTGCCGATGCCCTCGACGGTGGTGATGCTTTTGCCGGCGATGCTCCAGACCGGCTTGGCGCAGCATTTCTCAGGCACGCCGTCGATCAGCACCATGCAGCAGCCGCACTGTTTAGGCCGCAGCCGAAGCGCGTGCCCATCAGGCCGAGTTCATTGCGCAGAACATCGAGCAGCGGCGTCTCTTCGTTGTCGAGCGCGAGCTGGACCGATTGACCGTTCACCGCAAATTGAACTGTCGCCATGAATTAAAACCCGAACTGCTCGCGCAAGATGCGTTCGTCGAGGTTGTGGCCGGGGTCGAACAGCAGGTTCAGCGAAATGGAATGATCCATGCCGATGCTGACGCTGGTGACGTGGCGCACCTCGTCATGGTCGGCGACGGCGGCGACCGGCCGCTTGTCGGCATCCTTCACCTCGATGGTGACCTTGGCCTTGTCCGGCAACAGCGCGCCGCGCCAGCGCCGCGGCCGGAACGGGCTGATCGGCGTCAGCGCCAACAGCGGCGCATTAATCGGAATGATCGTGCCTTGCGCCGACAGATTGTAGGCGGTGGAGCCGGCCGGCGTCGCCACCAGCACGCCGTCGGCAACCAGTTCGGCGAGCCGTTCCTGGCCGTCGATCAGGATGCGCAGGTTCGCGGCCTGCGCGCTTTGGCGAAACAGCGACACTTCGTTGATGGCGCGATGCTCGTGCACTTTCCCGGCGCCGTCACGCGCCTGCATGACGAGCGGATGAATGACCGTGGTCTGCGCGGCTGCCAGGCGTTCGCCCAAGCGTTCAATGTTGAATTCGTTCATCAGGAAACCGACGGTGCCGCGGTGCATGCCGTAGATCGGCTTGCCGGATTTCATGAAGCGGTGCAGCGTTTGCAGCATAAGGCCGTCGCCGCCGAGCGCGACGATGACGTCGGCCTCGTTCGGCTCGGCATTGCCATAGCGCGCCACGAGCAGGTCGAAGGCGGTACGCGCCTCCGGCGTCTGGCTGGCGACAAAGGCGATGCGCTTGAACGGCTGGGCCGGCGAATTCATAGGGCGCACTCTAGGACAAGATGAAGAGCCGGCCAATCCGGCCGGGCGCTGCCGGTCTAGACGACTTGAGGCAAGATTGTCGAGGTGGGCCGCGCGTGCTTATGAAGAGGTGAAAGAAAAGCGCTTGCCATAAAAAAGAGGACCGGATTGCTCCGGTCCTCCAGTGTTCTTTCCAGACTATCGCTGGCGCTAGAACTAGAACTCTTTCCAGTCGGCCGGCGCGTTGACGGCAACCGCCAGTGCGGACTGCATGTTGCGGGCCGGTCCTGCGCTTTGCCGGGCGGCGGCGCGCGCAGGCGCTGCGGGAGCACGGCGCTTGGCAACGACCGGGGCCGCGACTGGCTCCGGAGCGGCCTGATCCTGCGCCTGGGTGTTTTCCCCGCCGAACGACGACGTGTGGTGCTGGTTGGCGGATTCACGCGGCCGGAAGAAAGCAATGCGCTTGTCGTTCGACATCGCCTTGGCCTGCTGTTCCAAGGTCTTGGCAGTCGCGGCATTTTCTTCAACGAGCGCCGAGTTCTGCTGCGTGACTTCGTCCATCTGCGTCAACGCCTTGGTGATTTCATCAAGGCCGGTGGACTGTTCGACGCTCGCATGAGCGATCTCGGACACAACGGCCGTGACTTTCTTGATGGAATCGACGATCTCGTCGAGCGACTGTCCGACCTTGTTGACGAGTTCGACGCCTTCCTTCACCTGCGTCGTACTGCTGGTGATGAGGTCCTTGATATCCTTGGCGGCCTGGGACGAGCGTTGCGCAAGGCTGCGCACTTCCGAAGCGACCACGGCGAAGCCGCGTCCGGCGTCGCCGGCGCGGGCCGCTTCGACCGCGGCGTTCAGCGCCAGAAGGTTGGTCTGGCGCGCGATCTCGTCGATGACGACGATGATGTTGGAAATCTTCGATGACGATTCTTCGATCTTGGCCATCGCGTTGACCGTCTTAGTCACGACCTCGCCGCCGCGGCCAGCAACGTCGCTGGTGCTGTTGGCAAGCTCGCTCGCGTGACGGGCATTTTCCGCGTTCTTCTTGACCGTCGAAGTCATTTCTTCCATCGCGGCGGAGGTTTCTTCCAGGCTTGCGGCCTGTTCTTCCGTGCGCTGCGACAGATCGGTCGTGCTGTTCGAAATCTCGGCGGCCGCGTTGGTGACCTCGCTCGACGACACCTTGATCGTCGTGATGGTCGCGCCGAAGCGTTCGACGATCAGTTCGCCGGCGTCGGCGATCTGGCCAATCTCGTCCTTGCGGCCGAGGCCGGTCAGCGTGACGTTGAAGTCACCATCGGCGAGTTTTTTCAACTCAGCGGTCAGCGCCACGATCGGTTTGGCGATGGCGCGGGTCAGCGCGGCCCCGAAGCCGATGGAGAACAGGGCGACGAAACCGGCGCCGATGCTCATTCCCCAGAAGGCGAAGCTCGCTGCGGATTCCCGAGCGGCTTTGCGCACGCCGAGGAGATCGCGCTCGGTCTTGTCGATCTGGGCCACGATTTCGCGGATACCGTCCATCGAAGCCTTGCCGGCGCCGGAGGCTTCCATGGCGCGGGCCTGTTCGCGCGTCGCCGGATTGGCCATCAACTTGATCTGCACTTCCGCGACCGTCGTCAGCCACCTGTCGGCCAGCGCCTTGAACTGGTCGAGACGCTGCTGTTGCGAGGGGTTGTCGGATGTCGCCTTCTTGATACTGGCAAAATGAGTTTCCAGGCTTTCCCGTCCCTTCTTGTAAGGTTCGAGAAATTTCTCGTCGCCTGTGACAAGATAGGCGCGGACACCCGTTTCCATGTTGACCATATCGGACACCAGTTTGGCAGCGTCTTCCAGAACTTCATAGGTATGAACGTTCCAGAGAACCGCCGAATTGATCGACGACAGGCTGTTGATGACGATGCCGGTCATGCCTGCCAGGACCATGATGATCAGGGAGAAGGCAAGCGCGAGTTTGCGGCCGATTTGAACGTTGAGAAACCAGGACATATGCTTGTTTCCGTTTTGAGTGAATCTGAGATCGAATGAGTGTTGGGGGGCGGGCTTGAGTTACGAGGGTACGTTCGCGGCGTTTTCGATTTCACCGGCCAGCCGTTCCGACAGCAGACTCGGGATGTCGATCAGCGCGATCATCGTGTCTTCGAGAATGGCGAGGCCGAGAAGAAAGTCTGATACCGCAACGTGCCCGGCGCGCGGCACCGGCTGGATGTTGGCGGTTTCGACCGAGACGATGTCGAGGACGCGGTCGCCGATCAGGCCGATCTGATGGGCTCCGATCTGCACGATGATGACGATGTGCAGAGGGGTCGGTTCGGTGAGGCCTTGCCCGAGGCGGCAGCGCAGGTCGACGATCGGTACGATGTTGCCGCGAAGGTTCAGGACGCCGCGCACGTATTCGGGCTGTTTGGGGAGATGGGTGATATCGACCCAACCCTTGATCTCGCGCACCGCCATGATGTCGACGCCATACTGGCCGTCGCCGATGGCGAAGCTGATGAAGTCGGTGCGTGAGGCCACGCTGGCATCTTCGCCCGCGGCTGCCGCGTTCGCGCCGTAAACGGCTTGCTCGGGCGGTTGCGCGCGAGCGGGCAGGGTAGCTTGATCCATAGATAGCCCCTTATTGGTTGCCCGCTCACGGGTGCGGGGCATCACGGGCTATCGAGAGGTATTCCGGACGGCGAATCAGATTTCGTCTTTCGCCTGTGTGCGGGGACCTGTTTGCACGCGAGAATCTAAGGCGCCGTTGAATTAGGTCGCATTCTAAATTAACAAAATTGAGCGGGCGATTTCGCGGTTAAATCCGTGCGTTGTATTGCGATAGAATTCGCGTCGATTGCCAGCAATTGAAAAAATGCCCGCTTTGAGAAGCGGGCATTTTCCTTCCATGTCGCGAACTTTGACGCGGCAGCACCTTGCGCCGCCTCTGGTCTTTAATAGCTCGCCTTGCCGTCGATCACGGCTTTCAATTCGGTGTATTCCTTGCAGGCCGTGTCGCCGCACAGGGCGTTCACCTTGGCGAGGTAGTCCTGCGCTTTGAGACGATTGCCTTGCTCCATGTGCCACATGCCGAAATAGGACCAGGTGCGGGTGTGGTTCGGGTCGGCCTTGAGCGCCGCCTCGTACCAGATCTTCGACTGGTCGTAATTGCCCATCTTGCGGTTGGCGTAGCCGATGTAGTTGGCGACGTCGGGGTGTTGGTCATGGCCGAGCGCGTGCAAGGCAGCGATGCCCGCGCCGTAATTGCCGGCGAGAATCATGTCGCGCGCGGCGCGATAGTCGCGCAAGAATTTCGCATCTTGTTCGGCTTTGGCGAGCTGACGCTCCTGCTCTTCGATGGCGCTGCCTTTCTTGTCTTTCTTCTGGCTGTCGTCGACCGGCGGGGCCGGGCTATCGGTGCCGGCGGCGTAAAGCGGCTTGGCGCCGAAGGCAGTCACCAACAGTCCAGCGACGGCGAGCATGGCGAGATGGCGCAGCGCTTTGGTCAATGTGTGGGGCATCATAGGCGGACCTCGTTGGGGTGTGAGCCGACGCGAACACGAGCGGCACAAGACTAGGCCAAATCCCGGTGACGCGAATAAAACTATTCGTGAGCACGGATCGACCGATATGGGGATAACACCGAAAAGCCCCCCGTAGTCCCGGCCAAAGCGTACAAACCGGCAGCGCGAAATGGCGGCGCAAAACCACGGTCCTTGACTCCGTGCGGCAATCAATGGGAACATTTGATTGTTAATTGTGCTGGTTCTCCGGGTCGCTCCGGGGACGAAAGAGGGAACACGGGATTTCGCGCGCTTATCGGCCTTTCGATTTTCGCGTTAATCCGTGGCTGCCCCCGCAACTGTAAGCGGCGAGCCCGCGTCCATATGGCCACTGGGATCCTTCGGGAGCCTGGGAAGGCCGGACGCAACTGGGCGATGACCCGCGAGCCAGGAGACCTGCCAGCGCGGTCACCCAACCGGTGGACGGGAGGTCCATACGGAGCGCGCTTTCGCAGCGGTGACGTCAATGCCCGTGCGATTGTCCGTGGAAAAGTTTTCCACGGCCTCGGCAGGTAAACGGTCCGCGCGTTCAAAGCGCCGTGTCGCGTTTTCATGTCCTTCGTACGGGTTTGGTTTCACCCATGCGCGACCCGCCAAGCGGGCGCGCAAACGAAGGACATTGCGTGATGGGAATGAATATTAAATGGCTCGGCGCGGTCGCGACCGGTGCGCTGCTGGTGCAAACGGCGCTCGCGCAGGACAATTCCGCCGACAAGCGGGTGACGTTGCCGACCATCGACGTATCGTCGAGCCGTCTGGGCGAGGGCATCGCCGGGACATCGACCACGGTCATCACCGCGGAGGACATTCAGCGCGCGCCTGAATCGACCTTGCAGGATTTGCTGTCGCGCGAAGCCGGCATCCAGACCACTAGCCTTTACGGCGGCGTCAACGGCACTGGCACCACGGTCGACATGCGCGGCTTCGGCGTCACCGCGCCGTCGAACGTTCTGGTGCTGGTCGACGGGAGACGCTTCAACGATTCCGACCTGACCGGTTTCGACTTCAGCCTGATCCCGCGCAACAGCATTGAGCGTATCGAGATCACCCGCGGCAATAGCGGCGCGGTGCTGTATGGCGACGGCGCTGTCGGCGGCGTCATCAACATCGTCACCAAGAGCGGGGTCGGTGCAAAGCCGAATGCGCGGGTCGAGGCCGGCTTCGGCTCGTACCAGACCAGGGAAGCCAAGCTTTCGGCGAGCGGCTCGTTCGGCCCGTTCTCGACCGCCGTCTTCGCCAACACGTTCAACACCGACGGCTACCGCGACAACAACAAGACCAGGCAGAACCAGGCGGTCGGCGACTTCCGTTACAGACTCAACGAAGGCTCGGTGTTCTTCAATATCGCTGCCGATCGTCTCGACCAGCATCTGCCCGGGCCGCTGACCATCGCCAATGGTCCTTTCGTCGGCAATTTCAATCAATTCAGCGCCAATCCGCGCGGCACCAACTATCCGCTGGATAATCTCAAGCGTAACAACATCGCCGTGCGCGGCGGCGTCACCCGCGATCTGTGGAGCGGTGCCGAGCTGACGGTCGATGGCAGCTTGCGACGCAAGGAGACGACCTTCGCCACGTTCAACCCGACCAATGCCACTTTCCCGGTGCCGAATACGCCGAGCGCCTATAACGAGACGACGCTGCAGGCGGTTTCATTCACGCCGCGCCTCAATATGGATCGCAGTTTCGGCGATGTGCGCGCCAAGGCGATCGCCGGCGTCGATGTGTACCGCACGACCTACAAGGCCAATCGTGCGCTGTTCCAGGGCGCGGCGCCGAACCATATCTACGACTTCAACCAGACGACGATCGCGCTTTACGCCCAGCCGACCTTCACCTGGCGTGACAACACGGATCTGTCGTTCGGCTGGCGCATCCAGCGCAATGCGTTCGACGCGCGCGACACGTTCGATGCGACGGCTCCGGCCGGGCCGTTCGGCGTCAATCCGCAAGGCCTGCCGCTCAATACCAGCGAGACGCAGAACGCCTGGCATCTCGGCGTCGAGCACCGGTTCAACAGCCAGTTCGCCGTGTTTGCGCGCATGGCGCAGAGCTTTCGCGTGCCGAATATCGACGAGCGCGTCGGCGCAACGCCGGTCCTGACGGTGACCAACTTCAATCTGCGCACGCAGACGTCGCGTGACTATGAAGGCGGCGTGCGGCTGCGCTTCGGCCGGCTCGACGTGCAGTCGAGCATCTACGACATGTATCTCACCGACGAGCTGCATTTCAGCCCGATCACTTTCGCCAACACCAATCTCGACCCGACGCGGCGTTATGGTGTCGAGAATTCGGCAACCTTCCGCGTCAATGACAGCCTGCGGCTCAAGGGCTCGGCGAGCTATACGCGCGCCGTGTTTCGGTCCGGCCCGTTCGCCGGCAGCGATATTCCGGAGGTCGCGCGCTGGAGTGGTAGCGCCGGCGCGAGTTGGGATGTCTATCGCAAATATCTGACGCTCGATGTCGGCGCGCGTATCACCGGCAAGCGCTATGCCGATGGCGACGAAGCCAATGGCGGCGCCAACATGATTCCGGGCTACGCGGTGTTCGACGTCAGGCTCGGCGGCGAGATCGACCGCTTTTTCTGGTCGGTGACGGTGCAGAACCTGTTCGACAAGAGCTATTACGACTACGCGCTTGACCAGAGCTTCACCGGCAACCAGCTCGTGCAGGTTTATCCGTTGCCGGGCCGTCAGATCATGGTGCGCGCCGGGGCGACGTTTTAGCGAAAGCCGCGCGGGCGGGGCGCTTCCCGGCCGCGCGGTGCTTCTGCAAATTTGCTAGCCTTGGTGCCTCAGGCGATTCTAAGGGGGCAATCTCATGTCACACTTGCGCAGGCTGGCGTTCGCGTTGTTGTTGACCGTCTCGGCGGTACCGGCCTACGCCGCCGACGATATTCTCGATGCGATCGACCAGGCGCGCAAAGCCTATCAGTCCGGCGATACCGCGACCGCCAAGCAGTCACTCGATCTTGCCTCCCAGCTGATCGGCCAGAAGAACGCCGAGGCTTTCGCGGCTTTGTTGCCGGCGGCGCTGCCGGGCTGGAAAGCGGAAAAGGCGCAGGCCAACGCTGTCGGCGCCTCGATGTTTGGCGGAGCTTCGGCCGCCAACCGCACTTATACCAACGACAAAGGTGACAGCATCGATGTCTCGATCACCGGCGATTCCGCGATGGTCATGCAGTTTGCGCCGATGCTGAACAATCCCGCCATGGCCGGCGCCATGGGCAAGCTGATCCGCGTCGGCAGCCAGCGCGCGATTCAGAGTCAGGACGGCGATATCCTGATGCTGGTGGCCAACAAATTCTTGATCAATGTACAGGGCTCGGGCGATGCCGCCGCCAAGATCGCTTACGCGCAGGCGGTGGACGTCGCCAAATTGTCAAAATTGTAATCGGTGCATGATCTTATCCGAAAACCGGTTCCCACTTTTCGGGATCATGCGCTATAGCGGCCGCCACATCGACGGCACCAGCTCGTAGCCGGTGGCGGTCTTGATCATGTGGCCGCAGGCCGGAAACGGGAAATGATAGGCGCCGACCAGCATGCGGTCGGCCGCCGCGCGGTCGAGCATGCGCCGCCGCGTCGTCACGGCGAGCGCGCCGTCCATGTCGAAGATCGGTTGCCAGTCCGGATGGCGCGCGAACAGTTCCGGGTTGCGCACGGTGTCGCTCATCACCAGCATCGATTGCGTGCCGGACTGGACTGAAAACGCGGTGTGGCCGGGCGTATGGCCATAGGCCGGCACCGCGACAATGCCGGGGACAATCTCGGCGCCCGGCTTGAAGCGCTGCACGTCCTTGGCGATGTCGGCGAAAATGCGCCGCGCATTGCGGAAATAGCCGAGCACCGAGCCGGTGGCGCGGCTCTGGTTGCCGTCGTCCATCCAGAACGTCCATTCCGGCTCCGGCACGAGGATCTGCGCGTTCGGAAAAACCTTGCCGCCGTCCTTGGTGCGCAAGCCGTTGATGTGGTCGGGATGAAGGTGCGAAATCAGGATGATATCGATGTCATCCGGTGTGTGGCCTGCGGCGGCGAGATTCGCGTTGAGGAAGCCGGCGGTGTCGGCGATCTGCCCGGCGCTGCCGCAGTCGATCAGGACCAGCTTGCTGCCGGTGTTGACCAAAAGCGCCGTGATCGAAATCGGCATGATGTCTGGCGGCAGGAAGGCCGCGGCGAGCGCTTCGTTGACCTCGGCGCCGCTGGCATTGGTGACGAACTTGCCATCGATTGGCAAAAACCAGGTCCCATCGTAAAGCGCGGTGAGTTGAAAATCGCCGAGCCGGTAGCGATAGGCGGCGGGGCCTTGCGCGGTCGCAAGCGGCGCGGCGGCCAGCGTACGACGCGGCCATGCCGCAGCGCCGGCGGCGAGCGCCGCGGCGGCGAGAAAACTGCGGCGGGATAGCTGCGTGATCATGTCCCGTTTCTTGTTATGCTGTTGCGCGCGTTGCGCGGGGGATGTTCAACTAACCCCGCGCCGCCGATATTAGTTCGAAATGGCATCGAGGATGAAAAGAGAAATGCGAATGCGGAGCCTGTCGTTTTTTACGCTTTTTCTGCTCGGCGCGTCGCTGGCCGGCTGCGCCAGCGATGTCGGTCCGACGCCGGCGGAACTAAAGGCCCGCTGGGAAGCGCAGAACGTCTATCCGGACGGTTACAAGCGCGACCTCCTGGCCTTCATGCGCACCTATCTCAACGACCCGACGCGCATTCGGGGCGCTGCCGTATCGAAGCCGGAACTCAAATCGGTCGGGCAGGGCGAGCGCTTCGTCGCCTGTGTGCGCTATACCGAGCGCAGGGATAACGGCACTTACGGCGCGCCCAAGGACGGCGCCGCGACATTCGTCTCGGCCAAGCTGGACCGTTTTTTCGACGGCGAAAAGGAAGTGAAGGCGTTGTGCAAGGACGCCGTGCTGGAGCCGTTTCCCGATATGGAAAAGATCGCGCGCTGAGGTTCCCGGCGAAAGCAAAGCGCTCGCCGAAAGCAACACACCCGCCGAGCGAAAGCTCGGCGGCTACCCAGTTTCAGACAAAGCGGTCGAAAGCAGCCTCGGGCGACGAGGTTACTTAACCTTGAGGTTCTCCGCGGACGTCTTGCCGCGATTCTCGACGAGTTCGAACTGAACGGTCTGACCTTCGTTCAGCGTGCTAAGTCCGGCGCGTTCGACCGCCGAGATGTGAACGAACACATCCTTCCCGCCTTCTTGGGGCTGGATGAAGCCATAGCCCTTCGTCGGATTGAACCACTTTACGGTGCCCTGAGGCATGCTAGATCTCCGAAGTATTGCGAGTAACGCCACCAGTTTGGCACAATCTAAGATCGGTGCAAGGTCCCGGTTGCCCCCGGGCGTCCGACTTTTGAGTTATTTTTAGGCCGCGGCGGCGGGGCGACGGGCGGCTTGTCGCAGCGCGGCAGCGCTGATAGCTCTCTGCCCGGGCCGGATTAGCTCAGCGGTAGAGCAGCGGTTTTGTAAACCGAAGGTCGGGAGTTCAATCCTCTCATCCGGCACCACATGGCCTGCGGGCTTTCAGACTGATTTCACATCAGAAAACGCCCGGCACGGAATGCCGGGCGCTTTGTATTCGTTCGTACACGACCAATCCGGGCGCGGGCGGACCGACAAAGGCCACCCGCGCGGATCGCTTAGTGGATGTCGCGGCCCTTGGTCTCGGGCAGGAAGAACACGCCCACGACCACGGTGATGGCCGCGAACACGACTGGGTACCAGAGTCCGGTATGGACCCTTGTATCGCCGGCCTTTGGGTAGCCCGCGGCCTGAGCGGCAGCGAGCGCCTGCGGGTTGGACGCCGCCGGCGCGGTGAAGGGCACTTGCCGTTGACGATGACCTCATAGCGCCGGCGGAAATCGCCGCGCGGCGCGGCGGCCGAAGTGTTGCTTGCGGGAAATCGTGGGTGCGGCATTGCCAGTTAACTTTAACGATGAGGGGGGTGCATTCGGCGTCGTATCGTTGTGCGCCGAAATTACTGACAATTTGAAGGCGAGCGCAGCCGCAAGCGCGATTAATGTTACTTGGCGAATGAACGTCGCGGAGTAAAGGCTTCGTATAAAATGCATTCGAAATGTTCCGCGGAGATGTCGAATGCGCGCGCGCCTTGCAATAACAAATCTTGTATTTGCCGCTGCTGTCGCGATCGCGGTCGCCGGTGAAGCAGACGCCGCCGATTACGTTTCCGGTGCGAGTGACGGCGTGCGCGCGCCGCAACTCCTCGTCTACGACAATCAGCCGGGCGTCTATGTGCGCGCTTACTGGGCGCCGCCCTGGCAGAACCGCCATTATTTTCCGTTCACCGGCAAGAAGCCGAAGGTCGGACGCCATGAAGACCTGACGGCGGTGCGCGAGGCGCCGGAGCCGGCCGAATCGTTTTACCGCGAGTGGTCGACCCTCTCTCTCTATCCGCCGCCGCCGCGCGCTTACGCGCCGCCGCCTATCGATCAACCTTCAACCCCGCTCAAGTGAACGCAATGATTTTGACCTCGCGCAACATTGCCGTGCTTGTTCTTGCCGCCGCCGGTTTGCATCCGGTCGCCGCGCAAGCGCAGTGGTACTCCTCGGTTTCAAACCAGCCGCCGCTTTATCCTTATGCCGTGCCATCGAACCAGCCCTATGCCGTGCAGGTGGCGCCGAACACGTATGTCATTCGTCGTCCGGAAGAAGTGCGGACGCAACAGCGGCGGCGAACTAAAAACGTGGCGGCGCCGGCGACGATGCGCGAGGTCAAGCGCAGCAAGGTAGATCCGGCGCTGGTCGAGGAATTGCGCAACCGGCCGAAAGTTAGCCGACCGGTGATCAACACGACGCAAGTGGTTCGCAGCGAGCCGGTGGTGATCGAAACCAAGCGCTACGTCGACGATCCGCCGCGCGTTGTCGAACGCTATTTCGATGAGAACGGAAAACCAATTCGCGGCAAGACCGGCCGCGTTGCGACCGCCGTGGTCGATGAGCCGGTCATCGACACGCCCAAAGGCAAGAACGACTTAAAGAACGACGTCAAGCGCGTCATCAGCGCGGAGGCCGAGATCACCATTCTTGGACCAGACCGCATGAACATCCGGCTGTTTCGCAAAGGCCACAAGGCCAACGCCAGCGCCGAATAAGATTTAAAGAGCTAGCGGGACGCGGGCGGCGGGCGGGGGCCCGCCGTTCGCATTTCTGACGCTCGGCTTATGATTTGATTGTGCGGCTGGCGACGTAAAGTCCGAGCGCGGTGGCGTTCGACACGTTCAGGCTCTTGATTTGACCCGGCAGGTCGATGCGCGCGACGTGGTCGCAGATTTCCTTGGTCAGTTGGCGCAGACCCTTGCCTTCGGCCCCTAACACCAGCGCCAGCGGTGCGCGCAACGTCAAGGCGGCGAGATCGGCTTCGCCGTCCGAATCCAAGCCCACAACGAGGAAGCCGCTTTCCTTCAGCGCGGCGAGGCCGCGCGCCAGGTTCTGCACGCTGACCAGCGGCACATATTCGAGCGCGCCGGAGGCGGCTTTGGCCAGCGCGCCTGTGGCGTCCGGGCTATGGCGCTGCGTCGTGACGATGGCGGTGACGCCGAAAGCGGCGGCCGAGCGGAAAATGGCGCCGACATTGTGCGGGTCGGTGATCTGGTCGAGCACCAGGACGATGCCGCGCGCCGGGACTTTCTCGACCGCAGGCGAGGGCAGCGGATCGGTTTCCAGATAAAGGCCCTGATGCACCGCGTCCGGCAGCAGGCGCTCGGCAATGGCCGCCGGCCGCACGATCTCCGGTAAAAGCATCGACTGGATGCCTTCCTCGGTCAGCTTGCGGGCGGCGTTCTCGGTGACGAGGAACTTGCGGATGACGCGCGCCGGGTTGCGCAGCGCCGCCGTCACCGTGTGCCAGCCGTACATAATGACGATCTCGCTGGCGTCGTCACCGCGCAGGGTTTCGCGCCGCGCCCGCTCGCCGCGCTCGCGGCGGCCGATCTGCTCGTGCGTTGCGCCCGGTTTGGCGCCGAATTTGCCGCCAAATTTGCCCTCTTGGGGAGGGCGGCCGCCGGTCGGTCGGGATGTCATGATCCGGATGTCCTTAGGCGGCCTTAGGGCCGCGGGCAACGGCGCGGGATATCAGCGCGCAAAGAAATGGTGGGAGAGGTAGGACTCGAACCTACGAAGGCATAGCCAGAGGATTTACAGTCCTCCCCCTTTGCCGCTCGGGACACTCTCCCATCGGGCCGGTCCCTATCGTAAATCAGCGGGTTAGCGCAAGTCCCAATCGCTTTGCGGCGCGTTCCGGGCCCTAAATGTTTGCCCTTCGGAAGGCGAACTTATATAGCCTTCGGAAGAAGGCCAGATCTGGCGCCGCGGGTGTAGCTCAATGGTAGAGCAGCAGCCTTCCAAGCTGAATACGAGGGTTCGATTCCCTTCACCCGCTCCAGCCCTCGCGCCTGCCGGCTCTGCGGTTAGCGAGCCAACCAGACCGCCAAGGTTGGCCGCCGTCGCCTTGGCGGCGCGGGGCCAATATCGCCCGCGCGATAATCTAGATTGTCATGGAAATTAAGCCGTTCTTTTCGACCTCCGATTGAAACTGCGCCGCCGTACCTGCTGGCCTCAATCGGAGATTCCCATGTCATCACGCATTTCTGCCTTCGCCGCCGCATCGTTTGCGTCGTGCATTCTGTTGCTTGCC
This sequence comes from Rhizobiales bacterium Ga0077525, assembly GCA_001464835.1. Classification (GTDB taxonomy): domain Bacteria; phylum Pseudomonadota; class Alphaproteobacteria; order Rhizobiales; family Xanthobacteraceae; genus Pseudolabrys. Next base: position 4,464 of record LNDS01000045.1, on the reverse strand, counting down.
GCGCCGGCTTTGGCGGAAGACGGCGTCGCCGCCGACACCATCACCTTCGGCCAGGCCGCGGTGCTGACCGGCCCGACCGCCGCGCTGGGCCTGGGCATGAAAGCCGGATTGAGCGCCGCTTTCGAAGAAGCCAATAAAAAGGGCGGCGTTCAGGGCCGCAAAGTGAAACTCACCAGCGCCGACGATGGCTACGAGCCGGAAAAGTCGATCGCCGCGACCAAGACCTTGCTCGAAACCGACAAGGTTTTCGCCCTGATCGGCGCCGTCGGCACGCCGACGTCCGCGGCGGCGCAGCCGCTCGCAACCGCCGCCAAGGTGCCGTTCGTCGGCGCCTTCACCGGCGCCGGCTTCCTGCGCAACGCCAAGCTCGACAACGTCATCAACGTTCGCGCCAGTTATGACGCGGAAACCGAGGCCTGGGTCCGCCACCTGACCGAAGACCTCAAGATCAAGAAGATCGCGATCTTCTATCAGGACGACGCCTACGGCCGCGCCGGCCTGTCCGGCTTCAAAAAGGCCATGGACAAGCGCGATCTCAAGATACTCGCCGAAGGCACTTACGAGCGCAACACGATCGCGGTGAAGACCGCGCTGCTGACCATCAAGCGCGAAGAGCCGGATGCAGTCGTCATGGTCGGCGCCTACAAGCCGACCGCCGAATTCATCAAACTGTCGCGCAAGGCCGACTTCAACCCGGTGTTCGTCAGCATTTCCTTCGTCGGCGCCAACGCGCTCGCCAAGGAACTCGGCGCTGACGGCAAGGGCGTCGTCGTGTCTCAGGTGGTGCCGTTCCCGGGCGATGCCTCGATCAAGGTCGTGGCCGAGTATCAGGCGGCGATGAAGGCCATCGACGACAAAGCCGAACCCGACTTCGTGACGCTGGAAGGCTACCTGGCGGGCAGGCTGGCGCTTGCCGCGCTCGACAAGGCCGGCGCCGCGCCGACCCGTGAAGGCTTTCTGAAGGCGATCAAGGGCACCGGCAAATTCGATTTCGGCGGCCTTTCGATGACGTTCAGCGCCGACGACAACGAAGGCCTCGATCAGGTGTTCATGACCATGATCGGCGCCGACGGCAAGTTTGTTCCGGTCGACAAGCTGGTGCGCGTCTCTTCGAACTAGATGTGTCAACGGCAGCGCCGTCGCGAGCGGCGCTGCTTCTGGTTTCACGTTTGGCCTTGTGGCCGGGGATTGTTGTGGGGACGTAATGGATCAGCACAATTCGGGCTCTGCCGTGGAATCTCTTTCGTTGCGGCGGATCAGCGACCTGACGAAATCGATCAGCGCTGGTGTCCGGCTCAAACTGCAGATTGCCTTCGGCGCCGTCGCGATGATGACCGTTGTTGCCGCCGCCGTGGGTATCTGGTCGTTTTCCGCCACCGAGCACGAGTTCAGGCGTGTTGCCGGTCACGATGTTCCGGTGATGACCGATGCGCTACGCTTGTCGGCGATGTCCGGCGAAATTTCGGCCGCCGCGGCGCGTTTCGTCAGCGCGCGCAATTCGACCGAGCAGCGCGCCATCGCAGACACGCTGGTTGCACGGCGCGGCGATTTGAACGCGATCATGGAGCGGCTGCGCGCCAGCGAGAGTGGTAATCGGTCTTTCGCCGATGTCGAGAACGCCGCGCAGCGGCTCGATAGCAATCTTAAAATCCTGGAAAAAGCGATTTTGGATCGTACGGCGCTGCGAGCGCAACTGGAAGAACGGCAGGCGGCGGTGCACAAGGTCCACGGCCAGGTTTCGGAAAAGCTGACGCCGATCGTCGACGATTCCTATTTTGAAGTTGTCTCGGCCGCCGAGGACGTCGGCAAGGTCGGCAATCGCGCCATTCGCACGTTTGTGAACGGCGGCCTGCAGCGGTTGCAGGTCATCCTCGATCTCGGCGCGGAAACCAATTTGGCGACCGGCCTCTTGGCCGCTGGCGCCTCGACGCTGTCGGCGCCGATCCTGGTTCAGCTTGAGGAGCGCTATTCCATCGCCGTGCAGCGCACGCGCCGGCTGCTGGCGAAATTGCCGGACGAACCGGATTTCGCGCCCTTGCGGACGCAGATTACGGGCTTGTTGCAGGCGGCCGATATCAAATCGCAGAACCAGAGCGAAGAAAACAGCGCCGACCGGCTGAAGAAAATCTTCAAGACGCACGAGGCGCTCAGCGGCGTCCTGGTCAAGCTGGTCGACGATCTCAATTTCAGTCTGATGATGAACGGCGAAGATGCCGCCAAGAAGTCGACCGGCATGGTCAAGACACTGGTCAACAAGCAGGTGACGGATCTGCGCAACGCGCTCGAGACCGCGGCCCAAACCCACTTGCTGACGACCGTGATCAACGAAGGCGCCGCGGCGAAAGAGGCGGCGAGGCTGGTGCCGATTCAGGACCGCTTCAACTCCTCAGCCAATCTGCTGCGCAAGGTCTCCGCCTCGCTGACCAATCCGGAAATCAAAAAAGCCGTGGCCGATCTGATTGCGTTCGGCGGCAGTGCCGACGGCGTATTCGCGTTGCGCGATCGCGAGTTGCAGGCGGACCAGGTTGCGATCTTCGCCGTTGCCGAAAATGCGGCGATCCAGCGCGACCTCGACAAGACCGTTGCAGCGCTGGTGGCCGCGGCGGAAGCCAGCATGAAGCTGAGCGAATCCCAAATGCTGGAAAGCCTTTCCCGCTATCGTATCGTGCTGCTGTGCGTCGCCTTCGCCAGTATGTTGGCGGCGGCTGGCATTGGCATTTTCTATGTGCAGCGCAAGCTGGTCAAGCCGCTCACCGCGATCGATGTGAGCATGAGCCGCTTGGCCGTGCAGATCGCCGAGACCATCTCGGAAATCAAATCGTCGGCCAGCGAAGTCGCCAACGGCGCGGCCGAGATTTCGACCAGCACCACCGACCTGTCGCAGCGGACCGAAGAGCAGGCCGCAAGCCTTGAGCAGACGTCGGCGTCGATGGGCCAGATGGCCGCGACCGTGACCAAGAACGCCGAGAGCGCCAAACAGGCCAGTCAGTTGGTTCTCGACACGCAAGAGGTCGCCAATCGCGGCGGCTCGGTCGTGGCCCAGACCGTTGAAGCGATGGCTCGCATCGAGGCGTCGTCGCGTCAGATGTCGGACATCATCGGCGTGATCGACGAGGTTGCACGTCAGACCAATTTGCTGGCGCTCAACGCCGCCGTCGAGGCGGCGCGCGCCGGCGAAGCAGGCCGCGGCTTCGCGGTCGTCGCATCGGAGGTGCGCAGCCTCGCCCAACGCTCCTCGCAAGCGGCCAAGGACATCCGAAACCTGATTACCAACAGCGCCATGCAGGTCAAAGAAGGCGTCGAACTGGTCAACTTTGCCGGCTCGACGCTGGAAGAGGTCGTTGCCTCGATCCAGAAGGTCACGGAAGTCGTTTCCGCCATCGCGCATGCGAGCGCCAATCAGTCGAAGGACCTCGAACAGATCAACCGGGCGCTGACGCAGATCGACGAGGTCACGCAGCAGAACTCGGCCCTGGTTGAAGAGAATGCGGCAACCGCCAAGACGCTGGAGCATCAGGCGGCGCAAATGGATGAGCGCGTCAGCGTGCTGCGCCATAACACCACCGATGAAGAACCGTCGCCGGCCGCATCGCCCGTCAGGGCCGCGCCGCGCGTGGCCACGACGGCCAACTATGACGAGCGGCGCACCGGGACGCACGGCTGAGGCAGGCCGGTATTGCCGGTTCACCCGGCAGGAGCGGTAGTGGCCGGGGCGCTGTCGGGCCGGTCGGCCAGGTCGCAACGGGCCGAGGCGGCAGCCGGCTCTTCCGCCCGCGAGAGGGCCGGCCGGTTGGCGAAAATGTCCTGCGCGGCGGCGATTTGGCCATAAGGCGGCGAGCAGGGCGAGATAGCGCGTAACGGGCCTCACAGGGCCTCTAATTCGAGAGTCCTGCCCTCTGTTTGCCGGAATGGGCCCGAAATGAGGCCGTTGCGGCATTCGGCACTCTTGCAAAGTCACGCTCTATCATGCATGACATCCCGCTTCCGCTTCCGGAGGGGTGTAGCTCAGCTGGTAGAGCACCGGTCTCCAAAACCGGGGGTCGCGGGTTCGAACCCTGCCGCCCCTGCCAGGGCGGGGTCAACGTGGCCCGCCGGCAGGAATCCGAGGGAAGCTTATTTTGCGATAGGCTTCGTTTCGGCAAGCGAAAGCGGAGTTGCGTGACTAGATAGTGCGGGTCGAAGCTGAAGTTGGTTTAAGGTCAACGGAACATGGCAACGTCCCCGTTCAAGTTTCTGCAGGAAGTGCGTGAGGAAACGCGCAAGGTCACCTGGCCTTCGCGCAAGGAAACCATGATCACGACCGCGATGGTGTTCGTGATGGTGGCGATCTCCTCGATCTTCTTTCTGCTCGCTGATCAAATCATCCGGATCGCCGTGACCTTCGTCCTCGGCATCGGAAGCTGAGCGCATGATCCCGAAAAGCGGGAACCGGTTTTCGGAGAAGATCATGCGCAAGATAAAATG
>LNDS01000044.1 GCA_001464835.1 Rhizobiales bacterium Ga0077525 | reverse complement strand
ACATGGTTTTGAAACGCACCGGGATTTTGATGGCGATTACGACTTGGATAGTCCCGCCCGTCTTCGTGGTGACTTCGCCAAGTCTGCTCGCCGCATCCGCCTCGACGGTATTCGCTGGCTCGAACTCGGTTTCGAGGCAGATCGGCGGGACGCCGGGGTCCAAAATGAGGATATCAGGCCGGAGGGACTTCTTCTTGAAAATGGCGTCCGTATTCTCGCTGGATACGTGATCGTGGACCCGCCAGTCGGTATTGATCTCACGCAGCGCAGCCGCAATTTGGTCGTTTATCGAAAGCTCCGAATTAGCCATGCATCCCCCCGAATCGGAATACTTATACATTGATTTGGCCTAGGCCCGATGGAGCCGGAGAGATGAATAGGCCGGTGAATGCTTAGGACTGCCAAAGGGCGCATAGCGTCGTACAAACTCACGAAAAAAGGCCGGTAGCGCAGCCTCCCAAGCTACATCGTAGGGTTTGATTCCCTTGCCCGCTCCAAACGCCAAAAAACAGATACGCGGGCGTGCTTGCGGACGGGGCACTAGGCCCCGCCCTTCCGTAGATTGTCGCCCCGCCATAGAGGCTGAAGATTGGTGAAGTGGCATAGCTCGATCAGTTGTCTGACCGATCTTGCCGCCGATAGCGGCTCAACGTGATCGACCTCCCACTGCCGGTAACAGTCCCACGACATGCCATCGCCGAAGCGAGATGAGATGTAATCCCGCAGTTCCTTGTGATCGCAGCCAACCGAATCCGAAGGGCTGGCAAGGCCTCTGAGGGCCATACCAGTGCGGCGGAGAGTGTTGCGGTACATTCTGTAGGACGGCTCTCGAACGCCTCTCAGCGCCTCGCGCTCGCGCGCCTTGGCCGCGTTGCAAGTGACGCATTGCCGGTTGCTTACGAAGCGGTCTGCCCGGTGGCCATTCTTGCAAGGCTTACCTGTATAGAAACGAGAAAGGCCGCGCATTGCGGCCTCGGTTCTGCTGAGCACAGTAGGTGTGCCAGCGTTCTGTAGTGTCATAAGTGGTGTACTCAGCCTTTGATGAAGCACGCCTCCTTTCCGCGACCGATTGAGCAATCGTACTTAACTCCGATTGCGGTAAGCTCCCGCAACAGGGTTGAGTTCTGCTTCTGCAATCTACTCGACATGCGCTCGAAGGTGCGCGTCTTCATCGGAAGCTGTGCAATGATTTCAGATTTACTGTAGTTTCCCAGTTCGGATTTTCGCAACATCGCTAGTAGCCGTCGCTCATTTCCGACTAGACCTCTTGGGGCTACAGCCATGGCCCGCCACTCGCGCATCTGTACGCCGGGCATTTCTTGCCGGATTGAAGAGAGCACCGCATCGCCAGTGCCGCCCGCAGGCAACAACAAGAAGACATTTGTAGTCTTGCAGCCACCGTCATGGTCCGAGATCGTGCGACAGCGCGCTCTATTGATGCCCTGCACAACACTCTTCGCGATGAATCCGCTTTTAATTGCGCTTTTTATTTCGGCATGGCGTCCGTACTGAACCCCACGTTGAAACCAGTCGTTCGACCGCAAGCCGACATGTGCAAGAAATGCGTTCGTTGGCGCAATGTCATCCAGATAAGGGAGCCCGTACACGACGACAGTATCGAAATCTTTCCAGTCGTTCTTGCCGTCCAGATTGCCCCAGTGCGTTACATCAAACTTTTTGCATTTAAGCCCGTATTGGCGAACGATGGGAGCTGCATCCTTATGCGTTATGACCAACGCTCTACTCTCCACGGCTATGTCCGATGAAAGCTGTTTCGCAATCATAGGCCACTCAACAGAAGCGTGCTTAACTACGTGTTCTTTCCCGACACAATGCGAGCGAGATACGCTTGTCGTCACATTTCCGTATGCGCGAATGCCGTGCGGTCGTGTCGAAACAGCGACGTGATCGGCAAGCAAGTCATAGTTCGTATCAATACCAGCGGTAGCATCAAGAATAACCCCGCACTTCCGCTTCGTATCGAGAAGGGATCGTGAGCTGTGTATTCGCGTGCGGGTTCCTCTCCGGCTTACCCAGCAATCTCCAATTCGTTGAATGGCCTGTAGGGCGTCCAACAGTGTAAGGTATTGCTTCTTGAATGTAGTCGGCTGTACGTCATCATCATGACGAACACGGCGGCGGATCAGTTCAGCGTTCCGCCATAGCTCGGTATCTTTTTTAGGAAGACTTCGAATTGCTAGCCGAAGGTAAGTTAGGTCAATGTCCTGTAGCAACTGCGATTGGTCCGCCGAAGGGAGCTTATCGCCCTGATCTGCGTTTTGCTCGGCAATGATAGACTGAGCAAACGTCTGCAACGGCTTAAGTACCTCGGTCGCCTCGTCTGGCAACGTGCCTGCGAGTGCTCCGCTTGCAGCTGCAAGTTCGTCTACATCGACTTCGTATGTATCGGTCCAGTCGAATGCCTCATCAACGATCAGCCACTTGCGGTCGATCTGATGATACTGGTGATAAAGGTCCAGCCGGGCCGGTACGTCCGCGCTTAGTGCTTCCCGTAACGCGGCTGCGTAGGCGGCGTGGGTGATGACCAGCACAGGACTTGTAGCCATTTCAAAAGAGGCGGCCTTTGCGTCGGAGTGGACAGCCAATGCAATCATCTTGCCTGCGCTTCGATTGACGTCTGACACGAGCCGGTCGGCCTCGCTCTTGAATTTGGTGACCACTAGTGCGCCGGGATGTTCGCGAAGGGCAGGCGTGGCCAGAAGACAAATCAGAGCCTCTGTCTTTCCGGTGCCGGTAGGCAAGGGCAGGACTTGCCAGCGTTCTTCATTCGAGGCTGCTTCGACTGCCTGTTCAAGCTGCGACCAGCCTTCAATCAGAGGGCCGGTGCATGGGAGTTTCCAATGGAGCTTCATGCGGTCGATAAATTGGGTCGTCATTCTTTGTGTCGGTTTCTGAATTGAAAAGGCCCGCCGATTGTGCATCGACGAGCCTTCAGGTTGGTTTGAAAAAGTCCGACAGCTATCCCTAAGTACATTTAGAGAGTGTTGTCGGTCTTATGGATTGGGATGGGCGGACGCCTATTTTTCCTAATAGGGAGGGAATGGCGCGGAGTCGGTTGATCCTAAGCCGATGGCCGTCCCGGCAAACTGATGCACTCTCCCATGCCCCCAATTACGGCTAGTGTCCAAGCTGCTGCTCTCACTGTCGCTGCAAACCGTAGAAGGAACTGTAAGTCGCTCGGTCCTGTCGGCAACGACATTGTTTCATTGAAATGGACAGTTGTTGCTCTCGTATCGCCGTCTAGTGTGACAAACGAAAGCGAGATCGTAGGCTTGATCCGATTGAACCATCCGCGTTCAGTCGTACACATAACAATTATTGAAACTGTAGCGCCGCTTTCGTAAATGAGAGGACACATAATCATGTCATCTGTAGCGTCGGATGATTCCAGCCCAAGTTGCGCTAGTGACCCCCGTACCAGTTTTGCAATGTAATCCGGCATGTTCAGAACTTGGGGCTTCATTGTGCAAGCTCCGTATTCAGTTTGCGGATTTTAGCTCCAATGTCCTCTGCTTTGAGATGCGTATAACGAAACAACATCCTCATGTCTCTGTGCCCACTGATGGCCGCGACTTCGGCTGCATTCAGCCCCAGTTCAAAGAACCGGCTAACTGCTTCGTGGCGAAGGTCATGAAACCGTAGCTGGCGTATGTCTTTGCATCCGGCTTTCTGTGCGCGTCGCCTGCAACGTTCCCATGCCAGCCTGAAGGCGTTAGCACTAACTGGAAACACGAGGTCGGCGTCTTTAGGTGCGGCGTTCCTGAGTTCGGTAAGAACCTCGACAGCGCGATCCGTCATTGGGATGTATCGTGCTCTGTCAGTTTTGGTGAAGGGTACGTGCAGAACACCAGTACCAAAATTGACGTGGCTCCATTTCACACTCAGTAGTTCGCCGCGTCTCAAGCCTGTTTCGATTGCGATTTGAACGCCCGGCAGAAGCCACCAGTTAGCAACTGTACCGCAGGCCGTAGTTAGTCCATCAAGTTCGCCGGGCCTTAGCCTGCGTTCGCGTCCCTCCGGTGCCTTTGGCTTCTTGATGTCAGCAAGCGGGTTTACAAACGTTGTGTAGCCCCACTCTCGCCGTGCAGTTTCGAAGATCGAACGCAGTAGGCCCAATTCACGAATGACCGTGTTCGCCTTCACCTCTTTGAGGCGTGTGTCTCGATGCTTACTGAAGACCGCAGCACTAGCTCTAGCTAGAGGCAGTCGGCTCCAATCCAAGCGCAGGAATACTTCTATGCGCTTGTTCTCGGAGACATGCCCGCGCTTGGTGCTGGTAAGTGTGTCGCGGTATCGCGTGAGCAGTTCTGCAACCGTGATCGTACTTAGCACGCGAGGATCGTTGGGGATTAGTGCCCGATCTAGCTCAGCTTCGATCTGGCGCGCCCAGCGTTGCGCGTCTGCTTTGGTCTGGAATGATTTGGCTTGGGCCGTGTGGCCGTGGCGGCGCACTTGCACCTGCCACTTTTCGTTTCTGTAGCGGAGGCTCGACATGCTCGTAGTTCCTCTAGTTGTGACCAGTGTGTGACCGGCCGTTCTGAGGAGCTGCTGAGCAATCATCACCAACGTTATAAAGCGTTGATGTATCAGGGTTATTGATGGCGCGCCCGAGACGATTCGAACGTCCGACCTTTGCCTTCGGAGGGCAACGCTCTATCCAGCTGAGCTACGGGCGCCTGTGCGCCCTGAATAGACCAAAGCTGTCGATCCGGCAACGGACGATGCGGCCGGCCGAAAAGCGGTTCACAAACACCGCAAATGCAGCAAAATGTGAGCTTTCTGTGCGTAAGCCTGCTGCGATGCGCCAGATAGCTTGCGTTAATTGACGAATCTCATAGTGGTCAATGCCTGCGCATTTTGCGCTCAAGGAGCACTTTCAAATGGCAAAAGCAGCCGCCGCAAAGGCCGCGCCCGCGAAACCGAAGGCCAGCAAGCCGATCACCACCAAACATTTGGTGGCGACGCTCGCGGAACAGCACGAACTCACCAAGCGCGCCAGCCAGGACATGTTCGATGACCTGATTGCGATGATCACCAAGCACCTGAAAAAGGGCGAGCGGGTGAAGATCGCCGGTCTCGGCATCCTTCAGGTGCGCAAGCGTGCCGCCCGCATGGGCCGCAACCCGGCCACCGGCGAAGCGATCAAGATCAAGGCGTCGAAGAAGGTTGCCTTCCGCGCCGCCAAGGATCTCAAGGAAGCGATCTAGGCTTTAGCCTTTATCGGCATTGCAAAACCCCGCCGGGCAACCGGCGGGGTTTTTGCCGTTTTCAAGCGGCTTCGGGCCCGTCGTCCTCCCAAAACCCCTCTCTTGCCGGCAGGCGATCCGGTCTATAATGACCGCCACAAATTCTATGGCCCAGGAGAGTTCCCGATGTCGCAGCCGGCTGAAAAGCGCGAGGGCAAGCCCGCAATGTTGAAGGACCGCGACTTCCAGTGGGAAGACCCGCTCGGCATCGAGTTCGAACTGACCGAAGAAGAGCGCATGGTGCGCGACACCGCGCACGGCTTTGCGCAGAGCTACCTGATGCCGCGCATCAAGGACGCTTACGCCAACGAAACCCATGATCCGAATAATCTGCCGGAAATGGGCAAGCTCGGTCTGCTCGGGCCTACCATTCCCGAAGAGTACGGCGGGGCGGGTTTGGGCTATGTGGCCTACGGCCTGATCGCGCGCGAACTCGAGCGCGTCGACAGCGGTTATCGCTCGACCATGTCGGTGCAGTCGTCGCTGGTGATGCACCCGATCTATGCCTACGGTAATGAAACGCAGCGCCGCAAATATCTGCCCAAGCTCGCCACCGGTGAATGGGTCGGTTGCTTCGGCTTGACCGAGCCCGATCACGGTTCCGATCCCGGCTCAATGGTGACGCGCGCCGAGAAGGTCACCGGCGGCTACAAGCTCAACGGCGCCAAGACCTGGATCTCGAACGCGCCTTTCGCCGACATCGCCGTGGTCTGGGCCAAGCTCGACAACGTCATTCGCGGCTTCATCGTCGAGCGCGGCACCAAAGGCTTCTCGACGCCGAAGATTGAAGGCAAGCTGTCGCTGCGCGCCTCGACCACCGGCGAAATCGTGCTGGTCGATTGCGTCATCCCGGAAGAAAACCTGCTGCCGAATGCCTCAGGCCTCGCCGGTCCGTTCGGCTGTCTCAACAATGCGCGCTATGGCATTTCATGGGGCGTGATGGGCGCGGCGGAATTCTGCTGGCACGCGGCGCGGCAATACACGCTCGACCGCAAGCAGTTCAACCGGCCGCTCGCCGCCAATCAACTGGTGCAGAAGAAGCTCGCCGACATGCAGACCGAAATCGCGCTGGGCCTGGCGGGCGCCTTGCGTCTCGGCCGCATGCTCGAGCAGGGCCGCGCCGCGCCGCCGTCGATCTCGCTGATGAAGCGCAACAATTGCGGCAAGGCGCTCGACATCGCGCGCGTCGCGCGCGACATGCACGGCGGCAACGGTATCAGCGGCGATTACGGCGTCATGCGCGTGCTGTCGAACCTCGAGACGGTCAACACCTATGAGGGCACGCACGACATCCACGCGCTGATTCTCGGCCGCGCCCAGACCGGTATTCAGGCGTTTTTCTAATGTGAAGCTGTCGTCCCCGCGAAAGCGGGGACCCGGTATCCCCGGTGCAAACGATATCGAAAGACCGGGGTTACTGGATTCCCGCTTTCGCGGGAATGACAAGAAGGCGCAATGACTCTCCCCACGCTCATCATGCTGCTCTTCGCCGGGATCGGCGGCGGCGCGCTGACCTCGCTGGTCGGCGGCGCCGCGGTCATTACCTATCCGGCGCTGATCGCCGCCGGCATTCCGCCGCTCGCAGCGACCGCTTGCAACATGACGGCATCATTTCCGGGTTCGTTTCTCGCCGCCATTTCCGATCGCAAGCAGTTGCCGCCATTCGACCGCAAGTTTGTCGGTATGGTGATCGCGTCGATGTTGGGCGCGGGACTTGGCGGCGTGTTGCTGCTGGCGACGCCGCCGCACGCTTTTGCCGTCATGGTGCCCGTGCTGCTCGGCTTTGCGACGATCCTGTTCGCCTTTGCCAAGCCAGTCAGCGAGTGGCTGCGGGCCCGCGCGCAGAGCAAAGGGCGCAATATCAATTTCAGTGTCACCAATCTGAAGATGCTATTGCCGGTGTCGTTTTACGGCGGCTATTTCGGTGCCGGCGTCAGCATCCTGCTGCTCGCCGTTTTGACGATGGCAACGAACGGCGATTATCGCTCGGCCAATGTCACCAAAAATCTGGTCACCAGTTTAAACACCGCGACCGCTTCGGCGATTTTCGTTCTCCACGGCACCGTGGCTTGGCCGCAGACCTTGGCGCTGATGGTCGGCTCGATCGTCGGCGGTCAGATCGGCGCAGCACTGGCGCGCATCGCGCCGCGCGAGCTCATGCGCATTGCCGTCACTGTGATCGGTGCTTTGCTGACCGGCTATTTTGCCTGGTTGTACTGGTTTTAGCTACAGCCCGATCGCCTGCGTTTGCCGCGCCAGGTCGACGACGCGCCGCGTCATGGCGCTGTTGTCGTCGGTCAGCGGGTCGAGCACGGTGAAGTGGTTGGCCCCGGCGATTTCCGCGTAGCGCGTCTGCGCCGTGCCTTGCCAGACCTCGGCAATGGTCTTGCTCTGCCGCAGAAACTCCGATGACTCGATCCCGCCGACGACGGCATCGAGACTGCGGCCGACCGGCACCTGCCAGTACAGCACCGAAACCTCGTGCGCGGATTTCTCATCGAGCCTGAGATCGGCGTTCTGCGAAACCTGCGTCAGCGGCGCCAGATCGAACACGCCGGAAATGGCGTAAGCGGCCGGCACCAGATCGTTAGGCGCGCCCGGATCGAGCGTCGTCCACTCGGTCGCCGCCAGGCAGGCGGCAAGATGGCCGCCGGCGGAATGGCCGTACACCGTCACGCGCTTCCGGTGCGTGTGCCAAAGCTTCAGCACCGCGGCGCGCATCTGCCCGATGATGGTGGCAATCGACACCGTTGGGCAAAGGTCATAGCCGACCACCGCGACATCGATGCCATGCGCATTGGCGCCTTGCGCCATCTGGCTGAACATCTTGGGATCAAGCGTGCGCCACCAGCCGCCGTGAATGAACATGGCGAGCGGCGCATCCGCCGCGGCATCCTTGCCGGGAAACAGATCGATGGTCTGGCGCGGCGACGGCCCGTAGGAAATGCCGAGTTGCGCCTTCGGCGAGGCGGCGCGATAGGCGTCGGTTTCGCGCTGCCAGCGCGCGAAGATTTCCGGATGTTCCGGCACGCGGGCGCGGTTGTCGTATTCTTTTTCGTAGTCGAGGGGCATTGGATTTCTCTTGGGATTTCTCTTGCTGACGCCACGCTGATTGTTGGCTAGCTTATACCCATCATGCCGCCCATCGCCAAACCTACACTCGTGCCCATTGACGGCCGCCAGTCGGAAACCGCACTCGCGGTGGCGCGCGGCACGGCGCGGCTGCTGCATGCGCATGGGTTTTCGGTGGTCAGCGAATTGCCGCTGCCGTCCGGCCGGCGCGCCGATCTGGTGGCGCTCGATTCTGCCGGCACGATCTGGATCGTCGAGATCAAGTCATCGGTGGCCGATTTTCGCGCCGACCAGAAATGGCGGGACTACCGCGCCCATTGCGACCGGCTGTTCTTCGCCACGTCGCAGGAGGTGCCGTGCGAGATTTTCCCGCCCGACACCGGGCTCATCGTCGCCGATCATTTTGGCGCGGAATTTCATTGCGAAGCGCCCGAGCATCGTCTCGCTGCGGCGACGCGCAAATCGATGATGCTGCTGTTTGCCCGCGCCGCCGCGCTGCGGCTGCAGTCGCTGATCGATCCGGCCGGGACTTATGAGGGGTTGGATTAGATCCAATCTCCGGGCATTCCCGCGCAAGCGGGAATCCACAAAGAGAAGAACTGGCTCCTCGCCTTCGCGGGGACGACAGTAACTACCGCGGAGCCCTTTTGGCCAAAATCCGCTGCAAGGTGCGGCGGTGCATGTTCAGCCGCCGCGCGGTTTCCGACACGTTGCGGCCGCACAGTTCGTAGATGCGCTGGATGTGCTCCCAGCGCACGCGGTCGGCCGACATCGGATTTTCCGGCGGCTCGATCTTGGTGTTCTCATGCGCCAGCAAAGCGGCGAGCACGTCGTCGGCATCGACCGGCTTGGCCAGATAGTCGACTGCGCCCAGCTTCACCGCGTTCACGGCGGTGGCGATGTTGCCGTAGCCGGTGAGGATGATGCCGCGCGCTTCCGGGCGGCGGCGCTTGAGCGCCGAAATCACGTCGAGGCCGTTGCCGTCGCCGAGCCGCATATCGACCACGGCGAAAGCCGGCGCGGCGCGCTCGACTTGCAACAGCCCGTCGGCGACCGATTCGGCGGTGGTTACCGTGAAGCCGCGCTGCTCCAGCGCCTTGGCCAGCCGCTGCAAAAACGACTTGTCGTCCTCGACGACCAGAACGGTGCGTTCACCGGCATAGTCGATCATGACCGGGGCTGCGGCGGCTTCGTTCACGGCAAGATTCACGTTTTTAAACCCGCTGTTGTCGGTTTTCGGGGATAGTCCGGCGCGTAATTACCTCTAAAAAATGCCCCGGAACTGCGGCGAATTCAAGTCGGCGCGAAACTCAATAGCCGCTCGAATTCACTCCGATTCCAGCGCAAGGTCACGATGGCGCCGCCTTCGGGCGGGCCGCGGTTGGAAAAGCTGAGCGAGGCGCCGGACCGCTCAAGCAGGGTCTTGGCGATGAAGAAGCCCAGCCCCAGCCCGGTCGGCTCGTCATCTTCTTCCAGTCCGGCGCCTTTGCCCTTCTTGCGGCGGCGGCTGGTGACATAGGGCTCGCCGATGCGGTCGAGAATGTCCGGGGCAAAGCCCGGCCCGTCATCGCTGATCGAGACCTGGATAGTCTCGCTGTCCCAGTCGGCCACGACGTCGACGCGCTCGCGGGCGAAGTCGACGGCGTTTTCCAGAAGATTGCCGAGGCCATACAGGATCGCCGGATTGCGCGCGCCGACCGGCTCGGCCGAGCGGTCGTCGGGAACGGTGACCTTGATATCGACGCCGAAATTGCGATGCGGCGCAACGACCTCCTCGATCAGCGACGTCAGTGGCGTGCGGTCGAACGGTTCGCCGCTCGACGACAGTTCGGTGAGCTTGGCGAGAATGTCGCGGCAGCGCGTCGCCTGCGAACGCAACAGCCGCACGTCCTCGCCATGCGGCGCGTCGGCGGGAATGGCGTTCTCAAGCTCCTTCGCGATCACTGAAATGGTCGACAGCGGCGTGCCGAGTTCATGCGCGGCGGCGGCGGCCAGCCCGTCGAGCTGCGACAGATGCTGCTCGCGCGTCAGCACCAGTTCGGTCGCCGCCAGCGCGTCGGCGAGCTGGCGTGATTCCTCGGTGATCTGCCACGCATAGACGCCGATGAATCCGATCGCCAGCAGGATCGAAAGCCAGACGCCCATCATGTAGATCGGCGGCAGCGCCAGCGGGTCCTCGTTGTCCCACGGCAGCGGGTAATGCGCGAACACCAGCACGGTGGAGCATGCGACCGCGAACGCGCCCAGCATGATGGTGAAGCGCGGCGGCAGCGCGGTCGCCGACAGAAGCACCGGCCCGAGAAACAGGAAGGCGAACGGGTTCTGCAAGCCGCCGGTCAGGAAGATCAGCACCGCCAGTTCGGCGATGTCGAAGGCCAGCAGCCAGGCGGCGCGGTCGGGATCGAGACGCTGGGTCAGATGGAAGCGCAGCCGCAGCGCGATGTTGAGCCAGGCCGACAGCGCGATCACCGCGAGACAAGCCCAGATCGGCAGCTTGAAATCCAGCCCGACATGGACCACCAGCACCGCGGTGCTCTGGCCGATTACCGCCAGCCAGCGCAGCCGCACCAAGGTATCGAGCCGCACATTGCGGCGCGGGTGCACGTTGCGGGGTCGGTTGCTGTCGGCAGGGCCAAGGGCGGGCATGAAACGGAGTGTAGCGGTTCGCGGCGGCCGGCACCAATTGCCCACGAGGTCGCGCTGGCGTGCGGAGCCCCTTGCGCCCGGCGCGGCGGAGCGTCACATCTGGGCGATCATGCACCTGACACCACCCGCCATCGCCGTCGAAAAACTGGTCAAGCGCTACAAGACGGCGACCGCCGTCGACGGCATTTCGTTCCAGCTTCCGTCCGGCAGCATCACCGGTCTCCTCGGCGGCAACGGCGCCGGCAAGACCACGACCATCGCCATGATCATGGGGCTGGTCTCACCGACCGCCGGCAGTGTCGCGGTGCTCGGCGCGCAAATGCCGAAGCAGCGTTATCGTGTTTTGCACCGGATGAATTTTGAAAGCCCCTATGTCGACATGCCGATGCGGCTGACCGTGCGGCAGAACCTGTCGGTGTTCGCGCAGCTTTATGGCGTGGCCGATATCGCCGGCCGCATCGCGCAGCTTGCCGCCGATCTCGATCTCACCGGTTTTCTCGACCGACCCGCCGGCAAATTGTCGGCCGGGCAGAAGACGCGGGTGTCGCTGGCCAAGTCGCTGTTGAACAAGCCCGACGTGTTGCTGCTCGACGAACCGACCGCTTCGCTCGATCCCGACACGGCGGACTGGGTGCGCAGCCATCTCGAGCGCTACCGCGTCGAGACCAGCGCCACGATCCTTTTGGCCTCGCACAACATGAACGAGGTGGAGCGCATGTGCGAGCGCGTCATCATCATGAAGAAAGGCCGCGTCGAAGACGACGATACGCCGGCGCGGCTGCTCGCCCGTTACGGCCGCGAAACGCTTGAAGACGTGTTTCTCGACGTCGCGCGCGGCCGCGACCGCGAGGTGATGGCATGACCCCCTCGGCTTTCGAATTCTCCTTCAACCGCACAGCGGCGATGGTGCGGCGCTATTGGTATTTGCTGATCTCGTCCTGGCCGCGTTTGCTCGACCTGATCTACTGGCCGGCGGTGCAGATGCTGATGTGGGGTTTTCTGCAAACCTATGTGGCGCAGAACTCCGGCTACTTCGCCAACGCTGCCGGCGTCTTCATCGGCGCGGTGCTGCTGTGGGACATTCTGTTTCGCGGCCAACTCGGCTTCTCGATTTCTTTTCTCGAGGAAATGTGGGCGCGCAATCTCGGCAATCTGATGATGTCGCCGCTGCGGCCGGCCGAGTTCGTCTCGGCCTTGATGATCATGAGCATCGTGCGGCTGTCGATCGGCATGATTCCGGTGACGTTCCTCGCCATCGCCTTCTTCGGCTTCAATCTGTGGTCGATGGGGCTGGCGCTCGCCGCCTTCTTCGTCAATCTCATTCTGACCAGCTGGGCGATCGGCATCTTCGTCGCCGGCCTGTTGCTGCGAAATGGGCTCGGCGCCGAAAGCATGGCCTGGACCATCATGTTCCTGTTTCTGCCGTTGACCTGCGTCTATTACCCGGTGGCGGTGCTGCCGGGCTGGCTGCAATACGTCGCCTGGAGCCTGCCGCCGACCTATGTCTTCGAGGGTATGCGGGCGCTGTTGATCGACCATGTCTTCCGCGCTGACCTGATGCTCGAAGCCCTGGCCTTCAATGTGGTGCTGTTCGCGCTCGCGGTATTCGCTTTCCTCAGACTTTTGGCCAGCGCGCGGACCCAGGGCACCCTGCTGCAGGGGGCGGACTAGGTATCTAAGTACTTGTTTTGCCAATATTTTGTGGATCGTAAGACGATTCAAAGGAGTTGGGCGTTAAGTTGACGGTATGAGTGAAAAGCGACAGTCTGCCGCAGTGCAGCGAGAGCCGGGACCGAAGCCTATGCCGATTGGTGAATTTGACGGAGCGGCGACGCTGTCCGGCGACCGCAGCGCGTTGATGGCGACGCCGATGTACTGGCTGTACGAAATGGGCCACGCCGCGCTCGATCCATCGCGCGCCTTCGCCGACGCCACCAAGCTGTTCTTCAAAAATCCGATCAACCCGCTGGCGCACACCACCTATGGCAAGTCGGTCGCCGCGGCGATGGAGTTGTTCGAGCGCTCGACGCGCCGCTACGGCCGGCCGGAATGGGGCATCGAGGACACGATGGTCGGCGGCGAGCGCGTGCCGGTGCGCATCAACACGGTGTGGGAGCGGCCGTTCTGCCGCCTGCTGCACTTCGAACGCGTCTTCAAGCATATTCCGAAGCGGCCGCAGCCGAAGATTTTGCTGGTCGCGCCGATGTCGGGCCACTATGCGACGCTGCTGCGCGGCACCGTCGAGGCCTTCCTGCCAAATCACGAGGTCTACATCACCGACTGGCGCAACGCGCGTTCGGTGCCGCTGGCGGAAGGCCGCTTCGATCTCGACGACTATATCGATTACATCATCTCCATGCTGCACATGATGGAAGGCGACGCCCATGTCGTCGCGGTGTGCCAGCCGTCGGTGCCGGTGCTTGCCGCCGTCGCCTTGATGGAAGCCGACAACGATCCGTATGTGCCGCATACGATGACCTTGATGGGCGGGCCGATCGACACGCGCGTCAAGTCGACCTCGGTCAACAAGCTCGCCGAATCGAAAGGCATCGAGTGGTTTCGTAGCCATGTAATCACCAAGGTGCCGTTCCCGCATCCCGGCGTCATGCGCGACGTCTATCCTGGATTTCTCCAGCTCACCGGCTTCATGTCGATGAATCTCGATCGCCATCTTGAGGCGCACCGCGATTTGTTCCGCCATCTGGTCAAGGGCGACGGCGATTCGGCGACTAAGCACCGTGAATTCTACGATGAATATTTGGCGGTGATGGATCTGTCGGCCGAGTTCTATCTGCAAACCGTCGATACCGTGTTCATCAAGCATGCGCTGCCCAAGGGCGAGATGATGCATCGCGGCCGCCGCATCGACCCGAGCAAGATCCGCCGCGTCGCGCTGATGACGGTGGAAGGCGAACACGACGATATTTCGGGGGTCGGCCAGACCGAGGCGACGCACAAGCTCTGTCCGAACATTCCGGCCGAGGACAAAGTGCATTACATGCAGCTCGGCGTCGGCCATTACGGCGTGTTCAACGGCTCCCGGTTCCGTTCGGAGATCCAGCCGCGCATTGCCGATTTTGCGCTGTCGCATAATGGCGGCCACGGCGGCGGCAAGAAGCGGTCAAAGTAGCGCGGGAAATACGGCGACATTGATCGCGCGGCCATTTGTGGCACACTCGCGCCATCTCATTGAGTCGCACCCGGATTAAAGATGTCTCTGGCCCTGCGCGCCTTGTTTTCACGCCGCACCAGCGAGCCGTCGGTCATCACCGTCGCCTTCGATGGCCAGATCTACCTCGTGCAGTTGCGCCGCAACCGGCTGGCCCGCCGCTACACCTTGCGCATCCATTCGGCGCGGCGCGAAGTGGTGCTCACTTTGCCGCCGCGCGGCAGCCTCAAGCAGGCGCGCGAATTCGCCGAGAAGCACGGCGCCTGGATGGCGGCGCGGTTGCAGCGCCTGCCGCAGCCACTGCCTTTCGTCGACGACGCGGTGCTGCCGTTGCGCGGGATCGAACATCGCATCGCGCATCGTCCGCATGCGCGCGGCACGGTCTGGATCGAAGCCGGCAGCGACGGCGCGCAACTTCTGTGCGTTGCCGGGGCTGCGCCGCATGTCACCCGCCGCGTCCGCGATTATCTCAAGCGCGAGGCCAAGCGCGACCTTGAGGCCGCCAGCAAGCGGGCGGCGGCCGCGCTCGGCGTCAGCGTCAAGCGCGTGTCGATCCGCGACCAGTCGAGCCGCTGGGGTTCGTGCTCGACCACGGGCGTTCTGTCGTATTCGTGGCGCCTGATTTTGGCGCCGCCTTATGTGCTCGATTATCTCGCCGCCCACGAGGCGGCCCATCTGGTCGAGATGAACCACTCGCGCGCTTTCTGGCGCCAGGTCGAGCGCATCTGCCCCGACTTCAAGCGGGCCAAGGCCTGGCTCGATGCTCACGGCGCAGACCTGCATCGCTATGGGATGCAGTAGCGTTTAGACGCGGCGTCCTATAAGCCCCGGCATGACGGAAAGCGGAAATCCCATCATGCTGCGTCCCAATACTTTCGCGCTGACCGCCCTGCTGGCGGCATTGACCGCGATCGGGCCGCTGTCGACCGACATGTACCTGCCGTCGCTGCCGGACATCGCCCGTGCGCTCGCCGCGCCGACGGCGCAGGTGCAGCTCACTCTGTCGGCCTATCTGATCGGCTTTGCCGTCGGCCAGATCGTCTACGGACCCATCGCCGACCGGCACGGCCGCAAACCGGTGCTGCTCGCCGCGCTTGGCCTTTACACCGCTGCAACCGTGATCTGCGCGCTATCGACGTCGATCGAGATGCTGATCGGCGCGCGCGCGTTGCAGGCGCTCGGTGGCTCCGGCTGCATCATGGTGGCGCGCGCCATTGTGCGCGATCTTTATTCCGGCAACCGCGCCGGCCGCGAATTGTCGGTCATGGGATCTGTGATGGCGCTGGCGCCGGTCATCGCGCCCTTGGCCGGCGGCGTGCTGCAAACCGCGTTCGGCTGGCGCTCGGTCTTCATCGCCTTGATCGTTGTCGGCACCGCAGGCGTTGCCGTAATCTGGTTGCTGTTGCCGGAAACACTCAAGCAGCGCGCCAACGAACCTGTATCGCCGGCCTCGATGTTGCGCTCTTACGGCATCGTCGCGCGCAACCCGGCCTTCCTCGCCTACATGGGGATAGCCACCGGTAGCTATGCCGGCCTTTTCGCGTGGATTTCCGGCGCGTCTTTTGTGCTGCAAAATCTTTATGGCCTCACGCCGCTCAATTTCGGCATCGCTTTTTCCCTCAGCACCGTGGGCTATCTGATCGGCACCAATGCGGCGGCCCGCCTGGTGATGCGGCTCGGCCTCGACCGCACCATTGGGTTCGGCTGCTGCGCGCTGGCGGCCGGCGGCCTCGGCATGAGCGCCGCCATCGCCATCGGTCTGACTTCGGCCTTCGCTTTGGTCGTGCCGATGGCGGTCTATCTCGCCGGGCTCGGCATGGTGCTGCCGCAATCGATTGCCGGCGGCATGACGCCGTTTCCGGAGCGCGCGGGTGCGGCATCGGCATTGTTCGGCTTTGTGCAGCAGAGCATCGCGGCGATCTGCGGCGCGACGGTCGGCGTGCTGCTCGGGCATAACGCCTGGCCGGTCGCCGGTGCGATAGCCTTCATGGGCGTTGCGACACTGTTGCTCTGGATCGTGACGCGCGGCATTCGCGCCCGCGCCGTCAAGCATTCATAACGTCTTAGTTGCGGCTGCGGCCGAACAGATTGTTGAGCAGCCAGCCATCGAGACCGGCGCCGCCCGCGGCCTGCTGTTGTGTCGCCGGCTGTTGCGCGCCGATCGACGCCGGCGGCGTCGGCCCTGGCGATGATTGTGCGCCACCAAACAGATTGGTGAACAGCCCTTCGCCGGGTGTACTCGGCAATGCTGCGACCGGCACGCCCTGATGGCCGTCGCGCATGAAGCGGCTCCAGATATCGACCGGCAGACCGCCGCCGGTGACTTTTTTCATCGGCGAATTGTCGTCATTGCCGAGCCAGACGCCGGTGACGAGATTGGCGGTGTAGCCGACGAACCAGGCGTCGCGGAAATCCTGGCTCGTGCCGGTCTTGCCAGCGGCCTGCCAGCCGGGCAGCGCCGCCTTGTGCGCGGTGCCCATGCTCAGCGTTTCCTGCATCATCTGGTTCATCATGCCGATATAGCGCGCCTCGACGACGCGGCCGAGCGGTTGCGGATTGCGCGCATAAAGCTGCTTGCCCTTGGTGCCGGTGACGCGCTCGATGACATGCGGCATCACCGCATAGCCGCCATTGGCGAAGGTGGCGAAGGCGCCGACCAGTTCGAGCGGCGAGACTTCCGACGTGCCGAGCGCAATCGAGGCATTCGGTTCGAGCTTGGAGGCAATGCCGAGGCGATGCGCGGTGCGGATCACCGCCATCGGCGTCAATTCCATGGTCAACCGCACCGCCACGGTGTTGAGCGACATCGCCAGCGCTTTGGTCAGTTTCACCGGGCCGAAATATTCGTGCGTGTAGTTCTCCGGCGACCAGCCTTTGACCTTGACCGGCGCGTCGACCCGCACCGTATCCGGAGTCAGGCCGTGTTCGAGCGCGGTCAGGTACACAAACGGCTTGAACGCTGAGCCGGGTTGCCGCTTGGCGGCGACGGCGCGGTTGAACTGGCTCTCGGCATAGTCGCGGCCGCCGACCATGGCGCGCACTGCGCCATCGGGGGTCATGGCGATCAACGCGCCCTGTTCGATGCCGGCCTTTACGCCCTTGGCGGAAAGCTCGTCGGCCAGTGAAATCTCGGCGCTGGCCTGCAGCCTGGCGTTGATGGTCGTATAGACGATCAGGTCTTCCTCGATATGGCCAAGCGTGTCGTTGAGTGCGTCCATGATCCAGTCGGCGACGTAGTTGACGGCGCCGTTGCTGCCTTGCGCGACGATGCGCGGCGGCTTGGCCACAGCGACCTTTTCATTGGCGGCGCTGATGAAGCCGAGTTCGGTCATTGCGGCGAGCACGATCCTGGCGCGTTTTTCGGCGGCGTTGAAATTGCGCGTCGGCGCCAGCCGTGACGGCGACTTGACGAGGCCGGCCAGCATCGCCGCTTCGGCGACATTCATCTGCCGCGCCGACTTGCCGAAGTAACGCAGCGACGCCTGCTCGATGCCATAGGCGCCGGCGCCGAAATAGACGCGGTTCAAATACAGTTCGAGAATCTGCGTCTTGGAGAATTTGCGCTCCAGCCACATCGCCAGCAGCACCTCTTGCAGCTTGCGCGTGACGGTGCGCTCCTGCGTCAGAAACAAATTCTTGGCGAGTTGCTGCGTCAGCGTCGAGCCACCCTGCGCCACGCCGCGATGCATGACGTTGGCCACTGCGGCGCGGGCGATGCCCATCGGGTCGACGCCGTAATGGTCGTAGAAGCGCCGGTCCTCGATGGCGACGAAAGCCTTCGGCACGTAAGCCGGCAGTTCTTTCAGCGCCAGCACTTCGCCGGCCATGTCGCCGCGGCGGGCGAGCGCGCGGCCGTCCATATCGACGATGTGGATCGACGGCGGACGCTTGGGAATTTCCAGCGACTGGATCGGCGGCAGATGCGCGCCGACATAGGCGATCGTGCCGGCGCCGCCGATGACGATCCATAATCCTGCGACCGCCGCCCAATAGGCGGCGCGGCCGACCAGCGAGCGGCGGGGGCCGCGTTTCTTGCGCGACTTCGATTTCGGCTTGCGCGGCGATGGTTTTGCGGCTGGACGGTCGGCGGGATCCGCGCGCACCTCGGCGCGCACGTCAGGCGATGCATCGAACACCGGCTCCCGGCGGTCGCCAGATTGTCCGCGTCGCTGCGCCATCACGCGATCCATACACGCCGGCGGGCCCCACAGGCGGCCGGTCCCCACGGCACGCTACGGGGGCCAATTTAAGGGGCCGTTAAGGGGCAAATCCGGCCTGCATCTAGCGATAGCGTGCTACAATGCCTATCTATCGAAAGTAATGACGGCGAATATGCTAATCTCCGCCCGAAATGTTGCGATTTATTGAACTTTACGCTCGTTTTCGCTCGATTTGACCAAAAGGAGTTCCCCCATGGCCGATTCCCGGACCCCGGAAAGCGCCGAAGCCCGCATCAAGAAGAAAGCGCTGCAAGCGGTCGAAGGCCAGAAGGCCATGGTCGAGTATGAGACCGGTCTGCGCCAGATGCGCGAAAAGACCGAGCGCCTGCGCGCCCTGAGGCTGGCCCGCGACGAGGCCGAGGCTAAGCTGGCCGCCGAGAACCCGCCGGCGCCCAAGAAAAAGGCCGCCAAGAAAAAGACTGCCAAGGCCGAAGCCGAAGAAGCCGAAGAAACCGCTGCAGAAGCCGCCGAGGCCGAAGCCGACACCGAAGCTGTCTCGTAAAGGCTATTTGGCCGATTCGGCGGGCGCCACGGGCGGCGGCAACGCCGTCCCCGGCGTTACGGCCTGCGATCTGGTCGCGGTGACCTCGAAACGGTCGGCGGCGATCTCCAGCGTGCCGATCATGGTCGGCATCACCAGCCGCGCCGGCGCGATAATCAAAGTGCCGGTAATCGGCGCGAACCAGATTTCCATGTCGCTCTTGCCGCCGACATATTTCACCAGCGCGCTGTCGGCGCGATAGCCGGCGATCGGCTTGAGGACGACGGCACAGATCAGCACCGGCCCGGCATAGCCGGAATCGATTTTCAGCACATCGAGCCGTTTGAACGACAACACCAGGTCGTAACGGCGCTGGCCGTCGAATATCGACAGAACGCGGTCGCAATGCGACGGCAGCAGTGCGTTGTGCTCGCCGGGCGGCGCCACGATCAGCATGGCGCTGAGCGGATCCGCGACGTTGCGGCGGTCGGCATCGCTCACCGGAATGCGGTCGTCTTTTTTCGGCGGCGTATCCATCCGCAGCGTCTTCACGCCGCCGTTCTCGAACGTCATCTGCAATCCGGCCACCTCGCCGTCTTCGGTCAGATTGGCCGAGAAGAAGGTCGGCCGCAGCCGGTCGGCGTCAATAATGCCGCGCGTCGCCACCCGGCCCTCGCCATTGACCAGCACGCTTAAAGCGCCACTGGCCTTGCCGTTGGCCGAGGTGGTGTAGCTGCCGGCGCCGATATCGACCGTCCAGGACAATTGGCCGATCGACACCCCGACCATCGAAATCTTGAAATGGGCGTTGAGGCGCGCCTCGGCGCGCGCTGTGGCGGTGCCAATGCAAAGCGCCAGACAGGCGATCGAGAGAATGGCAGAACCTTGGGTCCGCACGCGCATACCTCGACTATAGGCGGTTTGCCTTGAGTCGTCAGGCGGCCTTGCCCGATTTTTCCGGCTTGGCGAACAGCGCGATCAGCGCCCGCTTGATCGCGGCTTGGCGCGTCGGCGAGGTGATCTGCGCGCCCATCAGGTCGGTCACGTAAAACACGTCGACCACCCGCTCGCCGAAGGTTGCGACATGGGCTGAGGCGATGTTCAAATTGAGTTTCGAGAGCGTCGCCGTCATTTCGTAGAGCAGGCCGGTGCGGTCCAGCCCGGTGACTTCGACCATCGTGTAGCGGTGCGACCACTGATTGTTGATGGCGACGGAGGGCTCCAGCGCGAAGGCCTTGATGCGGCCCTTCGGCGCGACGCGCTTGGCCACCACATCGGGCAGCCGCAATTCGCCGCGCAGCGCTTTTTCGATCGATTCGGCGATGCGATTGCCGCGCCGCTCCTCGTCGTCGTCGCGCTCGAATTCGCGCGACAGCGAAATGGTGTCGAGCGCGCGGCCGTCGGTGGTCGTGTAGATTTGCGCATCGACGATGTTGCCGCCGGCCATCGAACAGGCGCCGGCGATGATCGACAACAGCCATGGATGGTCGGGCGCCAGCACGGTCAATTCGATCACCGCGCGGTCGGCGGCGAAACGAATCGTGGTGGCGAGATTTTTGCCGGCATCCTCGGCGGCGCGCACAAAGTGCGCATGCTCGAGCTTGTGTTCGAGATCGACCTTGAGCCAGTAGGCCGGATAAAGCTGCGCGGCATAGGCCTCGACCCGCTCGGGCGGCCATCCGGTCGCCTTCATGGCCTCGCGGAATTCGGCCTGCGCCGCGGCGACGCGCTGCGCGCGATTGACCTCGGAGAAGCCGCCGGTCAGCACCGGCTCGGTCTCGAAGTACAAAGTGCGAATGAGCTGCGCCTTCCAGCCGTTCCAGACTCCGGGGCCGACGGCGCGGATGTCGGCGGTCGTGAGAATGGTCAGCAGCTTGAGGCGTTCGACCGACTGCACCACGGCGGCGAAATTCTCGATGGTCTTGCGGTCGGACAGGTCGCGCGACTGTGCCACGCTCGACATCACCAGATGCTGTTCGATCAGCCAGGCCACGGTCTCGGTATCGGCGGCGGAAAATCCAAGCCGCGGGCAGAAGCGCCGCGCGATGCGCGCGCCGGCGATCGAGTGATCCTCCGGCCGGCCCTTGGCGATGTCGTGCAGGAACATCGTCACGAACAATATTTTGCGGCTCGCCGGCGTGATCTTGTGGATCAGTTCGTTGGCGAGCGATGTGTCCTTGTTGGTGCCGCGTTCGATCTCGGTCAAAACGCCGATGCAGCGCAACAGATGCTCATCCACCGTGTAGTGGTGATACATGTTGAACTGCATCATCGCCACAACCTTGCCGAAGGCGGGCACGAAACGGCCGAGCACGCCGGTTTCGTTCATGCGCCGCAGCACGGTTTCCGGGTCGTTCTTGGAGGTGAGGATGTCGAGGAACAGCGCGTTGGCTTCCTCGTTGTCGCGCAATTTCGGATCGATGAGTTTGAGCGAGCGCGTCATGGCCCGCATGGCATCCGGGTGCAGCGCCAGATTGTGCTTCTGCGCCAGATGGAAGATGCGGATCAGGTTGACCGGATCGCGCCGGAACACGCTGCCATTGACGATGCGGATGCGGTTGTTCTCGGCGATGAAATCCTCGGTGCCGGCGATTGCCTTGCGTTTGACCGGGCGCAGCTTCGCCATCACGCGCGACAGCACGGGCACGGTCTTGGCTTCGCTCTCTTCCAGTTCGGCGCAGACGATTGCCGTGAGGTCGCCGACATCCTTGGCGTTGAGGAAGTAGTGCTTCATGAAGCGCTCGACATCCTGCTGGCCGGGATGTTCGGTGTAGCCGAGCCGCACCGCGATCTCGCGCTGGATGTCGAACGACAGCCGCTCCTCGGCGCGGCCGGTGACGAAGTGCAAATGGCAGCGCACCGACCAGAGGAAATCCTCGCAGCGCCGGAACAGTTCGTATTCGTGCTTGTCGAAGACGCCGCGCTTGATCAGTTCGTCCGGCTCCCGCACGCGGTAAACGTACTTGGCGATCCAGAACAGAGTGTGCAGGTCGCGCAGGCCGCCTTTGCCGTCCTTGACGTTAGGCTCGACCAGATAGCGCGACTGCCCGCCGCGGCGGTGGCGATCCTCGCGCTCGGCGAGCTTGGCGGCGACGAATTCATTGCCGGTGCCGCGCACCACGTCCTGGTCAAAGCGCGTCACCAGTTCGTCGAACAGCTTGCGGTCGCCGAGCAGAAAGCGCGCTTCGAGAATAGCGGTGCGGATGGTCATGTCGCCTTTGGCCTGGCGAATGCATTCATCGACCGAGCGCGTGGCGTGGCCGACTTTCAGGCCGGTGTCCCACAGCGCATAGAGAATGGCCTCGGCGACCGACTCGCCCCAGGCGGTCTGCTTGTAGGGCAGCAGAAACAACAGATCGATGTCGGAGCCCGGCGCCTGTAGCCCGCGGCCATAGCCGCCGGTGGCGACCACGGCCATGTGTTCGGTTTCGGACGGGTTCTCCGACGGATAGAGATGCTTGCGCACGAAGTCGTAGAGGATGTGGATGATCTCGTCTTCCATCCGGCACAGCCGCTCGGCGCAGCGGCGGCCGTGACGGTCCTTGAGCAGCAGCTTTTCCGCCTTGGCGCGGCCGTCGATCAGCGCCGCCTTGAGCCGTTGCGCCAGCGCAGCGCGCAATTCGACGTCGTTGCCGCGCTGGGACTTGGCGAGCTTTTCGAGGTCGGCGACGATCGCTTTTGTATCGATCAATTCCGCCGGCGCCCGGGCAGGGGCCGGGCTGGCTTTGGGCGAATCGCGCTCGATGACGGGGGAGGCCATAGGGCCATCGGGATAGCGGAGGCCGGGCGCTAAGTCACCTTGGGAGGGCGGGCGCGGTTGAGATCGTGCTTTCGCGCCATTTACAGAATAAAATTCTAAACCGGCGTGATAAATAGATAAAAACATTAGTTTGACCGGGAAATGGCCGGTCTCGTAGAATAAATTCAGCGCCGATTTGAGCAGTGCAGCTTGCGGGCGCTTAAAAAATGCAGCTAAAGCGCGGGGTGCGGAAAAAGCCCTCTCGCGAGCTGGGCGCGGATCATCCGGTTTGCGCTTTCAACTTGGGCGGTCGCAATGCGAGCGGCCCGTAACGTGAGGAGCTTTTCGATGCGTCTGTTTTCCCGCCGTTCCATTCTGGCGTCAGCCGTGCTCGTCGGCCTGCTGCCGTCGAGCGCGCTCTATGCCGCCGACAAACCGTCGACCATCACCATCGACTGGGCGACCTACAATCCGGTCTCGATCCTGTTGAAGGACCAGGGCCTGCTCGAGAAGGAATTCGCCAAGGACAAAATCGCCATCCGCTGGGTGCAGTCGGCCGGCTCCAACAAGGCGCTCGAATTCCTCAATGCCGGTTCGATCGACTTCGGCTCGACCGCCGGTTCGGCGGCGCTGGTCGCCAAGATCAACGGCAATCCGATCAAGTCCATCTATGTCTATTCGCGGCCGGAATGGACCGCTCTGGTCACCGGCAAGGACAGCAAGATTTCGAAGATCGAAGACCTCAAGGGCAAGCGCGTCGCGGTGACGCGCGGCACCGATCCGCACATCTTCCTGGTGCGCTCGTTGCAGTCGGTCGGCCTGACCGAAAAGGACATCACGCCGGTGCTGTTGCAGCACGCCGACGGCAAGACCGCGCTCATTCGCGGCGACGTCGAGGCCTGGGCCGGTCTCGACCCGATGATGGCCGCCGCTGAAGTAGAGGACGGCGCCAAGCTGTTCTACCGCAACGCCGCCGCCAATACCTGGGGCATCCTCAATGTGCGCGAGGAATTCGCCAAGCAGCATCCCGATCTGGTGAAGCGCGTGCTCGCCGTCTACGAAGAGGCGCGCAAGTATTCGCTGGCGAACTACGCCGACGTGAAGAAGAACTTCATTGCCGTCACCAAGCTGCCGGAAACCGTGGTCGACAAGCAGCTCAAGGAACGCACCGAACTGACCCACAGCAAGATCGGCGCGCCGCAGCGTGAATCGATCCTCGCCGCCGGCATCGCGCTGCAGCAGGCCGGCGTCATCAAAGCCGACGTCGACGTCAAGAAAACCGTCGACGACCTGATCGACCCGCAATATCTGACGACGCCGACCAACTAGTTTTCTCCCAGGACGGTCGTCGCTACTTCATGCCCGGCCAGCTTTGTGCCGGGCATGATTTTTGAGTGATACGCCACACTTGCCTTTTGCCGGTGAAGTAATGTCTCTTGTGCGCATGAGTGCAGCAATCGAACCGGCGGCGCAGCCGAAGCAAAAGACTGGCAAAAGCGTCCTGGCGCGCTGGAGCGGCCCGGCTTTGGGGCTGATTTTGCCGCTGGGTCTGGCGGTCGGCTGGGAGCTGGCCGTGCGCGCCGGCTTGTCGAATGGCCGCCTGGTGCCGCCGCCATCGGTCATTTACGCGACCTTCGCGGAACTGGCCAAAACCGGCGAATTGCAGCGCCACGCCGCGGCGACTTTGGCGCGCGTCGTCGCCGGCTTCGGCATCGGCGTCGTCGTCGGCACCTTGCTCGGCGCCATCACCGGCTATTCGATGCTGGTGCGCCGCTTCATCGATCCGAGCCTCCAGGCCTTGCGCGCCATTCCCTCGATCGCCTGGGTGCCGTTGTTCATTCTGTGGCTCGGCATTTTCGAGGCGTCCAAGGTGACCCTGATCGCGGTCGGCGTGTTCTTCCCGGTCTATCTCGGCGTCATGGGCGCGGTGATGTCGGTCGACCGCAAGATCGTCGAGGTCGGCCGCGCTTTCCGTTTATCCGGCGCCAAGATGGTGCGGCGGATTTTGTTGCCCGCCGTGCTGCCGGCCTATGTGATTGCGCTGCGCTCGGGGCTTGGCCTCGGCTGGATGTTCGTGGTCGCCGCTGAATTCATGGGCGCGTCGGAAGGTTTGGGTTTTCTGCTGGTCGATGGCCAGCAACTCGGCAAGCCGGCGCAGATCGTCGCCGCCATTGTCGCCTTCGCCGTCATCGGCAAGATCACTGACTGGCTGATCGTCGGCATCACCGCACCGTTCCTGCGCTGGGAAGACCGTTTCAAATCGCCGGCGGCGGAGGGCTAGCGCCATGCTCACACTCGAAGGCGTCGGCAAGACTTATGCGAACGGCGTGCACGCGCTCGACGCCGTCAATCTTTCGGTCGGGCCCGGCGAGATCGTCGCTATCGTTGGCGGTTCGGGATGCGGCAAGTCCACTTTGCTGCGCGCGATCAGCGGCCTCGACACGCCGAGCCAGGGTCGCGTCCTGCTCGACGGTGAGAAGGTGACCAAGCCGCACGAGAAAATTGGCATCATCTTCCAGGAGCCGCGGCTGCTGCCGTGGCTCACGGTGGCCGGCAATGTCGGCTTCGGGCTGGAAGACCGGCCGAAGGCGGAGCGCGATGCGCGCGTTGCCGAGGCCTTGACGCGCGTCGGCTTGAGCGAGAAGGCCAATATGTGGCCGCGCGAATTGTCCGGCGGGCAGGCGCAGCGCGTCGCCATTGCGCGCGCATTGGTGCCGCGACCTGAAGTGCTGCTGCTCGACGAGCCGTTCTCGGCGCTCGATGCGTTTACCCGCGTCGATTTGCAGGACCATTTGCTCGGCCTGTGGGCCGACACCAGGCCGATCCTGATCCTGGTCACGCATGACGTCGACGAGGCCGTGGTGCTGGCCGACCGCATCATGGTGATGCGGCCGCGGCCGGGCCGGATTTTCGACGAGATCGCCGCCGATCTGCCGCGTCCGCGCGAGCGCCAGTCGTCGGCCTTCGACCGCGTGCGCCGCCATGTCATGGCCGCGCTCGACCGGTCGCTCAAGCCGGTGGCCCCATCCGACGCCAACGAGGCGGCGGCTTTCTGGTGGTGACCTCAGGCGTGGAATATGGTTCTCTTCCCGCCAATAGCGCCGGGAGAGAAATGCCATGCGGATGTTCCAGGTCTGCCGTTGCGGCGAGCCGCTGCAACTCAATGAAAAGCCGACGCCTGAGCCGGCCGGGACCCAGGTCCTGTTGAAGGTCAAGGCGGCCGGCGTCTGCCACAG
The DNA here is from genome assembly GCA_001464835.1 of Rhizobiales bacterium Ga0077525. GTDB lineage: Bacteria > Pseudomonadota > Alphaproteobacteria > Rhizobiales > Xanthobacteraceae > Pseudolabrys. Next base: position 34,184 of record LNDS01000044.1, on the reverse strand, counting down.
CGATCTGCACATCTGGGACGGCTACTACGAACTCGGCGGCGGCAAGCGCCTCCAGTTGCTTGAGCGCGGCATCAAGCTGCCTTTGACCATGGGCCACGAGAATGTCGGCGAAGTCGTCGCCGTCGGCCCGGATGCGAAGGGCGTCAAGGTCGGCGACGTGCGCCTGGCCAATCCGTGGATCGGCTGCGGCGAATGTCTGGTATGCAAACGCGGTGAAGAGAACCTCTGCAAGACGCCGAAGAATCTCGGCGTATTCAGCGACGGCGGCTATGCCAGTCATGTCATGGTGCCGCATCCGCGCCATTTGTTCGACATCGGCAATCTGACGCCGGTGCAGGCCGCGCCTTTGGCGTGCTCGGGCGTCACGGCGTTTAGCGCGCTCAAGAAAGTCGGCGCGGTCATCAAGGACGAACCGCTCGTCATCATGGGCGCCGGCGGGCTTGGCCTGATGGCGATCGCTTTGCACAAGGCGATGGGCGGCAAGAGCGTCGTCATGGTCGATATCGATCCGGCCAAGCGCGACGCGGCGCTGAAGGCCGGCGCGGTCGCCGCCATCGACGGCCGCGCACCGGACGCCGCCCAGCAGATTCAGGCCGCGACCAATGGCGGCGCCTGGTCGGTAATCGATTTCGTCGGCGCGTCCGACACCGTGAAGCTGGCCATCGATTCACTTGTGGTGAAAGGTGGCAACATCATCATCGTCGGCCTGTTCGGCGGCGACATCACCATATCGACGCCGTTCTTCCCGATGCGCGCCATGACCATCCAAGGCTCCTATGTCGGCTCGCTGCCGGACATGAAGGAATTGCTTGACCTGGTGAGCCGCACCGGCGCGCCGCCGGTGCCGTTGCGCGAACGGCCGCTCGACGAGGTCAACGAAGCACTCAACGACCTGCGCGCCGGCAAGGTGATCGGCCGCGTCGTGCTGACGACGGCTTGACGGGTCATTCCGGGGCGCGCACGACGTGCGCGAACCCGGAATCCGGAGCCAACACCGGATTGTGAAGCTGGATTCCGGGTTCGCGTGCTATGCACGCGCCCCGCAATGACAGGCGAAAGGTATAAGAAAATGGACGGGTCCGAACTGCGCGCCATGCAGGCGCCGATCAAGGAACGCTACAAGAGCGATCCTGCCGCTGCGATGATTACTCTCAAGGCCAAAGGCACGCTCGACGCGCCCGGCATTTCCTGCAAGCTGGAAACCGGCCGCGCCATGGCGATTGCCGGCCTGCATCCGGCGACCGGCGGCACCGGCATCGAGCTGTGCTCCGGCGACATGCTGCTCGAAGCTTTGGTCGCCTGCGCCGGCGTCACCGTGAAAGCCGTCGCCACCGCGCTCGACATTCCGCTGCGCAACGGCGTTGTCTCCGCCGAAGGCGATCTCGATTTCCGCGGCACGCTCGGCGTCGCCAAGGAGGCGCCGGTCGGCTTCGCGCAAATCCGCCTGCGCTTCGATCTCGACACCGATGCCGCGCAGGACAAGCTCGATCAGCTGCTCAAGCTGACCGAGCGTTATTGCGTGGTCTACCAGACCATCAAGAGCGGCCCGCCGGTCGATGTCCGGATGACGAAAGTCTGAGAGATTGTCCCCGGAAGTCTATTTCACCGTCACCTTGATCGTGCGCATGGCGGTCACCGCCGCCTTTCTGCTGGCGGCGACGGTGACGGCCGAGCGCGCCGGCCCGCTGATCGGCGGGCTGGTGGCGACGCTGCCGATCAGCGCCGGGCCGATCTACATCTTTCTCGCCATCGATCACGGCGCGCATTTCGTCGGCGAAAGCGCGATCGGCAGCCTGGTTGGCAACGCCATCAATGTCGTGTTCGCGCTGACTTACGCGCTGCTGGCGCAGAGGCGCTCGCTCGCGATCAGCCTGTCCGGTGCTTTCGTGTTGTGGGTTAGCCTGACCTGGCTGACCAATCACACGACGTGGTCCTTGCCGGTCGCCATTGCCCTGAACGTCGTCGTGCTCGGCGTGGCGCTGGTGCTGACGGCACGCTTGCGCCACATCAAAGCGCCGCAGGTCAAGGCGCGCTGGCATGACCTCGTCATGCGCGCCGCCATGGTGGCGCTGCTGGTCGGCGTCGTCGTCACCTTGAGCTATCACATCGGCCCGGCGGCCAGCGGCAATCTCGCCGTATTCCCGATCGTGTTGACCAGCATCATTTTCATTCTGCATCGCCGCGTCGGCGGCCCGGCAACGGCGGCGGTGATGGCGAATGCGATCATCGGGCTGAGCGGCTTCGGCGTCGCCTGCATTGTGTTGAACCTGACGGCGGACCCGCTCGGCGCCGCGCTTGCGCTGAGCCTGACGCTCGCCGTCTCGTTCGGCTACAATCTCATTGTCTTCTTCGCCCGCCGCAGTCTGGTCGCGGCATGAGTGCGCTCCTTGCCGATCCAATGTTCTGGTTCTCGCTGGCGCTGAAGATCGCGATCACCGTCAGCATCACGGTGGCGGCCTCCATCGTCGTCGAACGCAGCGGGCCGTTCATCGGCGCGCTGATCGCCTCGCTGCCGACGGCAGGCGGCGCGGCGCTGATCATCCTGGCGATGGAGCATCCGCCGTCCTTCATTGCGCAAAGCATGATCGGCAGCATGGTCGTTACGCCAATCTGCGCGGTGTCCGCACTGACCTACGCCGCGCTGGCGCAGCGGCACGGCCTGGTGGCGAGCCTCAGCGGCGCTTTCGCCGTGTGGTTCGGCGCCGCGTTCGGTTCGCGGCTGATCGACTGGAGCGCGGAAACCGCGCTGCTGTTGAATGTCGTCGTGTTCCCCATCTCCATTTATGCCGCGGTCCGCTTCCTCGGCGACGGCAAGGTCAACCCGCGTGTCGAATTGACCGTGCGCGACGTGGCCTGGCGCGTCGCCGTGGTGACTCTGTGCGTGCTCATCGTCACGGGCTTGAGTTCGTCGATCGGTTCGTATTTCTCCGGCGTCTTCGCCTTTTTCCCGGTGGCGATGGGTTCGTTCTTCATCATCCTGCATCTGCGCCTCGGCGGGCCGGCTGCGGCGAGCGTCGCGGCGCATGTGCAGGCGCCTTTCGTCGGACTGTTTCTCAGCCTCTTTACCGTGCATCAACTGGCCGAAGTCATCGGCGTGTGGTGGTCTTACGCGGTCGGCCTGGCCATCGGCATTTCGTGGAACGGCGCGCTGTGGCTGTGGCGGCGGCAACGGGCTCTTGGCGCGGCGCGCGCTTAACTACTTTTTGCCGCTCTCGCCCAGCTTCGCCTTCAGCGTATAGATCGCTTCCATCGCCTCGCGCGGCGACATCTCATCCGGATTGAGCGCGGCGACGGCGGCCGCCAGCAACTCATGCGCGGCATCCTGCGCCACTTGCGGCGCGCGATACGGCGTGGCGAACAACGGCAGGTCTTCGAAGCCTTTCGGCGCGGCGCGGTCTTCCTGCTCGAGCTTGGCCAGCACAAGCTTGGCGCGCTCGATCACGCTTCCCGGCAGACCGGCGAGCTTGGCGACCTGAATGCCATAGGAGCGGTCGGCCGCGCCGGGCGCGACTTCGTGCAGGAACACGACGTCGCCCTTCCACTCCTTCACCTTGACGGTGACATTGTGCAGGCGATTGAGCCGCGCCGACAGCGCGGTGAGTTCGTGGAAATGCGTGGCGAACAGCGCGCGGCATTTGTTGATGTCGTGCAGATGCTCGACGGTCGCCCAGGCAATGGACAGGCCATCGAAGGTCGCGGTGCCGCGGCCGATTTCATCGAGAATGACCAGCGAGCGGCTGCCTGCCTGATTGAGAATGGCGGCGGTCTCGACCATCTCGACCATGAAGGTCGAACGGCCGCGCGCCAGATCGTCGGCGGCGCCGACGCGCGAGAACAACCGGTCGACGATGCCGACATGCGCCGACTTCGCCGGCACGAATGAGCCCATTTGCGCCATGATGGCGATCAGCGCGTTCTGCCGCAGGAAAGTCGATTTGCCGGCCATGTTCGGGCCGGTGATCAGCCAGATGCGGCCTGCGTCCATCTCTGGCGGCGGCGACAGGTCGCTGTCGTTCGCCACAAAAGGTGTGCCGTCGCGCGAGAGTGCTTGCTCGACTACCGGGTGGCGGCCGCCTTCAATGGCGAAGGCGAGACTGTCATCGACCACGGGTCGCGCGTAATTGCGCTCCGTGGCGAGCGCGCCGAGCGCCGAGGCGGCATCGAGCCGTGCCAAAGCTTCGGCGCATTGCTTGATCGCAGCGCCTTGCGCGATCACCGCGCCGGCGAGCTTCTCGAAAATCTCCAGTTCGAGCCCGAGCGAACGGTCGGCAGCGCTGGCAATTTTGGCTTCCAGTTCGCCGAGTTCGGTCGAGGTGAAGCGCACCTGGCCGGCTAGCGTCTGGCGGTGAATAAAGGTGGCGTTGAGCGGCGGCTGGGTCAGCTTGTCGGCATGCTGCGCGGTCACTTCGACGAAATAGCCGAGCACATTGTTGTGTCGGATTTTCAGGCCCTTGACGCCGGTCTCGTCGGCATAGCGGGCCTGCAGGGCGGCAACCACGCGGCGTGATTCGTCGCGCAGCGAGCGCGTCTCGTCGAGCGAAGCGTTATAACCTTCGCGGACGAAGCCGCCGTCGCGTTTGATCAGCGGCAACTCGTCGCCCAGCGCACGCGAAAGCTCGGCAGCTAAAGCAGCGTCCGGCTTGCGGCACAAAGTGAGTGCTTCGGCGATTTCCGCCGGGATATCTTTCAGTTTGCCGAGCGAGGCGGCGAGGTCGCTTGCCGCGCGCACGCCATCGCGGATGGCGGCGAGGTCGCGCGGCCCGCCGCGCTGCAAGGCGATGCGCGACAGCGCGCGGGCGAGATCGGGCGCGGCCTGCAACCGCGAGCGGGTCTCTGCGCGCGTGCCGACGTCATCGACAAAGCACGCCACGGCATCGAGCCGCGCGGCGATCGCCTTGACGTCGGTCAGCGGCGCCGCCAGCCGTTGCGCGAGCAGGCGCGAACCGGCGGATGTCACGGTGCGGTCGATGCAGTCGAGCAGCGAGCCGCGCCGCTCGCCGGACAAGGTGCGCATCAATTCGAGATTGCCGCGCGTCGCCTGATCGATCGCCATCGTCGCCGAAGCCGCCTCGCGCAACGGCGGCGACAGTGGCGGGCGCTGGCCGATCTGCGTGCGCTCGACATAGGTGACGCAGGCCGCGGCGGCGGTCAGTTCCAGCCGTGTCATCAGGCCGAAGGCTTCGCTGGTCGCCACGGCGAAAAATGACGTGAGCCGTCGCTCGGCGGTGGCGCCGTCGAACACGTCGCGGGTCATCGGCGTCACCGCCGGTAGTTCGCGCCAGGTCGGCACCAGATCGGCGTCGGCATAGAGCGCGTCGGAAACGAGAATTTCGCTCGGCTCCAGCCGCGCGATTTCGGCGGAGAGCGCGACGCGGTCGCATTCGGTGATGCGGAATTCGCCGGTGGAAATGTCGATCCAGGCGAGGCCAAAGCGCGCCTCGCTATCGACCGAGGACAGCCGCGCCCGCGCGATAGCGAGCAAGTAGTTGTTGCGCTTGGCGTCGAGCAACGTGTCTTCGGTCAGCGTGCCCGGAGTCACCAGCCGCACCACGTCGCGCCGCACCACGCTCTTGGAGCCGCGCTTTTTGGCCTCGGCCGGGTCCTCGAGCTGTTCGCACACCGCGACGCGATGGCCGAGCGCGATCAGCCGGTGCAGATATTCGTCGGAGCGGTGGATCGGCACCCCGCACATCGGGATGTCCTGACCCTGATGCTTGCCGCGCTTGGTCAGCACGATGCCGAGCGCGCGGCTGGCGATTTCGGCGTCCTCGAAGAACAGCTCGTAGAAATCGCCCATCCGGTAGAACAACAGCGAGTCCGGATTATTGGCCTTGATCTCGATGTACTGCTCCAGCATGGGAGACAGTTTGCCGTTGCCGTCATGGGTCGGCGTCGGCCCGCTATTGTCGGGCGGCGTCTCGGGCTCGGACAGGCCGATGGGCTGGGTCAGGGACATCGGGGGGAGGTTAGCAGATGGCCAGCCGGGTTTCACCCCGCGAAGCCAATTGACCCACGGAAACCGGCCGTAACAGCCGGATTATTGAACCTCATTCGCCCTTTTCAGCCCGGAAATCATCGACGTATTGAGCAGATGCTGGCGCGCTCTGGCAGGATCGTTGGCGATGGTCACCAACTCCTCGAGCCGCGCGCGCTGCACGGCGGGATCGCGCTCTTCCATGGTCTGCTTGTTGCGGATCGACATCGCCTGCACCTGTTCGATGGTGGCGGCGCGGCGCTGGCGCGAATAGAGGTCGAGCAGGGCCTCCGGCTCGCCATGCCAGTGCCGGGCGAGCTTGTCGGAAAGATTGATGGCGTCGTGAATGCCGCTGTTGAGGCCAAAGCCGCCGAGCGGATTGTTGAGATGCGCGGCATCGCCGGCCAGCAGCACGCGGCCGGACCGGAACGACGAGGCGACGCGCTGGTGCACGCGGTACGTGCTCTTGTAGCGGATGTCGTAAGGCTTGCCGGCCGGCACCAGCCGCTGCAGCGCGTCCTCGACGCGGGCCGGCGACAGCAGGGCTTCTTCGCTCTCTTCCGGATTGACCGGATAGGCGAGCCGCCAAAGTCCGGGCGGGCCGTCATCCGGCACCTTGAACAGCGCGCCCCATTCGACCGGGTCGGCGATGTAGCAGTTCAGCGCGAAGCCGTGCTGGGCGAAATCGTAAGGTGTGCTGACGACGACGAACAATTCCGGCCAGGTGAAGCCTTCGAATTCGACGTCGAGCCCCTTGCGCACCACGCTGCGGCCGCCGTCGGCGCCGATCAGCCATGACGCCTTGATGGTGCGGTCGGCGCCGGCGGTGCCGAAGTTGACCGTGACGCCGTCGGCATCTTGCGTGAAGCTTTTCAGCGCATGGCCGAAATTGATCTCGACGTCCTTGTCGCGCTTGAGAATGTCGAGCTGGATCGGCGTCAGCCGGTGCTGCTCGAGATGCAGGCGATACGGATACGGCGTCACGTCCTTGAGCAGGCCGAGATCGAATTCGGCGATCAGGTCGCCGGGCCGGTTGCGGATCTGCCAGCGCTGCACCTTCAGGCCGGTCTCGTGCATCTTCTCGGTGATGCCGTAGGGCGCCATCATTTCCAATGTCGGCGGATGAAACGAGCCGGCGCGCAGATCATGCGTCAGCGAAGGCTCCGCCTCGCACAGGACGACGGGAATGCCTTGCTTGCGCAAGGCCAGCGCGCACATCAGGCCGGTCGGCCCGGCGCCGGCGATAATGACAGGAAGGCGATCGGCCATCTTTTATTTAACCAGCTTCGTCCCGGTGATGCGCTCGAGATTGCCGTAGGCGATGGCTTCGCGCTCGGCCTTCGAGATATTGGCCGCTTCAAGAAAGCGCAGCGCGTCGCGCGTGTACATCGTGCCCTTTTCCGGATCGAACGGGCAGTCGGAGGCGAACACGATCTTGTCGTGATCGTAGAACGACAGGCCCATCGTCATGCCGGCTTCCGACGAGAAGGTCGCGGTGTCGGCGTAGAACGAGTGCTTGAAGTAATCGAGCGGGCGCTTCTTCAGTTCGCCGAGCAATTTGCCGAGATCTTCGCCCGAGGTGCGCGAGCCGAGTTGATCCCATCCGGGGCCGATGCGGCCTTCCAGCATCGGCACGATGCCGCCGAAATGATGGGTGATGATCTTGAGCTTCGGGTATTTGTCCATCAGCTTGGAGAACACCAGCCGCGCCATCGCCGCGGCGGTTTCATAGGACCAGCCGAAGGCCCACCAGATCTCGTACTTCGATGTCTTCTCGCTGGCGTAGTCCGGAATGCTGGCGTTGCGCGCCGGATGCAGCCAGATCGGCTTGTCGAGCTTTTCCATCGCGGCAAAGAACGGCTCGAACTTCGGATCGTCGAGCGGCACACCGGCGACATTGGTGTAGATCTGCACGCCGAGCGCGCCGTTCTTGATCGCGCGCTGCGCTTCGGCAATGCCGGCGTCGGCAGCGCCGAGCGCGCCTTGCGCCACCCAGCCGGGGAAATGGCCTTTGTCCTTGGCGATGATTTCGGCGAGTTCGTCGTTGATCAGCCGGGCATATTCCTCGACCTTGGCGCCGTCGCCTTTTGCGAAAACTTCCAGCGGCGGCATCGCGAACGACAATATCTGCGCATAGTCCGGAAACGTATCGACGACCTTCCTGCGGATGTCGAGATCGTGGATGCACGGCACCTCGCGCATGCGCTTGCCGATATCCGGATAGCCGCTATCGACCAGGATCTTGAACATCCGGCTCGGCATGAAATGGGTATAGGCGTCGATGCGCATGGGAACTCTCCGTGACCGATATTGGCCGCTTGTTATCGCGTCGCAGGCAAGCGGGCTAGCGTCTATTCGCGTCTAGTAAGGCGTAATGACGTTGAGCAGCGCCTGGCACCTGTCGTTAAGCACCGCATCGCGGGCCCGCGCCAGCGCGGCGGGCAGTTCGGCGGAGCTTTCCACGCGCTCGGCGTGTGCCCCTTGCGCCTTCGCCATTTCATCATAAGGCGGCGCCGGATCGAGGTCGGCCAATTCGCGGCCGTCGGTCTCGCCGGAAACGCCGTCCTTGAACATCGCCAAAGTCGAATTGCGCACCGCACCGTAGCGGCTGTTGTTGAAGACGATGGTGAGGATGGGCAGGTTGTGCTTTTGCGCGACCCAGTGGCCCACGGTGGGATTGGAGAACATGTAAGCGCCGTCGCCGAGCGTGGCGACGATCAGTTTGTCCGGCGCCGCGAGCTTGGCGCCGAGCGCGGCCCCTAAGCCCCAACCCAAACCGCCGGCGGGGCCGAGCGCATATAATGTGCCGGGTATCTCGCGCGGGCAGTGGTCGGCGCGCAGCGGGTATTCGTTGAAGATGACGGCGTCCTCGCCGACGCATTCGCCAATGGCGCGCGACAGGTAAGCCGGCGAAATGCGCTCGCCAGCCGTCGAATCCTTGGCCAGTTGTGCGCGCCTTGTGCGCATGCGTTCGGCCAGCCGCGTGCGGCGCGCCGAAATCCGCGCCTCCGCCATTTGCAGCCGTGATCCGACCGCGCTTTCCAGCGCCTCCAGCGCATTGACGACGCCGGCCTGCACCGCGAGATCGCAGGGGAACGAACGCATCGGATAGCGCACGAAGAACGGATCCTCGCCGACATGCACGATGCGCGTGCCGGCCGGCGGATTTTGCAGATGCGGCATCCACGGCACGTCGGACTCCAGCGCAATCACCAGGTCGGCGTCGGCGAGCAGCGCGCCCGGCTCGTAGCCGAAATGCATCGGATGGCTCGACGGCAGGCAGACGCTGCGCGGATTATGCGTGATGACCGGAATGGCGCAGCGCTCGGCCACAGCGGCGAGCGCGCGCACCGCTTCCGACGGCAACACCGAGGTAATGATCAAAGGCCGCTCGGCGGAGGCGATCCATGCCGCCAGAGTGGCGATGGATTTCGGATCGGGATGCACGCGCGCGGCGGCGGCGCGCGGCTTGATCGGTGCGATCGGTTCGGCGACCGGCGCCGACAACGGCTCGCGCGGCAGCACCAGATAGACCGGCCCGCGCGGATGCGCCATCGCCACCTCGATCGACCGCGCGACGACATCGCCGACCTGGCCCGGCGTTCGCAATTCGTAATCCCACTTCACCAATTCGCGCACCATGCCGGCCTGGTCGAACATTTCCTGCGCCCAGTGAATGGGCCGCGAGCGGGAGCCGAACGTGCCCTTCTCGGTGATCGGCGTGCGGCCGGCGGCAAGAATGAGCGGCACGCGGTCGCGCGACAGGTTGGTGAGGTTGTTGATGGTGTTGGCGGTGCCGACATTGACGTGCACCATTACCGCTTGCGGCCGGCCGTTCATCAGATGCGCGCCATGCGCCATGGCGACCGCGAGGTTCTCGTGCGGCACCAGCACCGGCAGCGGCACCTTGGCATTGGTCTTCTTGGCGCGGCTGAAGGCTTCGACGATCGGCGGGAAATCGGTGCCGGGATTGGCGAACATGTAATCGACGCCGTGGTCGGCCAGCGCACGGAGAAACGCTTCGGCGGCAATGGCGGGCCGGGGCCCGGTCGTCGGTGTCGCGCTCATTTGTTTCGTCCCCGGAAAAGACCGTCCGTGCCAAAGCAGGCGCCGAAGGCTGATTTTACGGGTGTTCTACGCGAGGCATGCGGGGCTGACAACGACGATGCCGTCATTCCGGGGCGCCGCGCCGCCGGACTGCGGCGCAGCGTCTCATATCGGGCCTTAAAGATGCGGCACGCGCACGTCGAGCACCGCGCAACGCTTCTCCTCGCGCACCACCCGCAACGCTTCAACGATGGCGGCTTCCATCTCGTCCGGACGTTCGACCTTGCGGGCGAAGGCGCCGCCGGCCGCGGCGGCAATGGCGGCATGATCGGGCGCCGGATCGAACTCGACGCCGATTTCGTTGGCGCGGCTTGCATAGCCGTCGGGATGCACGGCGAGCGTCGACATTTTTGGCGAGCGCCAGCCGCCATTGTTGTAAATAATTTGCAGGAACGGCGTTTGGTATTTGCGCGCCATCCAGTGCACCGATGAGGGCACCGAGAACATGTAGGAGCCGTCGCCGCTCAGTGCGACCACCAACCGGTCCGGGCAGGCCAGTTTGGCGCCGATGGCGGCGCCGCCATGCCAGCCGAGCGACGAGCCGCCGCTGAGGAAATACGAGCCCGGCTTCGACGGCCGCAAATGGTTGATGACGGTCGGGTAGTTGGTGATCGACTCGGAGAGAATAATGGCGTCGCCGCCGATATGTTTGCGCAAGATCGCGGTGAAAGTTTCCGGCGTGACAATGCCGCTTTCCTGTTCGCGCTCGTTCCATTGCGCCGTCAGCGCTTCGTGCATCTTGCCGTAATGCGCCGTGCGCTCTTTGGTTTTGGCGGCATCGATGGTCATGCCGTCGAACGCGTCGTTGATCTGCGCCAGAGCGGTGGCGCAGTCGGCCTGGAACACGCGCTGCGCCTTGAAGTACCACAGCGGGATGTCGAGCTTGAGCGGATCGACATCGATATGGAAAACCCTGGCGCCCGGCGACGGCTTGCTGACCGCAGGCACCCAGGGCGCGTCCGAGTCGAGCACTAGCACGACGTCGGCGTCGGCCAGCGCCGGTTCCTGATACGGCTCGCTCCAGCGGTTGCCGAGGTACAGCGCATCCTCCGGCGGATAGTTCATGCACACCGGCGACTGTTCCAGGACGCCGATGCCGAGGCGCTGGCACAGCTTGATGAGTGCGGGAACGGCGGCGGCATTGCGGCCGACCGCGCTGGTCACCACCAGCGGACGCCTGGCGCTATTAAGCGCCTGTGCCAGCTCAGTGGCGTCGGTCGCGCGCAGCGGCAGCGGCGCGATCGGCGGCCATTCCGCCATGTCGATGGCGACCGGCGCGACGTCTTCTTCCATCACTTCGCGCGCGCCGACGAGATACACCGGACCTTTCGGATCGCTCTTGGCCAGTTGCAACGCGCGATGCGTCACCTGCTTGATGTTGCGGCCGGTGCGGAATTCGTAATCGAACTTGACGTAGTTGCGGACGATGCCGCGCTGGTCGGCAATGTCCTGGATCCACTGGATCCATTCGTTGCGCGATCCCTTCAGTTCGCCTTCTTGGGTATAGGGCGTGGCGCCGGCGAAAATCAGAACCGGCACGCGGCCGCGCAGCGCATTGTGCACGGCGCCGCCAAGCGCCTGGGTGCCGCATTCGACATGGACGATGACGGCCTGCGCTTCGCCGGTCACCTGCGCGTAGCCATGCGCCGCGCTCAACGCCACCATTTCGTTCGGACAGGTCAGCATCGCCGGAAAGCCGCGCCCGCTCGCTCTGCCTTCGGCGACCGACTCGACGATGGCCGGATGATCGCTGCCGAGATTGGCGAAAATATAGGAGACGCCGGCCTCCTTGAGAGCTTCGAGAAAGGCCGTACCTGCTGTGAACACGCGAATATCCTGTTTGCCGTAAAGAGAGGAGGTCAGCCGAACGTAGGCCTACATATGCGAGGGCAGCCAGAGCGCCAGAATCGGGAAGGCGATCAGGATGATGAGCCGCAGAATGTCGGTCAGGACGAAGGGCATGACGCCATAGAATATCGTCGATAGCTTGACGTCCTTTACGACGCTCTTGATGACAAAGACGTTCATACCGACCGGCGGATGGATCAGGCCAAGTTCCACCGTCATGACGATGATGACGCCGAACCAGATTGGATCGAAACCGAGCGCCTTGATTACCGGGAACACGATCGGGATGGTCAGGATGATCATCGCCATGGCGTCCATGACGCAGCCAAGCACGAGATACATCAGCATGATCAGCGCCAGCACGCCGTGCGGGCCGAGGCCAAGGCCGGTGAGGAATTCGGTGATCTTCTGCGGCGTCTGCGTGATGGTGAGGAAATAGCCAAAGATCAGCGCGCCGATCAGGATCGTGAAAACCGACGCGGTGGTGCGCAGGGACTCCATCAGCGCTTTCCAGAACTCCTCACGCGACAGCTTCTGGCGCAGCACCGAGATGATGAAGGCGCCGGCCGCGCCCATGCCGGCGGCTTCGGTGGCGGTGAACAGCCCGCCGTAAAGTCCACCGATGATGAAAATGAACAGCAGCACCACTGCCCAGATGCCGCGCAGCGCGTCGAGCCGTTCTGACCAGGAATGTCGCGGCGCCGAGGGAAGGAATTTCGGGCGGATGAGGGCGATGATGTTGATGGTGGCGATGTACATGCCGACCGCCAGAATGCCGGGAATGATGCCGGCGATGAACAATTTACCGATGTCCTGCTCGGTGATCAGACCGTAGACCGCGAGCACCGTCGATGGCGGGATCATGATGCCGAGCGAGCCGCCGGCGGCGATCACCCCGGTGGCGAAGCTCTGCGGATAGCCGTGCGCGCGCATTTCCGGATAGGCGACCTTGGAGAAGGTGGCGGCGGTAGCGACCGACGAGCCGCAGATGGCGGCAAAGCCGCCGCAGGCGGCGATGGTGGCGATGCCGAGACCGCCCTTGAAGTGGCCGAGGAAGGTATTGGCGGCGCGGAACAGTTCGCGGCTCATGCCGGAGGCCGAGGCGAAGGCGCCCATCAGCAGGAACAGCGGGATCACCGCGAACTCGGCGTCGGTGGCGGTGCGGATCGGCGATTGCGCCAGTATCTTGAGCGCCGGGCCGATATCGCCGATAAGGTAGCCAAAGCCGAGCACACCGACGACTCCCATGGCGATGCCGACCGGCACGCGCAGCAGCATCAGCACGAACAGCGCAATGAATCCGACAATAGCGGTCGCGTCGGTGCTCATGGTCTATTCCACTCCGTGCGGCTCGGCCGGGCGCGCGAGTGTTTCCGGCCGGAATACCAGCCGGATCGTACGCAGCACCAGCAGCAGCACGGCGGAGCCGAGGCCGATCCAGGCGACGGCATAGTAGATCCAGACCGGCTGGCGTAGGTCGAAAGTGCCGACATTGTCGGCGCGGGTGCCGAGCACCTTGTCGGCGAACATCCAGGTGAAGGCGGTGATCGCCACCAGCGTCACCAGCGCGGCGAACACGTCCAGCGCGCGTTGCAGGACCGGAGGCAGCGCCCCCCACAGCAGATCGACGGTGATGTGGTCGCCGCGATAGCTCGCCACCGCGATGCCCCAGAAGATGACGATGCCGAGCAGCAGGCGGGTGAAGTCGTAGGCATCGGGTATCGACCAGGCAAAGAAATAGCGCAGCAGCACGGAGACGAAGGTGAGCGCGGTAACGACGGCGAGAAATCCCGCCGCTGTCACCTCGATGGCATCAATGAATTGATCGATACGGCTGCGCCCGGCCATTTCGTCATTCATCAATAGGCCGCTTTGAACTTGGCCAGTTCGGCCTTGAGTTCTTTCATGATGGTGTCGGCGTCGCCGCCGGCTTTCTTGACGTTGTCGGACCAGGATTTCTCCAGTGGCTGCGCCGCGGTCTTCCACTCGGCCAGTTGCGCCGGGGTGATGGCGTAGACCTCATGCGCGGTGTCGGCCTTGAGCTTGCCGACGCCGGCGTGTTCGAAGTCGGCCCAGTTCGACGCCACTTTCAGCGCCCATTCGTTGGTGCAGTGGCTGTCGATCACCTTCTTCTGCGCCGCCGACATCTGCGCGTACTTGTCTTTGTTGAAGACGAAGGCGAAGGTGGTCACATAGAGCGGCACTTCCATGTGATACTTGGTCACCTTGTCGATGCCGAACAGCGGGATCGAGCCCCACGGGAAGGTCACCGCGTCGGCGACGCCCTTCTCGATGATGTCACGCACTTCTGGCGCGCTGGACTGCACATTGGTGCCGCCGAGTTGGGTCACGAAGGTCGCCATGGTGGCGTGCGCCGGGCGGATTTTCATGCCCTTGATGTCGGCCGGCACCACGATCTTCTTGGCCTTGGAGTGGAATGTGCCAGGATCGTGAACGAAGGCGAGGCAGAACTTGGCGTCCTTCATCTCCTTGTCGGCGTATTTGCGGTACCAGGCGTCGAGCGCCTGCGAGCCGGTCTTGCCGTTGGCGATCAGGAACGGCAATTCGCCGGCGCCGATGATCGGGAAGCGGCCGGGCTGGTAGCCGGGATTGATGTAAGTGAGGTCGGCGATGCCGTCGCGCGCCATGTCGTAATGGTCGAAGGCCTTGCCGAGCTGCTGGGCCGGATAGACCTTGGACTTGATGGTGCCGCCGGAGGCCTTTTCGACCGAGGCGCCCCATTCCTCGAGCGCCTTCTGCAGCGGATGCGACGGGGGCACCCAGTGCGACAGCTTGAGTTCGAACGTCTTGTCCTGGGCGAAACTGGCGGTCGCCGTGCCCAACAGGCCGGCCAAAGCGAGCGTAGAAACGGCGAGCGCGGACAGGCCGGCGGCGGCGCGGATTTTCATCGTTCTCTCCCTCGGTTGATTGGTTGGTTTGCTTGATTGGTTGCATCGCCAACTTTTTTATTATTCAGCCGCATGTTGTAGCGGTTGTAAAGGGAAGTATATGGTTTGATATCAAACTATAAGCTTGACCGCTGGCGGCGGGCAACAAACGGGTGTCGGAGGAAATGTGGGCGTAAAAAGCGGCAATGGCGGCAGCCGTGTGCGGCGCGGCAAGAATGGCGAAGCAACAGTTGAATCGATAAATTTCGGGCCGCTGGCGACCTGGATCGGGTTCAATTTGCGCATGGCGCAGGAGTCGGCGTTCCAGGCCTTTTCACGCCAGTCGCAGGAAATCGGCGAAAGTCCGGGCCGTTTTGCGACGCTGACCCTGATCGCCCGCAATCCGGGCATCAGCCAAACCGAGCTGAGCCAGGCGGCCGGGCGCGACAAATCCAGCCTGACCCCGGTGATTGAGGGTCTGGTCCGGCGCGGCCTGGTCGAGCGCAAGCGGCTCAACCACGACCGCCGCGCCTATTGCCTGAACGTGACCCGCGACGGCAAGAAGGCGCTATCGACGATGATGCGCTGTGCTCGCCGGCACGAAAAGAATCTCGACAAAATAATCGGCCTGCGCGACCGCGCCCGCTTTCTCGAGATATTGAAGAGACTGGCGGCGGGCTTCGATTGATCAAGGTGAGAGGCGAAATCTTTCCAGCACCGAGTCAGGCACCGGGTGCGACTTGAGACGGCCGTCGGCGTCGCGCACGGTCCAGACCCGCTTCTCCGAACATTCCGCGCACAACTCCCCGTCAAGACTCAACCGGTGTTCGACCTCGAAGCTGGAGCGGCCAAAGCCGATTGTGCTCACGATCGTCACATCGTCGCCGAAGCGGGTCGGCTTGATGAATTTCGCCTGCGTGCGCACCAGCGGCCAGCCGGCGAAATCCAGCCGCTTGAACATCTCGAATTTGGTCATGCCGAGCGCGGTTTCGAACAGCATTGCCGTCGAATGGTCGAACATGCGGAAATAGTTCGGAAAGTAAATAATGCCGGCTGGGTCGCAGTCGCCCCATTCGATCCGGACGATGCTGGTGTTGCTGAGCATTCGCTTAACCTGGTTTTTTGGCGCGGCGCGCCAGCCACACGGTGTGCCCGCCGCAATCGGCATCTTCCGATTTCTGGTCTATTACATCGAAGTCGTTGGCAGCCAGCAAGGTACGATATTCGCTCGCGTCGAGGCTTGCGTGATACAGCGCTTCGCCGCGCAGTTCGCCAATCGCCTCGCCGTGCCGCGGCCCGCTGGTGAACATCAGCGGGGCGGAAGGCGCAGCATGCGCTCGAAATACCGCGAACATCCGCCGCTGATCGTCAAAGGTGAGGTGAAAGAAACTGTCCCAGGCCAGTATGCCGTCGAAACGCCGGCTCAAGGCCAGCATCCGCATATCGCCAACAATCCATTCTTGCTCCGGGAAATCCCTCTGGCAAAGCGAGATCATTGTCGGCGATGAGTCGACACCGCAAACGTCAAAGCCTTGCGCGATTAGATACTCCGCCATCGGCTTGCCGAAGCCGCAACCTAAGTCGAGGATTATCCCGCCGGGGGCCATCAATGCGGTGAAACGGTCCAGCCAGTTCTTTTCCATGAAGCGGCCGGGCCGGCTGCGGTCGGCCGCCCATTCAAGGGCGCGCCGCTCGTAAAGCCCGACGATCTGCTCGGCTTCGTTCGTCATTCCGCAGCCTAGCGCGGCGCCATGCGCAGCGCGCCGTCGAGGCGGATCGTTTCGCCGTTGAGATAGCCGTTATGGACGCAGTGCAGCACCATCGCGGCGTATTCGCTGGGCTTGCCGAGCCGTTTCGGAAACGGCACCGAGGCGCCGAGCGAATCCTGCGTCTCCTGCGGCAACGACGTCAGCATCGGCGTGCCGAATATGCCGGGCGCGATGGCCAGCACGCGAATGCCGAACTGCGCGAATTCGCGCGCCGCCGGCAGCGTGAGCGCGGCAACCCCGCCTTTCGACGAGGCATAAGCCGACTGGCCGACCTGACCTTCGAAAGCGGCGATCGACGCCGTCGAGACGATGACGCCGCGCTCGCCGTCGGCGAGAAGATCGACGGATTGCATGTCGGCGGCGGCGAGCCGCATCATGTTGAAGGTGCCGATCAGGTTGATGCGGATGACGCGCTCGAAATCTTCCAGCGGCATGGCGCCGTCGCGGCCGACAATGCGCTTGGCCGGGCCGATGCCGGCGCAATTGACCAGCACGCGCGCCGCGCCATGCGCGGCCTTGGCCTTTTCGATGGCCGCCTTGGCGCCGTCGGCCGAGGCGACGTCGCAGCCGATGCCGACGCCGCCGATATCCCTGGCGAGGCTCGCGGCGCCCGCTTCGTTGACGTCGAAGACGGCGACCTTGGCCCCTGCCGCGGCCAACGCGCGCGCGGTGGCGGCTCCCAGGCCCGAAGCGCCGCCGGTGACGATGGCCGCCTGTCCCTTGATCTCCATGCGAGTCTCCTTGAAATCATTGCGCGACGATCGCAAGCGACGTTAGCGGGCAAGCATAGAGTTCGTCCACCAGAGCGGCGCGGCTCGCCAGCACCGCGCGCTGGTTGATCGAGCCCTTGTCGGTCATTTCGCCCTTGTCCAGAGACGGCGGCTCGGCCATCAGGATGAGGCGCACCACGCGCGTCGAGGAGCTTTGGCCGGCGGCAAATTCGTTGAGTAATTCGGCGAACATGGCGCGCACCGGCGGCGCCTCGACAATCGCGGCGCCCGGGGCATCGCCGGAAAGCCCGGCGAGGCTCCGGCACGCCTCGATGTCGGGAAACACCAGCACGGCAATATCGTCGCGGTCGGCGCCGGCAACCGCTACGTCGCGCACATAGGGCGCGAAATGATCGACGAAGCGCAGACGCAACGGGCCGACGCTGACCCAGGTGCCGGTCGAAAGCTTGAAGTCCTCGGCGAGGCGGCCGTCGAACAGTAGGCCTTGCCCCGGGTCCGCCGGATCGGCGAATGTCAGCGCGTCGCCGATCTTGTAGAAGCCCTCATCGTCAAACGCCTCGCGCGTCTGCTGCGGCTGTCGCCAATAGCCGGGCGTAATATGCGGACCGCGCAGCCGCGCTTCCAGCTTGCCGCCGTTCGGTACCAGTTTGAGTTCGACGCCGGGGCAGGGCAGGCCGATATTGCCGGCGCGGTCGAAGTCCCAGGTGCAGGCCAGCGCTGCCGGTGCCGTCTCCGTCGAACCAAGCGACGACAATAGGATAATGCGCTCGCCGGTGGTCGCAACCGCGAGCTCGGCGAGCGCGTCCCATGTCGTCTGGTTCAGGCCGGCGCCGGCATAGAACAGCATCTTCACCCGGCTGAAGAAATTTTTGCGCAACGTGTCGTCGGCGCGCAGATGCGGCACCAACGCCTCGTAGCCCTTGGGCACGTTGAAATAGGCGGTCGGCGCGATGTCGCGCAAATTGCGCACGGTCTTCGGCACGCCGGGCGGCGTCGGATTGCCGTCGTCGATATAGAACGAGCCGCCGTTCATCAGCGCCAGATTGAAATTGTGGTTGCTGCCGAAGGTGTGGCTCCACGGCAGCCAGTCCACCAGCACCGGTGGCTCGTCTTGAACGAAGGCAAAGCTTTCGGCCAGCATCGCCTGGTTGGAACACAGCATGCGGTGCGTGTTGATGACCGCCTTCGGCGCGCCGGTCGAACCGGAGGTGAAGAGGAATTTGGCGATTGTATCCGGCGTCACCCTGGCCTGCGCGGCGGCGACACCGGCACTGTCTTCGTTGCCGAGCAGATCGGCGAACATCGTCACCGGCCGGTCGCCGAGTGGGTTCTGCGCCACCACCAGTTCGATCTCGTCGGGCACAGTGGCATAGAGCGCGCGCGCGAATGGTCCGCCGTCGGCGGCGAACACCATCCCCGGTGTCAGCAGATCGAGAATCATGCGCAATTTGCCGAAGTCGCTCGACATCAGCGAATAGGCCGCCGACACCGGCGCATAGGGGATGCCAACGACCATTGCCGCGAGCGCCAGCAGCGCGTGCTCGATGCTGTTGCCGGACAGAATAACGATCGGCTTCTCGGCCGACAGGCCGCGCCGCAACAACGACGCGGCAATGCGCTGCACCTGATGATGCGTCTGCGCGTAGCTCAAAGTCCGCCAGCGATCCTGCGCGTCGCGTTGTGCTAGGAACACGCGGTCGGGCGCGGCCCTGGCCCAATGATCCAGCGGATCGCTCAGCTTGCGGTAATAGGGGCCGAGGTCGCGCGCGGTGCGGATATAGATGGTGCCGTCGGCGCGCCGGTCGAGCACGGCATCGAGCGCGCCCATGCGGACGGCGCGCAACAGCGTGGAATTCGCTTTCGCCTTGATGGCCGGGTCCGGCATTTCTTCACTCCGGCCGCGTCACCTTATTGGCGCGGCCTTGCAGGAAATCGGCGAGCCGGCTTTTCGCCTCGGCGTCGGCTTGCGCGATCGACGACATCAGCGCCTCGACCGCATAGCCGCTCGACGGATCGACGTCGGCAATGCGCGGCAGCACATGGGTGACGGCGAAATTGGTCAGCGCGGTATTGCCGGCAATGCGCTCGGCCAGCGCCAGACCCTTGGCCAGACCTTCGCCCGGCTCGGTCAGATAGGTCGAGAGGCCCATTGCCTGGCCGTCCTCGGCCGAATAGGTGCGGCCGGTCAGCATCATGTCCATCATGCGCGCGACGCCGATCAGGCGCGGCAGCCGCACCGAACCGCCGCCGCCGACATAAATGCCGCGGCTGCCTTCGGGCAGGCCGTAATAAGTTGAGCGCTCGGCGACGCGCACATGGGTGGCAGCCGCCAGTTCAAGGCCGCCGCCGACCACGGCGCCATGCAGCACGCAGACTACCGGCACCTTTCCGAACTGAATTTTGTCGAACGCGCGATGCCAAAGGCTGGAATGGGCAATGCCCTGCGTGATGTCGCGCTCCTGCAATTCGCCGAGATCGAGGCCGGCGGAAAAATGCTCGCCGTCGCCGTGCAGCAACGCCACGGCGATATCGTCCGGCAACGAGGTAAAGAACGTCTCCAGCCCAAGGATGGTCGCGTCGTCGAGCGCGTTGCGCTTCTGCGGCCGCGCCAAAGTCACGATGGCGACCTTGCCGCGCCGCTCGGCCTTGAGTGACGCCGGCAATGTCATCTTGAACTGTTCGGCCGCCATCAGATCACCTCGAAAACGTCGAGCCGTATCGCGTTGGGTTGGCGCTGGCCGCGCGCCAGCGCCAGAATACGGTTGAGCCAGTCGAACGACGGATCGGATGTCTCGAACCGCATCACGGTACGGAAATAGTAGAGCGATGGATCGACATTGTCGCCCCGTAACAGCCTTTCCAGAATCTCCGGCGGTCCGTGGCGCAAGCCCTCGCTCGACACGAGGATGCGCGCGCCAGAGTCGGCTTGAATCGTGTAGCGCGCCTTGATGTCGGCGGCGCCGTCGCCGCGGATGATTTGCCAGTCGGCGCCGCCGGGAAGAACGCGCCCGTTCAGCCGCGGCCCGCTCACCGTGCCGCCGAGGATGTCGATGATGCGGCGCACACCGTAGGGTGTGCGGCCCAGATCGGTGATGCCCGCCAGTTCGGCGTGGATATGAAAGATAGGTTGCGTTGCCAGCATCGAGGCCATTCGTTGGAGCCCCTACTTTCGCGTCGCCGCGAGATCGCCATTTGACCCTGTCGGTGGCGCGCCGTAAATACGGGCGCGCAACCGGGAACCAGCTTTATGGCACGTATCACGACACTCTCAGAGGCCATCGCCGGTGCCGTCCGCGACGGCGACACGATAGCCCTGGAGGGCTTCACGCACCTCATTCCGCATGCCGCCTGCCATGAAATCATCCGGCAGGGCCGAAAAGACCTCACTTTGATCCGCATGACGCCGGATCTGGTTTACGACCAGATGATCGGCATGGGTTGCGTCAAGAAACTGGTTTTCTCCTGGGGCGGCAATCCGGGCGTTGGTTCGCTGCACCGGTTCCGCGATGCGGTGGAAAACAACTGGCCGCATAAACTCGAACTCGAAGAACATTCGCATGCCGCGATGGCCAATGCCTATGAGGCCGGGGCCTCGGGCCTGCCTTGCGCCATCTTCCGCGGCTATATCGGCGGCGACCTGCCCAAGGTGAACCCGAAGATCAAGCGCGTGACCTGTCCCTTTACCGGCGAGGAACTCGCGGCGATCCCGTCGCACCGGCCGGACGTCGCCATCATTCATGCGCAGCGCGCCGACCGCGCCGGCAATGTGATGATCGAAGGCGTGCTCGGCGTGCAAAAGGAAGCCGTGCTGGCCTCGAAGCGTTCGTTGGTGACGGTCGAGGAAATCGTCGACGAGCTGCCGGAGCGCAGCCTCAACGCGGTGGTGCTGCCGCACTGGACCGTCGGCAACGTCGTCGCGGTGCCGGGCGGCGCGTTTCCGTCCTATGCGCAGGGTTACTACCCGCGCAACAACAGTTTCTACAAGGCGTGGGACGACATCGCCAAGGACCGCGAGAGTTTCTCGGCCTGGATGAAGACGAACGTTCTCGACAAGGGCCCCGAGGCCTTCGCGCAATATGCGCGCAAGCACCAAGCGGCGGCGGAGTAACGACAATGGCCGATTACAAACCAGCCGAAATGATGACGGTCGCTGCGGCGCGCTCGCTCAAGAATGACGACATCTGTTTTGTCGGCATCGGTCAGCCGTCCGCCGCCTGCAATCTGGCGCGGCTGACGCATGCGCCGGACATTACCCTGATCTATGAATCCGGCACGCTTGCCACCAAGCCGACCGTGCTGCCTTTGTCGATCGGCGACGGCGAATTGTGCGACACCGCGCTGACGACCGTGTCGGTGCCGGAGATGTTTCGCTACTGGCTGCAAGGCGGCCGCATCAAGGTCGGCTTTCTCGGCGGCGCGCAGATCGACAAGTTCGCCAATCTCAACACCACGGTGGTGGGCCCTTACGACAAACCGAAGGTCCGACTGCCCGGCGGCGGCGGCGCGCCTGAGATCGCCACGTCGTGCGGCGAGATTTTCATCATCATGGCGCAGGGCAAGCGCTCCTTCGTCGAGAAGCTCGATTTTGTTACCTCGATCGGCCATGTCTCCGGCGGCGACTCGCGGGCGAGGCTCGGCGTCAGGACCAAGGGTCCGACCAAACTCATCACCGACATGGCGGTGTGGGCGCCCGATCCGGAGACGAAGGAGATGACGGTGGTCTCGATCCATCCTGGCGTCACCCGCGAGCAGATTCAGGAGAACACCGGCTGGACGGTGAAGTTTGCCGCGTCGGTTGCCGAAACGCCGGCGCCGACGGCGAAAGAACTCGACGTGCTGCGCGAACTCCATGCGCGCACCAACAAGGCGCATGCGGCGGCGTAAAGGAACACACTATGCGTGACGTATTTCTCTGCGACGCCATCCGCACCCCGATCGGCCGCTATGCCGGGTCGCTGGCCAAGGTGCGCACCGACGATCTCGCCGCGGTCCCGATCAAGGCTTTGATGGCGCGCAATCCGAAAGTGGATTGGGAAAAGCTCGAGGAAGTCTATTTCGGCTGCGCCAATCAGGCCGGCGAGGACAACCGCAATGTCGCGCGCATGGCGCTGCTCTTGGCGGGACTGCCGCAGAGCGTGCCGGGCGTGACCTTGAACCGGCTGTGCGCGTCCGGCCTTGAAGCGGTCGGCACCGCCGCCCGCGCCATCCGTTCCGGCGAAATGGAATTCGCCATCGCCGGCGGCGTCGAGTCGATGTCGCGCGCGCCCTTCGTGCAGGGCAAGGCGACCGAGGCTTTCTCGCGCAACGCCGAAATTTACGACACCACGATCGGCTGGCGCTTCGTCAACCCGCTGATGAAGAAGCAGTACGGCGTAGATGCCATGCCGGAAACCGGCGAGAACGTTGCCGCCGATTTCCAGATTTCGCGCGCCGACCAGGACGCTTTCGCCGTTCGTTCGCAGCAGCGCGCCGGCAAGGCCATCGCTGCGGGCTATTTCGCCAGGGAAATCGTGCCGGTCGAAATCCCCGGCCGCAAGGGCGAGACCGTCAAGATTGATACCGACGAGCACCCGCGTCCCGACACGACGTTGGAGCAACTCGCCAAGCTCAAGACGCCGTTCCGCGAGCCCGGCACGGTAACGGCGGGCAATGCCTCCGGCGTCAATGACGGCGCGGCGGCGCTGATTGTCGCGTCGGAAGGGGCGGTGAAGGCCTATGGCCTGACGCCGCGCGCGCGTATTCTCGGCATGGCGTCGGCGGCGGTGCCGCCGCGGATCATGGGTATCGGGCCGGTGCCATCGACGCTTAAACTGATGGCGCGGCTTGGACACAAGATCGGCGACTATGATTTGATCGAGATCAATGAGGCCTTCGCCTCGCAATCGTTAGCTTGCCTGCGCCAGCTTGGGCTCGCCGACGACGCCGAACAGGTCAATCCGCATGGCGGCGCCATTGCGCTTGGCCATCCGCTCGGCATGTCGGGCACCCGTCTGGCGCTGACGGCGGTGCACGGTCTGGAAGAAAGAGGCGGCAGGCTGGCGCTGGCCACCATGTGTGTCGGCGTCGGACAGGGCGTGTCGCTCGCGCTCGAACGGGTTCAATAGACAAGGACGAATGCAATGTCGCTGATCTTCCCCAAGCAAAGCCTCGAGGCGTTCCCGAAACACCTCTCGCCCGGCTACAAGAGCACCATCAAGCGCTCGCCGTCGAAGCCGCTGATGATCGTGCCGCACACTCTATCGGAGCTGACCGGCCCGGTTTACGGCCATGACGCGATCCAGGAAAACGACAACGACCTGACCAGGCAGCACAAAGGCGAGCCGCTCGGCGAGCGCATCGTCGTGCACGGCCACGTTCTTGATGAGGACAAGAGACCGGTACCCAATGCTCTGGTCGAGCTTTGGCAGGCCAATGCCTGCGGCCGTTACGTCCATAACGTCGACCAGCATCCGGCGCCGCTCGATCCGAACTTCACCGGCGCCGGCCGCACCGTTACCGACGACAAGGGCTATTACAAATTCATCACGGTGAAGCCGGGCGCCTACCCCTGGGGCAATCACCACAATGCCTGGCGGCCGAACCACATCCATTTCTCGGTGTTCGGCCACTCGTTCCTGTC
This sequence comes from Rhizobiales bacterium Ga0077525, assembly GCA_001464835.1. Classification (GTDB taxonomy): domain Bacteria; phylum Pseudomonadota; class Alphaproteobacteria; order Rhizobiales; family Xanthobacteraceae; genus Pseudolabrys. Next base: position 10,248 of record LNDS01000044.1, on the reverse strand, counting down.
GCGGCTGGTGACGCAGATGTATTTCCCCGGCGACTACCTTTTCCCCTACGACCCGATCTTCAATTCGGTGCTGGATGAAAAAGCGCGGGCGCGCATGATCTCGACCTTCGACCTCGAGAACACCGTGCCCGATTGGGCGCTGGCGTTCCGCTTCGACATCGTGCTGCGCGGCCGCGAAGCGACCCCGCTCGACAACGACGAACATTAAGGGCCACCCATTACATGTCCGAAATCACGCCCTCACAAACCGTCGGTCCGTTCTTCGCTTATGGCCTCACGCCGAAGGGCCGTTGCGACTGGGATCCGAACGGCAGCTACTCCTGGAAGAATACGGTCGAATCAAATCTGGTGACGCCGGACGCCTCCGGCACCCGCATTCGCATCGAAGGCATCGTCTATGACGGCGACAATCTGCCGATCAACGACTGCATGATCGAGATCTGGCAGGCCGATAGCCAGGGCCGCTACGCCAGCCCGCGCGGAGGCGCTGCGTCCAACACGCAGTTCAAGGGTTTCGGCCGTTCCGCCACTGACAAGGCGGGCGTCTTTGCTTTCGACACCATCAAGCCGGGGCAGGTCGCAGGTCCCGGCGGCAAGCCGCAGGCGCCGCATATCGTCGTCTGCGTTTTCTCGCGGGGCATGATCCGCCAAGTCTATACGCGGCTGTATTTCGACGACGAAGCGGCCAATGCTAACGATCCGATCCTCAACATGGTGCCGGCCGACCGGCGCAAGACACTCATTGCCCACAAGCAGGCGGGCACCGACCCGGCGCTGTACCGCTTCGACATCCGCGTCCAGGGCGGCGACGAGACGGTGTTTTTCGACATCTAGCGGCGATTTTTTAGGAATCGGACATCAAGGCGGCCGGCGTCAATGCTGGCCGCCTTTTTTGCCCACTATTGCCCACCGATTTGGGCCATTTCTGCCCACTGTTGAGCAAACGCCAAAGGCGTTTCAATCTTCTAGACCATAGTACTCTGATGTTAATTGCTTTTTGCCGGTGTGGGATTTGCCCACACATGTTGCCCAACTTTCTTGATGTCATTTTGTGGTTGACGAAAAATCCCCCGCTTGGTTCGGTGTCATGGCGCGACGGCCTTCAGAGCCAGCAAAAAAGCGCGAGGAAATGTCATGAACGAGGTCATCCTTCAGGAGATCAGCGAATTCTGCCGTCAGCGCGGCCTGGCCGAATCCACCTTCGGACGCCGCGCCGTCAACGACGGCAAGCTCGCCAGCCGGCTACGCAATGGCGGCCGCATCACCACCGACACGCTGGAGCGCATTCGCGCCTTCATGTCGCAAAGCGACGAGGGCGCACCGGCGCGCCGCCGCGTGCTGTTCGACGTGCCGGCGCAATCCCTTCCCGTTATTAAACCGCAGGCGCCGCCAATGGCCACCAATCAGACGGATGACGATCCGCAACGCAATTTCCGTTTCTTCGACAATCGCCAGAAATATCTGCTGTTCGTGAATACGTGCAGCGAGAAATGGGAAGTCGCGCAGCGCGTCAGCCTGGAGCTCGGCAATATTCATCCGCGGCCACCGGCGGTGCGCGTGTTCGACGCCGGCGTCGGCGACGGCAGCGTGCTCGCCCGCGTCATGCGCTCGATGCACGACAAGTTTCCGACCATGCCGCATTACATCGTCGGCAAGGAAATCAGCCTCGAGGACGTGCGCCTCACCTTGCACAAGATGGCCGACCGTTTCGTCGAGCATCCTTCCACGGTGCTGGTGCTGACCAATCTCGCTTACGCCGAAGCGCCGTGGCTTGCCGCAAAGTCGCTGCATGCCGCCACCAGCATGATCTGGAAGGAAGTCGCGATGGACGGCGGCACCGCCCATACGTTTGAAGAACAGATCACCGCGCTCGAACCGTTCCTGGCCGAAAGCTGGAAGGCCAAGGTATCGCCGAAGAGCGGAAACCCGGTCTATGAGCGCCCGGTCGTGCTGGTGATTTACCGCAACGATCACCGCTTCCTGCTCGACCAGGTTATCCCGAAGCCGGGCGGCACCGTCGCCGATTACGATCTGGTCATCGCCTCGCAGCCTTATCGCGCCCGCGCCTCGCTTGAATTCAAGGCCAAGCGCGTGCTGGCGCCTCTGGCCAAAGCGCTCGGACCGGGCGGGCGGATGATTGCGATCCAGTCCTATGGCCATGATCCGGGCATGGAGATCATCCATAAAGTCTGGCCGGAGGACAATCCATTCACGCACAGCCGCCACGATCTGCTCAAGGCGACCAAGGTCGAACTGGGATCGGCGGCGCGCGACCTGAATTTCAACGCCTATTCCGACCAGCGCGCGCTGTTTAAATACGAGATGCACACGCTGCCGTCGGAAGTGTCGTCGTCGATCGGCACCTCGACTTTGATGGCGGCGTGGAACGCGGCGGTTTACGTGGCGCAGGTCGAGGACGATCGTTTGTCGGACGTCAACAGCGACCGGCGGTTTATCGACGCGACGCGCGACACGTTGCAAAAGCACGGCGGGCTGTGGTTCTACGACGAATCCTTCGTGATCTCGCGCCGGCGGGAATAGGCCATGCGCCCGGGTGAATTGTCGTGAACGACAATCGCAAGCCCTTTGCCGCGACGTTCTCGATCGAGGCGACGCGCCCGCGTCAGGCCGAGATCGCGGCGCTGGCGGGGGTGCTGAAGCCGGGCACGGCGGTCTATCTCTCCGCGGTGCCGAACATGGACGCCGCCGAATTGATTGAGGCCGCCGCGCGTCTGCGTCAGGCCGGCCTCGAGCCGATCGCGCATATCGCGGCCCGCCGCTTCGCCAGCGCCGGCCAGTTGCACGAACTGCTGAAGGCTTTGCGCGGCGAGGCCGCCATGCGGCAATTGCTGGTGATCGGCGGCGACATCGAGCCTTGCGGCCCCTTCACCGACGCGCTGGCCGTGATTCAGAAGGCGGGCTTGCGCGACCTCGGCTTCGACGAAATCGGTATCGCCGCCCATCCCGAAGGTCATGCCACCATTCCGCCGGGCCGTCTCGAAGCGGCGCTTGACGAGAAAATCGCCAGCGCCACGGCGCAGGGTCTGCGCACCCATATCGTGAGCCAGTTTTCCTTTTCGCCGGACCGGGTGCTGACCTGGCTGCGCCATTTGCGCGCTTGCGGCATTGCCGCGCCGGTCAAGGTCGGCATGGCCGGCCCGACCAGCGTGCCGGCGCTGTTGCGCTATGCCAAGCGCTGCGGCGTCGCCGCGTCCTTGCGCGGCCTGGTGTCCGGCGTCGGCGCCGGCCTGGTTGGCCAGATCACCACCGGAACGGTCGGCCCCGGTCGCCTGATCGAAGCGCTGGCGCAGGTTGATAATCTGGGCGATATCGCGCCGCATTATTTTTCATTCGGCGGGGTGGTTGAAACCGCATACTACGCATGCGACGCGTCGCGCGGGACGCAACAATCCAGCCGTGCTATGGCACGTCCCAACAGCGCCTGACCCGGTGGCCTGATGGCCTTATCGACGTCCTGCGCCCTTGAAAATCATGCCTGCCGCCACGGCAGGTTCTATGGAGGAAACGATGAGCCAACGTACCAAGCCCCCCTTCCGCGCCGACCAGGTCGGCAGCATCCTGCGCACCAAGGCCATTCACGACGCCCGCGCAAAGCACGAAAAGGGCGAAATCACCGACGCGAAACTCAAGGAAATTGAGGACGCCGAGATCGTCAAGGTCATCAAGAAGCAGGAAGACGTCGGGCTGGAAGCCATCACCGATGGCGAGTACCGCCGCTCATTCTGGCACTACGATTTCTACGGCATGCTCGACGGCGTCGATGTCGTGAAGGCCGACCACGGCATCCAGTTCCAGGGCATGCAGACCCAGATGAAGGTGCTGAAGGTCACCGGCAAGATCGGCTTCTCGAAAAATCATCCGATGCTGGAGCACTTCACGTTCCTGAAGAAGCACGCCACCAAGACGCCGAAGATGTGCATTCCGTCGCCGACGGTGATGCATTTTCGTCTTGAGCCGGGCTCGGTCGCGGCGTCGGCCTATCCGAACCGCGACGCGATCTTCGACGATCTCGCCATTGCCTATCAGGAGGCGATCAAGGCGTTCTACGCCGCCGGCTGCCGCTATTTGCAATTCGACGACACCGCCTGGGCCTATCTGTGCTCCGAGGTCGAGTTGAAGAAGGCGCGCGAGCGCGGCCTCGACGTCGATCATCTTCAGGACACCTACACCAAGTGCATCAACAAGGCGCTTGAGGCGAAGCCCGCCGACATGGTCATCACCACCCATGTCTGCCGCGGCAACTTCCGCTCGACCTTCATCTCGTCGGGCGGCTATGAACCGGTCGCTGAAAATCTGCTGGCCAAGTGCAATTACGACGGCTACTTCCTCGAATACGACACCGATCGCGCCGGCGGCTTCGAGCCGCTGCGTTTCCTGCCGAAGGGCGACAAGATCGTCGTCTTGGGCCTCGTCAGTTCGAAGGTCGGCGCGCTCGAGCCGATCGCCGACATCAAGAAGCGCATCAAGGAAGCCGAGAAGTTCGTCGCGCTCGAGCAGCTCGCTTTGTCGCCGCAGTGCGGCTTTGCCTCGACCGAGGAAGGCAATGTGCTGGCCGAGGACGAGCAGTGGGCCAAGCTCAAGGAGATCGTCGCGATCTCGAAGGATGTTTGGGGGAAGTAGGCTCGCGAATAGAGAGCAGCAAATAGCGAATAGATTTCGCTGTTTGCTACTCACCACTCGCTATTCGCTACTCGCCCTGAATCGGGAGCCAACGCCATGCCGCAACGCGCGTCGCCGCCATTTCGCGCCGATCATGTCGGCAGCCTGTTGCGTCCCGCCGCGCTGAAAGAAGCGCGCGCCAAACATGCCGCCGGCGGCATCGACGGCGCGGCATTGAAAGCGATCGAAGACCGCGAAATTATCAAGGTCATCGGGAAGCAGGAAGCAATCGGCCTGGAGCTTGCAACCGACGGCGAATTCCGCCGCTCCTGGTGGCATTTCGATTTCTTCCGCGGTCTGCAAGGCGTCGATTTCGTCGCCGCGCCGCCAATCAAATTCCACGGCGTCGAGACCAAGAGCGAGGCGGTGAAGATCAACCGCAAGGTCGATTTCGCCGGCCACCCGCATCTCGATCATTTCAAGTTCCTGAAAGCGAAATGCGCCGTCACGCCGAAGATGACGATTCCGGCTCCGTCGACATTACACTTCCGGCAAGGCCGGGCGATGATCAGCAAGGATGCCTATCCCGATCTCGACGTGTTTTTCGACGATGTCGGCCGCACCTGGCAAAAGGCCATTCGCGCCTTTTACGACGCCGGCTGCCGCTATCTGCAACTCGACGACACCGCCTGGGCGATGCTGTGCGATCCGAAAGAGCGCGAAGCCTCGAAAGCGCGCGGCGACAATCCCGATGTGCTGCCGGAAATCTATGCGCGCATCACCAACGCCGCGCTCAAGGACAAGCCGGCCGACATGGCGATGACCATGCATTCCTGCCGCGGCAATTTCCGATCGACCTGGATCGCGCAAGGCGGCTACGAGTTCGTCGCCGAGCAGTTGCTCGGCAACACAAATCTCGACGGCTATTTCCTCGAATACGATTCAGACCGCGCCGGCGGCTTCGAACCGCTGCGCTTCTTCCCCAAGGGCAACAAGCAGCTCGTGCTCGGCCTCGTGACATCGAAGAGCGGCACGCTCGAATCGAAAGACGACATCAAGCGCCGCATCGACCAGGCGACGAAATACATCGCGCTCGACCAGCTTTGCCTGTCGCCGCAATGCGGCTTCTCCTCGACCGAGGAAGGCAATGTGCTGGCCGAGGACGAGCAGTGGGCCAAGCTGCGCATGATTGTCGAACTCTCAAAGGAAATCTGGAAGTAATGACCCTTCGCGCCACACAGCCGTTTCGTGCCGACCATGTGGGAAGTCTTCTCCGTCCCGCCGCGCTGAAGCAGGCGCGCGCGCAACGTGAAAAGGGCGAGATCACAGCGGAGGCGCTTAAGGCCATCGAGGACCGTGAGATCATTGCCGTCATCAAGAAGCAGGAAGACGTCGGACTCAAGTCCATCACCGACGGCGAATTCCGCCGCGCCTTCTGGAATTACGATTTTCTCGGCGAATTGGACGGCGCCGAGGCCTATCTCGGCGAACGCAAGATCAAGTTCGAGGGCGTCAATCCGCGGCCGATGATGATGCGGGTGACGGGCAAACTCGGCACGTTCAGCGGCCACCCGATGCTCGAACACTTCAAATTTCTGAAAGAGCACACGCGCGCGACGCCGAAGATGACGATCCCGTCGCCATCGTCGATGCATTTCCGTTATGGCCGCGACGCCGTGCCGGAAAGCATCTATCCAGACATGAACGATTTCTACCGCGACCTCGGCGCGACCTACCGCCAAGCCGTGCGCGCTTTCGCCGACGTGGGTTGCCGCTATCTGCAACTCGACGAGGTGAATTTCACTTATCTCTGCGATCCGAAATTGCGCGAACAGGTCGCCAGCCGCGGCGACGATCCCGACCAGCTGCCGCTGATCTATGCCGACATGATCAACGCGGCGATTTCGGATATTCCCGCCGGCATGGCCATCACCATGCATCTGTGCCGCGGCAATTTCCAATCCACCTTCGTCGCCTCCGGCGGCTACGAGCCGGTGGCGGAAATCCTGTTCAACAGGATCAACGTGCATGGCTACTTCATGGAATACGATTCGGAGCGTGCCGGCGGCTTCGAGCCGCTGCGCTTCGTGCCCAAGGGCAAGACCGTGGTGCTCGGCCTGGTGACGTCGAAGTCCGGCAAGCTCGAGTCGAAAGACGAAGTCAAGCGCCGCATCGATGAAGCCGCCAAATTCATTCCGCTTGAGCAGCTATGTCTGTCGCCGCAATGCGGCTTCGCCTCGACCGAGGAGGGCAACATCCTCGCCGAAGACGAACAATGGGCCAAGCTGCGCATGATCGTCGAAGTTTCACAAGAAGTATGGGGTTAGTTTCCATGAGCATGCGCACCAAGCCGCCGTTTCGCGCCGACCATGTCGGCAGCCTGTTGCGCCCGGCCGCGCTGAAAGAGGCGCGCGCGCAATTCGCCAAAGGCGAGATCGACGCTGCCGCGCTGAAGGCGGTCGAGGACCGCGAGATCGAGCGCGTCATCAAGAAGCAGGAAGAGGTCGGGCTTAAATCCGTCACCGACGGCGAATTTCGCCGCTCGTGGTGGCATCTCGATTTTCTCTGGGGCCTCGACGGCGCCGAGAAGCACGTGATGGAATCAGGCGTTGCTTTCGCCGGCGTCGCCACCCGCAACGAGGGCGTCAAAGTCACCGGCAAGCTCGGCTTCAGCGGCCATCCGATGATCGAGCATTTCAAGTTTCTCGCCGCGCACACCAAGCAGACCGCGAAGATCACGATTCCGGCGCCGTCGGCGATCTATGGCCGCCCGGTCAAGCCGCCGATCGATGCCGGCATTTATCCGCAGCTCGATGCGATGTTCGAGGATCTCGGCCAGGCCTACAAGAAAGCCGTGCGGGCTTTCGCCGATGCCGGCTGCCGCTATCTGCAACTCGATGAAGTCTTCATCGCCATGCTGTGCGACGATAAATATCGCGCGCAGATGACGGCGCGCGGCGACGATCCACAAAAGCTTGTCGCGCTCTATGCCGATCTCATCAATGTTGCGATGTCCGACATTCCCGCGGACATGACGATCACCATGCATATGTGCCGCGGCAATCACAAATCGACGTTCATGGGCGCCGGCGGCTACGCGGCGGTCCAGGAGATCCTGTTCAACAAGATCAACGTGCACGGCTTCTTCATGGAATACGACGACGCCCGCGCCGGCGGTTTCGAGCCGCTGCGGCTGTTGCCGAAGGACAAGAGCGTGGTGCTCGGCCTCGTCACCTCGAAGTCCGGCAAGCTCGAATCGAAGGACGAGTTGAAGCGCCGCATCGACGAGGCGTCGAAATTCGCGCCGCTGGAGCAGCTTTGCCTGTCGCCGCAATGCGGCTTTGCCTCGACGGAGGAGGGCAACATCCTCGCCGAGGACGAGCAATGGGCCAAGCTGCGCATGATCGTCGAACTGGCGGAAGAGGTTTGGGGGAAGTGATGTCGTCGTCCCCGCGAAAGCGGGGACCCAGTAATCGCAATCGCTTCGGGGAAAATTTTGCGCTAGCGTTTACTGGATGCCCGCCTTCGCGGGCATGACAGAGTGTGCGCGATGCCCGTCAATCTCGAAAAACTGCTGACCCACAAAGTCGCCCCGGTCGAACAGACCTACGCGCCGAAGGATTGCATCCTTTACGCGCTCGGCCTCGGCTTCGGCCAGGACCCCACCGACGAGAACGAACTGCAATTTGTCTATGAGAAGAACCTCAAGGCGCTGCCGACCTGGCCGTTGAAGCAGGGCTATCTGCCGTACTGGCTGCGCGACGAGGATTACGGACTGACCTTCTCGCATGCGGTACATGGCGAGCAGACCGTCGTGCTGCATGAGCCGGTCGCCACTCAAGGCACCGTCATCGGCCAGGAGCGCGTTGTCGACGTCGTTGACAAAGGCGAAGGGCGCGGCGCGCTGATCTATTCCGAGCGCACTATCACCGACAAGGCCAGCGGCCGCCTGCTGGCGACCCTGATGCAGACGACTTTTTGCCGCGCCGATGGCGGCTTCGGCGGCCCGCGCGAGCGTAAGCAGCCAACGCCGCCGCACGCCATTCCGGACCGCGCGCCGGACATGATTTGCGACCTGCCGACGCGGCCGGAAATGGCGCTGCTCTATCGGCTGTCCGGCGACATCAACCCGCTGCATTGCGACCCGGAATTCGCCCAGGCGGCCGGCTTTCCGCGGCCGATTCTGCATGGGCTCGCCACCATGGGCGTCGCCGGCCACGCGCTGCTCAAGACTTTATGCGGCTATGATCCGGCGCGGCTCACGGCGATGTCGGTGCGCTTTTCCGCCCCGGTGTTCCCCGGCGAAACCATCCGCGCGGAGATCTGGCGCGACGGCAATGTGGCAAGTTTCCGCGCCCGTGTTATGGAGCGCGATGTTGTGGCCATCAATAATGGCCGCGCCGAGATTGCCGGGTAACAAATGACAAAAGCTACTGAACGCGACGACTACGCCGACATCCGCGAATCCGTGCGCGCTCTGTGCGCGCGCTTCCCCGGCGAGTACTGGCGCGATCTCGACCGCGAACGCGCCTATCCGACCGAATTCGTCAATGCACTCACCGAAGCGGGTTATCTCGCCGCGCTGATCCCGGAAGAATTCGGCGGCAGCGGCCTCACGGTCAGCGCCGCCGCCGCGATCATGGAAGAGGTGCATGCCACCGGCTGCAACGGCGCCGCCTGCCACGCGCAGATGTACACGATGGGCACCATCCTGCGGCACGGCTCGCCGGCGCAGAAGCAGGCCTATCTGCCGGGCATCGCCAGCGGCGAATTGCGCTTGCAGGCTTTCGGCGTCACCGAGCCGACCTCCGGTACCGACACTTTGTCGCTGCGCACGACCGCGCGGCGCGACGGCGACGCTTACGTCATCAACGGCCAGAAGATCTGGACGTCGCGCGCCGAGCATTCCGATCTGATGCTGCTGCTGGCGCGCACTACGCCGAAGGAACAGGCGGTCAAGCGGACCGACGGGCTGTCGGTGTTTCTGGTCGACATGCGCGAGGCCTTGGCGAGCAAGAGCCTCACCATCAAGCCGATCCGCACCATGATGAACCATGCGACGACGGAAGTGTTCTTCGACGACCTGCGCGTGCCGGCGGCAAACCTGGTCGGCGAGGAGGGCAAGGGCTTCCGCTACATTCTTTCCGGCATGAACACCGAGCGCATTCTCATCGCCTCGGAATGCATCGGCGACGCCAAGTGGTTCATCGAAAAAGCAACGGCCTACGCCAAAAGCCGTGAACTGTTCGGCCGTCCGATCGGGCAAAATCAGGGCGTGCAGTTTCCCATCGCACGGGCTTACGCGCAGATGCGCGCCGCCGAACTGATGGTGCATGAGGCCGCGCGCAAATATGAAGGCGGCGGCGATATCGGCGCCGAGGCCAACATGGCGAAGCTGCTCGCGGCCGATGCCTCATGGGCCGCCGCCGACATGTGCGTGCAGACGCATGGCGGCTTCGGATTTGCCGAGGAATACGACATCGAGCGCAAGTTCCGCGAAACGCGGCTCTACCAGGTGGCGCCGATTTCGACCAACCTGATCCTGTCCTATCTCGCCGAACATGTGCTCGGATTGCCAAGGTCGTATTGATCTCCGGCCGCAATCGCGGCACTCTTTACCTCTCCCCG
>LNDS01000043.1 GCA_001464835.1 Rhizobiales bacterium Ga0077525 | reverse complement strand
ATCAAGGCATGAATGCTGCCGCGCGCGACCCGTAGGTCGACCCCGCCGACGGCGGCAAATCCGGCGAATTCCTTGGCAAGATCCTCGGTTTCGAGGATAATTTCCGCACTCATCACCCAGCGTTCCCCTTAGCGCTTGTTCTCAGCAACGTGACGGTTGCCGGCTGGCGTCTAAGGGGCTGTTATTTCATATAGATCGTCAGATGAAAATAGCCGAATGCAGCCCACGATGCCTAGAGTTCGGGCATTACGGGCCTCATGACAAAATTTGCAGCAGTCCGCCTGTGGGCGTTCAGGCCGATTTGAACTTTTTGGCCAGTGCGTCGGCATTCTTCGCCAAAAGGCCGACATCGGACCCGACGGCGACGAACAGATAGCCCCAGTCGATATAGCGGCGCGCCTCGTCCTCGTTGCCGGTGAGGATGCCGGCCGGCACACCGATCGCGGTCAGCCGCTCGACCGCGTTCTTCATCGCCGCCTGCACGTCGGCGTGCTGCGGATTGCCGACATGGCCGAGCGAGGCGGCCAGATCGGACGGACCGATGAAGACGCCATCGACACCGTCAACCTTGGCGATGGCTTCGATCTGCGCCAGCGCCTGGCCGGTCTCGACTTGCACCAGGACGCAGATTTCATCGTTGGCCTTGGTCAGGTAACCGGGCACGCGGCCATAGCGCGAGGCGCGCGCGGCGACCGAGACGCCGCGAATGCCCTGCGGCGGATAACGCGTCGCGGCGACGGCGGCTTTGGCCTCCTCGACATTCTGCACATAAGGAATGAGCAACGTCTGCGCGCCGATGTCGAGGCAGCGCTTGATGATAACGGCATCATTCCAGGCCGGACGGACAATCGCGGTCGCGGTGCCAAGCTCGATCGCCTGCAACTGCGACAGCAGGTCGGGAATTTCGTTCGGCGAGTGCTCGGTGTCGAGCAACAACCAGTCAAATCCGGAATCGGAGCAGATCTCGGCGCCGATATTGCTGCACAGCGACTGCCAGAAGCCGATCTGGAGTTTCTTGGCCTTGACGCCAGCCTTGAATGCGTTGCGCCTGAATTCCGGCATTGTTTCATCCTCTCGATTTTTTTGATTGGCGCTGGATGGCTAAATAAACTGGATGGCAATGCCGCCGAGCGGCCCGTAGTCGGCGTGGATGGTATCGCCCTTTTGCGCGAACACAACGCGGGTGAACGAGCCCGCCAGCACGATGTGCCCCGGCTCAAGCGCATGGCCGAGCGGGCCGATCTTGTTGGCGAGCCAGGCAACGCCGAGCGCCGGATGGCCGAGCACGCCGGCAGCGAGCCCGGTCTCCTCGATTTCGGAATTCTTGTACATGATGCCGCCGACCCAGCGCAGGTCGACATCCATCGGCCCGACCGGACGGCCGCCAAGCGCGATGCCGGCGGCGGCGCCGTTATCGGCGACAGTGTCCACGATCTTGCGCGGATCGGCGATGCGCGCATCGACGATCTCGATCGCCGGGATGACATATTCAGTGGCGCGCAGCACGTCGGCGAGGCCCACGCCCGGCCCTTCCAGTCTCTTGCCCATGATAAAGGCCAGTTCGACCTCGACGCGCGGCTTGCAGAAATTGGCGTGCAGCACCTTGGCGCCGTCGCCGATCATCTGGTCGTCGAGGATGTAACCGTAATCCGGCTCATCGATCATCGAGGAGCGCTGCATCGCCTTGGAGGTCAGGCCGACCTTGTGGCCAATCAGCTTGGCGCCGGCGGCAATCTTGCGGCGCGCGACCTCGGCCGAGATCGCATAGGAGTCCTCGATCGTGATGGCCGGGAAGGTCTGCGAGAAGGGCGTGGCTTGCTTGTGCTCCTTCTGGGCATTTTCCAGAATATCGGCGCACTTTTTACGATCGGCTTCAGACAGCATGGCGTTCCCCCGTGTTGGTTTTCGTCTAGCGCCTCTGGCGGGAAATGAAAATGGGGCGGGCGCTGCTTTCGGTGCGACGCTGCCTTGCGCGAAACTGGCACGGCGCCGCCATCAATAATGCGGCGGCGGCGGGTCCGGCACCTCGCCGCCCCCGGCTGACGCCTGCGCCTCCTGCACCTGATCAGCAAGCCGCACCACCTGCCGGTTGAGCGCCTCGAGTTGTTTCCACTGGGCGGCCAAGGCCTCGCTAAGGTCCTCGATGGCGCGCTCCTGATGGGCCCGGCTCATCTCCAGCGCCTCGACCCGCGTCCGCAATGTTTCGATATCGTCCATAGCCGGTCCCCGCATCGTCCGCTCAAGTGCAATGCGGGCGACCATATCGCAACCACAGCAAAAGTCTGAAATAGTGGGTTTGAGAACGGGAGATTGCATGCGTTTCGATACCATTATCCGCGGCGGCACGGTGGCGACCGCGTCCGATACCTTCGCCTGCGATGTCGGCATCAGGGACGGGAAAATCACGGCGCTGGGCAGCGATCTGGGCGAGGCTGCCGAGATCGTCGATGCCACCGGACTCTTGGTTTTGCCCGGCGGCATCGACAGCCATGTGCATATCGCGCAGCCGTCCGGCCCCGGCATTGTCATGGCCGACGATTTTGCCTCGGCGACACGGTCGGCGGCGTTCGGCGGCAATACCATGGTGCTGCCTTTCGCCATGCAGCAGAAGGGCGAGTCCCTGCGCGAAGTGGTCAAGGACTATCACAAGAAGGCCGACGGCCAGTGCTACATCGACGTGTCGTTTCATCTCATCATTGCCGACGCCAGCGACACCGTGCTCGGCCAGGAACTCCCTGCCCTCGTCCATGACGGCTACACCTCGTTCAAGGTGTTCATGACCTATGAGGGCCTGGCGCTGTCCGACATGGAAATGTTGAAGGTCATGAGTGTGGCGCGCGAGACCGGCGCCATGGTGATGGTGCATGCCGAGAACTACGACGCCATCCGCTTCCTCACCGACCGGCTCGAGCAGGCCGGCAAGACGGAGACCAAATATCACGGCACGTCGCGGCCGGTCGCGGTCGAACGCGAGGCAACGCACCGCGCCATTTCGCTGGCCGAGCTGATCGACGTGCCGATCATGATCGTGCATGTCTCGAACCGCGAGGCGATGGACGAAATCGCGCGCGCGCGTTCGCGGGGCCTTAAGATCTACGGCGAGACCTGCCCGCAATATCTGATGCTGACCGAGAGCGACATGGACGGCCTCAACATGGAAGGCGCGAAATATGTCTGCTCGCCGCCGCCGCGCGACAAAGAGAGTCAGGTGGCGTGCTGGGAGGGCTTGCAGCAGGGCATCTTCTCGCTGTTCTCGTCCGACCACTGTCCGTTTCGCTATGACGATCCGCAAGGGAAGTTGACGCCGAAGGGCCGCACCAGTTTCCGCTGGGTGCCGAACGGCATTCCCGGCGTCGAGACGCGGCTGCCGATTTTGTTTTCCGAGGGCGTCAGCAAAGGGCGGCTGAGCCTGAATGAATTCGTCGCGCTCTCCGCGACCAACCACGCCAAGACTTACGGGCTTTATCCGAAGAAGGGCACCATCGCGGTCGGCTCGGATGCCGACATCGCGCTGTGGGACCCGAAGCGCCAGGAAACGATCTCGCAAACATTGATGCACGGCGGCTCGGACTACACGCCCTATGAAGGCATCGAGGTCAAAGGCTGGCCGGTGGCGACCATGGTGCGCGGCAAATTCGTCGTGCGCGACGGCAAGCTCGTCGGCAAACTCGGCGGCGGCGATTATGTACCGCGGGAAAAGAGCGAACTGGCGAAGCCCCGGCAGGTCTAGCGCGACGCCAGCTTGCGGTTGACCCAGCCGAGAAATTTCGCCAGTGGCCCGCGCAGAAACGGCAGGTCGAGCGCCAGCAGCGCCAGGCCAAGCGGCACCATCCAGAACCCGAGGATCGGCAGAAAGCCGAGAAAGCCTCCGGCGATCAGCACGAGCGAGAGCGGCACGCGGACCCACACGGCGCCCGGCCGGCGGACGCGGTCGAGATTGCGCGACATCCAGTCCGGCAAGCGGCCCTGCAACAAGTCAAGCTCGAGATGCAGCCGCTCCTTTGGGGTCATACCCCAATAAGAACAGGGCCGGGGATTTGTTCCCGCCGCAAATGATGCCCGCCCAAGCGGGCACCAGGTGGCTAATGCTTCAGCTTCGCATCGACCGCAAACTTCGCTTCCGTGCTCTTGGTGATCTCGTCGAGCGTCACGTCGGGCGCCAGTTCGATCAGGGTCATGCCCGAGCCTTTGCGGTCGATGGTGAAGACGCCCATGTCGGTAATCACCATGTCGACGACCCCTGCCCCGGTCAGCGGCAGGTCGCACTTGTGCAACAGCTTCGGCGAGATGCTGCCGTCCTTGTTCTTAGCGACGTGCTCCATGATCACGACCACCTTCTTCACGCCGGCGACAAGATCCATGGCGCCGCCCATGCCCTTGACCATCTTGCCGGGGATCATCCAGTTGGCGAGATCGCCGTTTTCCGCCACCTGCATGGCGCCGAGCAGCGCAATGTCGATATGGCCGCCGCGGATCATGCCAAACGATTCCGCCGAGGAGAAATAACTGGTGGTCGGCAATTCGGTAACGGTCTGCTTGCCAGCATTGATCAGGTCCGGGTCCTCGTCGCCCTCGTAAGGGAACGGGCCGAAGCCGAGCATGCCGTTCTCGCTTTGCAGCTGCACGCTCATGCCGTCGGGAATGTAGTTCGACACCAAAGTCGGAATGCCGATGCCGAGATTGACGTAGAAACCGTCGCGCAGCTCCTTGGCGGCGCGTTCGGCCATTTGATCGCGGGTCCAGGCCATGAGGGATACGTCCTTCAGATACGGTTTTAAGGTTATGCCATGACGCGCTTGCGCACGGTGCGTTGCTCGATGTGCTTCTTGACGTTCGGCACATGGACGATGCGCTTGACGAAAACGCCGGCGGTGATGATGTGGTCGGGATCGATCTGGCCCGGCTCGACCAGATGCTCGACCTGCGCCACGGTGAACTTCGACGCGGTCGCCACCATCGGATTGAAATTCCGCGCGGTCTTGCGATAGACGAGATTGCCCTCGGTATCGCCCTTCCAGGCATGCACCAGCGACAGGTCGGCGACGATGCCGCGCTCCATGATGTATTTCTCGCCGTCGAACTCGCGCTCGTCTTTGCCCTTGGCGATGTCGGTGCCGGCGCCGGTGCGGGTATAGAACGCCGGAATGCCGGCCCCTCCCGCGCGCAGCCGCTCGGCCAGAGTGCCTTGCGGGTTGAATTCGATTTCCAGTTCGCCGGACAGGTACTGCTGGGCGAACAGCTTATTCTCGCCGACATAGGACGAGATCATTTTCTTGACCTGCTTGGTTTCCAGCAACAGGCCGATGCCGGCGCCATCGACGCCCGCATTGTTCGACACGAAAGTGAGGTTTTTGACGCCGCTGTCGCGGATCGCCATCAGCAGCACTTCGGGAACGCCACAGAGGCCGAAACCACCACAGGCGATCAACATTCCGTCCTTGAGGACGCCGGCAAGCGCTGCGGCGGCGTCGGGATAGACCTTCTTCATGTAATTCCTACCTAAACCCCGGGTCCGATATTTCCATAGGATTTCTACATGGTCTTTCGCAACTGCGAAAGGTCCAGAACACCCCTGCCAGCGGGTGGCGCAGCGCCTATTGCCGCGGTGGGGTGATGTCGCGCACCGGGTTGCGCGGCCGCACCGGAGCCTCCGGCGCGGGAGCCACCGCGGGCGCGGGCACCGCGGCCGGGACAGTCGGCCCGGCCAGCCGCGTCGGCAGCGGCAGTCCGTGCGGGTAATAGGTCCAGGCAATAAAAAACGCCGCGAACAGGATCGCCGACAGAATGGCCGAACTGCCACGGCTGGCAAAGCCAATCAGGTTGCCGATGCCGCTGGCGACAAACGCCAGAACGGCCAGAACCAAAACATAGAACCAGTCCACCTGGGCAAGATCGATCGGCATGTCTGACATTGTCGCAATCCTCAAATCCGTTCGTCGCCGCGCGCCGATCCTATCGCATTCGGCGCAAGCCCGCCACAAGACCCACCATGCGGGTCATCGTTCCCGATCAAAATTTAGCCTCGTCCTCGTACACGCGCTTTATATTCGCGCGTGATCTTATCCGAAAACCGGTTTCCACTTTTCGGGAGCACGCTATATACCCGCGCCATGACGAACGTTCTGCTCCTCAGCGAAGTCCAGGAAGCGATGCAGGCGCGCTACAAGACGATGCTGCTCGACCGTTTTCCGCAACTCACCATCAATGTCGTCAGCCATCATAACGATGTCGGCCCTTATATCGCCGGCACCGATGTGCTGCTGTGCTTCTCGCCGCCGATGGCCGACCATGTGGTGCGCGACGCGCCGAAGCTGAAATGGATCCAGGCGCTCGGCACCGGCGTCGATAACATCGTCGACCTGCCCTCGCTCGGCAAGGACGTTCTGGTCACCAATATTCGCGGCATTCACGGCGCGCCGGTGTCGGAAGCGACCATTGCCTTCATGCTGTCGCTGGCGCGCGACATGCCGCGTTCGGTGCGCGCGCAGGACAAGAGCACCTGGGATCGACGGCCGGCGCAACTGCTCGCTGGCAAGACGGTCGGCATTCTTGGCGTCGGCCTGATCGCCGAATATCTGGCGCCGCTGTGCAAGGCGTTCGGCATGACGACCATCGGCATCACCGGCACGCCGCGGCCGACGCAAGGCTTCGACCGCATGGTCAAGCGCGACGATCTGGCCGCGGTCGCGCCCGAACTCGATTTTCTCATCGCGCTTATTCCGATGAGCGCGGAAACCCGCAACATCGTCGGCGCCAAGGTTTTCGAAGCGATGAAGCCTTCGGCCTATCTCGTCAATGTCGCGCGTGGCGGTGTGGTCGATGAGCAGGCGTTGATCGCGGCTTTGGAAAGCGGCCAGATCGCCGGCGCCGGGCTCGACGTATTCTCGCAGGAGCCGCTGCCGCCCGACAATCCGCTGTGGAAGACCAGAAACGTCACGATCTTCCCGCATCTCGGCGGCTATTCGGAAGGCTACGAAGACCGGGCGATGCCGACAATCGAAGCCAACATGGCCAAATTCTTGAGCGGCGAGCCGAAAAGCATGATCAATATCGTGCGCAGACCGGCATCCTGGGGAGTCTAGAGCATGACCTTTTCCGAGCGCCTCAACGCGCCGATCTCCACCGCCGAGCTGGAGCGCCGCTGGAAGGCCACGCGCGAGATGATGGCGCGCGAGAAAATTGACGTTCTCGTCATGCAGAACAACAACGACCATATGGGCGGCTATGTGCGCTGGTTCACTGACATTCCGGCGACCAACGGCTATCCGAACACGGTTATATTTCCGCGCGACGACGAGATGACCGTCGTCTGTCAGGGCCCGTTCGGCGGCGCCGAGAAGCCGTCGGGCGAGGACGGCATCTGGCGCGGCGTCAAGCAGGTGCTGACGACGCCGAGCTACGCCTGCGCTTATTACACCGAGCCTTACGATCCGGAACTGGCCTGCAAGGCGCTGGAGCCTTACGGCGAAGGCACAATCGGCTTTGTCGGCGCCTATCAGATGTCCGCGGCGATGAGCACCTATGTGCGGCGCAAATTCTCCAAGGCGCGGCACGTCGATGCGTCCGATCTGGTCGACCGCATCAAGGTGTTCAAGAGCCCGGAAGAAATGGAATTGATCAAGCGCACCGCGGCGATGCAGGACGGCGCCATGCGCGCCGCCTTCGCCGCCGCCAAGCCCGGCATGCGCGATGTCGAAGTCGCCGCCGTCGCGCAGGCCTACAGCCTGTGTCACGGCAGCGAGATGGGCATCTATCTCTGCGCGTCGATGCCGCTCGGCAAGCCGTCGCGCTTCGGCAACCGCCACATGCAGAACCGCCTCATCGAAAAGGGCGACCAGTTCGTGCTGCTGGTCGAGGATAACGGCCCGGGCGGCATGTACACCGAACTGGGCCGTTCGTGTGTCGTCGGCGGCAAGGTGCCGCAAGCGATGAAGGACGAACTCGCCTTCTGCATCGAGTCGCGTCAGGTGACGCTCGACCTGTTGAAGCCCGGCACGCCGAGCAAGGCGGTGTGGGACGGCTTCAACGCCTTTATGCGCAAGAATGGGCGGCCGATGGAATCGCGCCTCTATTGCCATGGCCAGGGCTACGACATGGTCGAGCGCCCGCTGGTGCGCAGCGACGAGCCGATGACCATCGAAAAGAACATGAACATCGTCGTGCACCCGACCTATATCCACGCCGGCTACAGCAACTGGCTGTGCGACAATTATCTGATCGGCGACAACGGCCCCGGCGAACGTCTGCACAGATTCCCCGAAGAAATCGTCGAGGTCGGCTAACCGGCTTCGCCGGCCTGCCGATTTTATCGGCTTGACCGGATTTGCCGGCAGAGTCAGGTTCTCCCCAACCTTAGGGAGGACTTGATGAAAAAGACTATTCTGGCGACCGCATTTGCCGGCCTGCTCGCGCTGACCGGCTCCGCCGGGGCGCAGACGTTTCCCGACAAACCCATCACCATGATCATCCCATTTGCCGCCGGCGGCCCAACCGACGTGCTCGGCCGCATCCTGGCGCAAACCATGGGCGAGATCCTCAAGCAGACGGTCGTCGTCGAAAACGTCGGCGGCGCCGGCGGCATGACCGGCTCCAAGCGCGCTGCCGACGCCAAGCCGGACGGCTACACCATCCTGCTCGGCACCGTCGGCACCCACGCGCAGGGCCAGACACTGTACAAGAAGCCGCTCTACAACTCGGTCACCGATTTCACACCGGTGGCGCTGGTGGCCGAAGTGCCGATCGTGCTCACCGTCAACAAGGATTTGCCGGTCAAGGACTTCAAGGAATTTCTCGCCTACGCCAAGGCCAATGCCGGCAAGATGAGCTATGGCTCAGCAGGCGCCGGCTCCGCCACGCATCTCGGCTGCGTCGTGCTCGATACCGCAATGGGCACCAAGATCACCCACGTCCCCTACAAAGGCACGGGTCCGGCGATGCAGGATCTGCACAGCGGACAAATCCAGTTCCTGTGCGAGATCGTCACCACCGCCAAGCCGCAGATCGACGGCGGCGCGGTCAAGGCGCTGGCCATCATGACATCGGCCCGTTCGCCGGTGCTGCCGAACCTGCCGACAGCGGCCGAACAGGGGCTCGATGTGCAGGCCTATACCTGGAACGCCATCTTCGCGCCGAAGGGCACGCCGGCCGACATTGTGAAGAAGCTCAACGACGCGGCGCTGGCGGCGATGCATACACCGGCCGTGCGCGACCGCCTACAAGGACTTGGCGCGTCCATCGTCGCGGACAACCGCGCGACGCCGGAATATCTCGGCGGTTTCGTGAAAAGCGAAATCGAGAAATGGGCGGCGCCGATCAAGGCGAGCGGTGTTTCGATCGACTGAGGTTTCGTGAAACAAGAGCGCCGCGGCTTTTTAGGCCGCGGCGTTTTTTTGCGCGCCAAATTATTTCGGCGGGTCCATCAGACTGACATGGGCCGCGACGACGCGCCAGCCTTCCGGGAATTTCACCCAGGTCTGCATCTGCCGCCCGACCTTACCGGCCGCCGATGGCCGCTCGTACAGCGTCGAAGCGGTGGCGAAGTCGCGGCCATAAGTGGTGATCACCGTCTGCGAAATAGTCCGGCCGAGACCGACGGGCGAACGGGCGACGCGAAACGACTTGATCGCGTCATAGCCGTAGAGAACCTCGTTGACGCCATAGCGGATGGTGCGCGGATCGTCGCGGAACAACGCATTGAGCGTGTCGACCTTGTTGTTGACCAAGGCGTCTTCGTAGGTGTCGAAGGCCTTGCGCACCTCGGCCACGACCTCCGGCAGGTCGATTTCCATTGTCGTTTTCCCCTTAAAGATTCGGTCGCGGCGCCGACACAGCGCCCATTTGCTCCAGCGCGGCGGCGACACGCAAGGCCAGATCTTCGCGCCACGGCGCGGCGATGATCTGCACGCCGATCGGCAGCGGCTTGAGCGCCACCGGCACCGCCACCACCGGCAGGCCGATGAAGGAAATCGGCTGCGTGTAAATGCCGAGGTTCGCGCGGACAGGCAGTTCGACGCCGTCGAGCGTAAACGTCTGCTGGCCGATTTTCGGCGCAGTCACCGGCGTTGCCGGGGCGAGGATGACGTCGCAGTCCTTGAACAGAGCCAGCACCTGGTCGCGGTACCAGCGGCGGAAGATCTGCGCCTTCACAACAAGAGTCGCTGGCATCATGGCGCCGGCAATCAGGCGGTCGCGCACCGCCGGATCGAAATCGGCCGCCTGCTTGCGCAGCCGGTCGAGATGCAAGGCCGCGCCTTCGGTGGTGGTGATGACATAGGCCGCGGCGCGGGCGCGCGCCGCTTCCGGAATTTCGATCTCACGCGCGTTCAGCGCCTTGGCGACGCCGTCGAGCGCGGTCAGCGCTTCGCCCGACGCGCCTTTGCGGAAATATCCGCCGGTGACCGCGATGCGCAAACCATCGAGGCCGCGATCGAGAAACGGCGCGGTCGATTCCTTCTGACGGTCGGCGCAGCCGGCGTCGTCGGCATCAGGTCCTTGCATGACGTCGTAACTGAGCGCGAGATCGCGAACCGAGCGCGCGAACGGTCCGAGATGATCGAGACTGGCTACGAAAGGAAACGAGCGCGCCCGCGTCAGCCGTCCATAAGTCGGCTTGAGGCCGAAGATGCCGCACAAAGACGACGGCACGCGAATGGAGCCGTTGGTGTCGGAGCCGAGCGCGATCGGCACCATGCCGCCGCCGACCGCCGCGCCCGATCCACCGGACGAGCCGCCAGTCATGCGCGAGATATCGTGCGGATTGCGCGACGGCCCGTCATGGAGGTTCTCGCCGGTGAAATCGTAGGCGTATTCGCCCATGTTGAGCGCGCCGACCAGAACGGCGCCGGCCTTCTCCATGCGCTCGATCAGTCCGGCGTCGCGTTTGGCGGGGGGATGGGCACGGTTGATCTTCGAGCCGGCGACGGTCGGAATGCCGGCAACGTCGAACAGGTTCTTGACCGCGAAGGGCACGCCGGCGAGCGGCAATTTGGCCTTGTCGGGCGACGCATCGACCGCCTTGGCCTTGGCGCGCGCCCGCTCGGCGGCGACGGCGGTAAAGGCGTTCAGCGTCGGGTTACGCGCGACGATGACGGAAAGCGCCGCCTCGGTGACGGCAAGCGCGGTGGTCTTGTCCGTGGCGATCGCCTGCGCAATCTCCGAGCCGGTCGACCATGTGTAATCGTTACTCATGGTCAGGCCTTGAAAACCGGCGCCGGCTCGGCCTCGTCCGGCAGCGGAAATTCCGAGACCAGATTGGCCAGCCGCAGCGACACCTCGAGATTGGCCTTGATCGACGGCATCCAGGCCGCCTCCACCGGCAGATCGAGGGCGGCGGAGGCCGCGGCGATGTAGTCGTCGAGCGGGGGATTGGGCATGAAGGTCCTCATTGGCGGGAACGTAAGCAGATTATATGCAAAATCGAGCCAAACCCCTCCAATTTTCTCGCCGCGCGTTCCGCTCCCTCGGCCATTGGGCCGCAGAGGCACTGGGTGGGTTCAGGATTAGATCCAAATTGACGTTTCACGCATCAGCGAGCAGGCGCTGGGCGGTATGACTCATGTCAATGCCGCGTTCCGAAGCCCGCTTTAGAAAGATTTCAATTCGGGTCTCACTTCGAACGAATGAGGAACGCCATGCGCCGAAACGGCCTTTACATCACCATCGCGCTCGCACTTTTTCTCGGCGTCCTTGGCCTTTCGTGGCTGAGCCACGGCACCGGAGTCGTCAAGAACGACATCAGCCGAAACATCTATATCCCGAATGAATTGACCATGCCGTTACAGGTCAAGGCCGCCTATAACGGCCGCGATATCTTCTTCCGCTATCGCTGGCCGGCCAAAGAGCCTTCGATCTATCACGACATGTTAAGGTTCGAGGGCGGCAAATGGGTGCGCCACGGCGCCAGTGTCCCGGGACCGCAACCAGACGGGATTTACGAGGACCGCGTCACCATGTTGGTCGACGACGGCAGCGTGCCTGAGTTCGCCCGATACGGCGGTTACATCACAGTCGGCGACCGCATGCGCTTCTTCACCAACGAAGCGACAGCGGCGGAAGTCAAAGCACATCCTTATCTCGGCCAGAAACGCGGCCAGACTGAAGTCGGCAAGCACCTGCCGGCGACACGCAAAGACATCAACAACTGGGCGTCTGTCGTGCCCGAGGACGAGTTGGCAGCACTGCGAAAGGGCGGCTATTTCCTCGACCTGTGGCATTGGCGAGCGCATCGCGGCAGCCCGATCGGCTATTCTGACGACCAGGTCGTGTTCGATGCTCGCTACGGCGACGCCGGCAAGGGCGCCTTCACCGACAACTGGGACGCCGAGAAGAAGCAGCCGAAAGTCATGTTCGACGCGCAAAAGAACAAAGAACAAAGAGCGTTGAAATGGGACGATCTGATTCAGCGCAAGCTCGGCTTTGACAATGTCTACTTCCTCACCGAGGACACCGCGGTCCCGTTCGATGCGGCCTATGCCTGGAAGGAAGGCGATACCATTCCGCGCCGTCTGTTACGGAAGCCCGACGGATCGCATGCCGATATTACGGTTGTCGGGCAGGCGCGCTGGAAGGACGGCTACTGGGATGTGACGCTCAAACGCGCCATGGATACCGGCAAGCCCGCCGACGACAAGATCATGGTCGACAAGCGAGTCTACAACGTCGCCTTCTCCGTCCATCGCAACGCGCTCGGCAGCCGCTGGCATAATGTGTCGTTGCCGGTCACTTTGGGCTTGGGTCGCGAAGCCAATCTCGTCGCAGATCGCTTCGATGGCAACGAGCCGGCGTGGAATCAAGCATGGCACGCGGTCACGCTGTTCTATCCCGGCCAAGTAAGTTGGGGATCGCTCAACAGCGCCAAGCATGCTGGCGCCGAGAGCATCAAAAAAGGTGTGCCGGTGAAATACCGTCATACCGAGGCACAGCTTGCGCATTACGGCGTCGAGGCGGAGTTCGCCGACGCCATTCGCCGCCAATGGCTGTTCACAATGCTGGCCGGCGTTCTTCTCATTGCCGGATTTGGCATCGCCCTCAACCTGCTGCTCAGCCGCAAGCAAGGAGTCTGACCATGGCCGCCTATCATGCAGTCCTTGTTCACTTCCCGATTGCGCTGTGGATGACGGCCACCTTGGCTATCCTGTGGCGGGTCGCCTCGGACGGCGCGCTCGCCAAGGCCATCGACCGGGCGCTTGTGCCGCTGCTGACCATCGGCCTGCTCTCAGGCATTGCCGCCTTCGCGGTCGGCCTCATGGTCTGGCCGTGGGAAACGATCTCATCGACGCCGCTCGGCCGCAATCACGTACTGCTGGCGTCGTGGACCGTCGCGTATTGGGCGCTGCTGTTAGCAACGCGGTGGATCCAGGGCGAAGCCGTGTGGGAAGGCGTGATGCGATGGGTAATGGCCGGACTGGCCATCCTCGGCAGCGCTCTGCTCGGAATCACCGGCACACTCGGCGGGCATCTCGTCGGCATTTATACCGAAGTCTCCGCCGCGCTGCGCCTCGCCGGTTGGGAGGTCTACACAACTTTCTATGTGCCGATGTATACGCTCGCCGCCATCGGCGTGGTGACGGTAGCGCTGATCGGCCTCGGTCTGTGGGGCCGCAACGAACGCAACGCCGTGTAAACCAACCCGCGGTGCACTCTATTCAACGAACGCGGCGATGCCGCGTTCGTTGTCGTATTGGCTAATCCCGTAAACCTTTCGATCAGGCCTTGCCGCGGCCGAGCAGCGCCCAGCCGGCCGGCAGAACCAGCGCGCCCAGCACAATTTTCACGACGCCCGACAACAGAAACGGCACGACACCAAAGGCCCAGGCCTTGTACGGCCCGATCGAGACCGCCAGCCAGGCATAGCCGAACGCCATGATGATGACCGTCCCGATCAGCATGGCCAGCATGGTCATCCATACCGAACGGTCCCATCCCCGAGCGGCGAGTTGGCCGCAGGCAACGGCCGCCACCAGCATGCCGAGCAGGTAGCCGCCGGTCGGCCCCATCATGTAAGCAAGGCCGATGCCGCGCTCCGGCGTGCCGGCAAACACCGGCAGGCCCAGCGCGCCTTCCGCCAGATAAGCCAGTACGACGCTTCCACCGATCACCGGGCCGCAGGCCATTGCGATCACCAGTACGACGAACGTCTGCATGGTCATCGGCACCGGCCAGAACGGCACCTGCACCTTGGCCGAAATCGTCAGCAGCAGCGTGCCGGTAAGAATGATGGCGATCTTGCCCAAGGCCGACGAGGAGAAGCCCGGTGAGAGGGCGGCAACGAGATTTCCGTTCATATTTCTGTTCCGTCAGTAAGGGCCTCGGCAGATTGCCATAGCCATGAGCCCGGCACGGGCCGCGAAGGATGCGCCGCACTCTAGCCTATGTCGCCGCAGCCGTGAACTGCCGGCGAGAGCCGGCAGCGCAGGCTTTTTTGACGCGTTTTCTTAACGCGAACCGGTACCCACTTCGCTCGATACGCTCTTTAATGCTTGCTGCGCAGCGCAGCGTCCGCGCTCCACGGGCCGGCGCCGGCCGCGGCGAGATACAGGAACGCAAAGCAGAACAGGATCGGCAGCGTGCCGTTGTTGGCCAGCGGCGAGAACAGGCCGCGCGGCGCATGCCCGATGAAGTAGGCAAACGCCATCAGGCCGGACAGGACGAAAGCCGAAATCCGCGAGAACAGTCCGATGGTCAGAAGCACGCCGAAGGTCAATTCGAGCACGCCGGCATACCAGCTCGGCCACTGCCCGACGGTGACATTGGCGAAATTCGGCACGGCGGGAAATCCGAGAATCTTCGCGGTACCGAACTGAAGAATCATCAATCCGGCCATGATGCGGAAGATGCTGAGAAAGACCGGGCGATAGGGAGCGAGAAAATTTTCCATGAGGTGCTGACTGTCCTTGGCGAATCTGTGAGGCGCGAGGGCGCATGATACGGCCTTGCGATCAGTCGGCGATGTGCAACTTCGTCGCGGACCATGGCGCGGCGGATGATTGCTTAATGGCTGGCTGGGGCGGGAGGGATCGAACCTCCGAATGGCGGAATCAAAATCTGGCGAGTCGGCCTTATCTTTCAACGGGGTTTCTGAAATCGACCAGTTTTCGGGCCTAGACGGACAATGGCATATCGGCGATTTCAGCCCGCATAACCGAGATAATACGCGTCTGCCGACAGTATGGCGACGGCAACAATGCCGCCGCCGGCAATGACCGCGTGCGGCATCAGGGCCGTCCGATCGCGTAGATGTACCAGCCGAACTCCGGTATTTCCTCAACCACCTTATCGAGCGCGTCGATCAGATTATCCGGCCAGTCAGACATCTTGTCGCTCGATACGGGTTTAAGGATCGACGTTGAGATCTCCTCGACCTTGTAGCCACCCTCTTCCAGCAACGCCTTGAACTCTGCGGTGTCGTAATGGCGAAGGTTGCCGACCGCCACGTCCGTCTCGCTCAACGCATCGATGTTCTTCAGGAGGCCCATCGCGACGCCGATGCGGCGATGCAATGACTTCGGATTCGGCGTGGTCGCCATGAGCCCGCCGCCCGGCTTCAGCCATCCGCGCGAGCGCTTGAGCAGCAGCATCGGGTCGTCGAGATGCTTCAGCACCCCGCCCATGTGCACCCAGTCGAATTTCTCTTTTGGCTCGTAGTTCTCGAAGGTGTCATGGATCAGCGAGACGGCAGTATTGCCGGCGTATTTCTTGCGACCGTACTCGACGTTGCGCGACGAACCTTCGACCGCCGTCACCTTGCAGTTCATCCGCAGGAAATGATCGGTCCACTGCCCATCCATGAAACCCAGTTCAAGAATACTCGATCCCGGCTTGATGTAGTGGAGGACGCGCGCGATCATTCGGTCGCGGCAGCGATTGTCGATCCCGGTCTGAAGTGAGGAGAAATAGTAGGTATCGGTATCGGCGGTAAGCTGCTCGAGCGTCTTGGCCATCAGGAACACCACTCTATTGCGGCCCGATGCAATGTTTCGATCATCGGATCAAGGCTATCCAGTTGGAAAAACTCATTGGCGCGGTGAGGATTATAGCCAATTCCCGGCCCGAACAAGACGCACGGAATCCCTCTCCGCACGAAATGCCGCATGTCGGAGGTTCCGGTCGATGGACCGAATGGCACATCCCGACCCGCCCCGCGCGAAATCGCGGCCTCGATCCCGGCAGATTCCGACCGCACCGGCTCGGCTGAAAACAGCCATTCCACCGTCGCCTCACCCGCCACCGTCTCGATCAGCGATCGCATCAACGCCACATCATGTGGCGGTGTGAAGGTCGCGTAACAGACCGCGCTCGCCTGCGCCGGCACTGTCAGCGTTGCCTCATCGCAGCGGAAACCGACCGTCGAGAACTGGTTCGGGCTGGGATAAATCGTCCAAGGAGATGTGCGGCCTTCGTTCAGCACGAAGATCGCGGTGCGCAGATCGAACACGGCCTGCATTAGCTTTTCAGCTGCGTTCTCTCCCATGTGAGAGACGCTGACCGATGCCGGCTTGCCGCGCATGTGCAGCGCAAATTTGAGGTTGCCGGCGTGCTGATTGATCCCGCGCTCGCCACGCGTGCCGTCAACAATGATCGCGCCGTCCGCGACATGGCCGGCATCGAGACACAACAGGCTGCCGTTGCCGGTCGTCTCGTCCTCCAACGCGAAATGAGCGATCAAATCGCCCCGCAACGGCGCCTGCCGCACGCGATCGAGGATGGCCAGCACGATGGCGACGCCCGCCTTATCATCGTAAGCGCCGCGGCCGAAAAGCTTGCCATCGACGATCGCGCCGGAGAACGGGTGCAAATCCCATCCGTCCGCACCGGCTGGCACGACATCGAGGTGCACGTTGAAGAGGATCGATCGGCCGCCGCCCGTTCCAGGGATGCGCGCCACGACATTGCGGCGCCCGGAGACAGAGCTGAAGGGCGGATTGGCGTCGGGAAGAGATTGAAGATGGGCTGGATCGAATGCAACAGCATAGCGCGCAATGCCGAGGCGATCTAGCTCGCCCTCGACGAGCTCTACCGCCCCGTGCTCGCGCTCGAAGACGCTATCCTCGCGGACCAGACGCTGAAGAAACCCGCCCCACATGCCGGCGGAATGTATCAGCCGCGCAAGGCCTTTAGGAAGCCGCCCGGCCGAACGGTTAACAACGAAAAACCCCGCCGCAGGGGCAGCCCGCGACGGGGCGGGCAAGGTATCGGAGATGCGACATGCTGATCTCGTCGACCTTCTCGACGACCTGCTCGGCTTTCGCGATCACGCGCATCATCATATAGCCCGCCACCGGCAGGCCGACGATGACGGCCTCCGACATCAAGCATGCGAAGGATCGCATGCTCAAGCGCGCGCTCGCGGCGACGCGGAAGCGGCACGCGCACGTCCTGGCGGACAAGGCGCGAACAGAATTTCAGAATGAGCGCCGGGATGAATTTCAGAATGACGCCAACGCGCCGTCGCGAAAAACGCCTAAGAGCCTGGAAGCGTAAGCGTATCTCTGGCTGGGGCGGGAGGGATCGAACCTCCGAATGGCGGAATCAAAATCCGCTGCCTTACCGCTTGGCTACGCCCCAACAGCGACGAGAAGACCGCGGCGAAGCAGCGCCGGCCACGGTCGCGCGGACCATAGCGGCGGTGCCCGGCCCGATCAACCGCCCGTTCGCTCAGGTTTAACCCGCTGATCTTGAGGCCTTTCGCCGGTTTGCCGGCCCGGCTAGATTGCCGCCCATGACATACCGCGCCCCGGTTGCCGATATCGCCTTTGCCCTCAAGCATGCCGCCGGGATGCGCGCGGCGATCGCCGACGGCATTTACGGCGACCTCGACGAAGCGACCGTCGATTCGGTGCTCGAGGAAGCCGGCAAATTCGCTACCGACGTGATCGCGCCGCTCAACCGCATCGGCGACACCTTCGGCACGCCGTTCAAGAACGGCAACGTCACCACCCCGCCCGGCTGGAAAGACGCCTACACCGCCTGGGCCGCCGCCGGCTGGAACGGGCTTGCTTCGCCGGCCGATTTTGGCGGCCAGGAATTGCCGCATGCGCTCAATGCCGGCTGCGTCGAAATGTGGAACGCGGCGTCGATGGCTTTCGGCATCGGCCCGGTGCTGACCATGGCCGCGGTCGATGCGCTGCACGCTTACGGCTCCGACAACCTCAAGCTGAAATATCTCGAGAAGCTGATCAGCGGCGTCTGGATGGGCACGATGCAGTTGACGGAGCCGCAGGCCGGCTCCGATGTCGGCGCACTGCGCACCAAGGCCGAGCGCGCGAGCGACGGCACCTACAGGATCACCGGTTCGAAGATCTTCATCACCTATGGCGAGCACGATCTCACCGACAACATCATTCACTTCGTGCTGGCGCGGCTGCCAGATGCGCCGGCCGGCACCAAGGGCATCTCGCTGTTCCTGGTGCCGAAGATTCTCGAAGACGGCACGCGCAACGATGTGCGCGCGCATTCGGTCGAGCACAAGATGGGCATTCACGCCTCGCCGACCTGCACCATGGTCTATGGCGACAAAGGTGGCGCCACCGGTTTCCTCATCGGCGAAGAGCACAAGGGCATGCTGTGCATGTTCACGATGATGAACCGGGCGCGGCTCGCCGTCGGCCTGCAAGGCGTGGCGATTGCCGAGCGTGCGCTGCAACAGGCCATGAGCTATGCGCGCGACCGCAAACAAATGGGCCGAACCATCATCGATTATCCGGACGTCAAGCGCATGTTACTCACCATGCGGGCGATGACCGGCGCGGCGCGCGCAATCTGTTACGCCACCGGCGTGCAGCTCGACCGCTCCATTCGCAGCCAGACCGACGCCGCGCGCAAAACCGCCAATGAGCGCGCCTCGCTGCTGACGCCAGTCGCCAAGGCCTTCTCCACCGATATCGGCATCGAGGTCGCCTCGCTCGGCGTGCAGGTGCATGGCGGCATGGGCTTCATCGAGGAAACCGGCGCGGCTCAGCATTATCGCGACGCCCGCATCGCCGCGATCTATGAAGGCACCAACGGCATCCAGGCCATCGATCTGGTGACGCGCAAGGTGCCGCTCGAAGGCGGCAACACGGTGCGGCTCTATCTCAACGAACTGCGCGAGACCGTGAAGGCAGTGCAGGCCAGCAACACGCCGGCCTTCGGCGAGACGGCGGCGCGGCTGAACGAAGCCGTCGATAGCCTGGAGCGCGCGACGCAATGGCTGTTGTCACAGAAAACATCCGACACGACATTGGCCGGTGCCACACCCTATTTGCGGCTGTTCGGCAATGCCGCAGGCGGCTGCATGCTGGCCGATCAGGCGCTCGCCGCCTTGCGCGAGGCCGGCGATGCGCCGGGCCGCGTGGCATTGGCGCGTTTCTTTGCCGAGAATATCGCGGTGCAGGCCTCCGGGCTTGAACGCAGCGTCACCGAAGGCGCGCAGAGCATCACCGACGCGGAAGCAGCGCTTTCCTAAACATAACGTTAAAGATTGGGAGAAACGTGCCATGTCGCTCAAGGGCAAGACCCTGTTCATCACCGGCGGTTCGCGCGGCATCGGGCTCGCCATTGCGCTGAAGGCGGCGCGCGACGGCGCCAATGTCGCCATCGCCGCGAAAACGGTCGACCCGCATCCGAAGCTTGAAGGCACCATCCACACAGCCGCCGCCGAGATCGAAAAAGCCGGCGGCAAGGCTTTGGCGCTTGCCGTCGATGTCCGCGATGAAGCATCGGTGAAGGAAGCGCTCGACAAGACCGCCGCGCATTTCGGCGGGCTCGATATTGTTGTCAATAATGCGAGCGCTATCCAACTAACGCAGGTCGCAGCGACCGACATGAAACGCTATGACCTGATGAATGGCGTCAATGCGCGCGGCACCTTCATGGTGTCGAAATATGCGCTGCCGCATTTGTTGAAATCGGCGAATCCACATATTCTGATGCTGTCGCCGCCGCTCGACATGCAGGAGAAATGGTTCGCGCCGGCGACGGCTTACGCTATGGCCAAATTCGGCATGAGCCTCGTCGTGCTCGGCCTTGCCGGCGAGCAGCGCGGCAAGATCGCGGTCAATGCGCTGTGGCCGCGCACAACAATAGCCACCGCGGCGGTGCGCAACCTGCTCGGCGGCGATGCGCTGATGAACATGTCGCGCACGCCGGACATTTTGGCGGAAGCCGCTTGGCGCATCTTCCAGAAGCCGAAGACGTTTACCGGCAACTTCATCATCGACGACACGTTTTTGGCGAGCGAGGGCATCACCGATTTCGACCAGTACCGGGTCAACCCGAGCCAGCCCTTGCAGGTGGACTTCTTCGTGCCGGACACCATCCCGCCGCCGCCGGGCGTGAGCTTCAAGGCGCTGAAATAGCGGAACCACATTTGCAACGCCCGGCCCTCCGCATTACATAACAAGTATGTCCACACTCCTCATCTCGCACCCCGCCTGTATCGACCACGTAACCCCGCCCGGGCATCCGGAACGTCCCGATCGCATGCGCGCGGTCGAGCAGGCGCTCGAGGACGAGCGATTCCAGATTCTGGTGCGCGAGCAGGCGCCGATGGCGACCGAGGAGTTGATCACTCTGGTGCATCCGCTCGAATATTTTCAGGAGATCCGCAACGCCTCGCCGTCCGAAGGCATGGTGCGTATCGACGCCGATACGTCGATGTCGCCCGGCAGTTTCGAGGCGGCGCTGCGCGGCGCAGGCGGCGCCTGTCTCGCCGTCGACGAGGTGATGAACCAGAAGGCGTCGAACGCCTTTGTTGCCACCCGGCCGCCCGGCCATCACGCTGAAACAGCGAAGCCGATGGGGTTCTGCTTCTTCAACAACGCGGCGATCGCGGCGCGCTACGCGCAGAAGCGTTACGGCGTCGAGCGCGCGGCCATCGTCGATTTCGACGTGCATCACGGCAACGGCTCGCAGGACATTTTCTGGTTCGACAAGAGCGTACTCTATTCATCGACGCATGAGATGCCGCTTTATCCCGGCACCGGCGCCATCGGCGAGCGCGGCGAGCACGACACCATCGTCAACGCGCCTTTGCGCGCCGGCGACGGCGGCGCGCAATTCCGCGATGCCTTCGAAACAGTGATCCTGCCGCGGCTGCGCGACTTTCGCCCGGACATTCTCATCATCTCGGCCGGCTTCGATGCGCATACGCGCGACCCGCTCGCCAATCTCAATCTGGTCGAAGCCGATTATACCTGGGTGACACAGCGGCTGATGGACGTCGCCAATGACAGCGCACAAGGCCGCATCGTCTCCATCCTCGAAGGCGGCTACGATCTGCAAGGCCTTGCGCGTTCGGCCGCCGCGCATGTCACGGCGCTGATGCGGGGGTAGCTTTTTAACGAGCCGTCAATCCGCCATCGATCGGTAAATCGGCGCCGGTGATGAACGAGGCCGCATCCGACAACAGATAAGCACAGAGCGAAGCGACCTCGTCCGGCGCGCCGAGCCGGCCAAGCGGAATGTCGTTGGCAAGCTTCTGATGCACCACTTGCGGATCGCGCTTGCCGGAGCCGCCGGCGATGTCATCGACCATGGCGCCAGCGATGAAAGCCGGGCACACGGCGTTGCAGCGCACCGCCGGTTTGTAGCGCGCGCCGTTGAGCGCCACCGATTTGCTCAAGAGCGACACGCCGCCCTTCGACGCCGTATAGGCGGTCAGGTTCGACGAGCCGACCAAACCCAGCACCGACGACAGATTGACGATCGCGCCGCCCTTCTTGCGCAGCAGCGGAAATGCGTATTTGCAGCCGAGAAACGTGCCGTCGAGATTGACCGACAGCACACGCCGCCAGGTGGCAAAGTCGGTCTTCTCGATGCTGCCGACGACGGCGATGCCGGCGGCATTGACCAGGCCATCGAGGCGGCCATGCGTCGCGGCGATGCTCGCCGTCAGGCGTTGCCAGTCCTGCTCCGAGGTGACGTCGAGTGTCTCATTGATGCCCGCGCCGGGTTTGAGATCCGAGGCGATGACGATGCCGCCTTGCGCTTTGACCGCCGCGGCGATGGCGCCGCCAATGGCGCCGCCGGCGCCGGTGACCAAAACGATTTTGTCCTGAAGAGCCGTCACGCTTTATGTCCTCGTCATTGCAATATGTCGCCCGGTCGCGCATTCATTATTACATGTCGCCCCAAAGTTCCACCTTGCAACCGATCTGCCTGATCACCGGCGCTTCCTCTGGAATCGGCGCAGCCCTTGCCCACGAATTCATGAACCACGGTCATGAACTGGTGCTAACGGCGCGGCGCGCGCCGGAGCTGAATGCGCTGGCCGACGCCCTCGCCGCGAAAGGCCACGCCCGGCCGCGCGTCATCGCTGCCGATCTCGAGACGGCGGAAGGCGTCGAAAGGCTCGCCACCGCGTTGCAGGAGGCCGGGCTGGAGGTATCGATCCTCGTCAATAATGCCGGTTTCGGCCTGCTGGGCGACGTGGCGCAACTCGACCGCGGCCAACAACTCGCCATTGTCGACCTCAACAACCGGGCGCTGACCGACCTGACCCTGCGCTTCATTCCCAGCGTCACGCGGCACAAAGGCGGCATTCTCAACGTCGCCTCGATCGCCGGCTTCATGCCCGGCCCCGGCATGGCGGTCTATCACGCCAGCAAGGCCTATGTGGTGTCGCTGACGGAAGCGTTGCACGAGGAGTTGAAGGCTGAGGGCGTCAAGATCTGCGCGCTCTGCCCCGGCCCGGTGCCGACCGAATTCAACGACCGCGCCGGCATGCCGGACGATTATTTGCCGCAGGTGCTGGCGCGCTCGGCCTCCCGCGTCGCGCGCGAGGGCTATGAAGGCTTCATGACCGGCCACCGCATTGTCGTCCCCGGCGGGCCGAACCGCATCGCCACGCTTTTGCCGCGGCTTTTGCCGCGCGGGCTGGTTCTGGCCTACTTGAACTGGCGCTGGTCGAAGGCCCGTCGCCGTGGTTGACGGATCGGCCTATATTCGCCATCCAGAGCGGGACACCATCGCCCTTTCGCGACAAAGCTGCCGGATCGAAACCATGGCCGAGAACGCCGACATCAAGAAGCTGACCTTCGAAACGGCGATTGCCGAGCTGGAAACGATCGTCAAGCGGCTGGAGGAAGGCAAGGTGCCGCTCGAGGAATCGGTGGCGATCTACGAGCGCGGCGAAGCACTGAAAAAGCGTTGCGAGGAGCTGCTCAAGCAGGCCGAAGCGCGGGTGGAAAAGATCACCCTCGACGCCTCCGGCAAGCCCTCGGGAACCACGCCGCTCGACGTCAATTGACGCCGGGTTACGGCCCGGGCGGCGAATTGCCGGGCACCGCCCAACTGGTGTAAGCCTTTTTAAAGCCCGGACCGGTGCAGCCAGCCGGGCAAATTTGACGACCGGAGTTCCATTTTGTCCGAGGCGACCAAGACCCCGCTGCTCGACCGCGTCCATATTCCGGCCGACCTGCGCAATTTCTCGGCCGAGCAGCTCAAACAGCTCGCCGATGAACTGCGCCATGAAATGATTGATGCCGTCGCCAAGACCGGCGGGCATTTAGGTGCTGGTCTCGGTGTCGTCGAACTGACGGTGGCGCTGCACGCGGTTTTCGAGACGCCAGCCGACCGGCTCGTATGGGACGTTGGCCACCAGGCCTACCCGCACAAGATCCTGACCGGCCGCCGCGACCGCATTCGGACCTTAAGACAGGGCGGCGGACTGTCCGGCTTCACCAAGCGCGCCGAGAGCGAATACGACCCGTTCGGCGCCGCGCATTCCTCGACCTCGATTTCCGCCGCGCTCGGCATGGCGGTGGCGCGCGACCTCAATGGCAGCAAGAACAACGTCATCGCCGTGATCGGCGACGGCGCGATGTCAGCCGGCATGGCCTATGAGGCCATGAACAATGCTGGCGCGCGCAACGAGCGCCTCATCGTCATTCTCAACGACAACGACATGTCAATCGCCCCGCCGGTCGGCGCCATGTCGGCCTATCTCGCCCGCCTCGGCTCCGGTGCGACCTATTTGAAAATCCGCGACGTCGGCAAGCAGCTGACCAAGCATCTGCCGAAATCATGGGACCGCGCCATCACCCGCGCCGTCGAGCATGCGCGCGGCTATGTCATGGGCGGCACGCTGTTCGAGGAGATGGGCTTCTATTATTGCGGGCCGATCGACGGCCACAATCTCGATCACCTGCTGCCGATCCTGCGCAACGTGCGCGACGCCGAGATCGGGCCGATCCTGGTGCATGTCGTCACGCAGAAGGGCAAAGGCTACGCGCCGGCGGAAACCTCCGCCGACAAATATCACGGCGTCGTCAAGTTCGATGTCGCCACCGGCACGCAGGCGAAATCCAAAGGCGGCGCGCCGCAATACACCAAGGTATTCGGCGACAGCCTCATCAAGGAAGCGCGCAAGGACGACAAGATCGTCGCCATTACCGCGGCGATGCCGTCCGGCACCGGGCTCGATCAATTCGAGAAAGAGTTTCCGGCGCGCACTTTCGATGTCGGCATTGCCGAGCAGCAT
Source organism: Rhizobiales bacterium Ga0077525 (assembly GCA_001464835.1). GTDB lineage: Bacteria > Pseudomonadota > Alphaproteobacteria > Rhizobiales > Xanthobacteraceae > Pseudolabrys. Next base: position 4,642 of record LNDS01000043.1, on the reverse strand, counting down.
GCGGTGACGTTCGCGGCGGGCCTCGCCACCGAAGGCTTCAAGCCGTTCTGCGCCATTTATTCGACCTTCCTGCAACGCGGCTACGACCAGGTCGTGCACGACGTCGCCATCCAGAAATTGCCGGTGCGTTTCGCCATCGACCGCGCAGGCCTCGTCGGCGCCGACGGCCCGACCCATGCGGGCGCTTTCGACGTCGCTTATCTCGGCTGCCTGCCCGGCTTCGTGCTGATGGCAGCCTCCGACGAGGCCGAACTGGTCAACATGGTGGCGACGCAGGTCGCCATCGACGACCGCCCTTCCGCCCTGCGCTATCCGCGCGGCGAAGGCACCGGCGTGGCGATGCCGGACGAAGGCGTCGCGCTCGAAGTCGGCAAGGGCCGCATTGTCCGCGAAGGCCACAAGGTCGCGCTGTTGTCCTACGGCACGCGGCTCGGCGAGGCTCTCAAGGCGGCGGACGAGTTGAAGGCGCTTGGCCTGTCGACCACAGTGGCCGATGCGCGCTTCGCCAAGCCACTTGATACCGAGCTGGTGTTGCGGCTGGCGCGCAACCACGAAGTGCTGGTCACCATCGAAGAAGGGTCGGTCGGCGGCTTCGGCTCTTATGTCTTGCAGACGCTCGCCGAGAACGGCGTGCTCGATGCCGGCCTGAAGGTGCGCTGCATGGTGCTGCCCGATGTGTTCATCGATCAGGACACGCCGAATGCCATGTATGCGAACGCCGGTCTGGATGCGCGCGGCATTGTCGTCAAAGTGTTCGAGGCGCTTGGCAAGGACCACGCGGCGGAAACCGTGAAGCTGGCGTAATATTTCTGGCAACTGCGGCCGTCGCTACACTCCGTTCATTCCCGCGAAAGCGGGAATCCAGAAAGAAACAAGCTGAATTTGCCGCTCTGGGTCCCCGCTTTCGCGGGGACGAACGGAGATAGGATCACAGTGACCGGCAAAATCCGCATCGACCAACTTCTCGTCGAGCGCGGGCTGTTCGACAGCCGCGCCAAGGCACAGGCGGCGATTGAAGCCGGGCTCGTGTATGCCGACGGCGAAATTGTCGGCAAGCCTTCCGCGATGATAGCGGCCGACGCCGAGATCAAGGCGAGCGCGGCGCATCCATACGTGTCGCGCGGCGGCGTCAAGCTCGCGGCGGCGCTCGACCATTTCGGCATCTCAGCGGAAGATCGCATCTGCCTCGATGTCGGAGCATCGACCGGCGGCTTCACGCAAGTACTGCTCGAACGCGGCGCACACAAGGTCTATGCCGTCGATGTCGGCAGCAGCCAATTGCACGACACGGTGCGCGCGCGGCCGGAGGTCGTGTCGCTGGAACAGACCGATATCCGCACCATCGCCCCGGCTCACTTCCAGCCGTCGCCCGATCTCGTCGTCATCGACGTAAGCTTCATCTCGCTCAGACTGGTTCTGCCGCCGGCCCTCGCGCTCGCGCGCAGACCGGCGCAACTCATTGCATTGATCAAGCCGCAATTCGAAGCCGGCCGCGCGGTTGTCAAACGCGGCATCGTCCGCGACGCCGCCGTGCACACCGCGGTCTGCGACGACATATCAGCTTTCGTCGCTTCGCTCGGCTGGCGCGTCGATGGCATTATTCCCTCGCCGATCAGCGGCGGCGACGGCAATGTTGAATTTTTACTCGGCGCGTCGCGCCAATAGACCAATCATCAACCGCGCCGATCCGCCGCATAATAAGCTTTGATCGAAGCCGTCATGCTCCCGCCACATCGCGTGCTAAGGTCGCCGCCATGACGACACCAACCCAGCAGTTTGCCGCCGGGGCGCTGGCACCGGCGCGCGAAGGCCTATGGCGCGCCGAGATCAACGCCACGGTCAAGCTCGCTTTGCCGATCGCGCTGACGCAGCTCGGCCAGGTGGCGATGATGACCACCGACCTGATGCTGGTCGGCCATCTCGGCGACACCGCCATCGCCGCGGCGGCGTTGGCGCAGACCGTGCTGTTCGGCGCCTTTATGGTCGGCATGGGCATCGTCTCGGCGGTGTCACCTTTGGCGGCGCAGGCCTATGGCGCGCGCGAGCCGCGCATGGTGCGGCGCGCCTTGCGCGTCGGCCTGTGGGCCGCCGTGCTGCTCGGCGTGCCGATGACGGCGCTGCAATACCAGGGCGAAACGATTTTGCTGGCGCTCGGCCAGAACGGCGACATTGCGCAACTTGCCGGCCGTTACCTGATGGGCCTTGGCTGGTGCCTGGTGCCGGGCTGGTGGTTCGTCGCCTTGCGCGGCTTCATGGGCGCGGTCAACAGACCGGAGCCGGCTTTATGGATCACGTTGGCCGCCATCCCGATCAACGCGCTGCTCGCTTATGCGCTGATCTATGGCGCGTTCGGCCTGCCCGAACTCGACCTGCTCGGTGCCGGCGTCGCCACGACCATCGTCAATCTCGGCATATGCATAGCCGGCTTTGCCGTCTGCTATGCGCAACGGCCGTTCAAGAAATTCCAGGTGCTCGGCCGGTTCTGGCGCATGGACTGGCCCCTGATGGGCAAACTGTTTGTCGTCGGCACGCCGATTGCCGGCGCGTTCCTGCTCGAATACGGCCTGTTCGCCACCGCCGCGATCCTGATGGGATGGATCGGCACCACGGCACTGGCCGCGCACCAGATCGCGCTGCAAACGGCGTCGATCCTGTTCATGGTGCCGTTCGGCATATCGATGGCGGCGACGGTACGCGTCGGCCATGCGGTCGGACGGCGCGACGCCGCCGGCACGCGCCGCGCCGGTCTCTCCGCCATCGGCCTTGCCGCGATTTTCATGAGCGTCATGGTCGTGCTCATCGTCATCTTCCGCCACGTCATCCCGTTGCTGTTTCTCGGCAGCGAGGCGGCCGAGGCCGGCGCCACCGCGGCTTTGGCCGCGACCCTGCTCGCCTTTGGCGCGACGTTCTTCATCGTCGACGGCGTGCAGTCGGTCGCCGCCGGCGCCCTGCGCGGGCTCAACGATACGCGCATTCCGATGATCTTCGCCGCGGTGAGCTTCTGGGTGATCGGCTTCGCCACGTCCTACACGCTCGCCTTTCCGGCGCGCCTGGAGGCGGTCGGCGTCTGGATCGGCTTTACCGTCGGCCTTGGCGTCTATGCGCTGCTGCTGGTGTGGCGCTTTAACCTTTTGACGCTGCGCGGCTATATGCCGGCCGCGCCGGGGCAGATGCACGGCTGATCTTTCTTCTTTACCCCCTCCTGAAAGGGGGCCGGCGAGCGATAGCGCGCCGGTCTTCGCCAAATTTGTCTTTTGACCCCTCCCCAACCCTCCCCCTTTCAGGCGGAGGGAGAAGCAGGTAAGCCGTGCCATGACCGAACAATTGAAGATCGCCCGCATCGGCCATCGCGGCGACGGCATTGCCGACAGCAGCACCGGCCCGGTCTATGTGCCGTTTGCGCTGCCCGGCGAAACCGTGACGGTGGAGCCCGTGGGCGGCCATCCCGACCGCCGCCATTTGCTGCGCGTGGAGCAGGCCTCGCATGAGCGCGCCGTTCCGATATGCAAGCATTTTGGCGTCTGCGGCGGCTGCGCCATGCAGCACTGGTCGCTTGCCGAATACTTGTTGTGGAAGCGCAATCTGGTGGTCGAGGCGCTCGAACACGCCGGGCTGATCGCGCCGGTCGAGCCGATTATCGACGCGCATGGCCGAGGCCGCCGCCGCGCCACGTTGCACGCCAAGCGCGGGCAAGGGAATAGGAATGGCGACATTCTCGAAGTCGGCTACACCGCGCAACGCACGCATCAGATCATCGGCATCGACGAATGTCCGATCCTCGAGCCCGGCCTGAAGAAGGTTATTCCCGCCGCCTGGGCCATTGCCGAGTTGGTGAAGCCGGCCGCCAACAAGCCGCTCGACATTCACTTCACCGCCACCGACAGCGGCCTCGATGTCGACATGCGCGGCGCCGGACCGTTGTCGACCAAGCAGACCGCTGCGATGGCGCGCATCGCCGACGAATACCGCTTTGCCCGCGTCACGCGCTCCGGCGAACTGGTGCTGCAACGTGAGCAGCCGATGTTGAAAGTCGGCCGCGCCTCGGTTCCGCTGCCGCCAAGCGCGTTCCTGCAAGCGACCGGCGAAGGCGAAGCGGCGCTGGCGCGGCTGGTCACCGGCCATATCGGCGACAGCAAGAAGATCAAGCGCGTCGCCGACCTGTTTTGCGGCGTCGGCACGTTTGCGCTGCGGCTCGCCGAGACCGCGCGCGTGACCGCCATCGATACCGAGAACGCCGCCATCCGCTCGCTGGAGCGTGCGGTGGCGATGACGTCGGGGCTCAAAGCGGTCGAGACGCAGACGCGCGATCTGTTCCGCAGTCCCTTGATGGCCATCGAGTTGAAGAACTACGACGCCGTGGTGTTCGATCCGCCGCGCCAGGGCGCCGAATCGACGGCGCGCGAATTGGCCTTGAGCAAGGTGCCGGTGGTGGTCGCGGTATCCTGCGACGCCACGACCTTCGCGCGCGACGCCCGCACATTGATCGATGGCGGCTATCAACTGGTGTCGGTGACGCCGGTCGACCAGTTCCGCTATTCGCATCATGTCGAGCTGGTGGCGAAGTTTGTGAGGTGATGCTTCCTTCACCTCTCCCCGCGTGCGGGGAGAGGTCGACGTTCGAGCGAATGCAAGAACGTCGGGT
>LNDS01000042.1 GCA_001464835.1 Rhizobiales bacterium Ga0077525 | reverse complement strand
CATTTCATCGGCGCGATAGATATTGCGTAGATCGACCAGCAGCGGATTGACCATCGCGGCCTTGAGCCGCGCGAAGTCGAGCGCGCGGAACTGCTCCCACTCCGTCACGATGACCAAAGCCGACGCGCCCTTGGCGCAGGCATAGGCATCGTCGCAGAAAGTGACGTTGTTGATATAGCCCTTGGCCTGCTCCATGCCGACCGGGTCGTAGGCGCGCACGCTCGCGCCCATGTCCTGCAACGCCGTAATTAGCGGGATCGACGGCGCCTCGCGCATGTCGTCGGTGTTCGGCTTGAAGGTGAGGCCGAGCACGGCGATGATCTTGCCGCGCATGTCGCCGTCGAGCGCAGCCGACACCTTGCGCGCCATCGCGCGCTTGCGCGCATCGTTGACCGCGGCCACCGCTTCGACGATGCGCAACGGCGCGGCGTAGTCCTGCCCGGTCTTGATCAGCGCCAAGGTGTCCTTGGGAAAGCACGAGCCGCCATAGCCCGGGCCGGCGTGCAGAAATTTCGAGCCGATGCGGTTATCAAGACCGATGCCGCGCGCGATCTCCCGATTTTCTCGGCCAGATCGGCGATCTCGTTGATGAAGGTGATCTTGGTAGCGAGGAAAGCATTGGCCGCATATTTAATCAGCTCGGCGGTGCGTCGATCGGTGAACATGATCGGCGAGCGGTTGAGATAAAGCGGGCGATACAGTTCGCTCATCACCTCGCGGCCGCGCGCATGGTCGCCGCCGACGACGATGCGGTCGGGACGTTTGAAGTCCTGGATGGCGGCGCCTTCGCGCAGGAATTCCGGATTCGACATCACGGCGAAGTGCGCGTCAGTGCGCGTTTCGCGGATGATGCGTTCGACCTCGTCGCCGGTGCCGACCGGCACGTTGGACAACGCCCCGGCAATCTCTTTCGCCGCGGCATAGACATAGCTCAGGTCGGCATGGCCGTCGCCGCGCCGCGACGGCGTGCCAACCGCGATGAACACGGCGTCAGCGTCCTTCACGGCGCTGGCCAGATCGGTGGTGAAGGTCAGCCGTCCGGCCTTGGCATTGGCGGCGACCAGCTCGGTCAAGCCCGGCTCGTAGATCGGCACTTCGCCGCGCTTGAGCGCATCGATCTTGGCGCTGTCCTTATCAACGCAAACGACGTCGTGACCGAAATCGGCAAAGCAGGCCCCGGAAACCAGGCCGACATATCCCGAACCGATCATGGCGACGCGCATTGCCTGAATTCCGTGGTGTCACAAGTCCGTCAGAAACGAAAGCCGGCCGCCGTCATGGTTAACAGCCGGTGGCCAAAGCGCCGCCGTTTCCATAGCAGAGCCGGTGCGGCGTTGCGAGCGGACCGGATCGGCCCGGCTTTCTGCGATCGCGTAAAGGGTAATGAAACCGGCCTGTGTCATGAGGGCATCATGAACGGGGTCGATAAAATGCGAGTGGGCGGGATCGACGGCAGGGTCGACTGGGTCGACTACGCCAAGGGATTCTGCATCGTCTTCGTGGTGATGATGCATTCGACGCTCGGGGTCGAAGCGGCCGCCGGCCGCGAAGGCTGGATGCACGCCGTGGTCGAATTCGCCCAGCCGTTCCGCATGCCCGACTTCTTCCTGATCTCCGGCCTGTTCCTGGCGCAGGTCATCGACCGCGACTGGCGCACTTATCTCGACCGCAAGGTCGTGTACTTCTTCTATTTTTATCTTTTGTGGATGACCATCCAGTTCGTCTTCAAGGCGCCCGGCATCGCCGCCGAGCACGGCGCGTTCGAAGTGGCGCGGCTCTATGCGCTGTCGCTGATCGAGCCGTTCGGCACGTTGTGGTTCATCTATCTGCTGCCGCTGTTCTTCGTCTTCACGAAGCTGACGCGCCGCGTGCCGTGGCCGGTCATCTGGGTCGCCGCCGCCGCGCTGGAAATCGCGCCTATCGAAACAGGCTGGATGGCGCCCGACGAAATCGCTTCACGCTTCGTCTACTTCTACACCGGCTACATCGCCGCGCGTTACATCTTCACGCTGACCGCCGACGCGCAGGCGCAGCCTGCGATCGCCTTCGGTTGCCTCGCCATCTGGGCGGTGTTCAACGGCGTCATGGTGAACGAGGGCCTCGCCGCGCTGCCGTTCTACTCGCTCGGCATGGGCTTGCTGGGCGCCGCCGCGGTCGTAACCCTCTCCGCCCTGCTGGCGCGCCACGACGTGTTCAAGCCGCTGCGCTATTGCGGCCGCAACTCGATCGTCATCTATCTCGCCTTCTTCCTGCCGATGGCGGCCAGCCGTGCCGTGCTGCTCAAGACCGGCATCATTACCGATGTCGGCACCATGTCCCTGATCGTCACCGTGTGCGGCGTCGTCGGCGCGCTCGCCATTTTCTGGGCGGCGCGCGCGGCCGGCATCAATTTCCTGTTCGAGCGGCCGGACATGTTCAAGCTGGTCCCCGACAAGGCCAAGCCCGCGCCCCGGCCCGTGTTGCAGCCGGCGGAGTAGACTACCCGTCACCCTGAGGTGCGAGCGCAGCGAGCCTCGAAGGGCGACGGCCCGTGCATCCTTCGAGCGCCGGCTACGCCAGCCACCTCAGGATGACGGGATCGAAGTCCACAGGCTCATCCGAACGCATTGATTAAGCCGCGCCGACGGCCCACATTCGGGCCATGCCGACAAAAGCCAAAGCCAGTTCCGCCGCCAAAGCCGCTTCGCCTGTGGCCAATCCCGCCGCCAGGCCCCTGAAAAAGGGCGACCACGTCTTCCTGGTCGACGGCTCCGGCTACATTTTCCGCGCCTATCACGCGCTGCCGCCGCTGACCCGCAAGTCCGACGGCTTGCAGGTCAATGCCGTGCTCGGCTTCTGCAACATGCTGTGGAAGCTCCTGGCCGACATGCCGCCGGACAACAAGCCGACGCATCTGGCGGTGATTTTCGACAAGTCGGAAAAGACCTTCCGCACCGATTTCTATCCCGAATACAAGGCGCACCGGCCCGATCTGCCGGAAGATCTGCGGCCGCAGTTCCCGCTGATCCGCGACGCCGTGCGCGCCTTTGAAATTCCTTGCCTTGAGCAGGCCGGCTTCGAGGCTGACGACCTGATCGCCACCTATGCACGGCTCGCCTGCGAAGCCGGCGCCACCGCGACCATCGTGTCGTCGGACAAGGACCTGATGCAGCTCGTCAATGACTGCGTCACCATGTACGACACGATGAAGGACAAGCGCATCGGCCCAGCCGAAGTGATGGAGAAATTCGGCGTCGGTCCCGACAAGGTGATCGAGGTGCAGGCGCTGATCGGCGACTCGTCCGACAACGTCCCCGGCGTTCCCGGCATCGGCGTCAAGACCGCGGCGCAGCTGATCGGCGAATATGGCGATCTGGAAACGCTGCTGGCGCGCGCCTCCGAGATCAAGCAGGACAAGCGCCGCCAGACTTTGATCGACAATGCCGAGGTGGCGCGCATCTCGAAACGTCTCGTCACGCTCGACCAGAACGTGCCGCTCGAGGTGCCGGTCGATCAACTCGCCGTGCATGAGCCGGACTACAAGAACCTGATCGCGTTTTTGAAGGCGATGGAATTTTCCACCATCACCCGGCGTGTTGCCGAAAAATCGGGAATCGATGCCAGTGCTGTGGCAGCGGAGGGCAAGGCGACGACGGGATCGGCGGCCTCTCCCCCTGCCCTGCCGTCTGCGGGCGGCGATCTGTTCGGCCCTGCTCCGACCCCGGCGCCGGTAGTCCGGAGCGGCGCGCCAGAGCAGACAGCCCTGACGCCGATTTCGCTCGCCGAGCGCCGGTTGGCCGCGCTGCGCACTGCCACGCTGGATACCGCCCAATACAAAACGATCGACACAATGGCGGCGCTGCAGGCCTTCATCGCACGCGCCTACGACACCGGCGTGCTGGCGCTGAAGACGGAAACCAACACTCTCGATCCATTGCAGGCATCGCTCTGTGGCCTCGCGCTCGCCGTCGCGCCGAACGAGGCTGCCTACCTGCCGCTCGGCCATCGCGACGCCAGCGACAGCGAAGCGTCCGGATTGTTCGCGGCCAAGCTCTGCCAGGGTCAGATCCCTGAAGCGGAAGCCCTCGCCGCCTTGAAGGCCATCCTGGAAGACGACGGCGTCATAAAAATCGGCCATGACATCAAGCGCGACTGGCTGGTGCTGGCGCGGCGCGGCGTGCGTCTCGGCACCACCGACGACACCATGCTGATGTCCTATGTGCTCGACGCCGGTAAAGGCAGCCATGAACTTATCAAGGTTGCCGAGCGCTATTTCGGTCGCGAGCCATCGCGCTTCAAGGACGCCAAAAACAAGGATAAGGCGCTTTTCACGCCGGACGCGACACCGATTGAGCGGGCATTGTCTTATGCCCCGGAAGACACCGACATGATCCTGCGCCTGTGGCAGGCCTTGAAGCCGCGCATGGCGGCGGAGCAGGTCGTCAGCGTCTACGAGACCCTCGAACGGCCGATGCCGCGGACCCTGGCGCGCATGGAAGAGCGCGGCATTTCGATCGACCGCGCCGTGCTGTCACGGCTGTCATCCGAGTTCGGCAAGAAGCAGATCGCGCTTGAGGAAGAAATCAACAAGATCGCCGGACAACCGGTCAATGTCGGTAGTCCGAAGCAGCTCGGCGACATCTTGTTCGGGCAAATGAACCTGCCCGGAGGCTCAAAGACCAAGACCGGCCAATGGTCGACCACCGCGCGCGAGCTCGAAGAGCTCGCCGAGCAGGGCCACGAACTGCCGCGCAAGATCATCGACTGGCGTCAGGTATCGAAGTTGCGCTCGACCTATACCGAGGCCTTGCCGAATTACGTTAATCCGGACAGCCAGCGCGTGCACACCTCCTACGCGCTGGCCGCGACCTCGACCGGCCGGCTGTCCTCCTCGGAGCCCAACCTTCAGAACATCCCGATCCGCACCGAGGAAGGCCGCAAGATCCGCCGCGCCTTCATCGCCGCCCCCGGCATGAAGCTGGTCTCGGCCGATTACTCTCAAATTGAGTTGCGTCTGCTGTCGGAAGTCGCCGACGTGCCGGCCCTGCGCAAGGCGTTTCAGGAGGGAATCGATATTCACGCCATGACCGCGTCCGAGATGTTCGGCGTGCCGGTCAAGGACATGCCGGCCGACATTCGCCGCCGCGCCAAGGCGATCAACTTCGGCATCATTTACGGCATCTCCGCCTTCGGCCTCGCCAACCAGCTCTCGATCGAACGTGAGGAAGCCGGCGCTTATATCAAGAAATATTTCGAGCGCTTCCCGGGCATCCGCGACTACATGGATCAGACCCGCGATTTCGCCCGCGCCAATGGCTATGTGCTGACCTTGTTCGGCCGCAAGTGTCACTACCCGGACATCAAGGCATCGAACGCCTCGATCCGGGCCTTCAACGAACGCGCCGCGATCAATGCGCGCCTGCAAGGCTCCGCCGCCGACATCATCCGCCGCGCCATGATCCGCATGGAGCCGGAATTGGCGCAGGCCAGGCTCAGCGCCAAGATGCTGTTGCAGGTGCACGACGAACTGATCTTCGAAGTGCCGGAAAAAGAAGTCAACGACACCATCATCATCGTCAAGAACGTGATGGAATCGGCGCCGCACCCGGCAGTGTCGCTGCATGTGCCGTTGCAGGTCGATGCCCGCGCCGCCGATAACTGGGACGAGGCGCACTAGCGCAAGCAAAGAAAATAGAAATGCCCTCCACCGCCATGGCGTCGATGGTCGGGACGCTCGCCGTGCGCATGGCGATGGAAGTCCGGCGCTAGCGCGGCGCCTGCTCCAGCATCGGCTTCATCACCGCATACAGATTATTCTTGGCCTCGAAGCCGATGCCCGGAATGTCCGGCATCGGCACGCGGCTGTCGATCACCTTGCAATCGTCGGCAAAGCCGCCGAACGGCGCAAACACCTGCGGATACGACTCGTTGCCGCCGAGGCCGAGGCCCACCGCGATATTGAGGGCGAACTGATGACCGCCATGCGGCACGCAGCGCCGCCGCGACCAGCCGTGCGCGCTGAGCATGTCGAGCGTACGCAGATACTCGACCAGCCCATAAGAAAGCGCCGGATCAAATTGCAGCCAGTCGCGGTCGGCACGCAGGCCGCCGTGACGGATGAGATTGCGCGCGTCCTGCATCGAGAACAGGTTCTCGCCGGTGGCGAGCGGCGGCGCGTAGCGCGTCGCCAGCGCCGCATGCAGCAGATAGTCGAGCGGATCGAGCGGCTCCTCGTACCAGCGCAGTTGATACGGTGCGATGGCGTCGCCGCAGGCCAAAGCCTCGTCGAGATCGTAACGGCCGTTGACATCGACGCAGAGATTTTCGCCCTTGCCGCCGACGATTTTCAAAGCCGCTTCGATGCGCTTGATGTCATCGGCCAGCGGCACGGCGCCGATCTTCATCTTGACGGTGGAATAGCCGAGATCGAGATAATGCTTCATCTCGTCTTGCAGCGCCGAGATGTCCTTGTCCGGATAATAATAGCCGCCGGCGGCATACACCCAGGCCGTCTTGTCGGCGTTGCCGTTATTGTAGCGGTCGGCGAGCAAGCGCCACAGCGGCACGCCTTCGGCCTTCGCCACCGCGTCCCACAGCGCCATGTCGAGCACGCCGACCGCGACGGAGCGCTCGCCATGGCCGCCCGGTTTTTCGTTTTTCATCATCGCCGCCCAGGCCTTGCCCGGATCGATCAGGCCGCGCGCGTCCTGGATGCTGTCAGGCGCGGCATCGCGCAGCCGCGGCATGAAGCGCTCGCGCAGCAGGCCTTGCGGCGCATAGCGGCCGTTCGAGTTGAAACCGAAGCCGACCACCGGTTTGCCATCGCGCACGACGTCGGTGAAGATCGCCACCACGCTCGCGGTCATGGTCGAGAAGTCGATATAGGCATTGGCGATCTTCGACGAGATCGGCACGACGATGTCGGCAATGCCGGTGATTCTCATGCCGGTAATACCGCGACAGCCTCGATTTCGAACAAGGCGCCCGGCCGCGCCAGCGCCGGAATGGCGACGGTGGTCGAGGCCGGCTGCGCCTGGGCATCAAGGAACGAGTCGCGCACTTCGCGAAAAATGCCGATGTGGGAAATGTCGGTCAGATAATTGTTGATCTTGACGACGTCGTTGAACGTCGCGCCGACCGATGCCAAAGCCAGCCCGAGATTCTCGAAAGCCTGCGCGCACTGCGCGCGAAAATCGCCCGGCGCGCCGACGAGGTTATTGTCGAGATCGAGACCGAGCTGACCGGCGAGATAGACCGTGCGGCCGGGACCGGTGGTTTCCACCACATAGGTGTAGCCCGGAGGCTTCGCCAAGGTTGCCGGATTGAGACGCCGAACTTTCGTCATCGCTTGCTTCCCCCTTCGTTGCTCGCGCCGCGCGGGCGCGTTGTGCCGTAATCTATCGCGCGCCCCACGGCCTTTACAGCCCCTGATTTCATTACGGCACGCACCATTGACTCCGCGGCTTGGCTGCCTGACTTTGCGCCGCAATAAGGGGCGGGGGGAGACACGCGGTGGCTGGGTTCGCATTAGGCAGAAAATTGATCGCAGGATCGGCGGCCGTGGCCAACGTTTTCGTGCCCCACGCAGCGCAGGCCGCCGAAGGCCTCGACGGCGCGTCGATGTCGTTGTTGTGGGCGCTGCCTTTCGCCTGCATCCTGTTGTCGATCGCCACCGGCCCGTTGCTGTTCCCGCATCTCTGGGAGCATCACGTCGGCAAGTTCGCCGCGTTCTGGTCGGCCTGCGTGATTATTCCGCTGGTCATCGCCGCCGGCTTTACGCCGGCAAGCCAGGCCGTGCTGCACACGCTCATTCTCGAATACATCCCCTTCATCCTGCTGCTGCTGGCGCTGTTCGTCGCCGCCGGCGGCATTTATCTGGAAGGCAATTTGCGCGGCACGCCGGCGGCGAATGCTCTGTTGCTGTTGGCCGGCACGTTCCTCGCCAGCATCGTCGGCACCACCGGCGCCTCGATGATCCTGATCCGGCCGCTGATCCGCGCCAATGACGATCGGGTGTACCGCTCGCACACCATCATCTTCTTCATCTTCCTGGTGTCGAATATCGGCGGCTCGCTGACGCCGCTCGGCGATCCGCCGTTGTTCGTCGGCTTCCTCAAGGGCGTCGACTTCTTCTGGACCACGACGCACCTCTTCACCGAAATGATCTTCGTCGCCGGCATCGTTCTCTTCATCTTTGTCGTGCTCGATATCTACCTGCACTGGAAGGAAGAGCACACAGACCACCCGATGGATCCGACGCCGGATTCGCCGCTGAGCCTGCACGGCTCCGTCAATTTCGCGCTGATCGGCGTCATCATCGCCGCCATCCTGATGAGCGCCTACTGGAAGCCGGGCATTACCTTCAACCTGCTCGGCATCCCGGTCGAAATACAGAACGTCATTCGCGACGCGATCTTCATCATCGTCGTGTTCGCCTCGCTGAAACTGACCAAGCCTTATTGCCGCGAGGGCAACGAATTCGGCTGGGGCCCGATCCGCGAAGTCGCCATTTTGTTCGTCTGCATCTTCATCTGCCTGGTGCCGGTGATCGCTATTTTGAGCGCCGGTCCAAACGGCGCGCTGGCGCCGCTGCTTGCCCTCGTCAGCAACGCCGACGGTTCGCCGAACAACCTGGCTTATTTCTGGCTGACCGGCGGCCTGTCGTCGTTCCTCGACAATGCGCCGACCTATCTGGTGTTCTTCGAACTGGCCGGCGGCGATCCAAAGGTGCTAATGGGGCCGCTGGCGCTGACTTTGGCCGCAGTGTCGACCGGCGCGGTGTTCATGGGCGCCAACACCTATATCGGCAACGCGCCGAATTTCATGGTCTACGCCATCGCCCGCCACATGGGCGTGCCGATGCCGTCGTTCTTCCATTACATGCTGTGGTCGGGCGCGATATTGCTCCCGACCTTCTTGCTCTGCGGCTGGATCTTCTTCTAACGGCCTCCGTCCTGCCGCATTTGCTAACGTGCCGTTTACCCGGCTGCGGTTACCTGCCTGCTGAAACGGAAGGAACGGCGGCAACCTTTCCGCCTGCCTTGGCGTTGGTGTAACGGCCGTGCAAATTGCTGCACGGCACGAAGTCAGGCGGGCGTGCGATGGCTGTTTTTGGCCAAAAATCCAGGTTTTGCCTCGCCGCGGCGGCTTTCAGCCTCGGTTTGATGGCAAGTTTTTCGACCGAGCCGGCACAGGCGGGCTTTTTCGACCGCCTGTTCGGCGATATCCGCCGCGCCGTCCAAGCGCCACGGGCGCCGTCCGGCGCGCTGCCCTTTGTCGATCCCTTCACGAGTCTTTCGAACCACTTCAATCCGTCAGGCCGCGAGCAATTGCGCGCCGACACGTCCGGCCCGTCGAGGGCTTTCTGCGTGCGCACTTGCGACGGCCACTTCTTCCCGGTCGCCGGCAATGCCGGTATGAGCGCGGCCGAAAGCTGCCGCTCGTTCTGCCCGGCCTCCGAGACCAAACTCTTCGGCGGCAGCAACATCGATTACGCCACCGCCGGCGACGGCAGCCGCTATGCCGACCTGCCGAACGCCTTTGTCTATCGCAAGGCGATGGTCGCCGGCTGCACCTGCAACGGCAAGAATGCTTTCGGCCTGGCGCGTCTCGACGCCGCCAACGATCCGACCTTGCGCCAGGGCGACATCGTCGCCACCAAGACCGGCCTCGTTGCCTATACCGGCACCAGCAACAACACCGCCAGCTTCACGCCGATCGAGAATTATTCGCGCCTGTCAAAATCGACGCGCGAGAAACTGGCCGAGACCAAGATCATGCCGCCGACGCCGGGCACGGCGAACGCCACCGACATCACCTCGTCGGTCACGCCGATCACCGACAATCCGCGTGACGCCAATCGCGGTGCGGTTCAGTACGCCCGGTAAAACCTAGGCCGAAATCAACGCCGCCACTTCCTCGCCCAGCGAGAGCGAACTGGTCAGGCCCGGCGATTCAATGCCGAACATCTGCACCAGTCCCGGCACGCCATGCTGCGCCGGCGCGTCGATGAGGAAATCCGCCGCCGGCTCGCCCGGCCCGGTGATCTTCGGCCGGATGCCGGAATAGTCCGGCGCAAGAGATGCATCCGGCAGCGCCGGGAAATAGGTGCGGATCGCGGCATAGAACACGTCGGCGCGTTTCGGATCGACCGGGTAATATTCGCGGTCGATCCATTCGACGTCCGGCCCGAAGCGCATGCGGCCAGCCAGATCGAGCGTGACATGCACGCCCAGGCCGCCATGCACCGGCGCCGGATAGATCAGCCGCGAGAACACCGGCCTGCCGGTGAAGGTGAAATAATTGCCCTTGGCCAGCACCTGCTTCGGCACGCGCGCCTGCGGATAATCCTCGATGGTGCGCGCCACGCTCTGCGCCCGCAGGCCCGCGCAATTGACCAGCGCGTCGAATTCAAATTCGCCGCCCTCGGCGCCGCCGAAGGTCACGATCCACATCCCGTCCTTGCGCTTGGCGCCGAGCACCGGCGTGTTGAAGGCAATGACGCCGCCGGCATCCTCGATATCGCCGCGCAGCGCCAGCATATAGGCATGCGCATCGACGATACCGGTCTCGGTTGAATTGAGTGCGGCCGTGCAGAACAGTTGCGGCTCGAGCGCGCGCGCCGCCTCTGCCGTCATCAGTTCAAGGCCCTCGACGCCGTTGATCTTACCCTGCGCGGCGATCTTTTCGATCTTTTCGGTCTCGACCGCATCGGTGGCGACGATCAGCTTGCCGCATTTCCGGTGCGGCACGCCATGCGAGGCGCAAAACGCATAAAGCAGCCGCCGCCCGGCGACGCAGTGCTGCGCGCGCAACGAACCGGTCGGATAATACATGCCGGCATGAATGACTTCGCTGTTGCGCGAGGAAATGCCGGTGCCGATCGCGTTCTCCGCCTCCGCGACAATGACGTCATGGCCACGCAGCGCGATGGCGCGGGCGGCCGCCAGGCCAACGACACCGGCGCCGATAACGAGGACTTGCATGCGGCTTTCTGTCTCGATTGCGGGAGGGCTCAAGCGTCGGAACAAAGCCCCTTAAAGGGTAGCTTGGCTTTGCACAAGAATCGGCCCCACATCGGTCTTAACGCAGATCGGCGATCAGCCTTGACCCGGCCCCCCGATTGGGAAGATTGGGCGCTTGAATCTATCCATGAATGGCGGACGGTTAATATGCGCAAAATTGCCCTGATATTGGCGGCCGCGACACTTGGCGCCCTGCTGGCCGGCCCGGCCATGGCCGCCGAGCGTTGCAGGAACACCGGCAGTTTTGACGCCTGGCTGGCGCAATTCAAGAAGGACGCGCTGGCGCAAGGCATTTCGCCCAAGGTGCTGGCCGCCGCTTCGCCGGAATTAACCTTCGACGAGTCGGTCATCAAGCGCGATTCCGGCCAGGGCGTGTTCCAGCGCACTTTCCTCGATTTCGCCAAACGGCTTTTGGCCAACCCGCGCATCCCGAACGGCATCAAGAAGATGCAGGAACATCAGGCGCTGTTTGCCCGCATCGAGAAGACCTACGGCGTGCCGCCGGAAGTCATCACCGCGGTCTGGGGCCTGGAAAGCGATTACGGCGCGCTGTTCGGCAAGTTCAAGATCCTGCCGTCGCTGACCACGCTGGCCTATGACTGCCGCCGCGGCGACAAATTCCGCGAAGAACTGATCGACGCTTTGCGCGTCATCCAGCGCGGCGACAAGACCGTCGCGGAAATGACCGGCAACTGGGCCGGCGAATTCGGCGGCATGCAGTTCACGCCGAGCAATTACATCAAATACGGCATCGACTTCGACGGCGATGGCCGCCGCGATCTGGTCAACAGCACGGCCGACACGCTCGCCTCCGCTGCCAATTATCTGCACTCGATCGGCTGGCGGCGCGGCGAGCCGTGGCTCCAGGAAGTCACTGTACCGGCCAGCATGCCGTGGCAGGAAGCCGACATCGACACCCAGCATCCGGTGTCGAAGTGGACGGCGTGGGGCGTCAAGGCCGCGCATGGCAAACTGCCGTCCGGCGCGATGCCGGCGGCGCTGATTTTGCCGATGGGCCGGCACGGCCCGGCCTTCCTCGCCTATCCGAACTTCAAGGTCTTCATCGACTGGAATGCGTCTTACGTCTACGCCACGACCGTCGCTTATTTTGCGACGCGGCTCGGCGGCGCGCCGCCGGTCGATGAATCGGGCGCGGCCAAGGTTCAGCCGCTGACCACCGAGCAGATGATGGAATTGCAGCGCCTGTTGCAGAAGCAGGGCCACAATGTCGGCGATGTCGACGGCCGCCTCGGCAACGGCACGCGCAAGGCGGTGGCCAAGGCGCAGCTCAAATACAAAATGCCCGCGGACTCGTGGCCGACCGTTGAACTGATCGCGAAGTTGCAGGGCGGTTAATTTCCATCGCGATGCCGCGCCTCTAGCGTTCCCTCCTCTCAATAGAACTCGGGCTTGCTCGAGCTCTGATCTAACTTGCGCAAGTCGGGCAAGACCCGCACTAGGTGGCAAATGCACCAACTGAATTTCCCCGGCCTAATGTCGTTTTTCTGGGAAGTTGGTCAAACTTAGCTGCCAATGCCGGGCAGGAGGGACCCGGTGGAAAGCTTACGAAAACGCGGTGTTTCCAGACTCCCCTCAACTTAGAGGGATGCTAGGGTTTGGCATCATGAAGCAAATTATTGGGCGTATTTTAAGCGCATTGCTCACGGCTGGTGGTTGGTTGGTAGCTGGAGGTCGGCTCATGCTTGATCTCGTTGGCTACTCTACTGCCCCCGAAGATGTCGCTATTGCTAAGAGTCGGCTTGACCAACTACTGGGGCTGATCCTTGCCACCCCGTGGTGGGCCATATGGGGGTTTGCGCTTATTACGACCGCCTGGCTGATATGGGTTTCCTGGCCGCGCCAAATTTCTTCTACACGACCAGTCGATCCAACAGAATCGCCTAGCCCCAACGAAAATTTACATGATCACCCGATAAAAGGTTACGAAAATAACCATCTGAAATTTGCACCTAACGTCACTGTAAAAACGCCCCCGCCACTGCCAGACAAGCTTGCGGAAAAGATATCGCGTCTCATTTATTTAAGACGGCGGCTAAAGAAGCTTGAGATCGTTCGGGCCCAATACAATTCCGCGGTTGGGGGCATGGAAAAGGCAATGAATGAATCGTCGGATGGTGCTTTCCGACGTGAAAGGACGGGAGGGCAATGGAACATCGCCTTAATGGAGATTCAAAAGTCAGCCGCAGAATGGTGCCCAAACGAGCAGATAGCCATTGGTCCGAATATCAATCCGGAGAATCCTTTTCAGGCTGCCGCCGGAGAAAACCCGGGGCTAACGCAATCTGAAGCTTTTGAATTTCGTAAATTTAGGGCCCAGAAGGAGGCCGCGCTATTCGCTTTAGATCGAATATTCGAATCAGCAAACAACGAGATTGGTCGAGTTGAGACCGCAATAGGGGATGCCGGCGAAGACCTAGACATCTTCTAGGTGGAACGTCTGGCATCCTGCCGCCTTCAAACAATGCACGAAAAAACCGCCCTAAAGCCGCCTCGGCCGATCTTATTGGGAATGTTTCGTTCACTTTCTGGAATGCCGATAAGCATTATCTTTTCGGCTAGGTCGCGGTAGCCTACATTCCGGAGCTTTAATTCAGCGCAAATGGCGTTAGGGCTTCCAGCCGATTTTTATCCGTCGCCGGAGCTGATCGCGCGCTTGCGCGACACGCCGCCGCAGCGTTGAAGTTTTTTGCAGCGCGACATTATGACTGAACGTTCATCCGCGTTCACAAACGCATGATTGAGACGCGTCGATAGGCCGGGTTTCGCCGATGCCTCCGTTGAATGAATAACGGAACCTTATTCAGGGCAGCGGAGTCGTTTTTTATCATGACAAAGCATTTTGGCCGGATGGCCACGATCGCGCTTTTGCTCACGGCGGCATTGCCACTTTACGCGGGCGCGCAGACGCCCGAGCTGGACACCGCCAAGAAAAAAGTCGCTCCGGCCGCAAGGCCGGCGCCTGCTGCCAGGCCGGCGCCAGTCGCCCGTCCTGCCGCGCCCGCGAGACCGCCGCAAATCGCACGACCCGCCGCGCCTCCCCCGGCGGCACGTCCCGCGCCGGTCGCCAGACAGGCTCCGCCCGCCGCTCGCCCGCCGGCAGCGTCCCGCATTGCGCCGCAGCGCCGCGAAGCGCCTGCCGCCCGCGTCGCGCCGCAACGCCGCGAAGCGCCCGCCGCACGCGCCGTGCAGGAGCGGATTCAGCAACGCATCCAGCAGCGCCAGGAACGCGCCGGCCGGCCGCAAGCGCCCGCCCGCACCGCGACACCTCCGGCGACGCCGAATGCGAGGCCAAACGCCGCGCAACGCACCGCAACGCCGAATGCTCCCGCCGCCGCGCAGCGCGCCGCCACGCCGGCGCAGGCGCGCATCCAGCAACGCCAGGAACGCTTGTTGCAACGGCGTGAAGACCGCGCCTTGCGCAATGTGCCGCCGACGCAACGCGCCGCGCGCCGCGAGCAGATCCAGCAACAGCGTCAGGAACGCGCCGCGCAGCGTCAGGGTATTCAACCGAACGCGCAACGCGGCATCGCCCAGCCGAACGCCGCCGCCGCGCCGAATGCTCAACGCGGCATCGCTGCCGCCAATCCCGATCGCGGCCTGCGCCGCAACGGCCAGGCCCGCATCACGCCGCAAGCGGCGCGTCAGGGCCGCTTCGCCGCCCGCTTCGCCAATGCGCAGGCTCGGGCGGGCAGCGGCCAAAACGCGCGCGCCGCGTTTCCGCAGGCCCGCATCGCCCGCTATGCGCCGCGCCGCGCCTGGCAGCGCGGCATCCGCGCCGCCTTTGTGCCGTGGTACGGCCCGGTGTTCTGGCCTTACGCCTACTCCGACATCTTCAGCTACACGTTCTTTCCCGGCGGCTATGAAGACACCTATTGGGACTACGCCTATGACGATTTCTTCGACGGCGTGTTCTATGGCGAAATCGGCCCGCCGGTTGAATACGTGACCGAAACCACCGGCTCGGCGCCGGCGCGCGTGGCCACCCCGCCGCAACCGACTTACGCCGCCGTGCGCGATGTCTGCGCCACGCCGGGCGGCGGCATCACCGCCTGGCCGACCGCCGAGATCGACAGCAAAGTCGGCCTCAACGCCGAGCAGAAGCAGTTGCTCAACGACGTCAAGGAAGCCGGCAGCAAGGCCGCCGCCGTGTTCAAGGCGACCTGCCCATCGGAAAATGCCTTCCCGCTGACGCCGCCGGGCCGTCTCGCCGCGATGACCGGACGGCTCGACGCCACGCTTCAGGCGGTGCAGGTCGTCAAGCCGGCGCTGGAGACGTTCTATAACTCGCTCAATGACGAGCAAAAGGAACGCTTCAACCGGATCGGACCGTCCAAGGTCGCGCAGGCCAATACGAATGCCGATGCCACCGACGATGCGAAGAAGTGCGGCGAAGCCAAGCCCGGCCTGACCAATCTGCCGATCGAGCAGATCGAGGAGGTGCTGGCGCCGAACGACGCGCAGCAGGCCGAACTCGACAAACTCGGCGAAGCCACCGTCAAGGCCGTCGGCATTCTGCAAGCCGCTTGCCCGGCCGAGACGCCGTTGACGCCGCCCGGCCGCTTGCAGGCGATCGAGACGCGGTTGCAGGCGATGATCGAGGCGGCCAACGCGGTCAAACCGGCGCTCGGCAGCTTCTATGCGTCGCTCTCGGCCGAACAGAAGGCGCGCTTCAATCGCCTCGGCCGCGAACTGGCGCAGGCGGATGCGGCCGCGGCGAAACAATAAACGCGCCACGCAGCGATAACGACAAGGGCGGTCCGCAAGGGCCGCCCTTTTTCTATTCGTGCTCGCGCTGTATCGTGCGGCACGAATAGAACAGGAAGCTGTCCATGAACTCTCCCGCCACCGCGCCCGCCCCTCTCCGCGCCTCGCTCGGCGAGATGGACGCCGACTCGGTCGCGTACATGGCGATGCAGCCGGCGCCGCCGGCCGTGCCGCCGACGCCGGAGATGGCGCGCGAGGGCATGCGGCGGATGCGGCCGATCAACCAGCCGGATCTCCCGCACGTCGCCATGGTGCGCGAATATCAGGTGCCGGGCCCGGGCGGGCCGATCCCGGTGCGTTATTATCGCGCCGTCGGCACGCTGCCGGACGAAGCGCTGCCGGTGCAGGTCTATTTTCACGGCGGCGGCTGGGTGATCGGCGATCTCGACAGCCACGACTGGGTTTGTCGCGCGGTGGCCAATGCCGCGAAATGTGCCGTGGTCAGCGTCGATTATCGCCTGGCGCCGGAGCATTGCTTCCCGGCCGCCTATGACGATGCGCTGGCCGCCGTTCAGTGGACCGCGGCCAATGCGCGGCTTTTGAACATCGATCCGGCCTCCATTTCGGTCGGCGGCGACAGCGCCGGCGGCAATCTCGCCGCGGCGGTGGCGGTCGCGCTGCGCGGTTCCGGCCCGACCAAATTGCGCGCACAGATCCTGACCTATCCGATCGTCGATCTCACCTGGCGTTACGACGAGCGCTTCGCCGAGGGCGTCACGCTGACCAATGACGGCATGCGCGCCTTCATCGAGCACTACGTGCCGCAGCTAAGCGAGCGGCGCGACCCGCGCTGTTCGCCGCTTTATGCCGCAACCTTGAAAGGCCTGCCGCCAACGCTGGTGATTCTTGCCGGCTTCGATCCGCTGTATGACGAAGGCGAGGCCTATGCGGCGCGGCTCAAATCCGAAGGCGTCGCCGTCACCGTTTTGCGCTATCCGGGGCAGATGCACGGCTTCGTGTCGCGGCCGAAGCTGCTGCCGAAATCCTACGACGCCATTGCCGGCATCGCCGCCTTCATGAACGCGCATTAAAAAAGGCGGCCGCGAAGGCCGCCTTTTTATCATTCTTTTGTTTGCGACTATTCCGCGGCGAGGCGCACTTCCGGCGCGGCGGCGCGAATTTCCGGCGTGACGTGCTGTTCGTATTTGGCGAAGTTCTTCTGGAACATCGCCACCAGCGCACGCGCCGTCTTGTCGAACTCGGCTTTATTCTGCCAGGTCTTCGACGGATACAGAAGATGCGGCTCGACGCCCGGAACCGAGGTCGGCACCGCGAAGCCGAAATACGGATCGGTGCGGAAGTCGGCATCCTTCAGAGAGCCGTTGAGCGCGGCGGTCACCAGCGTGCGTGTCGCCTTGATCGGCATGCGGCGGCCGACGCCGTAGATGCCCCCGGTCCAGCCCGAGTTGACCAGCCAGACATCGACATTGTGCTTCTGGATGTAGTCCTGCAGCAGGTTGGCATAGACCGACGGATGGCGCGGCAGAAACGGCGAGCCGAAGCAGGTCGAGAATTCCGGCTGCACGCCGACCAGACCCTTTTCGGTACCGGCGACCTTGGCGGTATAGCCGGACAGGAAGTGATACATCGCCTGCGTCGGCGTCAGCTTCGCCACCGGCGGCATGACGCCGAAGGCGTCGGCGGTGAGGAAGATGATGTTCTTCGGGTGGCCCGCGGTGCCGGTCTTCGAGGCGTTCGGGATGAAGTCGAGCGGATAGGCCGAGCGAGTATTCTCGGTCTTGCTGTCGTCGTCATAGTTCGGAACGCGGGTGTGCGGATCGTAAGTGACGTTCTCGAGCACCGCGCCGAAGCGGTTGGTGGCGTCCCAGATCATCGGCTCGGCATCGCGGCTGAGCTTGATGGTCTTGGCGTAGCAGCCGCCTTCGAAATTGAAGATGCCGTTCGGACCCCAGCCGGTCTCGTCGTCACCGATGAGGATGCGGTTCGGGTCAGCCGACAGGGTGGTCTTGCCGGTGCCAGACAGGCCAAAGAACAGCGCGCTCTCCTTGCCGTCCTTCGAGACGTTGGCCGAGCAGTGCATCGGCACGACATTCTGCGCCGGCAGGTAGAAGTTGAGCGTGGTGAACACCGACTTCTTCATTTCGCCGGCGTAAGACGAGCCGGCGATCAGCACGATCTTGTTGGTGAAGTCGATCGCCACTTGCGTGTCGGAGCCTTCGCGGCCGCCGTGACGCTTCGGATCCGGCTTGAACGACGGCAGATCGATGATGGTCAATTCCGGCGTGAAGCTCGCCAGTTCGGCGAACTCCGGGCGAATGAGAAGCTGGCGGATAAACAATGAGTGCCAGGCATATTCGGTGAAGACGCGCACCTTGATGCGGTAGGCCGGATCGGCGCCGCCATAGAGATCCTGCGCGAACAGGGCCTTGCCCTTCACATGCGCGCGGAAGTCAGCGAGCATATTGGCGAATTGTTCTTCGGTCTGCTTGCGGTTGCCGTCCCACCACAGGACGTCATGCGTCAGTTTGTCATCGACTGTGTGCTTGTCCTTCGGCGAGCGGCCGGTGTGATGGCCGGTGAAGGCCGACAGCGCGCCGCCTTCGACGACAGTGGCTTCGCCGTTGCGGATCGAATGCTCGTACAGCGCGGGCGCCGTCAGGTTCCAGTGAACCGCCGACAATCCGGCCAGACCGAATTTATCGGCGCCATAAGATTCGTTCCGCACGCCCGTTTCTTGCACGCTATCTCTCCCAAACTGACAGGCCGCTGTTGTTGCAACGCACCCGGTCCAGACCGTTGCCCGGTAAAGATTAGACCTTAGTCGAGCTATGGCGCGGGACCATATCCATCAAGATCGTGAATGCCAAGATCAAATGCCATGCATATTGTGCAGATCGCATTGCGCTGCATCAATACTTTAACGCGAAGCGAGCGCTCGGGTTTCACGCAACTTGATAAGTCATATGATGTCTTATAAATCGCGCGCCGTGTCGGCGAGTTGCTTCAACACCGCGCGCAACGCTCCCGGCCCGGTGACACGCTGCGGAAACGGCAGCCACAAACCGTTCGGTCCGTTCTGCAATTCGATGCCGTCGGCATTCACGCCGGCGCAGCGCCACTCGCCTTCGGCTGCGCCGAGAAGTTTGGTCGCATAGAGCCGGCACACTTCGCTGTGATCGGCATTCATGTGCGCGACCGCGCCGTCCTCCGCCTCAATCAACTCAGCCGCATCCGACACATCGGTCAGCACATCGGCGGCTGTGAGATCGGCGGCGCGGGCAAAGCCGCCATTAAGATGCGCGGACACAACCGCCATACGCCACAGCGCGAAGTCGGCAAATCCCGCATAGAGCTTGGCCTTCGGCTGCCGCGCCAGATAGCGCCGCCGCAGCCGTGGCTCATCGATGTCGTCGGGCGCGACGATACCGAACGTTCCCAGCACCGTGAGCCGCGGATGGGTCAGCGCGTCGCCTTTGCCGAGCGAGGCCATGAGCAGCGACGCCCGGCCGTCGATTTCCAGATTGGCGGTGTGGGTCGCCAGCTTTGACACCAGGATCAGCGGCGAACCGGCGGCATCGGTGGCGACATTGACCAGCGAGGCGAAGGGATGCCCGGTATGGCGGTCGAGCGTCGCCAAAGTCGCCGTCCGGGTGGCGCGCATCAGGGCTTTGGCCAGGTCCTTCGGGGCGAAATCGGCCGGTTGCGGCGCATTTTCCGGCGTCCGGCCCGGCATCGCGCCGGGAAGCGGCGTTACGGCGTCGTTTTCACTCATGGCACGCACCTCACCGCCAACGTGTATTCGAGTCCATGTTGCCCTATTGACCTTGAATTCGCTACAGAATCACATAGTTGTTGCAAAGAGGCCACATTTCAGACCCTGTTTCTGGGCTTCAAATCGTTGTGCGGCGGGGCCGTCACGCAAAACTTTTCAGACGACGCATTAGAGGGGCTCAATGCCAACAATCGCTCTCGTCGACGATGACCGCAACATCCTGACTTCCGTGTCGATCGCGCTGGAAGCCGAGGGTTATCGCATCATGACCTATACCGATGGCGCCTCCGCGCTGGACGGCTTCAAGACGTCGCCGCCTGACCTCGCCATTCTCGACATCAAGATGCCGCGCATGGACGGCATGGAAACCTTGCGCCGGCTGCGCCAGAAGTCGGACATGCCGGTGATCTTCCTCACCTCCAAGGACGAGGAGATCGACGAGATGTTCGGCCTCAAGATGGGCGCCGACGATTTCATCCGCAAACCGTTTTCGCAGCGCCTGCTGGTCGAGCGCGTCAAGGCGGTGCTGCGGCGCGCCAGCCCGAAGGACCCGGCTTTGACGCCGAAGGAAATCGACGCCACCGCCAAGGTGCTCGAGCGCGGCCTGCTGCGCATGGACCCGGAGCGCCACACCTGCACCTGGAAGGGCGAGCAGGTCACGCTCACCGTCACCGAATTCCTCATCCTGCAGGCGCTCGCCACCCGCCCCGGCGTGGTCAAGAGCCGCAACGCGCTGATGGATGCCGCTTATGACGATCAGGTCTATGTCGACGACCGCACCATCGACAGCCACATCAAGCGCCTGCGCAAGAAGTTCAAGGTCGTCGATGACGACTTCGAGATGATCGAAACTTTGTACGGCGTCGGCTACCGGTTCAAGGAATAAATAAAAACTCCGCTCATCCCCGCGGAAGCGGGGATCCAGACTAAGCGAACGAACTGGGCCCCCGCCTGCGCGGGGGTGAGCGGAATGCGGTATCCTTTCTCGGGACGCAATAACCCGGCTGGATCAAACGACGTGCTCGATCGAACCGCCGAAAACGAAACGCGCGACAGGGACGAAGCCACGTCGGCCTCGCCCGCGGCCGCAAAGCGCGACGGCTTGTTCCGGCGGCTGTGGCTGTCGGCCTGGGGCTTCTTCGTTGCGCAGAGCTTCTCCAGCCTCACCCGCCGCATCGTCTTTCTCAATCTCACCGGTCTCGTCGCGCTGCTGATCGGCGTCATGTATCTCTCGCAATTCCGCGCCGGCCTGATCGACGCGCGGGTGCAAAGCCTTTTGGTGCAGAGCGAGATCATCGCCGGCGCCATTGCCGCCTCGGCCACGGTGGAAACCGACTCGATCACGATCGATCCCGACCGCCTCTTGGAATTACAGGCCGGCGAGAGCTACGGTCCGTCCGACGACGCTTTGTCCGGCATCGAATTCCCGATCAATCCCGAGCGTGTCGCGCCGGTGCTGCGCCGCCTGGTCTCGCCGACCAAGACGCGCGCGCGCATCTACGACCGCGACGGCGTGCTCATTCTCGACAGCCGCAATTTGTACGGCCGCGGCGACGTGCTGCGCTTCGATCTGCCGTCGCCGACCGCCGAACAGCCCGGCCTCGTCGAACGAACCTTCAGCGCCATCCGCCGCTGGTTCGGCCGCGGCGATTTGCCTTTGTACAAGGAACTCGGCCCCGACAACGGCAAGGGTTATCCGGAAATCGGCCAGGCTTTGGCCGGCCTGCACGCCAGCATGGTGCGCGTCAACGATCGCGGCGAAGTCATCGTCTCGGTCGCCGTGCCGGTGCAGCGCTTTCGCGCCGTGCGCGGCGCCCTGATGCTATCGACGCAAGGCGCCGACATCGACGACATGGTGGAGGCCGAGCGCCTCGCCATCGTCAAGGTGTTTCTCGTCGCCGCCGCGGTGATGATCGTGTTGTCGATGCTGCTCGCCGGCACCATTGCCGGCCCGGTGCGGCGGCTGGCCGAAGGCGCCGAGCGTGTGCGCCGGCGCATCCGCACCCGCGTCGAGATTCCCGACTTCACCCGCCGCAAGGACGAGATCGGCCATCTGTCCGGCGCGCTGCGCGGCATGACCGACGCGCTCTATTCCCGCATCGAGGCGATCGAGAGTTTCGCCGCCGACGTCTCGCATGAGCTGCGCAATCCGCTGACCTCGTTGCGCTCGGCGGTCGAGACATTGCCGATGGCCAAGACCGACGCCAACCGCAAACGCCTGCTCGACGTCATCGAACACGATGTGAAGCGGCTCGACCGATTGATCTCGGATATTTCGGACGCCAGCCGGTTGGACGCCGAATTGCAGCGTCAGGAAGCCGCCCCGGTCGATCTGTCGCAATTGCTGTCGGCCTTGGTCACGGCCGCCAACGAAGTGAACCGCGACGACGTCAAGGTCACGCTGAAGTTTCAGGGCGGCCAGCCTTCGCAATTCAAGGTGCCGGGCCACGACTCGCGCATCGGCCAGGTGGTGTCGAACCTGATCGACAATGCGCGCTCATTCTCGCCCGCCGGCGGCGAAGTGCGCGTCACTTGCCGCAAGCTCAAGAACGAAGTCGAGATTATCGTCGATGACGACGGTCCCGGCATCCGGCCCGATGCGCTCGATAAAATCTTCGAACGCTTTTACACCGACCGCCCGCATCAGGGCTTCGGCCAGAATTCCGGCTTAGGCCTGTCGATCTCGCAGCAGATCGTCGAAGCGCATGGCGGCCGCATCTGGGTCGAGAACCGCATCGCGCCGGGTGCCGTGCCCGCCGGCGAGGAGCCGCGCGTCCTTGGTGCCCGCTTCATCGTCCGCCTGCCGGCGATGTGAAGACAATGGCGAGTGGCGTCACCAACCTTAATCCGTCATCTTGAGGTGCGAGCCGCTCTTGCGGCGAGCCTCGAAGGGCGACGGCCCCATTAGCGCGGGCCGTCGCCCTTCGAGGCTCGCTACGCTCGCACCTCAGGGTGACGGAGCTGGTTTTTGCAAATGCCTTTAAACGCCCCCACCCTCCACGCCACCGCGGTCCTGATCGGCGCGCACGCCGTATTGATTCGCGGGCCGTCCGGCGCCGGCAAATCGCGCCTCGCCCTCGCGCTGATCCAGGCGGCGCAAAATTCGCCGTATCCTGCGTTGCCCATTGCCCGGCTGGTCGGCGACGACCGCGTTCAGGTCGAAGCCGCAGGCTCCCGCCTGCTGGTCCGCCCCGCCGCCGCCTTGGCTGGCCTCCTCGAAGTCCGCGGTCTCGGCATTCGTCGCCTGCCCTATGAGCCCCCGCCTGCCGGCGGAAGCGGCCGAAACGGCGACCATCTCCGGCATATGCCTGCCGCGGCTTACCGTCGCGCCCGGCGAGGCCGCCTTGCCCCTCATCCTGGCCTGGCTGGCGACACCGCAGGTATCCCCGTCCGCAACGACCTCGTATTGACACCAAGTTGACCCCGCGGGGCCAACTGGGCTACGTCCGCGCGCCCGGTCCGCTGACAAAATTAACGATAACCGGTTTAGGATCGACACCTATTGAAAACCGGTCCCAGAGTCCTCTTTTGGCAATGCCTTCCCGCAGTGCAGCAGAGCACCTATATAACGTGGCACGCCCTTGCCACGGGCCTTCGGATGGGCCTCAATGCGCCCCCATTCGTGCGGTGCACACATGCGCCCGCGA
>LNDS01000041.1 GCA_001464835.1 Rhizobiales bacterium Ga0077525 | reverse complement strand
GCGCCACAAAGCACCGCGCGGAGACCTCATCGCCCCGATTCCAACGATCAAAATCCGGGATCAGGATGCCCGTTTCGTCAATTACGCAACGATCCCCCACAAGGGGAGAGGGTAAGAGAGCGTGCGTCAATGTTTGAAACCTACGCCCCCGCGCCGGCCTTCTTGTTCTGCCGGTTGTTCACCAGATCATCGACCACCGCCGGATCGGCGAGCGTCGAGGTGTCGCCAAGATTGCCGAATTCGTCCTCGGCGATCTTGCGCAAGATGCGGCGCATGATCTTGCCGGAGCGCGTCTTCGGCAGGCCGGGCGAGAACTGGATGAGGTCCGGCGCGGCGAACGGGCCGATTTCCTTGCGCACCCACTGCACCAGCTCCTTGCGAAGCTCTTCGGTCGGTGCCTCGCCCGCCATCAATGTGACATAGGCGTAAATGCCCTGGCCCTTGATGTCGTGCGGATAGCCGACCACGGCGGCTTCCGAGACCTTGGCGTGGGCGACCAGCGCGCTTTCGACTTCCGCGGTGCCCATGCGGTGGCCGGACACGTTGATGACGTCATCGACGCGGCCGGTGATCCAGTAATAGCCGTCTTCGTCGCGGCGGCAGCCGTCGCCGGTGAAGTACTTGCCGGGATAGGTCTTGAAGTAGGTGTCGATGAAGCGCTGGTGGTCGCCATAGACCGTGCGCATCTGCCCCGGCCATGAATCGGCGATGCACAGATTGCCGCTATTGGCGCCTTCGAGCAGCTTGCCTTCGGCATCGACCAGTTCGGGAATGATGCCGAAGAACGGCCGCGTCGCCGAACCGGGCTTGAGCTTCGTTGCGCCGGGCAGCGGCGTGATCAGAATGCCGCCGGTCTCGGTCTGCCACCAGGTATCGACGATCGGCGCGCGGTCCTCGCCGACGACGTGGTAATACCACTCCCACGCTTCGGGATTGATCGGCTCGCCGACGCTGCCCAAGAGCTTGAGCGATTTGCGCGAGGTCTTCTTCACCGGCGCGTCGCCGCCCTGCATCAGCGCGCGGATCGCGGTCGGCGCGGTGTAGATCGTATTGACCTTGTGCTTGTCGCAGACTTCCCAGAAGCGCGAGGTGGTCGGATAGTTCGGCACGCCTTCGAACATCAGCGAGATCGCGCCGTTCGAAAGCGGCCCGTAGATGATGTAGCTGTGGCCGGTGACCCAGCCGACGTCGGCGGTGCACCAGTACACATCGCCGTCGTGATAATCGAAAACGTATTGATGCGTCATCGACGTGTAGAGCAGATAGCCGGCGGTGGTGTGCAGCACGCCCTTCGGCTTTCCGGTCGAGCCCGAGGTGTAGAGGATGAACAGCGGATCTTCCGCATTCATCTCTTCGCATGGGCACTCGGCCGGCACGGTCTTGGCGATCTCGTCGTAATAGACGTCGCGGCCGGCCTTCATGGCGACCGCTGCGCCGGTGCGCTTGACGACGATGACGGTCGAGACGCCGCCGACCTTGTCGCAGGCGGCATCGACATTGGCCTTGAGCGGCACCTTGCGGCCGCCGCGCAGGCCCTCGTCGGCGGTGACGACGACTTCGGATTTGCAGTCTTCGAGACGGCCGGCGATCGAGTCCGGCGAAAAGCCGCCGAAGATCACCGAATGCACCGCGCCGATGCGCGCGCAGGCGAGGATCGACACCGCGGCTTCCGGGATCATCGGCATGTAGATGGTGACGCGGTCGCCTTTCTTGACGCCGCGCGCCTTCAGCACATTGGCGAAGCGCATGACATCGGCGTGCAACTGCTTGTAGGTGATCTTCTTGTCGTCTTTCGGATCGTCGCCTTCCCAGAGAATGGCGGTCTGGTCGCCGCGCTTGGCGAGATGGCGGTCGACGCAATTGTACGACGCGTTGAGGGTGCCGTCCTCGAACCACTTGATCGAGACGTCGCCGGTATAGGACGTGTTCTTGACCTTGGTCGGCTTCCTGATCCAGTCGAGCCGTTTGGCCTCGTTGCCCCAGAAGCCGTTCGGGTCCTTGATCGACGCTGCGTACATTTCCTTGTACTTGGCGTCGTCGATATAGGCCTTCGACTTCCACTCAGCCGGAACGTCGTAAATCTTGTCGGACATGGCACTTCCTCCCCGCCCACCCGGTTGACCCGGGCGGCAATTATAGCCCGGCCCATTATGCGACGGCGGGTCAATGCGCCACAAGCCGCAGGCTTGCGACTTTGGTCGGGTGCGGCATTTGGCAAAGATCAAAACAGGCCCGGCGCGGGCGTGGCAGGGGCGTCTTCTAGGGGCCCCAGGCGCCGACGATTCCGCCGATAATGAGCAGCACGCCCAGCCAGTGGGGGCTGTCGATCACGGTCAGCATCACCCTGCGGCCGCTATAGGCGTTGTTGATGGCGACCGTCGGCAGCACGAATCCGACCCAGCAAAACGCGCCCGAAATCATGCCGGCGCGCAGGTTGAACATGCCCAAATGCGTCAGGATGCCGTACATCACGAAGGCCATCAGCAGTTCGCCCACGAACGACAGCAGGAAAGGCGCAGCCTTGGCCGTCGCCGATTTGCCGGCATTCTCGATGGCCAGGGACTCCTTGGTCCGCCCCTGGGCCGTAATCCAGGCGCGGCCGAGCAGACCATAATAGGCCGCGCCGAACATCCAGGCGGCCGCAGCCGCGATGGCGGTGCCGAGGTAATTGACTTCGTCCAGTGCGAACATCTTAGCCGCGCTCCTTACAGCCCGCCCATCTTGCAGACGAATTTCCATTCGGCATCGGTGATCGCCGGCAGCGACAGCCGCGACTGCTTGAGCAACTGGATGTCGGCGAGCTTGGGCTCGGCCTTGATGTCGGCGAGCGTCACCGGCTTCTTCAGCGGCTCGACCGCTTTCACGTCGACACAGACCCAAGGCGAGCCCGCCTCCGCCGTCGGATCGGCATAGGCTTCCTTGATGACCTCGACGATGCCGACGATCTCCTTGCCGACATTGGAGTGATAGAAAAAGCCGCGGTCGCCCTTTTTCATCTTCTTCATGTTGAGCTTGGCGGTGTGGTTGCGGATGCCGGTCCAGGCCGTGCCCTTAGGCCCGGCCTTCACCATTTGCTCCCACGACCAGGCATCGGGTTCGGATTTCAGCAGCCAGTACGCCATTTTATTGTTCCGACTTGATGGGCCGCGCCATCAGCGACTCGATGGCCTGATCGACGCTCAGCTCGCCCGCCAGCACGGCGGCGACCGCGACCGAGATCGGCATATCGATATTCTTCTCGCGCGCCATTTCCAGAATGACCGGCGCGGTAAACGCGCCTTCGGCGAGCTTGCCGTCCGGCGCCACGCCCTTGGCCAGTGACACGCCGAACGAAAAATTGCGCGATTGCGGCGACGAGCACGTCAAAATCAAATCGCCCAGACCCGACAGTCCCGTCAGCGTCTCCGCTCGGGCGCCGAAGGCCTTGCCGAAGCGCATCATCTCGGCAAAGCCGCGCGTCGTCAGCGCGGCACTCGCGCTGGCGCCCAAGCCGCGTCCGGTCACAATGCCCGACGCAATCGCCAGCACGTTCTTGACCGAACCGCCGATCTCGACGCCGCGCACATCGCTGGAATGATACGGCCGGAACGTGCCGGAGCTGAAAGCATGCGCCAGATCGTGCGCCACCCCTTCATCCGCCGCGGCGATGGTCACCGCTGTCGGCAGACCGCGCGCCACGTCGGCGGCGAAGCTCGGCCCCGACAAGATCGCCGGCACCGCCGCCGGCGCGTGCTCGGCGATGATCTCGGTCATGAATTTGTGGGTGCCGTGCTCGATGCCCTTGGCGCAGGCGATCACCGGCGTGCCGTTCTTCATGGTCTGCGCCAGCGACTTGATCACCGAGCGCATTGCCTGCGCCGGCACCACCAGCAATATGGCGTCGCTCTGCGCGGCTTCCGCCAAAGCGCGCGTCACCTTGATCTTGTCTTCCAGTTTCACGCCCGGCAGGAATTTGCTTTCGCGCCTGTCGGCCAGATGCTCGGCATTGCCGGCGTCGAATTCCCACAGCATGACGTCGCGCCCGGCGCGGGCGCAGACTTGCGCCAGCGCGGTGCCCCAGGCGCCGCCTCCCAGCACGGCGATGCGTTGAATGTTCATGCGCTCAGTATCTCACTTGTACGCCGCCGTGCCCAGCAGCGCGCCTTTGGCGGCGGCGATTTCGTCGAGCGGCCAGCGCGCGCGCGGCGCGGTCTCCATTTTATCGGCGAGGCCCAGCGCGATGCGCTCGGCGCCGGCCCAGGCGATCATCGCGCCATTGTCGGTACACAGGTCGAGCGGCGGCGCGATGAGGACCGTGCCGGTCTCGAAGGCAAGGCGGTGCAGCACCTTGCGGATCGCCTGGTTGGCGGCGACGCCGCCGGCGGCGACCAGCGCGGACGGCGCGCCATATTGCGCGCGAAACAGCCGCAGTCCCGAGCGCAGGCGGTCGAACACGACATCGACCACGGCCTGCTGGAACGAGGCGCAGAGATCGCACACGTCCTGGTCCGACAAAGGCGCGATTTTCTCGGCCTCCAGCCGCAGCGCCGTCTTCAAGCCGGAAAATGAAAAGTCGGCATCCTTGCGGTGCTGCATCGGCCGCGGCAGCGCGAAGCGCTTGGCGTCGCCGTGCAGCGCTTCCTTCTCCACTTGCGGCCCGCCGGGATAGCCGAGGCCAAGCAGCTTGGCGGTCTTGTCGAAGGCCTCGCCAATGGCGTCGTCCTGCGTCGTGCCGAGGCGAATGTAATTGCCGATGCCGAGCACGGCGACGACCTGGGTGTGGCCGCCGGAGGCGAGGAACAGGCAATAGGGAAACGGCGTGTTGTCGGTCAGCCGCGCGGTCAGCGCATGCGCTTCCAGATGGTTGATGGCGACCAGCGGCTTCTGCGTGACCAAAGCGATGGCCTTGGCGGTGGTCAGGCCGACAATGACGCCGCCGATCAGGCCGGGGCCGGCGGCGGCGGCAATGCCGTCGAGTTGGCTGTAGGTCTTGCCGGCCTCGTCCATGGCCCTGGCGATAATCATGTCGAGCGCCTCGACATGGGCGCGCGCGGCGATTTCCGGCACCACCCCGCCGAAGGCCGCGTGTTCGCTGACCTGGCTGAGCACGACGTTGGACAGGATCTGCGCGCGGCCGTCGTCGGCGCGTTCGATCACCGCGGCGGCGGTCTCGTCGCAGGTGGTTTCGATGCCGAGGACGATCATCATTTTCCTCGCTTCAATCCCTTGTAAACGTCGTCTACAACGTGCCTAGCATCGTGAGGTAATATGACGCAATCCGGCACGCCCCTTCTTCGCATCGGTACGCGCGGCAGCCCGCTGGCGCTGGTTCAGGCGCGCACCGTGCAGGCGAAACTGGCGCAGGCCATGGGTGCGCGCGTCGAGGATATCGAGATTGTCGTCATCCGCACCTCCGGCGACGCCATCCAGGACCGGCCTCTGTCCGAGGTCGGCGGCAAAGGCCTGTTCACCAAGGAGATCGAGGAGGCGCTGCTCGGCAACCGCGTCGATCTGGCGGTGCATTCGGCCAAGGACATGCCGACTTATTCGCAGCCTGGCCTGACTTTGGCGGCCTGCCTTGAGCGCGAGGATCCGCGCGATGTCTTCATCAGCCGCACCGCCAAGTCATTGATGGAACTGCCGCGCGGCGCCACCATGGGCACCGCGTCGCTGCGCCGCCAGGCGATCACCAAGGCGGCGCGCGGCGATCTGCGTGTCGTGCCGTTGCGCGGCAATGTCGAGACGCGGCTGCGCAAGCTCGACAGCGGCGAGTTCGACGCCACGCTGCTGGCGATGGCCGGGTTGAAGCGTCTCGGCCTCACCGAACATGCCACGCACATCATGTCGGTCGAAGAATTCCTGCCGGCGGTGGCGCAGGGCGCTATCGGCCTGGAAGCGCGCGAAGGCGACAAAAGGACCCGCGATATCCTGGCGCGCATCGATCATCTCGAAACATCCATCGCCGTGTCATGCGAACGTGCTTTCCTCGCCGTGCTCGACGGTTCGTGCAAGACGCCGATTGCCGGCCATGCCACGCTTGAAGGCAACACATTGCACTTCCGCGGCCTGATCGCGCGGCCCGATGGCGCCGCCGCGCATGACATCAGCGGCAACGGCCATCTGCGCGACGCCGTCGAAATCGGCGCCGACGCGGGGCGCGAATTGAAGCACGCCGCCGGTCCCAAGTTTTTCGATTGATATAAAGCTCATCATGCGCCTCGTTCTCACCCGGCCGCAGGACGACAGCGAACGTTTCGCCGGCGCTTTACGCGCGCGCGGCCATGACGTGCTGGTTGCGCCGCTGCTGCGGGTCGAAACGATCGATACCGCGATTCGTTCGCACTGGGGCGCCGTCGTTATCACCAGCGCCAATGCGGCGGCGACGCTCGCCACCCATAAAGCGCGCGGCGCGCTGATCAAGCTGCCGCTTTATGCCGTCGGCCAGCGCAGCGCCGATGCCGCGCGCGCCGTTGGCTTCACCGACGTCACCTCGGCCGGCGGCGATCTGCGCGATCTGTTGCGCATTGTCAGCGCGCGCCGTCCGGACATGAATGCGCCGTTGTTGTATCTCGCCGGCGAGGATCGCTCCGGCGACCTGATCGGCGATCTCGCCGTGCACGGCATCGCCGCCGAGCTGGCGGTGGTCTATCGCGCCGTCACCGCGCCGTTTCCGCCGGTTTTGATCGCGGCCTTGCAAGCGGGCGCGGTCGATGGTGTTTTGCATTTCTCCAGGCGCAGCGCCGATAACTATATCGACGGCGCCAAAAAAGCCGGGATTGCAGATCAGGCCTTGCGCGTCAGGCACTTCTGCCTGTCGGCGCAGATCGCCGAACCCTTGGCCGCCGCCGGCGCCGCAAACGTGATTGTGGCGAAACGGCCCGATGAAGCGGCGCTGATTGCGCTCGCCGATGCCGCCAAGGCCTGATTGGCGCGGAACATGGCTTTGCTTTATTTGCTGCGTGTTAAGGGCCGATTCGATAGGATTTGTGCATGACCGAAAAGCGCCCAACGCCCAATGCATCGACAGGTAAAGGCCGCCGCAAGCGCGCCGCGCCGACCATCGACCTGACCGCGACAGAAGTTCCCGCGACTGAAAGCGCCGCGGCCGAAGTGCTCGCGCATGACTTGCCCGCGCATGACTTGCCAGCCCAAGATGTGCCGCCGGTGACCAGCGAGGCCGATCCGCCGCCGCCGCATCGGGCTTCCGCCGATGAGCCGTCGGTTCAGGCACAGGCCAAATCCGCGCCGGAACCGGAAGCGGTATCTGAGCAATCGGACGCCCCGAAAGAAAATCCGTCCGCGCGACCGTTATTGCCCGTGCTCGCCGCCGGTATCGCAGGCGCGGCGGCGATGTCGCTGGTTTTGTTTGCGCTGTGGCTCACCGGACTGGTGCCGATCCGCTATGCCGGTTCGACCGCTCTGCGCGCGCGGGTCACCGGCCTTGAAATGCAATTGCAGGATTTGCAGAAGCGGCCGCCGGCCGGCGCTGAACGCAACCCGGCGGACGCTAAAACGATCGAGACGCTGACGCAGCGCGTCGCCAAGATGGAAGAGTCGCTGACAAAAACTCCGGCCGGCGATTCCGCGCTCGCCGAGCGCGTCACTGCGGCCGACAATGCGATGAAGTCCTTGGGCGTGACGCTCACTGCGCTTAGTCGCCGCAACGATGAACTTGCCGCGAATACGGCGCAGGCGCGTATGCGCGCCGAGGCTGCGGAAAAGGCCGTCGCCGATTTGCGTGCCGGATTGCAGGACGTGTCGAAGACGGCAAACGCCGGCGCGTCCTCCGCCGATCTGGCGCCGTTGCAGCAGCGCATCGTCACGCTTGAGCAAACAGCCAGAACGGCGAGCGCCGAGATCGCCAGGACATCCGCCTCCGACACCGCCGCGCGTCGCGCCCTAAGTGCTGGTTTGTTGCGCGATAGTGTTCTGCGGGGCGCGCCGTTCACAGCCGAACTGGCGCAGGCCAAGGCGCTTGGCGCCGATGACAAGACGATGAACGCGCTCAGCGAATTTGCCACGACCGGCCTGCCGACGCGCGCCGCGCTGGCACAGGAACTGCTAGCCATGATCCCGGGACTGCGCAGCCTCTGGCACTCGCAGGCGTCGGACGGCAGCTTCATCGAGCGCTTGCAGGCCAATGCCGGCCAATTGATCCGCATTCGCCCGGTCGACGCGCCGCCGGGTGACGATGGTCGAGCCGTGCTGGCGCGGCTTGAAGCTGCTGCGGCGCGGGCAGACATCCCCGTTGCGATTGTCGAGCTTGGCAAACTGCGGCGTC
Organism: Rhizobiales bacterium Ga0077525; assembly: GCA_001464835.1. Classification (GTDB taxonomy): domain Bacteria; phylum Pseudomonadota; class Alphaproteobacteria; order Rhizobiales; family Xanthobacteraceae; genus Pseudolabrys. The sequence goes on along the minus strand of LNDS01000041.1, from coordinate 54,500 downwards.
CCGAGCTGACCGACTATGAACGCTCGCCGCCGTACTTCTGGATTATGAAGGCGGAAAAGCGTGAGGCGGCGGCCGCTGCCGTGCAGGCATACGCTGCCGATGCTGCCCGTTCGCTCGGTTCGAAGTGAGGACGGCATGATCCAGGTTGTCCTGTTCCTGATCACCGTCGCGCTCGCCGCCGCCGGATTTGTCTGGATCGCCGATCGTCCCGGCGATGTTCTCATCACCTGGATGGGCTATCGCATCGAGACCTCGTTCATGGTCGCGCTGCTCGCCGTCGCGGCTCTGGTCGTCATCGCCATGATCGTCTGGTCGGCAGCGCGCGCCGTTCTGCGCTCACCGGATCAGGTGTCGCTGTTCTTCCGCCATCGCCGCGCCATGCGGGGCCATCTCGCCATCACGCGCGGGCTGGTCGCCATTGGCGCCGGCGATCTCAGGCTGGCGCGCAAATCCGCCGATGAAGCCGCAAGGCTGTCGCCCGGCGATCCGCTGATGCTGCTGCTCACCGCGCAGTCGGCGCAAATGGCCGGCGACCGCGCCGGCGCCGAACGCGCCTTCCATGAAATGACGCGGCACGACGACACCAAACTTCTCGGCCTGCGCGGCCTCTATATCGAAGCGCAGCGCCGCAACGATGCCGCGACCGCGCGCCGCGTCGCCGAGGAAGCGGCCAAGGCGGCGCCGGGTTTGACCTGGGCCGGGCAGGCCGTGCTCGACGACCGCTGCGCCGCCACCGATTGGGACGGCGCGCTGCAAGCGCTCGAGCACATGAAATCCGCGCTCGACAAGAACGACTATCGCCGCAAGCGCGCCGTGCTGCTGACCGCGCGCGCTCAGGCGCTCGATGAAAGCGACCGCGATGCGTCGCGCGCCGCCGTCCTGGAGGCGGTCAAGCTGGCGCCGGATCTGGTGCCGGCGGCGGCGCTTGCCGGCAAACGGCTGGCCGAGGCGGGCGACGCCCGCCGCGCCTCGAAAATTCTCAACGCGGCGTGGAAGCTCAATCCGCATCCCGACATCGCCGACGCCTATGCGCATTTGCGCACCGGCGATTCGGCGCGCGCCCGGCTCACCCGCATGCAGTCGCTCGCCGACAAGATGCCGGGCCAGCTCGAAGGCGCGATTGCCGTGGCGCGCGCTGCGATCGATGCCCGCGAGTTCGGCGCCGCTCGTGCGGCGCTGGCGCCCTATGTCACGGCGCCGACGCGCCGCGTCGCCACTTTGATGGCCGAAATCGAGGAAACCGAGCACGGCGACGAGGGTCGCGTCCGCGAATGGATGGGCCGCGCCATGCGCGCCGCCGGTGATCCGGTCTGGACCGCCGACGGCGTGGTATCCGACCGCTGGCTGCCGGTTTCGCCCCATGGCCGGCTCGATGGCTATGAATGGCGCGTGCCTCTGGCGGAAATCGGCATGACCCACCCGGTCATCGATGCAGCCCCACCGCCTTTGCCGGAACCCAAGGTGGAGGTGGAACAGCCTCAGCCCGCCGCCGTGGTTGCCGAGCCGGCGGCCCCCGCCGCCGCGCCGCCCCAGCCGTCTGCCGAGGTGGTGCCGCTGCGCAAGGCGCAAAGGCCGGTTGCCCGGCCGGCTCCGGCCGAAACGGTCATCCCGCTGGTCCGCGCCCCGGACGATCCCGGCCCCGAATCGGGGCCCGATGGCGATCAGGCGCCGGAAACGACCCAGGCGTCGGTTGCCGGGCCGTGGGAGCGGCTCAAGCAGATGTTTCGGTAGTTTCTTTTTTGGCGGAGGGAAGTGCAGTAGCCGCCTTGCTTGCCAACGCAGCCTTGCGCCGATAGTAAGGCGCCAATTCAGCCGACGTAGCTCAGCGGTAGAGCATCCGCTTCGTAAGCGGGGGGTCGGGGGTTCAAATCCCTCCGTCGGCACCAACCTTCGCGGCCAATGCCGCTTCGGTTGGCAAGCCAGCCTTCACTCCGCGAAGTCGGCCGGTTAGACAACGTCTTGAATAAACGACACAATATTTGCACAAAGACAGAGTCGCCTCCCTCTCACCGAATACCTCTCTTGCCGCGAATAATCCTGTCATCCTTCCGGAACTCGCAGTAATAAGATACCCGCTTAGGCAGCGACGCCAAAACTGTCGCATTTCGACCTTAGAGTAGCGCAATGGCCAAACCAGCAGTCGTCCTCGTCGGTGCCGACAAAGGCGGAGTCGGCAAAACCACCGTCGCCCGCACCTTGCTCGATTATTTCGGCGCCCATCAGACGCCGACGCGCGCCTTCGACACCGAAGCGCCGCGCGGCACGCTGCACCGCTTCCATCCGGACAAGACGGAAATCGTCGATGTGACCCAGGTCGCCGACCAGATGAAGATCTTCGACACGCTCGGCAACACCGACGCCAAGGTGACGGTGATCGATATCCGCGCCGGCCTGCTGTCGCCGACCTTGCAGGCGCTCAACGACATCGGCTTCATCGAATCGGCCAAGAAGGGCCAGATCACCTTCGCTGTGTTTCACATCCTCGGGCCGTCGATCGCCTCGCTCGAGGAAATCGCCGAGACCGCGCGCTTCGTCGGCGACGCCAATTATTTCCTGGTCAAGAACCACATCAACGACACGTCGTTCTTCGACTGGGATCCGGCGACCGCCAATTCCTATTTCAACCAGATCAAGAACGCCCAGGAAATCAACATTCCCAAGCTCAACGAAATGGCGACCGAGCAGGTGGAAGTGGCCAGCGTTCCCTATGTGCAATTCGTCGCCAACAAGAACGCCAAGGGCGAGGCGGCCAATTATTCATTCGTGCTGCGCGGCTATGTGCGTCATTGGCTCGGCAATGTCTGGGGCGAATACGACCGGGTCAAGCTGATCGATCTGGTCTCACCCAAGACCGAAAACACCGTCCGCCAGGTTGCTGGTTAAGCTCGCCGGTTAAGGCCCTGCGCGCGGCTCGTTGCACTCGCGCCAGAGGATGACGGGTCGAGAGACGATGACGTTTCGCAATACTGTCACCATCGTTGCGTCGCCGCGCTCGCGGGTCGGCAAGACTTTGCTCGCGCGCCTGCTGGTCGATTATCACCGGCAGGAAGAGCGCGCCGTTCAGGCTTTCGACCTCAATACCGGCGAAGACACGTTGGCGCAGTTTCTGCCCGGCGATGTCACCGCCGCCGCGGTCGGCGACGTCCAGGGCCAGATGGCGCTGTTCGATTCGCTGGTGTCGCCGGACGAGACCGCCAAGATCATCGATGTCGGCCACGAAGCTTTCGATTCGTTCTTCACATTGGCGCACCGCATCGGCTTCATGGACGAAGCGCGGCGGCGCTCGATCGCGCCGGTCATTCTGTTCGTTATCTCGAACGATCGCGCTTCGACCGAAGCCTATCGCAATCTTCGCCTGCGCTTCCCGCGCATGACCTTGTCGCCGGTGCATAATGAAATGCTCGGCGCCGGCCAGTACCGCGACAAATATCCGGTGTCGGGCAGCGGCGCGGCGATGCTGCGCTTTCCGGCGCTGGCGCCGGGCCTGCGTAAATTTATCGAAAAGCCGCCGTTTTCCTTTTCCGACAAGGAGCTGGCCAACGCTAAAAACATCCCGCTCGACGTCCACATCGAATTGCAACGCTGGCTGCGCAAGATGCATATCGAGTTCCGCGAGCTGGATCTGCGCATAATGCTGGCCGATTTGCAGTCGTCGCTGAAATTGTAGTCTTAAACGGCTCAAATTCGCGCCTTTGCGGGCCGATGCGATCCAGCATCGCTATACCGCCATCCAAATCGGAGAATCTGCTACGGAACTGAAACGCGCGTTCTGCGTTCTTCGCTGACGACCCCCGCGCGAGGATCGCGCCAGCGTAGGAGGTTACACGATGTGGATTTCGTTCTTCACCATCGCCCTCGTAATCGCTATCGGCCTTGGCATGGCATCGTTGTTCGTCGAAGCCCACACCAAGGCGCCCCGCCGCTTTGCCCGCCGGCGCATCTTCCGCGCCCGCAGCTAATCATAATTCCGTAGTCCGTTACGTATAAGGGCGGTCTTCGGACCGCCCTTTTTCGCGCGCGCGGCGGGGCAAACTCTGTGCTACTGAAATCCCATGCTCCGGCCGCTGCTATTGTCCAGGCGCTTCGCGCCTTTGTTCTGGTGCCAGTTTTTCGCGGCATTCAACGACAATTTTCTCAAGACCTCGCTGGTCTTTCTGATTTTGTTCGGCGCCGACGTGACGCAATCCGAAGCGGCGGTGCTGATTACTTTGGCCAGCGCCATTTTCATCGCGCCGTATTTCTTTTTGTCGGGGCTGGGCGGCGAACTTGCCGACCGCTACGACAAGGCGCGCGTCGCGCAATGGCTGAAATTTCTTGAAATCTTCGTTGCACTGATCGCGGTCGCCGGCTATGCGCGGCAGTCGCTGCTCCTCATGTTCATCGCGCTGTTCGGTTTCGGCCTGATCGCGGCTTTGTTCGGCCCGATCAAATACGGCATCCTGCCCGATCATCTCGAACGCGAGCGCCTGCCCTCGGCCAACGCGCTGATCGAAGGCGCGACCTTCATCGCCATTCTCACCGGCACGATTGTCGGCGGCATGGCGGCGCAGGCCGGCGGCCCGAAGCTTTTCAACATTCTGGTGATCGGCTTTGCGGTGGCGTGCTGGCTGGCGGCGCTACGCATTCCACCGAGCGGCGAGGGCGCGCCGCATCTCAAGGTCAACCGCAACATCGCCGCCTCGACCGCGGCGATGATCCGCCATTTGCGCGCCGACCCGCGCTTGTGGTGGGGCGCGATGGTGACGAGCTGGTTCTGGCTGGTCGGCATCGTGGTCATGTCGCTGCTGCCGCCCTTGATCAAGAGCATCATCGGTGGCAACGAGGACACCGTCACCGCCTATCTTGCGCTGTTCTCGATCGCCATCGGCATCGGCTCCGGTCTGGCGGCCTTGATCGCGCGCGGCCGCATCGTGCTGAACACGACCTTGGCCGGCGCGGTGTTGCTCGCCGTCTGCGCTATCGATCTCGGCGCGACGACATACGGTGTGGCGCTGGTGACGACACCGTTGCCGCCGGAGGCGGTCTTTGCTACGCCGCTCGGTGTGCGTGCGGCTATCGATCTCGCCGGTCTGGCGCTCGGCGGCGGCCTGTTCATCGTGCCGGCTTTCGCTGCCGTGCAAGCCTGGTCCGGCGCCGATTACCGCGCCCGCACCGTCGCCGCCGTCAATGTGCTCAATGCCGCCTTCATGACCGGCGCGACGGTGCTGGTGGCTTTGTTGCAGCATTTCGGCGTCACCGTGCCGATGCTGTTTCTCGGCATCGGCGTGGCGACTTTTCTGGTCGCGGCCGCGATCTGGAAGACGATGCCTGTTGACACCGTCGTCCCCGCGAAGGCGGGGACCCAGTAAACACGGGCGTTGCGGCTCAAGCTCAGACAGGGGTTACTGGATCCCCGCTTTCGCGGGGATGACAATATGAGGTGGCGCAACTACTTGCTGCGCTTCTCCAAGACCCGATCCACCATCTCGCCGGCGACGCCGAGATAATTCGCCGGGTCCATCAGCGCTTCGAGCTGATTGCGGTCGGCGTGTTTGGCGATCTCTTTGTCTTCGGCCAAGAGATCGAGCAGCGGCCGGTTCGCTTTCATCGCTTCCTTGCCGAGCTTCGACACCAGATGATGCGCGGTATCGCGGCCCATGGTCTTGCCGAGTCCCATGGTGACGGCTTCCGACATGATCAGCCCGTTGGTGATGTCGAGGTTCTTGCGCATTCTCGCGGCGTTGACCTCGAGGCCTTCGGCCAGTTCGCGCGTGTGTCGCAGCACCGCAGCCGACAGCATGAACATGTCCGGCAGCACCACCCATTCGATTTCCCACGGCCCGCTGCCGCGCTCATGGTCCTGCACCTGCGCTTCCAGCATGGCGCCGACGAGCTGGCGCACCACCGCGGCCTGCGTGGTGATGTAAATCGACGACGTCGGATTGCGCTTCTGCGGCATGGTCGAGGACGCGCCGCGGCCTTCCTTGCCGGCCTCGGCCACTTCCTGCACTTCGGTCTGCATCAAGAGCTTCACGTCGAGTGCCAGCTTGGCGCAGGTCGCGGTGACGAGACCAAGGAAGCAGGCGGTTTCGCCGAAGCCGTCGCGCACGGTGTGCCAGGAGATCGGAGCCTGGCCGAGCTTCAGCTCCGCCATCAGCGCGTCGTGAACTTTCAGGCCGTCGGCGCCGAGCGACGACAGGGTGCCGGCGGCGCCGCCGAATTCGCCGACCAGAACACGGCCGCGCAATTCGGCGAGGCGCTGTCTATGCCGCTCGAACGCCGCCAGCACGCTCGCCATCTTGTAGCCGAAGGTGATCGGCACCGCCTGTTGCAGCTTGCTGCGGCCGGCCATCGGCGTGTCGCGGTATTTTTTCGCCAGCGCGGCAAGCCCATCGCAAATGCCGTCGAGATCGGCCGATAACAAATCGAGCGCTTCCTTGACCTGCAACACCATGGCGGTGTCGGTGACGTCCTGCGTGGTCGCGCCCCAGTGTACCCATTCGCCGTGCTTGCCCTGGCACGCCGCCATCAGTTGCTTGACCATCGGCAATATCGGCGAGCCGGCCGCTTCGGTGGCGTCCTTGAGCTTGGCCATGTCGATGGTCTTGAGATCGCAATGCTTGACGATCTCGGCGGCGGCGTCCTTCGGCACGATGCCGAGCGCCGCTTCGGCCTTGGCCAGCGCCGCTTCAAAAGCGAGATATTTCCGCACCCGGTTCTCGTCCGACCACACTGCCCGCATATCCGGGGTGGCGTAGATGTCGCGGAAAATCTCGGAATCGAGAATGGTCGAGGGCATCGGGGGCTCCTGCTCGCCGAACGGAACCTGTGCTAGCCTATGGTGCAGGGACTGGACAAGCCCACTGTTTGTCATGCCCGCGAAGGCGGGCATCCAGTAATCGCAAGCGCCTATTTTCAATGGCAGGCAGCAAGCAATACTACGTTTACATCCTGGCCAGCAGGATCGGCGGCACGCTTTACATTGGCGTCACCAGCGACCTTGTCCGTCGGGTTTTTGAACACCGCGAGAAGTTCGTCGAAGGCTTTACGAAGAAATACGACGTGGTAAGGCTGGTGTATTTCGAGGTTCATTTCGAAATCGAGGCTGCGATTACGCGCGAAAAGCAGATGAAGAAATGGAATAGGGCCTGGAAGATTCGTCTTATCGAAGAAGACAATCCGAATTGGGACGACCTTTATAAGCGGATCGCCAAACCCTGAGTTTATTGGATGCCCGCCTTCGCGGGCATAACAGCTAAGTTCGCTTCATCCCGGCTGTCGTCCCCGCGAAAGCGGGGACCCAGTACTCCCGGTCTTTTGAATTATCTCGGGCCGTGGTGGTTACTGGATGCCCGCCTTCGCGGGCATGACAGCAGAAAGTGCGGGCATGACAGCCGAAAGCCTCTCCTTCATCCAGTCCGCGCTTTGCGGCCGCCAGCGGTAGCCGCGGTTGTTGGCGATGTGGTTGCCGTCGTCGATCATCATCAGTTCGGCCGGACCTTTGACCTCGCGCGCCAGCCGTTCGGCATCGCTGGGCGGCACGATGCGGTCGAGCCGGCCGTTGACGATAAAGATAGGGCAGGTGATGTTTTGCGCGATGCCTGCAAGCGACAAAGTTTGCGCGTTGCGGCGCGCGTCGTCGAGCGTCTTGGCGTGGCTGCGCACGCGGAACGCCTCGCGCGTCAGCGCCGGCAATCCATCCCACGCCGCGCCCCAGTCGAAAGGTCCGCCGAGCGCGATGCAGGCCTTGATGCGCTTGTCGAAAGCGGCGGCGCGCGGCGCGTAGTAACCGCCGAGACTGACGCCCCACATCCCGACGCGGCCGTTGTCGAGGTCGGCGCGCGTTTCGATGTAGTCGATCACCGCGCGCACCGGCGTCTCGTAGTCGCCGCGAATGGCGAGGTCGTATTGCGCCTCGCCCTGGCCGGGCCCGTCGAACACCAGAATGGCGATGCCGCGCGCCAGGAACGGCGCTTCATAGGCCTCGGTTTCTTCCTTGGTCGAATCGAGCCCGACCGCCATCACCATCACCGGCGGCTTCTCGATGCCCAACGGCTTGCGCAAAATGCCGTAGAGCTTGCCGCCCTCGTAAGGGATTTCGACGCGCTCGCCCGGCGGCGTCAGATGCGGCAACGCCGCCTGCCGGCAGGCGACCGCTTTCATGTGGGCCACTTTCATCTGCGGCACATCGTTGACGAACAGGAACGCCGCGAAGTGATAATAAACCCCGGCGCGCTGGAACGCTTCGCCGGCAGTGAGGAAGTGCCCTTTCGCCAGCGCTGCCTCGGCCACCTTCTCGTGATGCGCGGCGCGCGCCGACCAGGCGCTGCACCAGTCATCGAATGATTTCATCGACGCGGTGACTTCCTCGAAGTCGGTCAGCACCACGCCATTGGCGACGAAGCGCGCGCCCCAATGGGCGATGGCCGAAGTGAGCACCGGATCGGATGCCATGCGCTCTCGCGTCAGCGTTCGAGCACGAATTCGGCTTCGCGCGCCTCGCGCATCAAGGTGCTCCACACCCGCTCGCGCAATTCGGCGAAGCGCGGAAGACGCAAGGTGTCGCGCGTGCGCGGTTCCGGCAAATCGATGACGATGGTCTCGTGAATGTTCGACGGCCGCCCCTTCAAGACGATGACGCGATGGCCGAGCAGTACGGCTTCCTCGATCGAATGCGTGACGAACACCATCGCGGTCGGCCGCTCCTGCCAGATCCGCAGCAATTCGAATTGCAGAATCTCGCGCGTCTGTGCATCGACCGCGGCGAACGGTTCGTCCATCAGCAGCACGTTCGGCTCGACCGCCAAAGCGCGCGCCAGGCCGCAGCGCTGCTGCATACCGCCCGACATCTGATATGGAAACGCCTCCTCGAAACCGGCCAGCCCGACGAGATTGATGAACTCAGGCACCTTGCGCGCGATCTCCGCCTTCGGGCTGCCTGCCATGCGCAAGCCATAGGCGACGTTCTCGGACACGGTCTTCCACGGAAACAGGCCGAAATGCTGGAACACCATGGCGACGCCGGCGATCGGCTCGGTCACCCGCGTGTCGCCGACCAGGATCTCGCCGGTATCATGCGGCAGCAGTCCGTCGATGCAGCGCAGCAGCGTGGTCTTGCCGCAGCCTGACGGGCCGACAATGGCGACGATCTCGCGGTTGCCGACGTCGAAACTGATGTTCTTGAAAACCTCGAGCGCGCCGTAATTTTTGCCGAGGCCGCGCACGCGGATGCGCGGTTCGGCCGCCGCCCCGGACAAGGAACCGCCCTGGGTCTGTGGTTCGGACATCGGCGTTCCTCTCGGAGGATTTTTCAAAGTCTTCTTATGCTGGCGGCTATGTTGCCGCATTGAGCCCGCCCCGGCAACGCCTGGCGGCCCCGGTAAAGAAATCCTTAACCATGCTGGCCTAAGCCTGAGGCGTCCGTTTTCGCCCCATTAGCAGGCCCCGCCCGTGAAGCGTCCGCACATCGTCAAAACGCTGGTTCTCGTCGCCGCCGGCCTGGCGCTGGCCGGCTGCAACGTGACCAGCGACATCGGCGGGATGTTCTCCGGCAAGCGCGGCAGCGACGAAGCGCGCGCCACCATGCCGCCGCCGCCCTCCGAAGAAACGACCGGGTCGATCGCGCCGCGGCCCACAGTCGCCACGCCGCCGGTCCAGCAGCCCGCGCCGCAACTCTCAGTGCCGGTCACCGCCACGCCTGTTCTGCCTGGCGCCGACGGCAAGGACGATGTCGCCCGCGGCCGCGAGGAATTCCGCGCCGGAAATTACGCAGCGGCCGAAAGCGCCTTCGACCGCGCCGCCAAGATGAATCCGCGCGATGCCGAAGCCTGGCTCGGCCTCGCCGCCTGTTATGACCGCATGCGGCGTTTCGAGCTGGCCGACCGCGCCTATGTCCAGGCCTCCTCGATCAGGGGCCCGACTTCGGAAATTCTCAACAACCAGGGCTATTCGTATCTGCTGCGCGGCGATCTCGCCCGCGCCCGCACGACCTTGACCGCGGCCAGGAACAAGGACCCGGGCAACAGATACGTGCAGAACAATCTGCAATTGCTCGAAAGCAAAGAGCGCAGCGCCAAGGGCACTTCAGGCGCCACTCTGACCCGGTAACGCGGGCACACTGACGAAGCACGTCACAAGGACCAAAAGCCGCTTTTGAACCAGAGACCCGGCGTCACAGTGACCCGCGGGGCCGGCGGAGCGCGCCATCTTGCCGTTTTGTAACGGGCAAATCCGCAAAACGATCTTACATTGCCAATGAGATGCTATTCATGCTCCCTGCCGCGCGAGGGTAACGAAATGTTCGGTTCTTTTCGAAAACTGATGGCCGATCTCGTACCGGCTCGCCGCCGCGACGCTGCTGGTGCATACGGCGTCGATCGACGGCAATGTTTCCGATGCCGAGCGCGCCCGTTTGCACGATGTGCTGAAGCAGCGTTTCAGCCTCGACGATGCCGCCACCGATAAACTGGTTGAGGAAGCGACCGAGGCCGAAGCAAAAGCCATCGATCTCTATCAGTTCACCAGCAAGCTCAACCGCTCGCTCGATGACGCCGGCCGCGTGCGGCTGGTCGAAATGATGTGGCAAATCGTCTATGCCGACGGCGCGGTGACGGAATTCGAGGATAATCTGATCTGGCGCGCCGCCGATCTGCTCCATGTCGCGCGCGACCAGCGCATCGCCCTCCGCGCGCGGGTCGCGGGCGAAAACAAAGGCAACGACATCGCATGAGCAATCTGCGTCCCGTCACGCTCATCACCGGCGCGTCGTCCGGCATCGGTGTCGAGCTGGCGCGCGTGTTTGCGCGCCATGGTCACGCGCTGGCTTTGGTCGCGCGCCGCGCCGACCGGCTCAATCTTCTGGCCGACGAAATCGCCGCCAGCGGCGCGCCGCGGCCGATCGTCATCGCCACCGATCTTTGTTTGGCTAATGCGGCGGAGGCGATCCGCGATCTGCTCGCCGCTTCGGGCTGCGAGCCGCAATATGTCGTCAACAATGCCGGCTTCGGCCTGGTCGGCACCGCGGCCATGCTCGACCGCGCCGAGCAACTGTCGATGATCGACCTCAACGTGCGCACGCTCACCGACCTGTCGCTGACTTTCATCAAAAGCATGCAGCGCCATCGCGGCGGTCTGTTGAATGTCGGCTCGGTCGCCGGCTTTCTGCCCGGTCCGGGCTCGGCGGTCTATTACGCCACCAAGGCTTACGTATTGTCGTTCACCGAGGCGCTGCACAGCGAATTGAAGCCGCGCGGCATCAAGGTGTCGGTGCTGTGTCCGGGCCCGGTTCCGACCGAATTCGCGGCGCGGGCCGGCGTCGTCGGCGACAAGCCGCCGGGCATGCTGTCGCAAACCGCGCAGACGGTAGCCGAGGCCGGCTTCAACGGCTTGATGAGCAACACGCGCATCGTGGTGCCCGGCCTGGCGAATAAACTGCTCACTTTCGCCACCAGGTTGCTGCCGCGCCGTCTGCTGCTGCGCATGGTCGATCGGCGGCAAAGCCGCCGCCGCGCGGCGCAACAGGCGTAACCGCAAAGTATGGAACTTTCGGCTGGCGTTTCGTTCAGGCGGTTCCTTGACAAATCGGCGGCAGCGCCATTTTTGGGCGGCGGGGCAGGGAGTGCGAAGGATCACGCAAGCGAGGCGTGCGAATGCTGGATTCGAACGATAACGCCCGGCCCATCAAGCGGCCTTTCCCGGCGACATTGAGCGCAATGCTGCGCGCGTCCGACGGCATCCTCGATCTGTTGCCGATCCCGACTTTCATCTGCGACGCGCAGGGCGTCATCCTGCAATACAACAAGCGCGCCGTCGAAGTCTGGGGCCGCGCGCCGCGTCTCGGCCAGACGCATGACGAGTTCAACGAAGGCCGCCGCATGTTCGAACTCGACGGCACGCCGATGACGCGGTCGTTGCTGTCGGAGGTGCTGGCGACCGGCATCGCCGTGCGTGACGAGGAGCGCATGGTCGCGCGCGCCGACGGTTCGCAGATGTTCGTCTCGATCAATATCGATCCGCTGCGCAATGCCAAAGGCGAACTGGTCGGCGCCGTCAATTGCTTCATCGACATCAGCGATCGCAAGCGCATGGACGAGGCGCTCGAGCAATCGCGCCTGCGCGGGCACGAGCAGGATCAACGGCTGGCGGCGACTTACGACCACGTCACCATCGGCATTTCGGAGGTCGCGCCGGATGGCACATTCCTGCGCGTCAACGAGGCGATCTGTGCCATCACCGGCTACAGCCGCGAAGAGCTGCTGTCGCTCAAGCTGTTCACCAATACTTTTCCGGAAGACGCCGATCTCGATCGCGCCGGCTTCCAGCAGCAGGTCTCCGGCGAACTCGAATTCTATTCGGCGGAAAAACGCTTCCGGCATAAAGACGGCCGCCTGATCTGGATGGCGGTGAGTTCGTCGCCGGTGCGCGACGCCTTGGGCAAGCTGCTCTATGTCGTGCGCGTCGTGCAGGACATCACCGAACGCAAGGCGGCGGAGCGGCGGCAGAAGCTCCTGATCGACGAACTGAACCACCGCGTCAAGAATACCCTGGCGCGGGTGCAGTCGCTGGCGGCGCAGACCGCGCGCGGGACCTCCGATCCAAAGGAATTCCGCGCGCGCTTCGAGGGTCGGCTGATCGCTTTGTCCAAGGCGCATGACCAGTTGACCGAGAATCATTGGGAAAACGGCGACCTGCGCGCGCTCATCGCCGAGAGCGTCGCGCCTTACGCCGGCGCCGACAGCGCGCGCGTCGTGCTGCACGGCGAAACCATCGAACTGGGGCCGCGCGCGGTGCTGACCTTGGCGATGGCGTTCCATGAACTGACCACCAATGCGGCGAAATACGGCGCGCTGGCCTCGCCCGGAGGGCGCATCGACATCGGCTGGCATCGTATGGCGGCCGAGGGCGAACGGCCGGCGCAGTTGCGGATCGACTGGGTTGAGCAGGGCGGGCCGGCAGTGGCGGAGCCGGAGCGGCGCGGCTTCGGCTCGCGCATGATCGAAGGCAGCATCGAGGCCGAACTCGGCGGCAGCGCCCGGATGACTTTCAAGCCGGAAGGCCTGCGCTGCGAGATCGCCGTGCCGCTGGCAAAAGCGGACGATAGCGAAGGGGGTGGGTGAGTGCGTTTCCGCCCGTCTTCGCCAACCGCCTTCGTCCGAAGGCGGACCTCGGCGGTCAAGAGGCTACGACGGGCAACCTTCGCTTGCTTCGCGGGCCGGTATTTGGCGGGCGGGGAGTGCCTAAAGGTTGGCTTGCCAACCGTAGCTCGCGAAGCGAGCGAAGGTTGGTGGAGCCAGGCGGGATCGAACCGCCGACCTCGTCATTGCGAACGACGCGCTCTCCCAGCTGAGCTATGGCCCCTTCCAAATCCACGGCAACCGCTTGGTTGCCCGCAGTTTCAGGCGAGTGGCCGCCATTTAGGGCCCGGTGTCGGGCCTGTCAAGGATGGGGCAGCGGCCGCGCGGCGGGGTCGGGCCGATCCGGCGGCGAATTTGACGGAACCCCTTTTCCTCAAGGCCGCAAGCGGCTATTCGTCACCCGGGCTAGTGCCGCGACCAGGCTTTGGAGCGCTTCGATGAATCCCTTTCTGTGGCTGATTACGACGATCATCGACATCTATATCTGGATCCTGATCGCGTCGGCGGTGTTGTCCTGGCTGGTGGTGTTCAACGTCGTGAACACGCGCAACCCGATCGTCAACTCGATCGGCGATTTCCTCTACCGGGTGACCGAGCCGGCGCTGCGGCCGATCCGCAGCATCATGCCCAATCTCGGCGGCATCGATATTTCGCCGGTGATCCTGATCATCGGCCTCCTGTTCCTCAAGCAGCTCATTTTCTGGCTGTACGTCCAGGCCTTTGTTTAATAGGCGGCCATGACGGCAAAGATTATCGACGGAAAAACAGTCGCCGCCGAATTGCGCGCGCGCATCGCCAGTGAAGTGGCGCGGCTGAAGTCGGCGCATGGCGTCACGCCCGGCCTCGCGGTGGTTCTTGTCGGCGCCGATCCGGCCAGCGAAGTCTATGTCCGCAACAAATCGAAGGCCGTTACCGAGGCCGGCATGAATCCGGTCGACCGGCATTTACCGGCGACCGTTAGTGAAGTCGAATTGCTGGCGCTGATCGCGCAGCTCAATGCCGACCCGAAAGTGAACGGCATTTTGGTGCAGTTGCCGCTGCCAAAACATATCGACGCGCAGAAGGTCATTCATGCCATTGCCTCGGAGAAGGACGTCGATGGCTTCCATCCGCTCAATGTCGGCCGCCACGCGTCGGGTTCGCCGGGCTTGGTACCTTGCACGCCGCTCGGCTGCGTCATTCTGGCCAAGACGGTAAAGCCGTCGCTGGAAGGCCTCGACGCAGTGGTGATCGGCCGCTCCAACATCGTCGGCAAGCCGGTGGCGCAGCTGCTGCTGAGCGAAAACGCCACCGTCACCATTGCGCATTCGAAAACGCGCGATCTCGCCGCCGTCTGCCGCCGCGCCGATGTTTTGATCGCCGCCATCGGCAGGCCGGAATTCGTGCGCGGCGACTGGATCAAGCCCGGCGCCATCGTCATCGATGTCGGCATCAATCGCGTCACCGGAGAGGGCGGCAAGTCGAAAATCGTCGGCGACGTCGCCTATGCGGAGGCGAGCCGGGTCGCCGGCGCCATCACGCCGGTGCCGGGCGGCGTCGGGCCGATGACGATTGCCTGTTTGTTGCTGAACACGTTGCGGGCGACCTGCGAGCACAACAATTTGCCGGCGCCGAGCCTTTAACCTCATCCTGAGGAGCCGGCGCAGCGGGCGTCTCGAAGGATGAAGGCCCGGGAATCATGGGCCACATGGTTCGAGACGCGCAGCTGCGCTGCGCTCCTCACCATGAGGATTGAATTTGGTGATTGCCGGAAGGTCCTAGGTCTGCGGCCAGGCGTAGGCGACCTTGTCGAGCGTCTTGGCGCCGAATTTCTCCGACGAGCGGGCAACCGCGCGGCCGCCGAGCGCACGGTAGAATTCCATCGCCGGTTCGTTGTCCGACAAGGCCCAGACGACGAGGCTCTTGAGCCCGCTCTGCATCAGGTCCTTGCGCGCGGCGGAGAACAGCCGGCGGCCGAAGCCGAGGCCCTGAAATTCCGGACGCAGATACAGCTCGTAGACTTCGCCTTCGTAGAAAAGGCTGCGGGCGCGATTGCGCCCGTAATTCGCGTAACCGGCAACCTTGTCGCCGAATTGCAGAATGGTGATGCGGCTGCCTTTGCGGATCGCCGAATCCCACCATTCCGGACCGCGGCGGTTGATCAGTTTGTCGAGTTCGTTGCCCGGGATGATGCCCTGATAGGCGGCGCGCCATGCTTCATCATGGGTCCCCGCGACGTCGGTGGCGTCGGCAGACCTGGCGCGGCGAATCTCAATAAGGGTCGTGCTCATTTTTGAATACAAGCAAGCAACCCGGCGGCCTTCAAGCCCTATCGTTAATGATGGGTTAACGGTGTGGATTACTGGCCACAGGTGCGAATTAGACCAAGAATGCCGGGACAAACGCGATGTTGGCCCCGCTCGCAGCGCTTGTTGCGGGCATGAAAAAACCCGCGCCGACCTGAAGCCATGCACGGGTTTTTTTAAGTGCCTGATTCGCCGTCGATGCGTTGCGTCACATATTGGGACACAACGCCGGCGGTGGTCAGCCGCCCTCAGGCGACCTGGGCTTCCTTCGACCGGTCGAAACGCTTGCGGTCGGTTTCGTCGAGCAGCTTCTTGCGCAACCGGATCGAGGTCGGCGTCACTTCGACCAACTCGTCGTCCTGGATGTAGGCCAGCGCCTTTTCCAGCGTCATGCGGATCGGCGGGGTCAGGCGGACGGCTTCGTCCTTCTGCGTGGTGCGGATGTTGGTCAGTTGCTTGCCCTTGAGCACGTTGATCACGAGGTCGTTCTCGCGGGTATGCTCGCCGACGATCATGCCGGTGTAAACCTTCCAACCCGGCTCGATCATCATCGGGCCGCGGTCTTCCAGATTCCACAGCGCGTAGGCAACGGCTTCGCCCTTTTCGTTCGAGATCAGGACGCCGTTGCGGCGGCCCTGGATCGGACCCTTGTGCGGCTCATAGGCGTGGAACAGCCGGTTCATGATGGCGGTGCCGCGGGTGTCGGTCAGCAGTTCGCCCTGGTAGCCGATCAGGCCGCGGGTCGGCGCGTAGAACACCATGCGGACGCGGCCGCCGCCGGACGGGCGCAGTTCGATCATCTCGCCCTTGCGCTCGGACATCTTCTGCACGACGACGCCGGAATGCTGTTCGTCGACGTCGATCACGACTTCTTCGATCGGCTCTTCGAGTTCGTCCTTGTCGTTCTTGCGCAGCAGCACCTTGGGCCGCGACACCGACAGTTCGAAGCCTTCGCGGCGCATGGTCTCGATCAGAATGCCGAGTTGCAATTCGCCGCGGCCGGACACTTCCATCGCGTCCTTGTCGTCGGATTCACGAACGCGCAAGGCGACGTTGCCCTCGGCTTCGCGCATCAGGCGGTCGCGGATCATGCGGCCGGTGACCTTGGTGCCTTCGGTGCCGGCGAGCGGACTATCGTTGACGCGGAATGTCATCGACAAAGTCGGCGGATCGATCGGCTGCGCCGGGATCGGCGTTTCCACCGACGGGTCGCAAATCGTGTGGGCGACGGTGGCGTTCGGCAGGCCGGCCAAAGCGACGATGTCGCCGGCCTCGGCTTCGTCGAGCGGCACGCGCTCGAGGCCGCGGAAGGCCAGAACCTTGGTGATGCGGCCGCTTTCGACCAGCTTGCCCTCGCGGTCGAGCACCTTGACCATCTGGTTCGGCTTGACCGACCCGGAGGTGATGCGGCCGGTGATCATGCGGCCGAGATAGGGGTTGGCCTCGATGATGGTGCCGAGCATGCGGAACGGGCCGGTGTCGACCGCCGGCGCCTTGACGTGCTTGAGCACGAGGTCGAACAGCGGCGTCATGCCGTCTTCTTTCGAGCCTTCCAGCGAGGCCGACATGTAGCCGAGCTTGGCCGAGCCGTAGAGAATCGGGAAGTCGAGCTGCTCGTCGGTGGCGTCGAGCGCCGCGAACAGGTCGAACACTTCGTTGAGCACTTCGGTGGCGCGCGCGTCGGGGCGATCGACCTTGTTGATGACGACGATGGGCTTGAGCCCCATCTTCAGCGCCTTGGAGACCACGAACTTGGTCTGCGGCAGCGGGCCTTCGGCGGCGTCCACCAGGACCAGCGCGCCGTCGACCATGTTGAGGATGCGTTCGACTTCGCCGCCGAAATCGGCATGGCCCGGCGTATCGACGATATTGATGCGGGTGCCCTTCCATTCGACCGAGGCGGCCTTGGCGAGAATGGTGATGCCGCGCTCGCGCTCGAGATCGTTGGAGTCCATGGCGCGCTCGACCTGGCGCTCATTGGCGCGATAGACGCCGGACTGCTGCAAGAGCTTGTCGACCAGAGTAGTTTTGCCATGATCGACGTGCGCGATGATGGCGATGTTGCGCATATCCATAGTCAGGTTTCCAAACGAGAGCGGGGGTCCACACAGGGCTTTCGAATAAAGCCCGTTCCCAAAAAGCGACAGGATTGCCGGAGGGCAATCCTGTGGGACCCGCGACGCGACGCTATTGCGGCGCAATATAGTCACGTAACGGCGCGAAGCAACCGCCCTATAGCGCATGTCGGCAACGCGGTTAAGCCGACAAATGGCTGATTCTGCCGATTTTTGCGGCTTCAGACGCTGGAGGGCCGGTTCCAGGGTCCGAGGGTGGCGCCGCGCGGCAGCGCATTCTGCAACATGACCATTTCGGCGATGGTTTCCGAGGTTACCAGGCCGATCAGGGCGCCGGCAGCGTCGGTAACAGCGACGGCTACGGCTTGTTTCTCCTGCAAAAGCTTGAAGGCGTCCTCCAGGGAGCGGCGGTGGCCGATGGTGGGCAGGTCCGTGTTCATGACCTCGGCGACGCGGGCGTCCGGACCGAGCGTCTTGATCGCCTTGATGATATCGCCGCGGCCGAGCAGGCCGACCGGCTGTCCGGCCGCATCGACGACCGGGAATTCGCCCTGGCTGGTCGCCAGCAGCGTTTGCACGGCTTCCTCGACATGCGCCTCCGGCGCCAGCGTGGCGAACTGGGTCACCATGGCGTGGCTGACCGGCACGCCGCGCGACACCGCGCGCAGCGCCACCATGTGCGCTTCCGAGGAGGCGGCGAGATAGACGAAAATGGCGATGAAAATCAGGATCGGATTGTACAGGAGCCCGAGGAAACCGAGCGCGAAAGCGACGACCTGGCCGATTGACGCCGCGATTTCGGTGGCGCGCACATAGCCCATCCGGCTGGCCAGCGCCGCGCGCAGCACGCGGCCGCCGTCCATCGGGAAGGCCGGGATCATGTTGAACAGCGCAATGAACAGGTTCACCGCCGCCAGCCGGTCGATCATGGCGATCTGGCTATTGTCGATGGCGCTGGCGGCGCTGGCATTGAGGTTCGCGCCGGCGAAGGCCACGAGCAGAAGCGTGATCGCGACATTCACCAGCGGCCCAGCGATGGCGATGAGGAATTCCTGGCGCGGCTCCTCAGGAATGCGTTCGAGCTGGGCGACGCCGCCGATCGGCAATAATGTGACATAGGGCGTGGTGACGCCGAAGGCGCGGGCGGTGAAGATGTGGCCGAATTCGTGCAGCAGCACGCAGGTAAACAGCAGCACCATGAAGAAAAGACTGTCATAGGCGCTGGCGCTACCGCCCTGGGCGTAGCTGGCGGCGAATATCCAGGCGAGGAACAGCAGGAAGGTCAGGTGGATGCGGACGACGGTTCCCGCCACGGTGCCGATATTCAAGGACCAGGACATGCGAGCCTCTTGTGTCGAAGACGCTTCAGGAGAGGTAGGGTGCGGCTGAACTCATTGCGAGGGTCGCACGTTCACCGGTGGAGGAACTGATATGGCGCAAAACGACCGGCCGAAAAAACTGACCGCCGACGCCCGCAAGGCTGCGCTGGCCAAGCTCAGGAGCTGGACCGAAGTGTCCGGCCGCGACGCCATCACCCGCACATTCGAGTTCAAGGATTTCAACCAGGCCTTCGGCTTCATGACGCGGGCGGCGCTGGTCGCTGAGAAAATGGACCACCATCCGGAGTGGTTCAACGTCTACAAAAAGGTCGAGGTCACGCTGTCGACGCATGATGCCGGTGGTGTCACGGAACTTGACGTCAAATTGGCCGAGGCCATGGACAAGATCGCGGGCCTTTGACGTCATCGTCCGCGAAGGCGGACGATCAAGTAATCTCTGTCAGTGCGATGCGGACAGACCGTGGTTACTGGGTCCCCGCCTTCGCGGGGACGACGCCAACCACCTTGCACCGGCAAAAGCCGTCACCAAATTAAACTCATGGCCCACGCACAATCAGCCTTCGAGCAAATCGATAGCGACACCTCGTTGCGCGACAAAGTCTGGCGCAAGGCGCGCCGGGTCGCGGCGCATATCCCTTTCGCCGAGGACTTGCTCGCCGCCTATTACTGCGCCTTCGACCGCGCCACGCCGGTGCAGGTGAAGGCGACGCTTATCGGCGCGCTGGCCTATTTCGTGCTGCCGTTTGACAGCCTGCCGGACTTCATGCCGGTGCTCGGCTTCACCGATGATGCCGTGGTGCTGGCGACCGCGCTCAAGCTGGTGACGAGCCATATGCGGCCGCATCATCGGGACGCGGCGCGCGAGGCGCTGGCGCGGTTTTCGGGCGGCAATTAAGGCCGCAAAATCACCTTGCCCATGACATTGCGCGCGGCGATGGCCTTGAGCGCGGTCGGGCCTTCGCTGAGCGGATAGACCGCGTGCACATGCGACGACAATTTGCCCTCGGCGGCCCAGGCCAATAGCTGCGCGGTGTTGGCGCGATGGCCTTGCGGATCGCGCTCGGTCCAGGCGCCCCAGAATATGCCGAGCACGTCGCAGTTTTTCAGCAGCACCAGATTGAGCGCCAATTTCGGAATGTCGCCGGCGGCAAAGCCGATGACGAGAAAGCGCCCTTCCCAGGCGATCGCGCGCAACGCCTGTTCGGTGAACGTCCCGCCGACCGGATCGTAGATGACGTCGGCGCCGCGGCCGTCGGTCAGACGACGCAACGCATCCTTGAGGTCCTCAGTGCTGTAGTCGATGCCTTCGTCAGCGCCATGCTGGCGGCAGAAGGCGATCTTGTCGGCCGAGGAGGCGCAGGCGATGACGCGCGCACCCATGATCTTGCCGAGTTCGATGGCGGCGAGACCCGTGCCGCCGGAGGCGCCGAGCACGGCCAGCGTTTCGCCGGCCTTGAGCTTGGCGCGGTCCTTGAGCGCGTGCAGCGTGGTCCCATAGGTGACGGAGATACCGGCGGCGCGGTCGGCGTCGAGGCCGTCCGGAATTTTCACCAGCTTCGCCGCCGGCAGCGCGATCTTCTCGCGCGCCGCGCCATAGCCAGTCATGCCGATGACACGGTCGCCGGCTTTCACCGCGGTCACGCCGTCAGCGACGCTTTCGACGATTCCGGCGAACTCCGCCGAGGGCGAAAATGGGAAGGCCGGCTTGGTCTGGTACTTGCCGGCGATGATCAGCGTGTCGAAGAAATTCAGCGCCGCCGCCTCGATGCGCACCACGGCCTCGCCGGCGGCGGGGGTGGGGTCGGCAATGTCGGCAAGGACGAGATCGTCGGGGGTTCCGTAGTGGGTGCAGAGCAGGGCTTTCATCGGGCTTTCTTTACGTTCGGGAGCTTGCTTGTGACGTGCCGTTTCTAGCACAGCGCGGCGCGACGAGGCGCTCGCAGCCGGCCCTTGGCCATTAACTTTTTGCCGCTATTCTGGGGGTCAGGCGGACGAAATCCGCCTTCACAATGCCGATATTCGCCCATACGAGGCTAAATATCCGCGAATCCTTCGACGGCGTGATAGCGTCGCTCACTACAGCCGGTAGGGCCCGATGACAAAAAAGATTTGCCGAAGCACTGCATTTGCGTTTTTCGCCGCCAGCGCAGTTTTCAGCGCGGCGATGATCCCGAATATTGCCTTCGCCCAGGCGAAGAAACCGGCGAGCCCGGCCGACCAGGCTGTGTTGCTCGGTCAATTCGGCGACTGGGGCGCCTATACGGCCTCCCCCGGCGGCAAGAAGGTCTGCTTTGCCCTCTCCAAGCCGACCACCGCCGTCACCGAGCCCGCCGGCCGCAACCGCGACGCCTCCTATGCCTTCATTTCCACCCGCCCGGCCGAGAAGGTGAAGAACGAGGTTTCGGTCATCGTCGGCTATCCGCAGAAGCCCGGCCACGACGCCAACGGCACCATCGGCTCCGCCACTTACGTCATGTACACGCAAAACGACGGCGCCTGGGTCAAGAACGCCGCCGAAGAGACGCAAATGGTCGAAGCCATGCGCAAGGGCGCCGATATGGTGATCAAGTCCGAATCCTCGCGCGGCACCAAGACGACCGATACCTACTCGCTCAAGGGTGTCGGCGAGGCGCTCGACAAGGTCGCGGCGGAGTGTAAGTAGACAAGGCCCGTCATTGCCGGGCATAGCCGTTCGAAGGACAGCGTTCTAAAGAACACCTATGACCCGGCAATCCATGATGGCTTTCGGCAATAAAGCGCTTACGTAAGTTCTTTCGGGCGGCCAGCCCTTATGGATGCCCGGGTCAAGCCCGGGCATGACAGAGTAATTTGCCGATGAGTTTGCCAACCAACCCATTTGTCGAAAAGGCGCCGCTTGTCGCCTATGTCGCGCCGTCGATGCCGTCGCTGGTCGGGCTGTCGCGCGCTGAGCTGGCCGATGTGCTCGGCGAAGTCGGCGTGCCGCTGGCGCAGCGCAAGATGCGGGTGCAGCAGCTTTGGCACTGGATCTACTATCGCGGCTTCACTGACTTCGACAGCATGACGACGATCGGCAAGGACCTGCGCGCCGCGCTGGCCGAGCGCTACACCGTGGCGCGCCCCGAAGTCGTCGCCGAACAAGTGTCCATCGATGGCACGCGCAAGTGGTTGCTGCGGCTGCCCGGCGATCCGGACTCCAAGCTGCCGCACGACGTCGAGTGCGTTTACATCCCCGATACCGAGCGCGGCACTTTGTGTGTCTCGAGCCAGGTTGGCTGCACGCTGACATGTTCGTTCTGCCACACCGGGACGCAGCGCCTGGTGCGCAATCTCACCGCCGGCGAAATCGCCGGACAGGTTCTCGCCGCGCGCGATCGTCTCGGCGATTGGCCCGGCGGCACGCGGCCGACCGACGGCGTCATTCCGACCGGCGAACGCTGCGTCACCAACATCGTCATGATGGGCATGGGCGAGCCTTTGTATAATCTCGACGCCGTGCGCGACGCGCTGCTGATCGTGTCCGACGGCGAAGGCCTCGGGATTTCCAAGCGCCGCATCACGCTGTCGACGTCCGGCGTGGTGCCGAACATCGAACGCGCCGGCGCCGAGATCGGCTGCATGCTGGCGATCTCGCTGCATGCGGTGCGCGACGACTTGCGCAATGAACTGGTGCCGCTCAACCGCAAATATCCGATCGCGCAGTTGATGGAAGCTTGCCGCAATTATCCCGGCGCGTCGAACGCCAAGCGTATCACCTTCGAATATGTGATGCTCAAGGACGTCAACGATTCCATCGAAGATGCCAAGGCCCTGGTGCGGCTCCTGAAGGGCATTCCGGCCAAGATCAATCTCATTCCGTTCAATCCCTGGCCGGGCACGAAGTATGAATGTTCGGACTGGGATCAGATCGAGAAATTCTCGCAAGTCGTGTTCGATGCCGGTTATGCCTCGCCGGTGCGCACGCCGCGCGGCCGCGACATCTTCGCCGCTTGCGGCCAGCTCAAGAGCGCAACCGAGAAAATGTCGGCGCGCGAACGCATGGCCTTGCGCGCCATGGCGATGACGGACTGATATGGGTTCGATTTTTCACTATACCGATAATATTGGTTTGCTTGGCATTCTCTCGACGCAATCTCTCTTTGCTACCGACTATCGATACTTGAATGACTCGACAGAGGGTGCCGAGATTCGAAATCTGATTTTGCCGATCTTTGAGATGGAAACAGCAGAAATCACTAAGAAGCTAGTCGAAGAGAACATGCTGAATAAGGCTTTTTATACTGACTACGGTGCTCGAGGCCATAAACTGGAGGCCAAAAGCATGTACAATGCGATCAGTAGGGCTGCAGATAACATAAGCCCATTCTTTGTCGTGTCGTTTTGCCGGCACCTTGAAAATAGCGATCATTTCCGCAACGGACTCCTTAGCCAGTGGCGAGGATATGCAAACGGGGGCGGTTTCGCGATTGAATTTGATGAAGATAGACTTGATCAGCAAAAAAATATTGAAATGGATCAATTTGAATACTTGATGACAAAAACAGATGACGTTCTGTACGAGAATTACAGTAGCTTATTCGATGGGAAAGCTTACGAAGGTGTGGCGGGCGGTCTTATCTACAAAGTATTCCAAGCCCAAAAAAAAGACACAAGCTCAATAACCGGAAAAAAAGACGTAAGTGACATCGTTTTTGATTACGTGAAGGTCGCGCCTTTTTTAAAGCATGCCAGTTTTAAAGAAGAACAAGAATACAGACTGGTGGCCGCATGCAATCGTATCGGAAAGATGATCGATGGAAAAATGAAGCCGCCGAAAGAGATTAAGTTTAGGTCCCGCAATTCCTTAATAATACCATATATTGAGCTATTTAAGACCGTCGAGGAATTACTTCCGATTAAATCGATTATCGTTGGCCCGCATCCTTATCAAGAAAAGCAGGCTGAAGCCGTTAGGATGGCTCTTGAAATGAAGCGGATGGATGCGGAAGTGCGATTATCGGCGATTCCCTTCAGACAATAAGATTGTCGCAATGTCCCTTATCGGCCGCATCTTTGTCATCATCTTCGCCGTCATGGTAGCCAGCTTCGCCGCCGGCATTGTCATCGCCATCGGCGTGCTCGGCCCGCAGTGGCACGGCATCGACGGCGATGTCGGCGAGCGGGTCGTGTTCTGGGGCACGGCCTTCTTCGGCGCAACGGCGACCGGCGCGGCGGGATTGCTGCCGCTGATTATCCTGATCACGCTCGGCGAGGCTTTCAAGGTTCGTTCGCTGCTCGTCAACACGGCCGCCGGCGTCGCGATGCTGCTGCTGGCCTATTACGGCAGCGGTCTGGCGACGCCTTACGAGGAGTCGATCGATCATCCGCCGCCGATGTTCTCGCGTGAAGTCGAAATTGCCGCCGCAGCCGGCGCGGTGTTCGGCCTGGTCTATTGGGTCATTGCCGGCCGCAAGGCCGGGCGCTGGCGTGAGCCGCGTCTGCCAAAGTAAGAAGTCAAATCGCCGCGCCTGCTATTGCTGGCTTTTCAATTTCACCGCTGTCGGCTAGACACCGCGCATCTTTTAAGGACCAGCATGAATCGCACCGGCCTTCTGATTGCGCTCGGCATTGCCATCGTCACCGGCCTGTTATTCGGCTTCTATCCGGAGCTCGATCTGCGCGTGGCGCGCTACTTCCACGGCTTTAGCGACGGCGTTAATAATTTTTCCTGGCGCATTTATCCGCCGTTGATGATCGCACGCGATATCGGCTTGTGGATCAGCACTCTGCTGGTAGCGGCGGTGCTGGCTGTGCTGGCATGGAAACTGATCTTGCCGCGCCGCAAGCTGTTGCTTTCGGGCCGCGCTATTCTGTTTCTGATCGCGACGATGGCGCTCGGGCCCGGCCTGCTCGTCAACGCGGTGCTCAAGGATCACTGGGGCCGGTCGCGGCCGATCGACGTCAAGCAGTTCGACGGAGCGGAGACTTTCGTGCCGTGGTGGAGCACCCGCGGCGATTGTCCGAACAATTGTTCTTTCGTGTCCGGCGATGTGTCCGGCGCATTCTGGACCATCGCGCCGGCGGTGCTGACGCCGCCGCCGGTGCGCGTGGTTGCCGTCGGCGCGGCGCTGGCGCTCGGCACCGCGATGGCGGCGATGCGGGTGATGGCCGGCGGGCATTTCGTCAGCGACGTCATCTTCGCCGGCGTGTTCACCTTCCTGGTTATCTGGCTGATGCACGGCCTGATCTATCGCTGGCCGCGCACGCGACTGACCGAAGAAAGCGTTGAGCGCGCCATCGAGCGCGCCGCCATGCCGGGGCATAATTTTTTTGTGCGGCTGTTCGGCGGTAACCCCGACAAGCTAAAATAAAAATCGCCGGGCTTTTGGCCCGGCGATAATGGTTCAGCCGTGGAGTCGGCAGGATTACTTCTGCGCGCTCTTGGTTTTGTTTCCGTTGAGCTTCTCGGCGAACAGCGCGATGGTCTTGGCGTAGACCTCGGCCTTGTTCCAGGCCTTGATGGCGTCGAAGTTCGGCTGGCCCGGACTCCATCCCTGGCCGCGTTGCCAGCCATGGCCCTTGAGATAATTCGCCGTCGAGGCGAGCACATCCGGCACGCTGCCGACCAGATCGCGGCGGCCATTGCCGTCGAAGTCGACGGCGTACTTGTCGTAGGAGCTTGGCAGGAATTGGGTCTGGCCGATCTCGCCGGCCCATTCGCCAACCATCTGCGCCGACGCCATGTCGCCGCGATCGACGATGCGCAATGCCGACGTCAGTTCAGTGTGGAAACGCTCGGTGCGGCGGCAGTCATAAGCCAAGGTGGCAACCGATCGAACCACCGAGCGCTTGCCGTGCACGGTGCCGTAGTCGGTTTCCAGGCCCCAGATCGCGATCAGAACCGCGCCCGGCACGCCGTACTGCTTCTCGATCCGTTGCAGCATTGAGGCGTGGGTCAGCATCATCCGCTCACCGATGGCGAGCCGGCTCTTCGAAATCATGCGGCCGGAAAACTGTTCGAAGGTCTGGCTGAAAACCTTCTGCCTGCGGTCGGCGGCGATAACCGCCTCGTCGAGCGTGACGCCGTCGAGCGCGGCCAGGCCGCGCGCGGAAATGCCCTGCGCGGCGGCTTCCTTCTTGTAGTCGGCGAGGAAGCCGTTGAAGCCGCCTTTGTGATTGCACTGCGCGGCGAACGCCGGCGTGGCCGCGATCAGCACGGCGCCGGCGATGGCGGCGGCGAGACTGGCGTTAACTTTTGACATCGAATGCCCCAATGGTGACAGTTCAGCTCTGGGCACCAGAAATACCGTAACGCATGGTGGCGCAGTAGCGCGTTTGCGCGGTAACATTAATCGACATGGTTTAGGCCAAGCCCTTACCGGAGGTTCCTTGATGGCGGAAGCGGAGAAACCCCTGAGGCGCGTGCTGCAAATGAAGATGCGGGCGCTCGGCGATCCGGCCCAGGTGCTGATGCTGATGCGCAGTTCGGCGCCGTTCTATCGCGCGCTCGGCGGCACCAAGCTTCGCTTCCTGCAGAATGTCGACGACCCGGCGCAGTTCTGCATCGAGATCGAATACGAGGCCAATGCGGCGGTCGAGATGAATCGGCAGAAGGTATCCAGCGATCCGATGATCCGCACCTTCCTCACCGGGTGGCGGGCGATGCTGGCCGGCGCCGCCGATGTCGACGTCTATGAGGACGTCAGCGTTTAGGCTTCAAAGAAGATTCGCTGCACGGTCCAGAAAAGGCCGGCGGCGGCGATCGCCAGGCAGACCGGCATGACGACGCGGGCGCGGTACCACCATTTGTCGCCGAGCCAGAACGACACCGCGAAATAGGCGGCGGCGATCACGGCCAGTTGCGCCAGTTCGATGCCGACATTGAAGCTGATCAGCGCCGGGATGATCTCCTCGCGCGGCAGATGCAGCTCGGCGAGCGCGCCGGCAAAGCCCATGCCGTGAATGAGGCCGAAGCCGAAAACCAGCACCGGCCGCCACGGCGTCAGTTTCTGCGTGACGATGTTCTCGATGGCGACATAGGCGATCGACAGCGAAATCAGCGGTTCGACGATGTGCGATGGCAGCGACAATACGCCGTACATGGTCAGTCCGAGCGTGACCGAATGGGCGACGGTGAAGGCCGTGACCTGCACCAAAATTGGCTTCAGCTGCGGCGTCAAAAGGAAAATGCCGAGCACGAACAGGATATGGTCGAGGCCTTCGGGCACGATATGCTCGAAGCCGAGCGTCAGGTATTGCCACGCGATCTGAAGACGCGTTGGCGGCGGGCGGCCGCCGAGAATGGCAAACGGGTTGCTCTCGGCGTCGCCATCGATCCATTGCGTGACCGGGCTGCCGCCGCGTTCCTCGGCAAAGACGACGGCGTAGGTCGAATAGACCAGGCCGTAGCGCCAGGTCACCGCCTTGGCATTGGCCGGGACCGGGCCTTCGGCGCGCAGCACGACGAAAGCGGGCAGGGCGTTGTCGTCGGGCATCTCGACTTGCGCCACCGAAACGCGCGCCGGCGATACAACGCCGTCGAAACGCACTTCGATATACTCGGCGATGATCTGCGTCGCCGCGGTCAGCCGCGCGCGCACGATGTCGGCGGTCAAGTCTGTCACGCGCGGCTGCCCCGCCTGCGGGCCGATCTTGTTGGCGAGCGCCGTCGGCGCGGTGGTGATCTCGGCCGACCAGGTGCGGTCATTGTGCAATGTCAGCCGGACATTGCTGGTGCCGATTTCATGCGCGGACGCGGCGGCCGGCCATAACAGACAAAGCAGCAGCAAGCGTGCAAATGCCGTCATGGCTTCGGCGCCTCGAAGGTCAGCGACGCCCACAGGCTGTCCCAATCGGCGCTGGCGAAAAATCCGGCTCGCATCATGTGCACCGACTTGACCAGCCAGACGCCGGGCCGCGGCAAGGCAAAGTCGAAACCGCCCTGCGCGTCGCTGCGCGTCGATAGCCGTATCGATGGATCGTCGCGCCACAAGGCCTCCACCAGAGCACCGGCAAGCGGCTTGCCTTGGTAGAGTATACGGAAGCGCAGCGGTCCCGCCACCGCGGTTGGATCGTTGCCCGGCACGATCTCATAGGCAAATCCCAAAGGCTGCGTGGCCGCCGCGGATTTCGCCGATCCGGCCAGCAAGGCCTTGGCGTAGCGGTAAAAGCGCTCGCGGCCCGGCCTGTTTTGTTCGCTGCGCCGCCGGCGTTCTTCGATAACCGCGATCAACTCGTGTTGCCGCAGATAGTCCTCGAACCTGGCCGCTTGCAATTCGGTCGAACTGCCATTGCTGCTGTAGCCGATGACCGCCGCCGCCGCGCCGGGCATGCGAAACAGTCCGGCCGGATCGATGTTGTTGGCGCCGCCAATGTTCGTGTCGGCGCCATCCTGACGCAGGAAAAACCGCTCGATCGCGCTCGACTGGCGCGGCAGCGGATCGCCGGTGAAGTCCTGCCCGACGAAGAGCCGCACCGAGACGATACCGCCGGCCTGCGGCTTGAACGTCGATGGCTCGATCCAGAAATCGTGCGCCCGCGCAGCGTCGGCCAGCAACAGTGCGGCGGCCGCGAGCACAACAAGGCGGATCAAGCAGCGACCGGCCGGGCAAAGAATTTGGCGGCGATCCTGCGCCACAGCCAGCGAATCCCGCGCCAGATGATTTCAACCAGTCCCCAGATCAAGACGGAGAACACGATCAGCACCGGCAGGAGATAGGTCCAGATGCTGCTCGTCCGGACTCTTTCCGGCGAATCCGGGAACGGCTCGGCGAGATAGGGAAACTCGGTCAGAAATGGTTTGTCGTTGACGACCGCGCGCGGCCAGCCGCCTTCGGCGAAAGACAAGTCCTGTAACAGGCAATCGCCGGTCGTGCATTGGATGGCGTTGACGTCGTCAGCCAGCTGCCGGCCGTTCGGATAGACCGGCGGGAAACGCGTGGTGAAGATCATTACGTCGGGCGCCAGATCGTATTTGCGCAACTGGAAAGTAAATTGCAGCAGGCCGCCAATCGCCTGCGACCACCACTCTTTGTTGCCGTCGAGGTAATTGTAGGTCTTGTCGAGAAAATCCTTGGCCTTGGTGAGCTTTTCGACCTGATCCTTGGGCTCAAACAAATTCAGGATCGGAAAGCGCGGCAACTGGCTGCGCACCGATCGGCCGACGCGGTCCGACACCTTGCCGTTGACATAGGTCGTGCCCCACAAAATGAAATCCTGCTGTCCGTCTGGAAACGCATTCTTCGGAATGCTCATCACCATCGAGATGACGTTCCTCTTGAAGAAGCGCGGGAAGATGAACGGGTCGTCGCGCACGCCGGTGAAGGTGCGGATGCGGTCGGTGTTCTTTAAGCCCGTATAGTCGATCGATTTCAGGCTGGTGTCGTCGTTGAGCTTAACCTTGATCGACACGTCGGGATGCAATTTGTCCGGCACGGGAATCGTGCCGCCATAGCGCGCCCGGTCCTCGGCGCTGTCGAACGTCACCGGGGTCGTCAGATCGATGCTGACGACATATTCATAGGCCGAAAGCTCATAGGGCTTTGGCGCGGTCAGCGCCCGCCGCACATTGAAGATCAGGACGTACTGATCGTCCTTCGGGAAAATGAATAGCCCGGTGATGTTGGCGTTTGGATCGGTCAGGTTCAGCGGATCGGCGTGATCGGATGCGCGCGGCGCCGACGGCGCCAGCACGGCGATCAAAAGGAAAAAAACGGAAAGACCCCAGGCGGCGCGGCGTTTCATCGGCGGCACTCCTTCCCCGCCGCATCCTAGGGCGGTGGTTTTTTGTATGCAACAATAGATTGTATCACGTAGGATAACAGCGTGAGATTGCACGTGCGGCCGCACCCGGGATGCGCTTGCGCCCAAGGCTGCTCCCCCTATAGTCCGACCGGATTTTCGGCCGCGTTCCGGCTAATTCTCAAAGGCGATCAATGAATAAAGGCGATGTGAAAAAGGTGGTGCTGGCCTATTCCGGCGGGCTCGACACCTCGATCATTCTCAAGTGGCTGCAAACCACTTACGGCTGCGAAGTCGTCACCTTCACCGCCGATCTCGGCCAGGGCGAAGAGCTGACCCCGGCGCGCGAAAAGGCGCTGCGCGCCGGCATCAAGCCGGAAAACATTTTCATCGACGACCTGCGCGAGGAATTCGTCCGCGACTTCGTCTTCCCGATGTTCCGCGCCAACACCGTCTACGAAGGCCAGTACCTGCTCGGCACCTCGATCGCGCGGCCGCTGATCGCCAAGCGCCAGATCGAGATCGCGCGGCAGGTCGGCGCCGATGCCGTCTGTCACGGCGCCACCGGCAAGGGCAACGACCAGGTCCGTTTCGAGCTTGGCTATTATGCGCTCGAGCCGGGCATCAAGATCATCGCGCCATGGCGCGAATGGGAATTCAAGGGCCGCGAGGAACTGCTGAAGTTCGCGCGCGATCACCAGATCACCATCGCCAAGGACAAGGAAGGCGAGTCGCCGTTCTCGGTCGATGCCAATCTTTTGCACTCCTCGTCCGAAGGCAAGGTTCTCGAAGATCCCGCCATTGAGGCGCCGCCGATCGTCTATCAGCGCACCATCTCGCCGATGGACGCGCCCGACCAGGCGACCTCGGTCACCATCGGTTTTGCCAAGGGCGATCCCGTGTCGATCGACGGGGTGGCCCTGTCGCCGGCCTCCATTCTGGCGCGGCTCAACCAGCTCGGCCATGACAACGGCATCGGCCGGCTCGATCTGGTCGAGAACCGTTTTGTCGGCATGAAGTCGCGCGGCGTCTATGAGACGCCGGGCGGTTCGATCCTGCTGGTGGCGCACCGCGCCATCGAGTCGATCACGCTCGACCGCGGCGCCGGCCATCTCAAGGACGAGCTGATGCCGCGTTACGCCGAGCTGATCTATAACGGCTTCTGGTTTTCGCCGGAGCGCGAGATGTTGCAGGCCTTGATCGACAAGTCGCAGGAGATGGTCGAAGGCGAGGTGCGGCTCAAGCTGTACAAGGGCAATGTCATCGTCACCGGGCGCGAGAGCAAGGCGTCGCTTTATTCGTCGACTTTGGTCACCTTCGAGGACGACAAGGGCGCGTACGACCAGAAGGACGCGCAAGGGTTCATCAAGCTCAATGCATTGCGGCTGCGCACTCTGGCGCAGCGCCGGCGCACCTTGAAAAAGGACTGAGTGCGGCACTTTCGACCGGGGGATTTCCGATGACGACACGCGCGCTGCGGATTGTGTTTGCTGGCGCCATTGCTTTGGCAGTGGCGGGTTGCGGGGCCAACGAATACCTCGGCAAGCCGAAAGAGCCGGAGCCCAATATCGTTCCGGTCAATTACAAGCAGGATATCATCGACACGCTGCGGCAAACGCTGGACGACCCGACCAATGTGCGCGACGCCGCGATCAGCGAGCCGGCGCTGATGACGATCGGCCGCGAACAGCGCTTCGCGTCGTGCGTAAGGTTGAATTCGCGCGATACGGCAAAGCAGTATACCGGCGTCAAGGTTCGCATCGCGATTTTCTTTGCCGGCAGGCTCAACCAGCTTGTCGAGGCGGGCAAAGACCAGTGCGTCAACGCCGCCTACAAGCCGTTTCCGGAGTTGGAGAAGGTGTGTCTTTCCAAGGAATGCACCTAACTAGCGGTTACTGACGTCCGGCGGCTCGGCTTCGTTTTCTGTCTGCATGAATTTCAGCTCCGGGATTAGCGGCAGATTGCGACGCCGCTTGTCCGCGATTTCCTCAGCGACTTTCTTCATTTGCAGGAAACGCACTGGGGTAATCGGGTGAGTTCTGGCAAGGCGAATAGAGTTGGGATGCGATAGGCCGACAGCGCGCCAGACTTCCTCCACGCCGTTGAGGTCATAGCCCGCGCGCGCGGCGTAGTAGGCGCCGACATAGTCGGCTTCACGCTCGAAGTTGACGCTATAGGCGCGCAGCCCCGCTTTCTCAAATTCCTTGCCAAAGGCGCCGCCTGTCGAAATGCCGCCGGCAAGAATGCCGACATCGATCGCTGTGCCGCCGACCCAGCCCAGCACCGCGTTGAACATTTTTTTGTCGATGTGGCCCAGGTTTGCATGCGCCAGTTCATGGCCAATCACGAGCGCGAGTTGCGCATCTGATTTCGTCAGAGTGACGAAAGCTGAATGGATCGTGATTCTCTTGCCATCGGTCGATGCGTTGACCGCATCATCAGTGACGTAAACGATCGGAATGGCGCAGCCCATTACCGGGTTGATGGTCACGGTGCGGTCGTCGCCGTCGCGCCGGATATTGGCTTGCAAGGGCCTGGCGCCGTGATGCTTGAGCCAGCCGGCCATCCAGCCGGCCGTGCCGGTCACCGGAATGAGTTCGCCGTTGAGCGCAATGATCTCGTCGCCGACGGCGATGCCAGCCTCGGACGCCGGCGAATTCTCCACCACGGAGATCACGGTCAGCCGCGCCCAGGTCAGGTTGAGCGCTTCGCGCGAATAAGAGCGGTACTTGTGCGGCAGGCTTTGCGGCGTTGCCGCGAAGAGGCCGATTTGCGCCGACTCCCAGCCGCGGCAGTCGGCGCGATTGGCAGTGCGGATGCGGAAGGCGATCGTGTCGACGCGGTGCAGTTCGGAATAATATTTGCGGATATGCGCGATTTGCTCGAGCCGCTGCTCGGCCTCTATGGCGTCCTTGTCCAATGCCGGCAGCCGGCTGACCGGCGCGCAGGCAGCGGCCAGAATTATGCTTGTAATCGCGGATCCAACGCGGCCCCAACGCAACGCCACACCCCTCAGCCCCACAGGGCTTTCAGAGTGCGTCAGTCATGCAACCGAAGCAAGCATAAGTTGCAGTCCGCGTCACCCTCGCGGGTGTCAAAACGCTATCGCTCGCCGATATTCGCCAGCAGCGCCACAACCGGCTCACCTCTTTTCGATACCGGCCTTCTCGATCACTTCGGCCCACTTCTTGATGTCGCCGCGCATCTGCGCGTCCATCTCGGCCGGCGTGCTGGCCTTCGAGTCGATGCCGAGGTCGAGCAGCTTGGCTTTGACCGCCGGGTCGGCGACGAATTCGGCGACCGCCTTGTTGATCGCGGCGATGATCGGCTGCGGCGTGCCGGCCTTTACGTAAATCGAATTCCACGAATTGGCCTGGAAGCCTTTGACGCCTTGCGCCTCGGCGGTCTTCAACTCCGGAATGGCCGGCGACGGCGTCGGGCCGGCCCAGGCGACGGCGCGCAGCGTACCGCCCTGCACGTTGCCTTTCAGCGCGGCGTAGAAATCGATCACCATGTTCACGTCGTTGCGCAGCAGTGCGACGATGGCGTCCGGCGTATTCTTGAACGGCACGACGACGACATCGATGCCGGCCGCCTGCTTGAAATAATTGGCGGTGAGATGCTGCACGCCGCCGGCGCTGATCGTGCCGATATTCAGCTTGCCGGGGCTGGCCTTGGCAGCGGCGAGGAAATCGCCGAGCGTCTTGAATTCGGACTGCGCATTGGTGACGAACAGGCAGTCGAAATAGCCGAGCGCAGTAACGGGCGCGAGTTCGCCGGCGATATCGACCGGGAACTGCTTGAACAGCGGCACGGCGCTGGCGATGCCGCCGGTCATCAGCATCAAGGTATGCCCGTCGGCCGGCGCTGCGGTCACCGCGCGCATCGCGGCGATGCCGCCCGGGCCCGCCATGTTCTCGACGACGAAGCGCTGGCCCATTTGTTCGGTCAGCCGGTCGGCGAGAATGCGTGCGGTGATGTCGCCGACGCCGCCGGGGCCAAGCGGGATGACGATCTTGACCGGATGGTCGGGATATTTCTGCGCCTGCGCCGGGCGCCCGGCGGCGCCGATCAGAAGCGCGGCGGCCAGAAGGGAAAAGCCGAGGTTGCGTGCCGTGAACCGCTTCGTCATCGCCATCATCCTCCCAAAATATTCCGGGAAGCTTAGGCAATAACGACAGTGGACGCCACTCGCGCCAGGCGGATTTGAGATCGCGAAAAGTCGTTCCGATCAGACTTGCAACTAGACCTGCCGATCGACCAGCGCCTTCTTCAGCGTGGCGATTTCCTTGGCCGGGTTGAGCCCCTTCGGGCAGGCCTTGGAGCAGTTCATGATGGTGTGGCAGCGATAGAGCCGAAATGGGTCTTCGAGATTATCAAGGCGTTCACCGGTCGCTTCATCGCGCGAATCCTGCACCCAGCGATTGGCCTGCAACAAAGCGGCCGGGCCGAGATAGCGATCCGAGTTCCACCAGTAGCTCGGGCATGACGTCGAGCAACAGGCGCACAGGATGCACTCGTACATGCCGTCGAGCTTGGTGCGATCCTCGTGGCTCTGCTTCCATTCCTTCTCGGGCGCCGGCGTCACGGTGTGCAGCCAGGGTTCGATCGAAGCGTATTGCGCGTAGAAATTCTTCAGGTCGGGCACCAGGTCCTTGACCACCGGCTGGTGCGGCAGCGGATAGACCTTGAGCGGCGTCTTGTTGTCGTCGATCGCCTTGGTGCAGGCGAGCGTGTTGGTGCCGTCGATGTTCATCGCGCAGGAGCCGCAGACGCCTTCGCGGCAGGAGCGGCGGAACGTGAGCGTCGGATCGACGTTGTTCTTGATCCAGATCAGCGCGTCGAGAACCATTGGGCCGCAATCGTCGCGGTCGACATAGTAGGTGTCGATGTGCGGATTGGCACCGTCATCCGGATTCCAGCGGTAGATCTTGAACTCGGTCAGGTTGGTGGCGTGCGACGTGCGCGGCCATGTCTTGCCTTCGGTGACCCTGGAGTTCTTCGGCAGCGTGATTTCGACCATCTTAGTACACCCGCGCTTTGGGTTCGATATACGAAACGTCGTTGGTCAGCGTGTAGGTGTGCACCGGGCGGTAGTCGATCTTCACGTCGCCCTTGGTGTCGATCCACGCCAGAGTGTGCTTCATCCATTCCTTGTCGTCGCGGTCCGGATAATCCTCGCGCGCGTGGCCGCCGCGGCTTTCGGTGCGGTTGCGCGCCGAGTCCATGGTGACGACGGCCTGCGAAATAAGATTGTCCAGTTCGAGCGTCTCGATCAGGTCGGAATTCCACACCAGCGAGCGATCCGACACGCCGATATCGGTCATGCCGCCATAGACCTGGTGGATCAGCTGGTGGCCTTCTTCGAGAATTTCGCCGGTGCGGAACACGGCGCAATTGCTCTGCATGACCTTCTGCATCTTCAGGCGAAGCTGCGCGGTCGGCGTGCCGCCGGACGCGAAGCGGAAATGGTCGAGGCGGGCGAGCGCCTTGTCGGCCGAATCCTTGGGCAGCTCCGGCTGCTTCTCGCCGGGCGTCAGCAGCTCGGCGCAGCGCAGCGCGGCGGCGCGGCCGAACACGACGAGATCGATCAGCGAATTCGAGCCGAGGCGGTTGGCGCCATGCACCGAGACGCAGGCCGCTTCGCCGATCGCCATCAGGCCGGGGATCACGGTGTCCGGGTTGCCGTCCTTCTTGGTCAGCGCCTCGCCGTGATAATTCGTGGCGATGCCGCCCATGTTGTAGTGCACGGTCGGCAGCACGGGGATCGGTTCGCGGGTGATATCGACGCCGGCAAAGATGCGCGCCGTCTCGGAAATGCCGGGCAGGCGCTCCTGCAGGATCGCCGGATCGAGATGATCGAGATGCAGGAAAATGTGGTCCTTTTCCTTGCCGACGCCGCGGCCTTCGCGGATCTCGATGGTCATCGAGCGCGAGACGACGTCGCGTGAGGCAAGGTCCTTGGCCGACGGCGCGTAGCGCTCCATGAAGCGCTCGCCTTCGGAATTGACCAGATAGCCGCCTTCGCCGCGCGACCCTTCGGTAATCAGGCAGCCGGCCGGGTAAATACCGGTCGGATGAAACTGGACGAACTCCATGTCCTGCAATGGCAGGCCCGCGCGCAGCACCATGGCGTTGCCGTCGCCGGTGCAGATATGCGCCGAGGTGCAGGAGAAATAAGTGCGGCCATAGCCACCGGTCGCCATGATGGTCATGTTCGACGTGAAGCGGTGCAGCGTGCCATCGTCCATGTTGAGCGCGATCACGCCACGGCAGCGGCCGCTCTCGTCCATGATCATGTCGAGCGCGAAATACTCGATGTAGAACTCGGCGTTATGCTTGAGCGCCTGGCCGTACATCGTGTGCAGCATGGCGTGGCCGGTGCGGTCGGCGGCGGCGCAAGTGCGCTGCGCGGTGCCCTTGCCGTAATGCGTGGTCATGCCGCCGAACGGGCGCTGGTAGATCTTGCCGTCTTCCTCGCGGCGCGAGAACGGCATGCCCCAGTGTTCAAGTTCGTACACCGCGGCCGGCGCGTTGCGGCACATATATTCGATGGTGTCCTGGTCGCCGAGCCAGTCGGCGCCCTTAACCGTATCGTACATATGCCACTTCCAGTCGTCCTCGCCCATATTGCCGAGCGCGGCGGCGATGCCGCCTTGCGCTGCGACGGTATGCGAGCGGGTCGGGAAGACCTTGGTGATGCAAGCGGTGCGAAGGCCCGCTTCCGAGCAGCCGACCACGGCGCGCAGTCCGGCGCCGCCGGCGCCGACAACCACGACGTCATAGCTGTGGTCTTCGATCGGATAGGCCTTGCCGCCAATCGAAGGACCGCCGTTCAATTTGCCGTTTCCGGTCGCCATGGCCTTAGACTCCGAACGAAATTTTGAGAATGGCGAAGGCGGAAGCCAGGCCGACGGCGATGCAGAAGAAGGTGTTCGCCAGCAAACTCAGGAATTTGAATTTATCGTCGTGCAGGTAATCGAGGATAATCTCCTGCATGCCGATCCACATGTGATACGCGGTGTTCAAGATGAACAGCAGCATGATGATGGCGACCAAAGGCGAGCCGAGGATTTGCACCACGGCGGCGTGGCTGCGGCCGAGCAGCGCGATGACGATGACGATGAGCGCGATGGTCAGCGGAATGCCGGCGACCGAGGTGACACGCTGATGCCAGAAATCCTTGGTGCCGGAGCGTGCGGCGCCCAGTCCGCGGACGCGGCGGGCGGCGGTGCGCATTTCGTTGGGGCGCTGGCCGATCATCGCGGGCCTCCCATGGCGAGATAGCCGATGACCCAGACCACCACGGTGAGCGCGATCGAGCCGACCAGAGTGGCGACGGTGAGCATCTCGCGATCCGCCGGCTCGAGACCGTGCAGCGTGTCCCAGATCAGATGGCGAATGCCGCCGAGCGTGTGATGCAGCAGCGACCAGGTGTAGCCGAACAGCACGACGCGGCCGACCAGCGTGTCCATGAACCATTCGACATTGGCGTAAGCATTGGGGCCGGAGGCCGCCGAGATCAGCCACCAGGCGAGCAGCAGCGTGCCGAAGTAAAGCGCAGCGCCGGTGATGCGATGCACGATCGACATCACCATCGTCAGCATGGGGCGATAAATCTGCAGATGCGGGGAAATGGGGCGCGGACGCCCGCCCGCGGTCGGTTCAGCCTTAAGCTCGGCCATCTTCATTCTCCACATCGCACCGCCGGAACTCTGTCGGCGATCGCGGCCGGTTGGTAGCCAAACTACGCGGTTACCGCAACGCATCAGAGGGTTGCAGCACCGCAACTTTCGAATGGGAACAAATATAACTTCTTCAAAGGCGAAACTAAACGGTGTAAAATGCTTGATCAATATGTGTTTTACGTAGCCTTCCTTCGCCAATTAAGTAGGGTAACAGGGTCCCGTCATGCGGTTCGATTTTACCGACCTCAACCTGTTCCGGCACATTGTCGAGGCCGGCAGCATCACGCATGGCGCTGAACGGCTCAATCTGGCGCTGGCGGCGGCCTCGACCCGTATTCGCAAGCTGGAGCTTGCTTTCGGCGCCGAGCTTCTGGTGCGCGGCCGCCAGGGCGTTTCGCCGACTCAGGCCGGCCGCACCTTGCTGGCCCATGCACGGACCATTCTCGAACAGTCCGAACGGCTCCAGGAAGACCTCGGCGTTTACGCTGGCGGGCAGGCCGGCCAGGTGCGCGTTCTGTCCAACACCAATTCGCTGACCGAGTTTCTTCCCGAGGCGCTCGGCAGCTTCCTCGCCGGCCATCCGAATGTCAGCGTCGATATCGAGGAGCGGCTGTCGGATGAAATCGTCGGCCTCATCGCCGAAGGCGTCGGCGATATCGGCATCGTCGCCGGCACCGTCGATGCCGGCAATTTGACGACCTATCCGTTTCGCAGCGACCGCTTCGTGCTGGTGGTGGCGCAGGGCCACGAATTGGCCAAGCGCGACCGCATCAGTTTTGCCGAAACGCTGGACTACAATTTCGTCGGCATCGATCGCGCCAGCGCGATCCAGCGCTTTCTCGCCGACAAGGCCAACCGCATCGGCCGGCCGTTGCGCCTGCGCGTGCAGTTACGCTCGTTCGACGCGGTCTGCCGCATGGTTGAGAATCATGTCGGCGTCGGCGTCGTGCCGCTGACCACGGCGCGCTGGGCGGCCAGGACCATGGCGATCCATGCCGTCGATCTCACCGATGGGTGGGCGGTCCGCAATCTTTCGATCTGCCTGCGCGACTACAACGCGTTGCCGCCTTATGCACGGCAGTTGGTGGATCATTTGCGGGCGGGTGTGTGAGACGAGCTATCGCGGCATCAACACCCAATAATCCAGATCGAGAATAACCGCCGGGTCGTATTCCTTGCCGATCTTGTAGGGGAAATCGTCGCACGGCTTGTCTTTGGTCGCGACGGTGCGGATGCGCAGCGCGCCGACATCCTCACGGCCATTCAGTTCGGCCGATTCCAGAATTTCAGACCAGGCAAACTCGGTCGCGCCGGCCATCAGCGGCGCCACATGCCGCCCGCCATTGATGGCGGCGATGTGGAACGCATTGCCGAGACCGTTGAACGACAAAGCCCGTGCCAGTGAAATCGCGTGCCCGCCATAGATCAGGCGCTGGCCGAAGCGGCCTTTGCTTTCGGTGAAATGATCGAAGTGGATGCGCGCGGTGTTCTGATAAAGCCGCGTCGCGATCATGTG
This sequence comes from Rhizobiales bacterium Ga0077525, assembly GCA_001464835.1. Lineage (GTDB taxonomy): Bacteria > Pseudomonadota > Alphaproteobacteria > Rhizobiales > Xanthobacteraceae > Pseudolabrys. The sequence goes on along the minus strand of LNDS01000041.1, from coordinate 15,786 downwards.
CTCGGCGTCTTCGACGGTGATGCCGACCAGATGATCGATCTTTTCGCCGGCCTTGTAGTCGCCGAAGCGGTGCGGGCTGCCGGCCAGCACCATGTCGTAAGCAGCGGTATCGATTTGCGGACAGCCTTTGCCGAGCGCCGAGGCTGGCACGCTTTCCGGCAAAGTCGGGATTTTTTCTTCCGGCGTCGGTGCACTTTCGTCGCGCTTCTTCACCATCACCCAGCGCGCATAGTCGAGCACCGCGTCGCCGCTCTGGTCGAAGCCGCGCGAGCGCACATAGACGATGCCGGTCTTCTTGTTGGAGTTTTCCTTGAGGCCGATGACTTCCGACACCGCGTTGAGCGTGTCGCCGGGATAGACCGGCTTGAGAAAATGACAATCGGCGTAGCCGAGATTGGCGACCGCATTGAGCGAGATGTCCGGCACGGTCTTGCCGAACACGATGTGAAACACCAGCAGGTCGTCGATCGGCGAGCGCTCGTAGCCGGCGTCCTTGGCAAACTCGTCGGAGGACTGCACCGCGAAGCGCGATCCGAACAGCCCGTTATAGAGCGCGACGTCGCCAAGCGTGACGGTGCGCGGCGTGGCGTGGCGGATGATTTGGCCGATGCGGAAGTCTTCGAAGAAGTTTCCTGGATTCGTCTTGGCGGCAGCTTGGGACGCAGTCGGCTCGCTCACGGCTTGGCTCCTTCGCCCGATCTCGCCCGGCAGCTCATTATCCCAAAAGAGCGGACCGAATGCCAGCTTGGGGATTCACGCGGCGCACTGACGGCAATAACGAATCGCAGGGCTTCAAGGCTCAGCCGGCAACCTTACGCTCGAGCGGGCTGCCGTGGCGATGCAGCAGCCGCCATTGCCCGTCCTCGCGGCGGAAAAGATGGGTAACGCGAAGCGCACGGTTCACCTCGCCGTCGTCGAGTACGTGGCGTTCGATATCGACCGTGAATGCCAGGTCGCCGCTGACGGACGTAGCCAGATTCTCGTATTGCGCGGTGCCGCCCTTGAACAGATTGGCGGCGGCCCAGTCCCATCGGTTCGAGACCTGTTCCCAGCCTTTCTCGTAGCCACCCATGCCGTAGAAGCTCGTCACGTCGTCGGCGTGCGAATGCAGGGCCTTCATCAGGCTCGGATCTCCGTTCAGCACTTTGGTCATCGCCTGCTGCAGTCGCGCGCGGGCCTGTTGAAGGTCCGGTCCGGTCGACATGCTTCCTCTCTCCTTTGGCGGCGCCCCGATGCCGCTGGAACGCAAGATAAATCCAGAACCGGGCAAACGCCAAGCGGCATCGACGGGCGGAAGGCGCTTCAATCAAGGCCTTTCTATCAAGGCATTTCTACCAAGGCTTGCCGCGTGCCTTGCCATTCCCGGCGCGGCGCTTTAGCACTCCGCGCAGCATTTTCCTTGTGAGGCGGACGTCCATGGCAACCCACAATCTCCTCCTGCTCCCCGGCGACGGCATCGGCCCTGAGGTCATGGCCGAGGTGAAGCGCGTCATCGACTTCTTCAACAAAAAGGGCCCGGACCGCTTCGCCTTCGAGGAAGGCCTGGTCGGCGGCGCCAGCTACGACGCGGACAAGGTGTCGATCACCGATGCGACCATGGAAAAGGCCAAGGCGGCCGATGCCGTGATCTTCGGTTCGGTCGGCGGCCCGCAATGGGACAAGGTGCCCTACGACGTGCGCCCGGAAGCCGGCCTCCTGCGTCTGCGCAAGGATCTGGCGCTCTACGCAAACTTGCGCCCGGCGGTGACCTATCCAGCTTTGGCCGATGCCTCCTCGCTCAAGCGTGAATTGGTCGAGGGTCTCGACATCATGATCCTGCGCGAACTGACCGGCGGCGTTTATTTCGGCGAGCCGAAGACCATCACCGATCTCGGCAACGGCCAGAAGCGCGCCATCGATACGCAGGTCTACGACACCTATGAGATCGAGCGCATCGGCCGCGTCGCCTTCGAGCTGGCGCGCAAGCGCCGCAACAAGGTGACGTCGATGGAAAAGCGTAACGTCATGAAGTCTGGCCTGCTGTGGAACGAGGTCATTACGGCGTTGCATGCGCGTGAGTTCAAGGACGTGCAGCTCGAGCATCAGCTCGCCGATTCGGGCGGCATGCAGCTGGTGCGCAATCCGAAACAGTTTGACGTCATCGTCACCGACAACCTGTTCGGCGACATGCTGTCGGATATCGCGGCGATGCTGACCGGCTCGCTCGGCATGCTGGCCTCCGCCTCGCTCGGCGAGGTCGATCCGAAGACGCGCAAGCGCAAGGCGCTGTACGAGCCGGTGCACGGTTCGGCGCCCGATATCGCCGGCAAGGGCCTGGCCAATCCGATCGCCATGATCGCGTCCTTCGGCATGGCGCTGCGCTACTCGTTCGACATGGGCAAGCAGGCCGACATGATCGATCAGGCCATCGCCGCCACGCTCGACAATGGCATCCGCACCGGCGACATCGCGGCGCCCGGCGAGAAGAGCGTCAGCACGTCGGAGATGGGTTCGGCGATTTTGGCGGAGCTGGAAAAGCTCGCGGTCTGATTTGGGCGCGCGGTAAAACGAAAAACGCGGCCCGGTGGGCCGCGTTTTTTTTTCAAATGATCGCGCGACCTAGAAGCGCAGGAACGGGCCGTTCTTGCCGAAGCCCAGTTCGTTCGGTTGCGGCAACGCCGTCTGGTTGCTGCCGCCCGGTGTGTTGTTGAGGACGCTCGTCGCCCGGTCGTTCGCCAGCGAGGTCGCGTAATCGCTGTCGCGGCGGCTGCCCGGGAGAACTTCGGTGCCCGGATCGAGATAGGAGCGGCGCTGGATGATGACCCGGGTGCGGGTGCGGCCGTCTTCGTCGCGGCTGGTGAAAACCGTGTTGCCGCGCGCGTTCGAGGTGATGCGCCGTTCGTTCGACTGGGCTTGAGCCGGCGCGGCCATGAGGGCCAGGGTGCCAATGGCAGCCAATGTCGCGGCAACGAATTTCAGGCGCATGAGAAAGTCCCCAACCGGTGATTCAATGTTGCGACGCAGTCTAGCGGGCTTTGCTTTGAGAAAATAGGCCAATCCGGCAACAGTCACCCGCGAATCGTTAAGAAAGAAGCGCCCGTTTGGTTCCTCGGCTAGGCCGGCAGCCTTGCCAGGAGGTTTGCCGTTGCAATGCCGGTGTCCCGATCCGATAGTCTTGAAGGATTGCAACCAGGCCAAAGAGCCGAGCAACGCGACCGGGAGGAGACAAATGACCGACAAAATCGAGCGATCGATCGAGGAGCTCTATCGCAACGACCCGCAACGGGCCGATGCCGAGGTTTTCGGCCGCGTGACTGAGCCGAATCGCCGGGGCTTTCTCGGTGGCGCGGGCCTTGCCGCGATGAGCGCGGCGGTCGGCGGGACTATTCCCTTCGCCGCCGATATGCCGGGCGGGTTGATCCCGGCGGCGATGGCGCAAACGCCGCCAGCCTCAGCGCCGCCGGCCGCGGCCGCGCCTGCGGCCAAGAAGGGGCCGATCTACCTCAATTTTCCCGGCAAGAGCGACAAACTGGTTGTGATCGGCGAGCGTCCGCTGGTCGCGGAAACGCCCGAGCATCTGCTCGACGACGACACCACGCCCTACGAAAAGTTCTTCATTCGCAACAACGGCCAGATTCCGGAAGAGACTAAAGACGGCGACAAGTGGAAGTTCACCGTCGAAGGCGAAGTGAACAACAAGCTGGAATTGACGCTCGGCGACCTGAAATCGAAGTACAAGGCGCAGACGCGGCGCATGGTGCTGGAATGCGGCGGCAATGGCCGCTCGTTCTACTCGCCGCCGGCCAGCGGCAACCAGTGGACCAATGGCGGCGCCGGCTGCGCCGAGTGGACCGGCGTGCGGCTCGGCGATGTGCTGAAAGCCGCCGGCGTCAAACCGTCCGGCATCTACACGGCGCATTATTCGGCCGACCTGCATCTGTCGGGCAATCCGGCTACGCCGACTTTGTCGCGTGGCGTGCGCATGGCCAAGGCGATGGATCCCGAGTCGATGATCGTCTGGGCAATGAACGGCCAGCCGCTGTCGAATATTCATGGCGGGCCGGTGCGGCTGCTCATTCCCGGTTGGCCCGGTTCGGCATCGCAGAAGTGGCTGACCAAAATTGTCATCCGCGACAAGGAACATGACGGCCCGGGCATGACCGGCACGTCGTATCGCCTGACCATCAATCCGATGGTGCCCGGCGACAAGGCCGATCCGAAGAACTTCAAGATCATGGAATCGATGCCGGTGCGCTCGATCATCACCAGCCCGGCCAACGGCGCCAAGCTTGCGGCCGGCACCCGCGAGGTGAAATTGCGCGGCGCGTCCTGGGCCGGCGACCATACCGTGCGTCGTGTCGATGTCTCGACCGACTACGGCGTCACCTGGCAGCCGGCCAAGCTCGAAAAGGCGAAGAACCGTTTCGACTGGCAGCGCTGGACCGCCGCGGTGAAATTGCCGCGCGACGGCTATTACGAAATCTGGTCGCGGGCGATGGATTCGCGTGGCCAGATGCAGCCGCATGTGGCGCCGAACTGGAACCCAAGCGGCTACGGCGGCAATCCGATGCATCGCATTGCTGTGCTGATCGCGTAGACGGCATGCGATACTTCTTGTCTCTATTGACCGGCGCAGGCCTTCTGGCCTGCGCCGTGACGGCGATGGCGCAGACATTTACACCGCGCGAGGAAAGTCCGGAGGAATTTCCGGCCGGCGCCGGCCGCGACGATACGTTTTATGCCTGCACCGCCTGTCACAATTTCAAGCTGGTGGCGCAGCAAGGCTTCAGCCGCCGGCAGTGGGAGGAGACGCTCGTGCTGATGACCGAGAAGCACGGCATGCCGGCGCTCGACGCCAAGGATCGCGAGACGGTGTTGAACTATCTTGAGACGACCTATCCGCCGAGCGCGCGCGCGGCGCCGGGCGGCTGGCAAAATCCGTTCCTCAACCGGTGAGCGGCGCGCGCCGCCTTGCTCGATTTGCGCGGAAGCTGCTAGACGAAGTGCGTGGGAAATAAACAGACTTTCCGCGCTCCGAAGAAAAATCAGGCCATGCGCGGCAAGGCCGGGCTGCTCGTCATCGGCGATCGGCCGCTGGTCGCGGAAACCCCGGAAAGCCTGCTCGACGACGACACCACGCCGACGGCCAGGTTCTTCGTTCGCAATAACGGCTTGCTGCCGGAGCGCACGCGCCGGCCCGAGCAATGGAAAGTCGCCATCGATGGCGAAGTCGAGCAGCCGCTGTCGCTGTCGCTGGCCGAGCTGAAAGCCAATTTCAAACCGGTGACGCGCCGGCTGCTGATCGAATGCGGCGGCAATGGCCGCGCGTTTTTTTCACCGCGCGCCAAAGGCGTGCAGTGGACCCACGGCGGCGCCGGCTGTCCGGAATGGACCGGCGTTCGTCTGGCCGATGTGCTGAAGGCTGCGCGGCTCAAGCCGAGCGCGGTATTCAGCGGTCATTACGGCGCCGATCCGCGCATTAGCGGCAGCAGCAAGAAGCCGACAATGTCGCGCGGCGTTCCAATTAAGAAGCTGCTCGATGACAGCAACATGATCGCCTGGGCGATCAATGGCGAACCGCTGCCGCTGCTGCACGGCTTTCCGTTGCGGCTGGTGATCCCCGGCTGGCCGGCGTCGATCTCGACCAAGTGGCTGACGCGGATCTGGATTCGCGACCGTTATCACGACGGCCCCGGCATGGGCGGCGAAAACTATCGCGTGCCGGTGAAGCCGATGCAGCCTGGCGCGCCTGCCGATCTCGCCAATCTGGTCGATCTCGAATCGATGCCGGTGCGCTCGATCATCACCCGTCCGGCCGATACCGCGCGGTTCGCGGCCGGTACGCGCGCGATCGATCTGCGTGGCGCGGCCTGGGCCGGCGATCATCGCGTGGCGCACGTCGATCTATCGATTGATGGCGGCGCTACCTGGAGGCAGGCGGATTTGGCGACGCCGAAAAATCCGCATGACTGGCAGCGCTGGACCGCGCGACTGCAATTTCCGTCGGACGGTTATTTCGAAATCATGGCGCGCGCCACCGACGAACGCGGCGTCAGCCAGCCTTATGCGGTCACGCGCTGGAATCCGCACGGCTATGGCGGCAATTCGATGCATCGCATTACTGTCAGCATCGGTTGATCAGCGCGCTTCGGTCGCTTTCCACAACGCGCGATGCTTCGGCGTCGGCGCCAGCAGCGGCTCGCGCTGGCCGCAGAAGCTACGGTTGAGCTCGGCCTGAGCAAACAGCGCGCCGACTTTTGGCTCGCTGCCGGCGGCGAGCAATGTCAGCCGGTCGAGCGCGCAGGCCAATGTGCTGCGCGGCACGAAGTCGCCGTCCTGACAGAACCAACCCGAAATCCTTAAGGTCGGGTCGTCATAGGTGCGGACAAAGCCCAGGCAATGGCGCGGCGTACCGATGGATGTATCGAAGCGCACGATATTCAGCGCTCCGAATTTGCTGACCAGCGGTTCGTCCACCGACCTTATGACCGGGCCGAGCGCGGCCGCGCTGTCGGCGATGATTTTGTCCGGCCCGTTTGCGTTTACCGTCTCGCTGCCGGGGCGATAGATCTCGACCTGCAAATAGGGGGTCGGGGCATCGGGGTCGCCGAGACCGAGGATGTCCTTGCGGCCATTGCCTTCGGCGTGGCGGCGAATGGCATAGGTCGAAGGCTGGCCGGCCGCTTCCGGAATGGCCAGGGCAAAGGCCGGAAACGGCCGCTCGATCTCGATCCAGGCCGATCGATGAACGGGCTTGATGTCATCGGTCAGCGGCGGCGATTGAAAGAATTCTGCGGCGGCTATGGAAAGCGCCGCCAGTCCGCCCACATAAGCCAGAGCCCGCACGAAATAGGCGGGCAATTCCTCGCGCCAGGAATGCAAAGCCGGGTGCATGAGCGCTCTCTTGGCAACGCGGAGGCGCCATTCTGGGCGCTCAGCGCCCGGAATGACGTTGTCATCGGCGCCATTCTCGCCTAGAAGCGCTGCTGCCCGGTTGTCTTGCGTAAGCCTCAGGCCGGGAATTATTTCGGAGAGTTAACAATGGGTTACAAGGTCGCCGTGGTGGGCGCTACCGGCAATGTCGGTCGCGAAATGCTCAACATCCTGGACGAACGCAAATTCCCCGCCGACGAAGTCGTCGCGCTCGCCTCGCGCAAAAGCGTGGGCCAGGAATGTTCGTACGGCGACAAGACTCTCAAGGTCAAAGCGCTCGACCATTACGATTTCTCCGACGTCGACATCTGCCTGATGTCGGCCGGCGGTTCTGTGTCGCTGGAATGGTCGCCGAAGATCGCGGCGGCCGGCGCGGTGGTCATCGACAATTCGTCGGCCTGGCGCATGGACCCGGACGTGCCGCTGGTCGTGCCGGAAGTGAACGCCGATGCGCTGTCGGGCTTCCGCAAGAAGGGCATCATCGCCAACCCGAATTGCTCGACGGCGCAGCTCGTCGTCGCGCTGAAGCCGCTGCACGATCACGCCAAGATCAAGCGCGTCGTCGTCGCGACCTATCAATCGGTGTCCGGCGCCGGCAAGGACGCGATGGACGAATTATTCCAGCAGACCAAGGCGGTCTACACGGTCGGCGAAATCGTCACCAAGAAGTTTCCCAAGCGCATCGCCTTCAACGTCATTCCGCAGATCGATGTGTTCATGGAAGACGGCTACACCAAGGAAGAGTGGAAGATGATGATGGAGACCAAGAAGATTCTTGATCCCAAAATCAAGCTGACCGCGACCTGCGTGCGCGTGCCGGTGTTCGTCGGCCACTCGGAAGCCGTCAATATCGAGTTCGAGAATCCGATCTCGGACAACGAAGCGCGCGAGATCCTGCGCAGCGCGCCGGGCTGTCTGGTCATCGACAAGCGCGAGCCGGGCGGCTACGCCACGCCGTATGAAAGCGCCGGCGAGGACGCGACCTATATCAGCCGCATCCGCACCGACCCGACCGTCGAACACGGCATCGAAATGTGGGTTGTGTCCGACAATCTGCGCAAGGGCGCGGCGCTCAACACGATCCAGATCGCCGAGAGCCTGATCAACCGCAAGCTCATTCAGGCCAAGCGGAAAGCGGCGTAGTCTTTCTTTACTCTCCCCTGGAGGGGGAGGGTCGCGAGCACTTGCGAGCGGGGTGGGGGCCTCGCGGTTGTCCGCGACGTCGACGCCCCCTCACCCGACCATCCTCATTTCATTCGGACGGTCGCCCTCTCCCCGCACGCGGGGTGAGGCAAGAAGCGCGCTAAAACCTCGGCGTCTGAAACGCCGGACCGTCCGCTGCGACGCGGCTGAACGGTTCGTCGCGCTCGCCCATCACGTAAAGTTCGCCGCTGGCGACGCCGAAATAGGCGCCGTGCGTTTCGATCGCGCCGCGCTCGATCAGCGTGGCGATGCGCGGAAAGGTCAGCAGATTGTCGAGGCTGTTAACGACATTGGCCTGCTCGAGCTTGGTAAGATAATCCATCGCCGACAGCGCGCCGCGCGGGCCGACCTTGTCGGCGGCCGGCGCCATCAGCTGCATCCATTTGCCGATGAAGTCGCCGGGCGATAGCGGCTCGGCATCCTCGGCGAAGGCCTTGACGCCGCCGCAGCGCGCATGGCCGAGCACGACGATGTGCTTGATCTTCAGCGCCGCGACGGCGAATTCGAGCGCCGCCGAGACGCCATGCGCCTGGCCGTCTGGCGAATAGGGCGGAATGATATTGGCGACGTTGCGCACCACGAAAAGTTCGCCCGGCCGCGCGTCGAAAATCACCTCCGGCGAGACCCGGGAATCGCAGCAGCCGACCACCATGATCTCCGGCGACTGGCCGGCCTCGGCCAGCTCGCGATAGCGGTTCTGCTCGTCAATCAGCCGGCCTTCGGCAAAGGTGTTGTAACCGTCGATCAGTCGTTGCGGAAAGGTCATGTTTTCACGAGTCCGGTGGGTCCGGTTCCTTATCCCTAACCCCGGAAGCGAAGCAAGCGGCATGCCCGGTGGCAGTGCAGCCATGCCAGAAGGGAACTCTGGAAGGCGCAGAAAAGCCCTTCTTTCGCGGGAATTTGGGTCGAAGTCACGGCGCGCTAACTTCTGACAGGCTAGACCCATGTTCATCACATGTTCAGGTCGAATCGCCGATTGATTAGGGTCAGATCCGGGTCATTGAATGCTCTCACCTGCCAAGCCGATCGTGTCGGAACCTGCCGCGCCGCGCTTCCGATCACATGGGTTTTCGGGGCTGCAGATCGGCGTGCTTTTCGCGGCCTTCACGCTGCTGATCTCGATCCCAATCTGGACGCACCCGCTGCCGCCGCTGTCCGATTACGTCAATCACCTGTCGCGCATGCAGGTCATCGCCACCCTGGCGAAAAACCCAAAGCTCGCCGAATTCTACGAGATCAACTGGCAGGTCATCCCGAACCTGACCATGGACTTCATCGTGCCGGCGCTGGCGCAGGTCATGAACATCTACGTGGCCGGCCAGGTCTACATGGTCACGATGTTCGCGCTGATCATTTCGGGCACTTTGGCGCTCAACCGCGCGCTGGTCGGCCGCTGGTCGGCGATGCCGCTGTTCGCGATCCCGCTTTTATACAACTACGTGTTTCTCGTCGGCCTGATGAACTACATTTTCGGCATTGGCGTCGCGCTGTGGGCGCTCGCCGGTTGGGTCGCGGTGCGCGAGCGCGCCTGGCCGATCCGCATCGCGCTGTCGGCGGCGTGCGTGGTGGTGCTGTTCTTCTGCCATCTCTCGGCGCTCGGCATTTACGGCATCGGCATTCTGTCATTCGAATTATTGCGCTTGTGGGAACGCCGCGGCGAGCCATGGCCGCTGCGCATCGTCGACTTCGTCGCCAGCGGCCTGCCGTTCCTCGCCGCCGCGCCGCTGCTCGCGGCCAGCCCGACCATGGGCCTCGCCTCCGGCATTTATTGGGATCAGCGCGGCAAGATCGACGGCCTGATGTATATCGTCGCAAATTATTCCGACATCACGGCGTTTGCGCTGATCAGCGTAATGGTGGCGGCTTTGGTCTGGGCCGTGCGGCACCGCGTGCTGCGCTTTCATCCGCTGGTCTTCGTCGCCATGGCGGTCGGCACCGTGATCTATCTGGTGCTGCCGCGCGTGATGTTCGACACCTACATGACCGACCAGCGCGTGCCGATCGGCGTCGCCTTCATTCTGTTCGCCTGCGGCGACCTCGAATTGCGCCGGCGGTTGGTGCGCCGCGGCTTCATGGTGATCCTCGTCGTGCTGATCGCCGGCCGGCTGATCGAGATCGATTACAACTGGACGCAGTTGTCGGATTCGACGAGCCAGTTCCGTTCGTCAGTCAAGCGCATCGTGCCGGGCTCGAAGGTTTTCGTGTCCTACGCCGACCGCGCCAGCGGCGACGACGTGCGAGACCTCGGCCTTGTTCATGCCGCCTGTATCGCCACGATCGAGCGTTCGGCGCTGGTGACGACGGTGTTCACCGTGCCCGGCAAGCAGGTGCTGCACGTCAAACCGAAATATGCCGACTACGCCGATCTGCATGACGGCACGCCGCCCTCGGTCTCGCAGTTGATCGTCGCCGTCGAGCATCCGACGCCGAGCACGCCGGCGTTCTGGATGAACTGGACCAAGTTCGACTATCTCTACGTCCTGTTCACCGAGGACGAAGCGCCCAATCCCGACCCCGGCCGCTTGCGGCTGGTGGCCGATGGCGATCGCTTCCAGCTCTACAAGATTCTCAAGCCGGGCGAGGCCACCGGCGGCCCGCCGCAATATCCCGGCCGTTACACGGTCGGCGCGCGCGACTAGCACCTACGCCCAGATCGCCATTGGCAGCCCGAATTCATCGCGCGGCGGCGGATTTGGATGCGGCTCCGCGCGCCCGGCGTGAATGTTCATGGCGGTGACGAGACAGGCATAGGCGTCGATCATGTCGTCGTCCGCGGCACCTTTCGGTGGGCGCATAGACAGCAGGAACTTCGGAATGCCGGCGGCGGCGAGCAAGTGCCGGCGCAGGTCGAGACCGGCCGGATAGTTGGCGTTCTTCAATTTCTTCGGCTCACCGAGCGGCCTTTCGCCATTCATCCGCACGAACGCCAGTTCCGGATGCGTCTCGTAAACGCGCGCCACCCGGTCAGGTTGGCCGCGCAGGAAGGTGTCGACCTCGACCACCTTGTCGAAAATGTAGAAGCCCTGTTTGGCGAAAGCCTTGCCGTCGTCCGACGTCTCGCGCGCAATCCGGCAGGCGCGGAAAAATCGCTCACGCGCGTCGGCGGGTTCTGGCGCGACGCTGGCATAGACCGCGCGGCGTGACGGAATGCGAAACACGCTCGATTTGCGATCGCCGAGCTTTGCGCGAACCAGACTTTCGGCTGGACACCCTTTCACCGGGCTTTGTTCGGGCAGGCCGATCGGCACGTCAACAGCGACGATCGACGGCGCTTCCGGCGCCGACATGATCTCGTCGAAGCGGGCGACAACGCGCGGCGGTGTGATCTCGCCAGCGGCTCGCGCGAAGACGACAACCCAGCCGCCGTTGCAGCCATCGACACCCGCCAGCCATACGTTCGTCGAAGGCCGCTTCATCGCTCAAATACTGGCACGCGGATTGCTGTCCGGCTAGGCTGTGACCGACAGGGAGTTTTTCACCATGACCATTCGTCCGCGCCGCAGCGTTCTCTACATGCCCGGCTCTAACGCCCGCGCGCTGGAAAAGGCCAAGACCCTCCCTGCCGACGGCATCATCCTCGACCTTGAAGATTCGGTCGCGCCCGACGCCAAGGAAGCGGCGCGTCAGCAGGTCGCCGATGTCGTCAAGGCCGGCGGCTTCGGCTCGCGCGAAGTGTTCATTCGCGTCAACGCCGTCGATACGCCGTGGCATGCCGACGATCTGGCCGCCGCCGCGCAGGCCGCGCCGGACGCCATCCTGATCCCGAAAGTGTCCAGTCCCGATACGCTCGAGATGATCGGCCGCCGCCTGCTCGACATGCATGCGCCGGTGAAGATAAGGGTCTGGGCGATGATCGAGACGCCGCTCGCCATTTTCAACATTCTGGCGATCGCCGCCGCGGCGCGGGATTCCGAAACGCGGCTGTCCGGCTTCGTCATGGGCACCAACGATCTCGCCAAGGATACGCGCGCGCGCCTCGTCCCCGGCCGGGCGCCGATGCTGCCATCGCTGTCGACCTGCATTGCCGCCGCGCGCATTCACGGCGTCGAGGTTCTCGACGGCGTCTATAACGATCTCGGCAATGCCGAGGGCTTCCTCGCCGAGTGCAGGCAGGGCGTCGAATTCGGCTTCGACGGCAAGACGCTCATTCACCCCAACCAGATCGGGCCGTGCAATACGGCGTTCTCGCCGTCCGACGACGAAGTGGCGTGGGCGCGCACGATGATCGCGGCGTTCGAATTGCCGGAGAACAAATCCAAGGGCGTGGTGTCGATCGATGGCCGCATGGTCGAGCGCCTGCATGCCGAGATGGCGCGGCGCACGGTGATGATCGCGGAAGCGATTGCGGCCAAGGCCGCTTGAGAAGCACCGGTTTTTTGAAACGCAAAAGGCGCGGACCTTTCGGCCCGCGCCTGCTGCTTTTATTGCCCTGAAACTTAGTAGGCGGCGGGCTGGCCTTCGTGTGAGCCGTTGATGTAGCCGCCATTGCCATTGGTATGAGCCGGCGCATCCGGCACCAAAGCGATGATGGGCGCGCGGGCGCGGCCGCTGACCAGGTCGTCGGTCGGCGCTTCGACCGGCGTTTCGAGCCGGCGCGACACGCCTTCGAACTGCGCGTTCTGTTCGATGACCAGCGACTGTTTGAAGATTTCGCCATCGACGACGGCCGTGGCCTGCAGCTTGACGCTGTTGCCGTAAATGGTGCCCTTGAAGGTGCCGTCGATCACGGCTTCCTGCGCGGTAATCTTGCCTTCGACCACGGCGCCCTTGCTGATCAACAGGCGCGCGGCGTGAATGTCGCCGATGACGCGGCCGTGAATCTGCACCGCGCCGGTCGAGACGACATTGCCGGTAATCAGCAGGCCTGGTCCGAGAGTCGAGACGATTTCCTGCGACGGCGCGGCTTTACGCGCCGGTGCGTCGAACTTGGCTTCGGCCACGCCGGCGTCGAAGCTCTTGGTGTCGCTCTTGTCGCCACCTTTTGACTGCGAAAAATAACTCAACGCCTACTCCTGTTCGTCGATGGTTGATCGGTCCGAGGCCAGCGGCACAAATCGGAGCGTGACTATCCCCCCGGGTGTCTATGCGTTTTCGATCATAGTGCGGAAAGGCGCGGGGCAAAGTGAAACTTGTATGTTTAGATAACGCGGCCCGGTTTCGGCCAGGGACCTCGGCGCCATTAACTAGCCGGCGAAATTTAACTATGCCGTTTGGCGCGCCGGCTTAAGAATAGGGCCGGTCGCAACCAGAAATGTGAAATATGGCAGTCTCTGGAAAAAACGCAGTTTCAGGAAACAGGCCAGTCCTGGGCGATAAAGCCTTGAAAGCGGCGGTCGATCGGTTTCTGAAAGCGGCCAGCTTCACGGCGCAGTCCGAGATCGAAAAGGCCATTCGCGCCGCCATTGCCGAAGGCAAGATTGAAGGTCACGAAACCTTCACGGCCGCAGTCGCGCTCTCCAGCGAAAAAATTGGTTTGAATATTACGGTCTATAACAAGATCGAGCTATAGTGTTTCCGTCACCCTGAGTGGCCGCCGCAGGCGGCCCTCGAAGGGCTATGGCCGCTGCGCCCGTGGCCGTCCATCCTTCGAGGCTCGCCGCATAGCGCGTCGAAGACGCGCGTAAAACGCGCTAATGCGCGGCTCGCACCTCAGGATGACGGGGTAGGCTTTACGCCCACGGCCTTGCCGCCTGCGCCTTCGCTTCGTAGCTGACGATCTTGTCGGCCTTCTGCTTGGTCAGGCCGATATCGTCGAGGCCGTTGAGCATGCAGTGCTTGCGGAAGGCGTCGATCTCGAATTTGACCGTGCCGCCGTCGGGGCCCTTGATTTCCTGCTTTTCCAGATCGATCGACAAGGTGGCGTTGGAGCCGCGGTCGGCGTCGTCGAACAGCTTCTCGAGGTCTTCCGACGAAACGCGGATCGGCAGCACGCCGTTCTTGAAGCAGTTGTTGTAGAAAATGTCGCCAAACGAGGTCGAGATCACGCAGCGGATGCCGAAATCCATCAGCGCCCACGGCGCGTGTTCGCGCGAGGAGCCGCAGCCGAAATTGTCGCCGGCGACCAGAATTTTCGAGTTGCGATAGGCCGGCTTGTTGAGCACGAAATCCGGGTTTTCGGCGCCGTCGTCCAGGTAGCGCTGCTCGGAGAACAGGCCTTTGCCGAGCCCGGTGCGCTTGATCGTCTTGAGGTACTGCTTGGGGATGATCATGTCGGTATCGACATTGATGATCCGCAAGGGGGCGGCGACGCCTTCCAGACGATCGAACTTTTCCATGGTCTCATGCTCCCGGATCGCCAAAGAGACCTTTGGCGGCTGTATTTCCAACCCTTTTAAGGCCTCCGCGAAGCAGGTCAACAGCGCCGGACGCCGCCCGGCCATGCCGGCCCCCGCTGGCCGGGTAGCCGCTAATTGCCGGTTTTTAAGTCTTAAAGGTGGGACCACGAAGGTGTTTTGGGTTGATTCGGGGGGGCGATTTCACGCGAACCGGTTTCCACTGCGCTTGAAAACGCTCCTAGTCCACCGTCGCCTCGATGGCCTCGATGTCGTCGTCCGACAGGCCAAAATGGTGGCCGATTTCGTGCACGAGGACGTGGGTGACGATGGTCCCCAGCGCTTCCTCATGTTCGGCCCAGTAGTCCAGGATCGGGCGGCGATAGAGCCAGATCATGTTCGGCATCTGGCCGGTCTGCGCGCTGGCCGGCTGGAACGGCAGGCCCACCCCTTGAAACAGGCCGAGAAGATCGAACTCGGTCTCGGCCTGCATGGTCTCGAGCACTTCCTCGGACGGGAAGTCATCGACCTTGATGACCAGGCCCTCGCACAGGGCGCGGAAGCGCTCCGGCAGCCGGGCATAGGCGTCGGCGGCCAGGGCCTCGATATCGGCCAAAGACGGCGCGGGAAGGCCACGCCACGCCTGCGGATCGTCGCTAAAATCGCTCATGGCTCGGTTGTAAGCGAGGTTGCCCCGGCAACCAAGCGGTTGACGGAACAATCGAAATGGGCGACCGTTAACCATTGAGGCGGCAGTGGTTTGGGGCCCGGGGATGTCGGCGAAAGCTTTCGCATTGTTGGTCGTCGCGGCGGCGCTGGCCGCCGGCAGCGTGGCGCCGGCGTCGGCCGAGTTCTTCGGCTGCAACGAGCCGCGCACCAAGGTGTCCTATTCCAGTTCGAACTATCGCGGCCATTATGCGCAGGCGCCTGCGCCGCGGCAGCAGCGCTACGACAGCCAATCGAGCCAGAGCCAACGCCGCATGGCGTCGCAGTGGCGTTGATATGACGTCGCCGGGCAAAGGGGCGGTTTTGGGCGCGGCATTGCTTTCCGGGCTCACCGTTTTCTCAATGCTGACGATGGCCGCGCCGGCGCAAGCGCAGTCCGGCGCCCGCTCGTCCGACAGTGCGACGGCAAGGACGCGGCCGCGCGTCGTCATTCAGCCGCGCCGCGCCCGCTTGGGCCCCGATGCGCGGCGCGAATGCCGCGCCCGCCTTGTGCAGGAATATCGCGTCAGCGGCACGGTGATCGTGCCGCAGATGACCTGCTGGTGGGAATAACCCTCTCTTATCCCTCCCCTGAAAGGGGATCGTTGCGTAATTGACGAAACGGGCATCCTGATCCCGGATTTTGATCGTTGGAATCGGGGCGATGAGGTCTCCGCGCGGTGCTTTGTGGCGC
>LNDS01000040.1 GCA_001464835.1 Rhizobiales bacterium Ga0077525 | reverse complement strand
AGCCGACCTCCCCCCTCCAGGGGGAGGTGAAGAAAGACTGGCTCCTCCTCGCCATCGCCTTTCCGGCCGTGTTCATCAATCTCGGCCACGGCCAGAACGGCTTTCTCACCGTCGCGCTGTTCGGCGGCGCACTGGCGCTGCTCGATCGCCGCCCCATCGTCGCCGGCATGCTGATCGGCCTGCTGATCTACAAGCCGCAATTCGGCCTGATGATTCCTTTGGTGCTGGTGCCCACCGGGCGCTGGCGCGTCATCTTCGCCGCCGCCGGCACCATTGCGGCGCTGCTCGCGGTGACGCTGCTCGCTCTCGGCCCGACGGTATGGCCGGCTTTCCTTGACTCGATGACCATCACCCGGGTCGTACTGCTCGAGGAAGGCGACATCGGCTGGTTCAAGATCCAGAGCGTGTTTGCCTGGGTCCGCCTGTGGGGCGGCCCGGTCGGGCTGGCCTATCTCATCCAGACGATCGTCACCCTCGCGGTCGCGGCGGCTTTGGTCTGGTTCTGGCGCAGCCCGGCGCGCTATCCGCTGAAAGCCTCGGCGCTCCTCATCGGCTCTTTGCTGGCGACGCCGTTCTGCCTCGATTACGACCTGATGCTGCTGGCGCCGGTCATGGCCTTCCTCGCGCTCGACGGCCTGCGCCACGGCTTCTGCTACTGGCACAAGACCGTGCTGGCCGCACTGTGGCTGGTGCCGCTGATCGCGCGCTCGGTCACCGAGGCGGTATCGATACCGCTGGCCACGCCGCTCCTGCTCGCCGCCTTCTTCTTCGTGTTGCAGCGCGCCATAAGCGACGGTTCCGGCTTTCAATCCGATGGCGCATTGGCGGCGACACGCCTAAAATAACCGGCGACACAGAGCCGCAAAAAAAGCGGTCGCAATCTCGATTAAGGGAGCGCGCGCCATGAAGCTTTCCGCCGAACAGGTCAAAGCCTTCGACGAACAAGGCTACGTCTTCTTTCCGAATTGTTTCTCGGAAGAAGAAATCGTGCTGCTGCGCACCGAGTCCGACAAGATCCTGCGGCTCGAGCGCCCCGAAGTCTGGCGCGAAAAATCCGGCGCGCCGCGCACCGCCTTCGCCGCGCACAAGTTCAACAAGGTGTTCGAGGTCATGTCGCGGCATCCGCGGCTGGTCGAACCGTTGATGCAGCTGTTCGGCGAAAGCGTCTACGTCCACCAGTTCAAGCTCAACGCCAAGGCCGCGTTCGAAGGCGACGTCTGGCAATGGCACCAGGACTACGGCACCTGGGCGCGCGACGACGGCATGCCGGAGCCGCGCGCCATGAACATCGCCATCTTTCTCGACGACGTGCTGCCGATCAATGGCGCGCTGATGATCATTCCGAAGTCGCACAAGCAGGGCGTGCTCGCCGCGGGTCACGACGTCACGACGACATCCTATCCTTTATGGACGCTCGACAAGGAAACCGTGACGCGGCTCGCGCAAGAGGCCGCCGGCCCCGACGGCGTCGGCATTGTCGCGCCGACCGGCAAGGCCGGCTCGGTGCTGATGTTTCACGGCAATCTGGTGCACGCCTCGCCGCCCAACATCACGCCCTATCCGCGCAAGATCGTCTATCTGACGCTCTGCGCCGTCTCCAACCACATCACCAAATTCACCCGGCCCGAATTCATCGCGCACCGCGACTTCACCCCGATCGTGCCGGTCGATGACGACGCCCTGGTCGAATACGCCCGCGCCCATCGCGCCGCCGCGGAATAAAATTATCGTATTGTTGGGTGCGTCGGAACGCGGCGTTCGTGCGTCGCCGCATATAAGAAACGTTCTTAAGAAAACTGTCGCGGTCCGGCCTTGTTGTTGCCGGACTTTGCTTGCCCTATCCCGCCGCGTTAGACTTAAACGCGCGAAGGACGACTCGGATGTACACGCTCTATTCGATGCAGCGCTCCGGCAACAGCTACAAGGTCCGCCTAGGCCTTGCCCGGCTCGGCATTCCCTATCGCCGCGTCGAGATCGACATCCTGCAAGGCGAAAGCCGCACGCCTGAATTCATCGCCATGAATCCGAGCGGTCAGGTGCCGCTGCTCGAAGTCGCGCCCAACCGTCACCTCGCCGAATCGAACGCCATTCTCTGGTACGTCGCCGGCGGCACCACTTTGGCGCCTGAAGGCCGCATCGAGCGCGCCGAGGCGATGCAATGGATGTTCTTCGAGCAGCACAGCCTCGAGCCCAATATCGGCGCCGCCTATTTCTGGCTATGCCTCATCAAAGGCGGCCGCGACCTGCAAGGCCACGCGATCGAAGGCTGGATGGAAAACGGCTATCGCGCGCTCGGCGTCATGGAAATGCATCTGTCGAAGCACGATTATTTCGTCGACAAGCGCTTCACCATCGCCGACATCGCGCTTTATGCCTACACCCACCTGGCGCACCAGTGCGACTTCGACCTCGGCCGTTATCCGGCGGTGCGCGCCTGGCTGGAGCGCATCGCGCGCGAACCGGGCTACGTGCCGATGGACTTCGAGCCGCATATGGCGGCGGCCGAATAGCGGCAAATCCGGAACCCTGGCCTCCGCTTAACTCCCTGATTAACCTTTCATTAACCATAAACGTCACGAAAACGCCGCGGTTCCTTTGCCGCTCCGCCATATTCGGAACGAACCAAAGCCCGGTTCCCGCGTTACGCCCCTGACATTGAACGCAGCAATCCGTCGTCAGGTGGGTTCGGTCATGAGCAATCTTTTTGATAATCCCGGTTTCGATGCCCCGGTCGAGCGCGCGCTCGTTACCGAGCGGCGCGGCCGCGTCGTCGCGGCATTGGCCGCCATTGGCGGTCTGGTCGCTTCGACCATCGTCGCCGCCACGGTCATCACCATGGGCGTGGCCCGCGCCGCTGTCGCGGATAGCGTCATCGACAACGAAGGCGGGCTGTTCGCCATCGCCCTTCTGCTTGGCCTGTTCTTCATCGGCATTGGCGGCTTTTCGCTGCTGCCGCCGCGCCACAAGCAACCGCGACATTAAGCCCGGCCGCGCCGGTTGCGAGCTTCGCGCAGGGGCGGCACGATGGTCGGCATGAAGCGCTTCATCCTCAGTGTCGGCTTTATCGTGCTGCTTTCGCCCTTCGGCGCCGGCGCCCAGGAAACTTTCCCCTCGTCCGCCGGACCGCTCAAGGTCGAGACCGTAGCCAAGGGACTGGTGAACCCCTGGGGGCTCGCCTTCCTGCCGGACGGCAGCATGCTGGTCACCGAACGTCCCGGCCGCCTGCGCATCGTCACGCGCGACGGCAAACTGTCCGAGCCGCTCGCCGGCGTGCCGCGCGTCCTCGCTTCCGGGCAGGGCGGCCTGCTCGACGTCATTCTCGACCGCGACTTCGCCCGCAACCGCACCATCTATTTCAGCTACGCCGAACCGGCCGACGGCGGCGGCCGCACCGCGCTGGCGCGCGGGCAGCTTGGAGCAGGTGGCCTCGCCAACGTCAAAGTCATCTTCCGCCAACAGGGCGGCATCTCGCGTGGCAATCATTTCGCCGGCCGCATAGCCCAAGCGGCCGACGGCAATCTGTTTGTCACCACCGGCGATCACTTCAGCGGCCGCGACAAGGCGCAGACGCTCGATAACGATCTCGGCAAGATCGTGCGCATCGCGCCGGACGGCGCGACGCCGAAGGACAATCCGTTCGCGTCGCGCAGCGGAGCGCGCGCCGAGATCTGGTCCTACGGCCACCGCAATCCGCAAGGCCTCGCCATCAATCCGGCCGACGGCTCACTCTGGGAACAAGAGCACGGCGCCATGGGCGGCGACGAGGTCAACCTGATCGCGCCCGGCAAGAACTATGGCTGGCCGCTGGTCAGCCACGGCGTCAATTACGACGGCAGTCCGGTCGGCACCGGCAGGCCGGACGCGCCGGGCATGGAGCCGCCGATCTGGCACTGGACGCCGTCGATCGCGCCGTCCGGCATGACGTTCTATACCGGCGATCTGTTTCCGGCCTGGAAGGGCAACCTGTTCAACGGCGCCTTGAAGTTTCAGTTGCTGTCGCGGCTCGAGATCAAGGACAACAAGGTCGTCAAGGAAGAGCGGCTGTTGCAGGACCTCGGCGAGCGCATCCGCGACGTGCGGCAAGGCCCCGACGGCGCGCTCTATCTGCTCACCGACAGCAGCAGCGGGCGCATTTTACGGGTCTCCCCGGCTAAGTAGAAAACATACAGTTTACACGCATAGAGAGAAGACGTAGCATCCCTGGCGCGGGGGATGCCGATGCCGATCCGTCTGGCCTTGCTGGTTGCGGTTCTGCTGTTGACGCCCGGCGTCGCCACGGCCGCGCCGCGCGCCGAATGCGATCCGCGCAACACCCTTCCTGAAACCTGCAAGGCGATCTGGGACGGCATCGGACTTCCGGCGTCGAACGCGACGTCCGGCAAGATCGCCGTCTGCCACGACCGCTATATCGTCTCGCATGACAATGCCAGCAAGACGCCCGACTGGGTGCTCGAGCTTCTGACCGCGCGCAAGCTCACCAACAAATACAAGCGCCCGGCGACCGGCTTCAGCCCCGATCTCTGCGTGCCGAAGGAATCGACGGCGACGGCGGGCGACTACGCCAAGAACGCCGACAAAATGGCCATCGGCCATATGGCGCCGTCCGAGGATTTCAACAACAGCATCGTCAACATGCGCGACACTTTCGTATTCTCCAACGCCATTCCGCAGGCCGGCTCGTCGTTCAACGGCGCGATCTGGCGTTCGCTCGAAAACGAAGTGCGCGTGGCCGCCAAGGCCCGCAAGAAACTCTATGTCGTCACCGGGCCGATCCGCGGCGACGGCATCACCCGCAAGATCAGCATCGCCAAGGCTGACAATGCCTGCGGCGGCGCCATCGAGCTTGAAACCTTCAAGACACGCTCGATCTGCAAGGCGCTCAACACCAAGAAGGCGAACGAATGCGACAACGGCGTCGCCGTTCCGGTCGGGGTGTACAAGATCGCCTACGATCCCGACCATATAGCCGCCTTCGGCTTTGTCATGGCCAACCGCAATCACAAGAAAGGCCTTGGCCGCCAGTACATGCAGGAGTCGCGCGTCAATATCGGCGTCATCGAAAGACTGACCGGGCTCAGGTTCTTCGACGCGCTGCCCGAGGCCGAGCGCGCGGCTTTGGTCAATCGCTGCGAGCAGACGACGCTATGGCTCCCGCCAAAGCCCAAAGCAAAAGCAAAAAAGAAGCGAAAGCCGGCCTGACCTTCCCGTTCACAACTTGTGAAACACGAAGAAGGCGCCGGCGGCGATCAGCAGAAAGCCGAAGCCCTGGCTCCAGGTCAGCGCCTCTTTCAGATAAAAAGTCGAAAACAACGCGAAGATCACCAAAGTGATGACCTCCTGCATGGTCTTGAGCTGCGCCGCCGAATAGACGTCGCTGCCGAAGCGGTTGGCCGGCACCGCCAAGCAGTATTCGACGAAGGCCAGCCCCCAGCTGATGAAGATGACGCTGATCAGCGGCACTTCCTTGAATTTCAGGTGCCAGTACCAGGCGGCGGTCATGAACAGGTTGGAGCCGATGAGCAGCGCGATCGGCATCAGATAGGGCGAGAGAGCAGCGGGCATGGTCATTCCTGGCTGGGTTTGGCATCCGGTGTACCGGCATCGTATAGCATGGCCATAACCGCGGGTTTTAGCCCCGTGCCGGATTTGACCGCGGTTCCGCCGGGCCGGAGTTCAAGCAATGCCGAACATGTTTCCGTCCGCCGCTGTGCAAAAATCGCGCCGCGATCTCGCCTGCGCGCAATGCGGCGGTCCATTTGCCTGCACCGGCGATGCGCAATGCTGGTGCGGCGCCGAGCCTTACCGGCTGCGCATGACCGACATCGACGCGCAGCGCGATTGCCTGTGCCCGGCCTGCCTGCGCCGTCTGGCGGCGGCGCAAGGCAATAGCGCCGGACGGCTCTAGAGCGTTTTCGAGCGAAGTGGCACCGGTTCGCGTGTAGAAACGCGTCATGGCTCCAGAGCCCCGCTGTCATCATCCTGCATGACCGTGGTTCTGATGCTGGTCACTGACGTGCCGTCGGTCTATGACGGGCAGCCGCGCATGCTCGGCTTGATGAAATAGCGCGCATGATCCCGAAAATGGAAGCCGGTTTTCGGACAAGATCATGCGCAAAAGAAAGTGAGTCGCCCATGATTACCGAAATCGCCCAGATCGACGTCAAGCCCGGCATGGAGAAGGACTTCGAAGCCGGCGTCGCCGAGGCCGCGCCTTTGTTCAAGCGGGCGAAAGGCTGCGCCGCGATGAAGCTCGCGCGCTCGCTTGAGAAGCCGCAGCGCTACCGTCTCTATGTGCAATGGGAAACGCTGGAAAACCACACGGTCGATTTCCGTGGTTCGGCCGATTTCCAGGAATGGCGCAAGCTGGTCGGCCACTGCTTCGCCAGCCCGCCCGAAGTCGAGCACGTCAGCGACGTGGTCAAGGGCTTCTAGAACCCGGTCATTCCGGGGAACGCGCTATTTCGGAGTAACAACGCAAGACACAAAAAAACGCCGCGGCGGGTTGCCCCGCCGCGGCGCCGTGCGCGGCCTTTTACATCGCCGGGAGGATAGCGATGTCCTTGACCGTTCCGGAAACGCCGGTGATCTTGGCGGCTTCGGTCGCCTTGCCGGTCGCGAGATCGACGCTGTAAAGCGTGCCGCCGGACATAAGCCAGGCGTCGTTCTTGGTGCCGTCCGACCAGATGTCGAAGGCCACGGTGTCCGCCTTCATGCCGAGCTTGCCGACCGCACTAAGCACGCCGTCATTCGGCGGCGCCTGCTTGACCAGCGCGCCGATGGTGCCGTCGATGTTGAACAGCGCGGTTTCCTTGGTGCCCTTCACCGAGTTGGTGTAGGCGCCGGCGATCACGTTCGGCTTTTCGCCCTTGTGCATGTCGGTCTCGGCGTACTTATGGCTGCCGTCCTTGGTCACCTTGCCGTCATCGACATTGGCGCGCAGGCTGGTGCCGTCGGCGCCCATCACGCGCAGGCGATCGGCGACAGGGTTGAAGTCGATGGTGGCAACCGTGCCCTTGGCCAGCATGGTGTCGAGGGTCGACTTCTTGGTCGCCTTGCCGTCCATGGCGATGGTGACGACGGAGCCGTCATCGATCACGCCATACAGCATGCCGTCGGCCGGGCGCACGTCGATGCCGAGGATCGCGCCGGAAATGCCGGTCACCTTCATGGTCTTGGTCACAGCCTTCTTGTCGGTATCGACCACGGCGATGGTGTCGTTGCCGACCAAGGCTGCGACCTGGGCGGCATTGGCGGCCCCGGCGAAGCTCACGGCGGCGACGGTAGCGAGGATCATCGAACGAATTTTCATGGCAGTATCTCCCTGTGTCATGGCGGCCCGGACGGACCGTTGCCAGGGGGACTCACGGGAACACCGGTTTGGATGCAGCCTGCGGCAAAATGGCCGGAATTAATTGCATCGCCCTGCATCTAAAACCGCGGCCGGCCCGTATAGGGTACATGACCCTTATGTCCGAACCGCTGGAAGCCGATATCGTCGAAGCGCAACTGGCCGCGGCGCTGGCGCGCTGCGCTGGCGGTGACCGCGCCGCGCTGCGCGTCATCTATGACGCCGAAGCCGGCCGCATGATCGGCGTCGCCTTCCGCATCCTGCGCCGCCGCGATCTGGCCGAGGAAGCGGCGCATGACGCGCTGCTGCGCATCTGGCGCGGCGCGCGCGGCTTCGATGCCTCGCGCGGCTCGGCGCGCAGCTGGATCTTCGCCATTGTCCGCAACCGCGCCCTGACCATTCTGCGCGACGAAGGCCGCTTCCTCTCCGATGACGGCGAGGAACGCATCGATCCCGATTTCACCACAGCCGTCGACCGCCTGCCGGAAAGCAGTGCGCTGCGCCGTTGCCTCGAGGCGCTCGACATCAAGCAGCGCAGCGCCGTGGTCTATGCCTATGTGTTCGGCTTGAGCCACGGCGAACTCGCCGGCAAGATGAGCGTGCCGCTCGGCACCGCCAAGAGCTGGACCCGGCGCGGCCTCATGTCCCTGCAGGAGTGCATGGGATGAGCAAAGCCATGACGCCGCAGGAACGGGAAAACCTGATCGCCGATTATGTGCTCGGCACGCTCGACGGCGATGCGCTGGCGCAAGCCGAACTTTTGATGCTGACCGACGGCGCCTTTGCCCGCGACGTCGAGCAATGGCGCGTGCGGCTCGCCGATTTCGACCGGACGGCCGAGATCATGGCGCCGCCGAAGGCCTTGTGGTCGCGCATCGACAACGAACTGGCGCGGCCTTTCGCTGCGCCATCGTCGCCAGGCCTCTTTGCTACCATGTGGAACAGCCTGCCGGCCTGGCGCGCCATCGGCCTTGCCGCCGCCGGCATCGCCGTCGCCTTGACGGTCGGCCTTGGCTTCGCCGTGCGCGAGGCTCAGCGCACGCCGGCGATGATCGCCATCCTCGTCGACGGCGACAAAGCCGGCGCCGTCGTTCACGTCTTCAATGACGGCCGCGCCACGCTGCTGCCGATAACGTCGATCGCGGTCCCCGCTGACCGCTCGTTGCAGGTGTGGACCTTGCCGAGCCGCGAACGCGGCCCGGTCTCGGTCGGCCTGATGGAGCAGGCGAAGACTCTGGCGCTGTCGCTGAAGGACGTCCCCGCCCCGGGCGCCAATCAGTTGTTCGAGATCACGCTGGAGCCCAAAGGCGGCTCGCCGACCGGGCGGCCCACGGGGCCGATCCTGTTCAAGGGCCTGACCGCGCCGACGATTTGAGGGGGCGCCTAAGACGCAACCGCGCGCCGTTCGCTCTCTCCTTTCGCATAATGCTCGCGCTTGGCGGCGGGCATGGCTTTTATGAGATCCGCAAACGGAACCCCGCCCCGGCCTTCCATCCCCCTGCGACTCCACCCATATTCGCGGCATGGCCCTCCCTCCGAAAAAGCCGAAAAAAGACCCCGCGCGCCCCACCCGCGCCAAGGCGTCGCGTCCCGAAGACGCCGCCGTGCCGGATTCGCTGGCCGATATCCTCAATCCCGGCATTAAAAAGGGCACCGCGGGCATGGGCTCCGGCACCGGACTCCAGCCGCCGCCGGACAATTCGTTCGACCGCCGCCGCGATTTCTCCGCCGCCCACACCGCGCGCAAGAGCAAATCCGTGCCGCTGCCGCCGGGTCTCGGCGAAGCCCCACAATCCGACTTCACCGGCGCGCCGGTCACCGGGCTCGACCCGGCGCTGGCGCAGGAACTCGGCCTCGGCGACGGCCAGGACGCCACCGAAGCCGACCGCGAGAAATCGATTCTCGAAGCCCGCATTGCGCACGCCGGCGGCGACCCGAAATACCGCCTGCCCAAGGCAGACCTGCCGACCGGCCCGGGCGGGCTGTCGTCGATGGGCGTCGCCGCCACCGCCGAGGCGCTGGAGAAGTTGCTGCGCGAGGGCCGCGCCGAATTCCGCAGCGAGGCCGAGACCGGCAAGGTGTGGACGCCGCACCGGCCGCCGCGCCCGGAGAAATCCGAGGGCGGCCAGAAATTCGTCATCAAGTCGGACTTCGAGCCGAAAGGCGACCAGCCGCAGGCGATCAAGGAACTGGTCGAGGGCGTCAAGCGCCACGACCGCACGCAGGTGCTGCTGGGCGTCACCGGTTCGGGCAAGACCTTCACCATGGCCAAGGTGATCGAGGCGACGCAGCGCCCGGCAATCATTCTGGCGCCGAACAAGACGCTGGCCGCGCAGCTCTATGGCGAGTTCAAGTCGTTCTTCCCCGACAACGCGGTGGAATATTTCGTCTCCTATTACGACTACTACCAGCCGGAAGCCTACGTCCCGCGCACCGACACCTATATCGAGAAGGAATCCTCGATCAACGAGCAGATCGACCGCATGCGCCATTCGGCGACGCGCTCGCTGCTCGAGCGCGACGACGTCATCATCGTCGCCTCGGTGTCGTGCATATACGGTATCGGCTCGGTCGAAACCTATTCGGCCATGACCTTCACGCTGAAGCAGCGCGGCGCCATCAGCCAGCGCCAGCTGATGGCCGACCTGGTCGCGCTTCAGTACAAACGTACTCAGGCCGACTTCTTCCGCGGTTCGTTCCGCGTCCGCGGCGACACCATCGAAATCTTCCCGGCGCATTATGAAGACCGCGCCTGGCGCGTGTCACTGTTCGGCGACGAGATCGAAAGCATCCACGAATTCGATCCGCTCACCGGCCAAAAGACCGACGAGCTGGAATTCGTCAAGGTCTATGCCAATTCGCATTACGTCACGCCGCGCCCGACGCTCATCCAGGCGATGAACTCGATCAAGGCCGAGCTGACCATGCGCCTGAAGCAGCTCAACGATGCCGGCCGCCTGCTCGAGGCGCAACGGCTCGAACAGCGCACGCGCTACGACCTCGAAATGATGGAAGCCACCGGCTCTTGCGCCGGCATCGAGAACTATTCGCGTTATCTCACCGGCCGCCGTCCCGGCGAGCCGCCGCCAACTCTGTTCGAATATGTGCCCGACAATGCGCTGGTGTTCGCTGACGAATCCCACGTCACCATTCCGCAGATCGGCGGCATGTTCCGCGGCGACTTCCGGCGCAAGGCGACGCTCGCCGAATACGGCTTCCGCCTGCCCTCCTGCATGGACAACCGGCCGCTGCGCTTCGAGGAATGGGACGCGATGCGGCCGCAGTCGGTCGCCGTGTCGGCGACGCCGAGCCATTGGGAAATGAACGAGGCCGGCGGCGTCTTCGTCGAACAGGTCATCCGCCCGACGGGCCTGATCGATCCGCCGGTCGAAATCCGTTCGGCGCGCACGCAGGTCGACGATCTCGTCGGCGAAGTGCGCCAGGTGGCGCAGGCCGGCTATCGCTCGCTGGTCACGGTGCTGACCAAGCGCATGGCCGAGGACCTCACCGAATACATGCACGAACAGGGCATCCGCGTGCGTTACATGCATTCTGACATCGACACGCTCGAGCGCATCGAGATCATCCGGGACCTGCGGCTCGGGGCCTTCGACGCGCTGATCGGCATCAATCTGTTGCGCGAGGGCCTCGACATTCCGGAATGCGCTTTGGTCGCCATTCTCGATGCCGACAAGGAAGGCTTCCTGCGGAGTGAAACGTCACTGATCCAAACCATCGGCCGCGCCGCGCGCAATGTCGACGGCAAGGTCGTGCTCTATGCCGACCAGATCACCGGCTCGATGCAACGCGCCATCGAGGAAACCGACCGCCGCCGCGCCAAGCAGGTCGAATACAACACCGCGCACGGCATCACGCCGGAGAGCATCAAGAAGTCGATCGGCGACATCATGGACTCGGTCTATGAGCGCGACCACGTTCTGATTTCGACCGGCGGCGCCGGCGAAGGCGAGTTCGGCGATGCCGCCACCATCGGCCATAATTTCGAGACCGTGCTGGCCGATCTGGAAAAGCGCATGCGCGAGGCCGCCGCCGATCTCGACTTCGAGGAAGCCGCGCGCCTGCGCGACGAGCTCAAGCGCCTGCGCCAGACCGAGCTGGCCGTGGTCGACAATCCGACCGTGCGCAATGTGATGACGGCGCAGGATTCGAAATTGCGCAGGGCAGTGTCTGGCAAGAAGACCAAGGCCGTCGATCCCCTCTCCCGCCCGCACAAGCCGGTGCTCGACGAAATGGGCATCGCCACCTGGCACGAATTCAAGCCGGCGCGGCAGGGCGACCTGCAACGCCCGCGCAAGCCGACGCTCGATGAAATGGGACCGGGTGTTGAATCGATTCTGGGCCGCAAGGGCGGCGAGCAAGCTCAAGGCCCGAGGAGCAAGATGGGCCGGCCGGGGATGCGGGGCGG
Organism: Rhizobiales bacterium Ga0077525; assembly: GCA_001464835.1. GTDB lineage: Bacteria > Pseudomonadota > Alphaproteobacteria > Rhizobiales > Xanthobacteraceae > Pseudolabrys. Next base: position 415 of record LNDS01000040.1, on the reverse strand, counting down.
GTTTAAGAAGAAGGGGCGGTAAACCACTGTAGTTCACCGTGACGTGACGTGCGTCTAAAATACTTTAGACAATGCTCGAAACCTATCTAGCGCATTGGATGTTTCAAAAGAAGGTCTCTGTAGGCATTAGCAACTTCTAGGAACCGCTCAATCGACCGAAAGAGTCCTACTTTTATAAGGGGCCATTCGTTTCGTTGTTGTTCAGCGTCCCTAATCAATTGATCTAACGGGCTTGAGCTCCGATGAGTCTGCTTCCACCCGAACCTGCCGGGCGGCCCCCAATAGTGACCACTCTTTTCTCCGGTAAGGTCTGCATACTGGCCTGCACCCGGTTTCGAAGACACCAAGTTAGGTGTTTTAATGGAACCGGAGGTGCGTCATGGAACGTCGGAAGTTTACACGGGAGTTCAAGCTT
>LNDS01000039.1 GCA_001464835.1 Rhizobiales bacterium Ga0077525 | reverse complement strand
CCGCGCGGAGACCTCATCGCCCCGATTCCAACGATCAAAATCCGGGATCAGGATGCCCGTTTCGTCAATTACGCAACGATCCCCCTCCAGGGGAGGGTAAGTAAGAGTCTCTTCACCATCTCCACTTGCCCTCAGGAACGCCCGCGCATCGCCGCCGTTGCCTTCCGTGAAAGGGGGGCAACCATGCAGACTTGTTTCGAAGTGATCCCCGATGGCGTCCACTGGGTGGTGCGGTGCCGCTCCGCTGAATACGGCCGCTTCCGCACCCAGGCGCAGGCGTTCAACGCCGCGGTGGCGGAAGCGCGCAAGGTCAAGGACGCGGGGCGAATGGCGCATGTGCGCGTCGTGCGCGAAGGCATCCCGCATAACGGTGAATATCTGAGCCTTCTGTAAATACCCGCCAACGAGAGAAGAACCGCCCACTTGAACAGTCGTGGAGCGGTCGGGGTCGCGGTCGATAACGGGAAAAGGCCAACACGGCCGGTTGCCAAAAGCAGCCGGCCGTTTTGCTGTTTGAGACTGTATCGCTCCGGCGTGACAATCTGCCCGCCCCCTGCTACCTGCGGCGGCAGGAATTGCCCCCGTTTTCGAGACCCCAATGCCCGATCTCTTGCTCGAATTCTTTTCCGAGGAAATCCCCGCGCGCATGCAGGCGCGCGCTGCCGACGACCTCAAGAAAATGGTCACCGACCGGCTGGTCGCCGCTGGGCTGACTTACGAAGGCGCCAAGGCTTTCGCCACGCCGCGCCGCCTGGCGCTGACCGTGCAGGGCGTGCCGGCCAAGGCGCCCGATCTCAAGGAAGAACGCAAAGGGCCGAAGGTCGGCGCGCCCGAACAGGCGATCGCCGGCTTTCTGCGCGCCGCGGGACTGACGTCGATCGACCAGGCCAAGGTGCAGGCCGACAAGAAGGGCGACTTCTATGTCGCCATCACCGAGAAGGCCGGGCAGGAGACGCTTCACCTTCTGGCGGCGATGATCCCGGAGATCGTGCGCAGCTTTCCGTGGCCGAAGTCGATGCGCTGGGGCGCGGCGTCGGCGCAGCCCGGCTCGCTGTCATGGGTGCGGCCGCTGCATTCCATCGTTGCGACGTTCGGCCCGGAAACCGAGGAGCCGGTGGTGGTGCCGTTCGACATTGACGGCATCACAGGCGGCGACGAAACGCGCGGCCATCGCTTCCTGTCGCCGGGCGCGATCAAGGTGAAGCGCTTCGACGATTATGTGGCGAAGCTCGAGGGCGCCAAGGTCGTGCTCGACGCCACGCGCCGCATGGACATCATCCGCGCCGACGCGAAGAATGCCGCCTTCGCGCAAGGCTACGAGCTGGTTGACGACGAAGGCCTGCTCGCCGAGGTCGCCGGCCTGGTCGAATGGCCGGTCGTGCTGATGGGCGAATTCGACAAGGCCTTTCTCGATATTCCCGGCGAGGTCATCCGCTCGACCATCCGCGCCAACCAGAAATGCTTCGTGCTGCGTGACCCCGTCACATCGAAGCTGGTCAACAAGTTCATTCTCGTCGCCAATATCGAAGCGAGCGACGGCGGCAAGGCCATCGTCGCCGGCAATGAGCGCGTCATCCGCGCGCGGCTCTCGGATGCCAAGTTTTTCTACGAGACCGATCTCAAGACCAGGCTCGAAAACAGGCTGCCGAAATTCGCCGGCATCGTGTTTCACGAGAAACTGGGCACGCAGGCCGAACGCATCGCGCGCATTGTTGCGCTCGCCGGACAACTGGCGCCTCTGGTCGGCGCCGACGCGACCAAGGCCGAACGCGCCGCGCAGCTTTGCAAGGCCGATCTCTTGACCGAAGTCGTCGGCGAATTCCCCGACCTGCAAGGCCTGATGGGCAAGTACTACGCGCAGGCGCAGGGCGAGGATAAAAGCGTCGCAGCGGCTTGCGAGGATCATTACAAGCCGGTCGGTCCGAAGGACACGGTGCCGTCCGATCCGGTGTCGATTGCCGTCGCGCTCGCCGATAAGATAGATACGCTCGTTGGCTTCTGGGCCATCGATGAGAAGCCGACGGGATCGAAGGACCCTTATGCGCTGCGCCGCGCGGCATTGGGCCTGATCCGCATCGTCATCGACAACCAATTACGTCTGCCGTTGCGGCGCCAGCTCTGGCGTCATTTCGGTTCGGTGGAGCGCGACGAAACCCTGGCTGCGGCATTCGCCGCGCTGCATCCGATCCACGATCAGATTGTCGCGATCAGTGCTACCGATATCGAGTTGGCGATGAAGCTTGAAGTGCTGGTCGATGCCAAGGAGCGCGCGGCGACGAGCCCGAAGTTGGTGCAGGCGCATTCGTATTTGAAGCAGACCAGCGATCTTCTTTCCTTCTTCGCCGACCGCCTCAAGGTGCAACTGCGCGAGCAGGGCGCGCGGCACGATCTGGTCGATGCCGTGTTCGCGCTCGAAGGCCAGGACGATCTCTTGATGATCGTCCGCCGCGTCGAGGCGCTCGGCAAGTTCCTCGACAGCGATGACGGCAAGAACCTGCTTGCCGGCGTCAAGCGCGCCTCCAACATTCTCCGCATCGAGGAGAAGAAGGACGGCAAGAGCTACAATAGCGCGGTCGATGGCAAGCTGCTCGTCGCGCCGGAAGAGAAGGCGCTCGCCGCTGCCGTCGCCACCGCCAAAGCGGAAGCCTCCGCAGCGGTGGCCAAGGAAGACTTCGCCGCCGCGATGACCGCGCTCGCCAAGTTGCGCCCCTTCGTCGATGCCTTCTTCGACAAGGTGACCGTGAATGCCGACGACAAGGAAGTGCGCGCCAACCGCCTGACGCTGCTCAACGAAATCCGCGAAGCCACGCGCGCCGTGGCGGATTTTTCAAGGATTGAGGGGTAAACGCTGTCGTCCCCGCAAGCCGGGGACCCAGTATCCCCGGTCGGCGCGATCCGGACATGCCGGGACGACTGGATGCCCGCTTTCGCGGGCATGACAGGGCCGGGGATTACGCCCCTCGTCGTATTGGCTCAGCCGCACCGGTCGCGTAGGGAACTCTGCGCCCGCTGTCCCGTTCTTTCCTCATTCAACCCAAAAGGACACTGTCATGGTCATCGGTCTTGCCAATATTCAGCCGGTCGTCGCGCTTCTGGCCGGCATCCTCATTCTCATCGTCCCCCGCCTGCTCAATTTCATCGTCGCGGCCTATCTGATCTTTATCGGCCTGGTCGGGCTGAAAATCCTGCCGCTATAGGACGCCCCCGGCGGACTTGCACAGGCGCCCGCGCGGGTGCTTCTAAGGGGCGAAATCGCCCCGTTCCGCTATTTTGCCTCCTTGGATTGAAGTGATCGACCATGGCCAAACGAAAACCCGTCAAAGCCGCGAAAACCAAGCAACCCGCCCGCAAGGCCGCGCCAAAAGCTGCGAAAAAGCCCGCGTCCAAGGTGTTGAAGGCAAAACCCGCCTTGGGCGGTAAAGGCCAGTGGGTTTACGCCTTCGGCGGCGGCAAGGCCGAGGGCAAGTCGGAGATGAAAAACCTCCTCGGCGGCAAGGGCGCCAATCTCGCCGAAATGGCGAACCTGGGCCTGCCGGTGCCGCCGGGCTTCACCATCACCACCGAGGTTTGCACCTACTACTACGCCAACAAGCAGCAATATCCGAAAGAACTGAAGGGCCAGATCGAGAAGGCGCTGATCCAGGTCGGCAAGATCACCGGCAAGGTGTTCGGCGACAAGGTCAATCCGCTCTTGGTGTCGGTGCGCTCCGGCGCCCGCGCCTCGATGCCCGGCATGATGGACACGGTGCTCAATCTCGGCCTCAATGACGAAACCGTCGAGGCGCTGGCGAAGAAATCCGGCGACCGCCGTTTCGCCTATGACTCGTATCGCCGCTTCATCACCATGTATTCCGATGTCGTGCTCGGCGTCGGCCATGAGCATTTCGAAGAACTGCTCGACATCCACAAGGAACGTCAGGGCTATTCGCTCGACACCGATCTGACCGCCGACGACTGGGCCGATCTGGTCGTGAAATACAAGAAGCGCGTCAAGGACGAGCTCGGCAACGACTTTCCGCAGGACCCCCACGCGCAATTGTGGGGCGCGATCGGCGCCGTATTCGGCTCGTGGATGAACCAGCGCGCCAACACCTATCGCCGCCTGCACAACATTCCCGAAAGCTGGGGCACCGCGGTCAACGTGCAGGCCATGGTGTTCGGCAATATGGGCGAGACCTCGGCGACCGGCGTTGCCTTCACGCGCAACCCCTCGACCGGCGAAAAGAAATTGTATGGCGAATTCCTCATCAACGCGCAGGGCGAAGACGTCGTCGCCGGCATCCGCACGCCGCAGGAAATTTCTGAAGAAGCCCGCATCGAAGCCGGCTCCGACAAGCCGTCGATGGAAGCCACGCTGCCCAAGGCCTATGCCGAGCTGACCCGCATCTACAATAAACTCGAGAAGCACTACCGCGACATGCAGGATCTCGAATTCACGGTCGAGCAGGGCAAGTTGTGGATGCTGCAAACCCGTTCCGGCAAGCGCACCGCCAAGGCGTCGTTGCGTATTGCTGTTGAACTGGCCAATGAAGGCCTCATCTCGAAGAACGAAGCGGTGCTGCGCGTCGATCCGCTGTCGCTCGACCAGTTGCTGCATCCGACCATCGATCCGAAGGCGCATCGCCGCGTCATCGCCACCGGCCTGCCGGCGTCGCCGGGCGCCGCCGCCGGCGAAATCGTGTTCTCGTCGGACGAGGCCGCGCAGTTGAAGTCGGACGGCCGCAAGGTCGTCCTGGTGCGTATCGAAACATCGCCGGAAGACATTCACGGCATGCACGCCGCCGAGGGCATTCTCACCACGCGCGGCGGCATGACCTCGCACGCCGCCGTAGTCGCGCGCGGCATGGGCAAGCCCTGCGTTTCCGGCGCCGGGCAAATTCGGGTCGATTATGCGGCCGGCACCATGACCGCCGGCGGCAAGACCTTCCGCAAGGGCGACCACATCACCGTCGATGGCTCCACGGGCCAAGTGCTCGAGGGCAAAATCGAAATGGTGCAGCCGGAATTGTCCGGCGAGTTCTCGACCTTGATCGGCTGGGCCGACAAGGTGCGCAAGCTCGGCGTCCGCGCCAATGCCGATACGCCGACCGACGCCAAGGCGGCGGTGCGTTTTGGCGCCGAAGGCATCGGCCTGTGCCGCACGGAACATATGTTCTTCGACGAAGAGCGCATCCAGGCGGTGCGCGAGATGATCCTGTCGGACGACGAGAAGTCGCGCCGGGCCGCGCTTGCCAAATTGCTGCCCATGCAGCGCCAGGATTTCGTCGAATTGTTCGAAATCATGGACGGCCGTCCGGTCACTATCCGGTTGCTTGATCCGCCGCTCCACGAATTCCTGCCGCACGGGGAGGAAGAGATTGCCGAAGTCGCGGCGGCGATGGGCGTCGAGGCCAAGAAAATCGCCGACCGCGCCCGCGAACTCGCCGAGTTCAATCCGATGCTCGGCTTCCGCGGCTGCCGCATCGCCATTGCCTATCCGGAAATCGCCGAGATGCAGGCGCGCGCTATTTTCGAGGCCGCCGCCGACGTCGCCAAACGGACGTCCAAACCTGTGCATCCCGAAGTCATGGTGCCGTTGATTGCGACGCGCGCCGAGTTCGATCTGGTCAAGACACGTATCGACGCGATAGCGGAAGCCGTCATCAAGGAGACCGGCGCCAAGCTGTCCTACGACGTCGGCACCATGATCGAACTGCCGCGTGCCTGCCTGATGGCCGGCGAGATCGCCGAGACGGCGGAGTTTTTCTCCTTCGGCACCAACGATTTGACCCAGACGACGCTCGGAATTTCGCGCGACGACGCCGCCAGTTTCCTCGGCATTTACACTGCGCGCGGCATTCTGCCGGTCGATCCCTTCGTCTCGATCGATCAGGCCGGGGTCGGCGAACTGGTTCGTATCGGCGTCGCGCGTGGCCGCAAGGTCAAGCCGAAACTCAAGGTCGGGATTTGTGGTGAACACGGCGGCGATCCGGCCTCGGTCGCCTTCTGCCACGACGCGAAGCTAGATTACGTGTCGTGTTCACCATTCCGCGTCCCGATCGCGCGGCTCGCCGCGGCGCAGGCGGCGCTTGGCAAGACGGCGGCAAGCCAGGCATGATCGTCGTCATGACGATCGACCGGACGTTCTATATCTGTTGTGCAATTTTCGGCCTCGCCATCGGCGCCGTGCTGGTGCTGGTGCCGGAAAGCCGCGCGCTCGGCTTCGGCCCGTTCTTCTGGGTGCTGATCGGCATTGCGTTGATTGAACTGGTCGCGGTCTATTGGCGCGGCTTCGATAAGGGGCCGTTGCAGATGCAGACGCGCGGCTACGGCTTCGTCATCGCCATGGGACTGGTCATCGCCATCCGCATGGCGGCGGGCATCGACTCGTCGATTTTTTAAACCGCGACCTTGGCGAGGAAGTCCTCGACTTCAAGCCGCAGGTTGGACACCGCCGTCTCCACCGTCTGCGAGGCGTCGCGCACCGCTTCGGCCGAAGCGCGCGTCTCGGTCGCGGCGCCAACTACTTCGCTTAAGACTTCGACGACATGGCCGGAGCCCTGCGCCGCCGAAGCGACGTTGTGCGAAATCTCGCCGGTCGCCGAGCTTTGCTCTTCAACGGCGGCGGCGACCGAGGTCGTGTATTCGTTGATCTCGTGCATGCGGGCGGCGATCTTGCGAATGGCTTCCACCGCGCCGCCGGTCGATTCCTGCACCGCCACTGCACCGCCAGCGATTTCACTTCCGCCGCGACCACCGCGAAACCGCGTCCCGCCTCGCCGGCGCGCGCGGCTTCGATGGTGGCGTTGAGCGCCAGCAAATTGGTTTGTCCGGCGATATCGCTGATCAACTTGACGACGTCGCCGATTTTCTGCGCGCCGGCCGAAAGCCCGGCGATTTCGGCGTCGGTCGATTGGGCTTCGTCGGTGGCCAGGCGGACGATGTCGCTGGTGTGCGTGAGTTGACGGCTGATCTCGGAAATCGAGTGCGACAGTTCCTCGGCGGCGACCGCGGCGGTCTCGACATTGGCGCTCGCTTCATTGAAGGCCTGCACCGCGCCATCGGCGCGCTGCGAGGTGCGGCCGGACGAGCCGAACAGGCTGTCGGCGGTCGAGCGCATGGCGGTGGCGCTGCCGCTGACGCGCGACAACAACTGTTCGACCATCGGACGGAAGGACGAAATCGCGCTCTCGATCGCGGCGCGGCGCTGTTCGTGATCGCGAATTGCGGCGCGTTCTTCCTCGGCGCGGCGTTGTTCGGTGACGTCTTCGTGCGTAGAAACCCAGCCGCCGCCGGGCAAAGGTTCATTCTTGGCGAGCACGATGCGGCCGTCGCTCGCCTGGACATGAAACGGCGTGCTCTCGCCTCTGCCGATGCCGTCCAGGATGCGCTTGCAATAAGTATCGACATCTCCGGACAACAGGCCGGTGTCGACGCGGTGCCGGATAAGCTCGTGCAGCGTGCAGCCGGGCTTCACGATATCGGCCGAAAGGCCGTACATGTCGAGATAGCGCTGGTTCAAAAGCGTGATACGGCCCTGCGCATCGAACATGTTGAGGCCCTGCGACATGTTGTTGAGCGCGGTCAGCAGTTGCAGGTTCTGCGCGCTCTGGCGGCGCTGCAGCACACCGATCACCAGCAGGAAGGCGAGGCTCAGGCCGGCCAGAAGGGGCGCCTGAGTGCCAAGCGTTTCGATGATCTCTTGAAGCTGCATGCTGACCCGCCGGTATGGTTCCACCGGATATTGGTCCTGAGCGATTGCGATATAGTTAACTTTGTTTCAGGAGGTTGCTTTGCGTCGGCGCGGCAACTGGGCATTGGCAAAGCGCGGCGAAAGGCGCTGCTCAAAACGAAGCGGAACTCCTGCCGTTAACGCGATTTCAAGGTTAACCGGGCCATAACGAAATCTGTCGCTTTGTCCGCGTCAGGACGGCAATTGCCGTGTTTCGTTGTGGTGTTGTGTGGCCCGAGTAAGATATTCATCGAAGACGGCCGGCCGGCGCAGGTTTGCGCCATCACGCCGCGTGCGCATCGGCATCGGAGCGCTGGTTCTTGCCGTGTTGCCCAATGCCATCGGATTCCAGGATCTCGGCGCGCTCCTGGCGCGCCAGCCGATCGTTACCGAGCGCGCGCGCGAGCACCTGATCGCGTCGCCCTTCGGCACCATTCACGCCGCGATGTTCTCGATGCCACGTCCAATCGGCACGGATATTCCGCCGCCGCCGGTTTACGCCCTGGCCAATTTCGATCCCGATGACATCGCCGGTTCGATCGGCGCGCAGCCGCTTGGCGATGCCAATGCGCCGTTGCGTTTTCCCACGGTCAACCGCAAGGCGAAGCGCGATTCGGCAATTTCGCGCGGCCGGGATCCGATGCCGCCTTTGCCGGAAATTGAAACCGCGCCGGAGCAGGTTGTTCATGCCGCGCCGGGCAAGGCTCAGGACCGCTTCGATGCGGTGCAGGAGATTGATCTTGCGCCGCGGCCGGCGAAGCCTGCGCCCGATGTCAAAGATCACAGTCTCGATCCGGAAGACGTTTACTTCGACGCCGACCCGCTGATGGCGAAGCGTGAGCGCATCGCGCCGTGGAAGCCGGGGGAGGCGCCGGTCATCCTTGCCCTGGTCGATCCCGACATCAAGCAGGCGGCGATCGCGCCGCAGCGGCCGGGCTCTATTGCCGAAGAAGGCGAAAGCATCGCCAGCAAAGGCGTCGTCACCGGCGTTGACCAGCATCCCCGTTCGCCGGCCGAGCGGTTGAAGCTTGCAGGCGCCGCGCGCGCCAAGGCCGACAAGTGCCTGGCCACCGCGATCTATTTCGAAGCACGCGACGAACCGGTGCGGGCGCAGATCGCGGTCGCGCAAGTCGTGCTCAACCGTGCCTTCACGCCTTATTACCCGAACGACGTTTGCGGCGTCATCTATCAGAACGATCACCGCCATCTGAAGTGCCAGTTCACCTTCGCCTGCGACGGCAAGTCGAAGGCGATCAAGGAACCTGAGCCGTGGGATCGAGCGATGAGAATCGCCCGCGAGGTTCTCGACGGTAAATTGTGGATGCCAGACGTCGCCAAGTCGACGCACTATCATGACGACTGGGCGCGGCCTTACTGGATCAGCGAGATGAAGAAGATGGACAAGCTCGGCGGCCTGATCTTCTACCGGCCGCGCAACTGGGGCGACGGCGCGAACGAACCGACTTGGGGAAACGCCAAGGTCACCGAAGCGGAAGTCAAAAAGCTGTAGGTTGAGTAGCCGGGGCGCGGGGCGGCGCCGCCCCGGGCCAATTGCCTTTTCGGCCCATAAAGCCACATTTTGACGGCGAGCCATGCGCCCAGTAAATGCTTGGGATCACGAATATTCGTTTCAGGAAGGCGGCCGGACCCTCTATGTTCCGGCCGGTTGCGGCGGTTAGTCGCGCATTTCGTTGAAGCTAATCCGACCGGAGCGTTCTCATGTCGATGCCAGCCGCCGCCGACAAATCGGTCCTCGCCACATGGCGAACGCCGCTCGTCATCATCATCTGCGGCTGCCTGGTGGCGATGATCGGCTTCGGGCCGCGCTCCTCGCTCGGCTTCTTCCTCACGCCGATGTCGCAAGCCAATGGCTGGGGCCGCGAGGTTTTCGCCTTCGCCTTTGCGATCCAGAATTTGCTGTGGGGCGTCGGCCAGCCTTTCGCCGGCGCCATCGCCGATAAATACGGCACCAACTGGGTGCTGTGTTTCGGCGCTATTCTCTACGCCGCCGGCCTCGGCCTGATGGGCTACTCGACGACGCCGGGCAGCCTCACCATCACCGCCGGTGTGCTGATAGGCTTCGGCCTGTCGGCGAGTTCGTTTACCATCGTCATTGGGGGCTTCGGCAAATTGCTGCCGGAGGAATGGCGCTCGATCGCTTTCGGCGTCGGCACCGGCGCCGGATCGTTCGGCCAGTTTTTGTTCTCGCCGCTCGGCGTCGGCCTAATCGACGCCTATGGCTGGCAGAACGCGCTGCTGGTTTTCAGCGGCGTGCTATTGCTGATTTTGCCTTTGTCGCTGGCGCTCGCGACGCCGCGCCGCGCGCCGGGTGCGCCGGCGCCGCTGGCGGGCCAGTCAATCAAGCAGGCTTTGACCGAAGCCTTCGGCCATCGCTCTTATGTGCTGCTGGTGCTTGGCTTCTTCACCTGCGGCTTCCAGCTTGCTTTCGTTACCGTGCATCTGCCGTCGTACCTGGTTGATATCGGAATTTCGGCTCAGGTCGGCGGCTGGACGCTCGCCACCATCGGCCTGTTCAACATCATCGGCTCGTTGCTGTCTGGCTATCTCGGTAATCGCATGCCGAAGCGCTACATCCTGTCGATCATCTATGCCGGACGGGCGCTATCGATCGTCATCTTCATCCTGATGCCGCCGTCGACCACGACGACATTGATATTCGGCGCGGTGACGGGGCTTCTGTGGCTGTCGACGGTGCCGCCGACGTCCGCACTGGTGGCGGTGATGTTCGGCACGCGCTGGATGACCATGCTGTTCGGCTTTGCCTTCTTCAGCCATCAGGTCGGCGGTTTCCTCGGCGTGCTGCTCGGCGGCTACGCCTTCGAATATTTTGGCTCTTACAATCCGGTGTGGTGGCTGTCGGTGTTCTTCGGCGTGCTGTCGGCCCTGATCAACCTGCCGATCGTCGAGAAGCCGGTGTTGCGTCCCGTGGGGGCTCCGGCCTAAATAAGCCTGCCCTATAAAAAGGCGGGGAGCAGGCGCGTGGCGACATTCAAGGCGATGGTGGTCGAGAAGACCGAGACCGGCACCAAGGCCGGGCTCGCCGATTTCGACGATGCCAATTTGATGGACGGCGACGTCACCGTCCGCGTCGAATATTCATGCGTCAATTACAAGGACGGCCTCGCCATCACCGGCAAGGCGCCGGTGGTGCGCCGCTTTCCCATGATCGCCGGCATTGACTTCGCCGGCACGGTCGAGAGCTCCAGCCACGCCGCCTGGAAGCCGGGCGATAAAGTCATCGCCAATGGCTGGGGGCTCGGCGAAACGCATCTTGGCGCCTACGCCGAAAAGGCCCGCGTCAAAGGCGACTGGCTGGTGCGGCTGCCGTCCGGCCTGAGCGCGCGCGAGGCCATGGCCATCGGCACGGCGGGGTACACGGCGATGCTGTCGGTGATGGCGCTGGAACGCCATGGCGTCACGCCGGCGAGCGGCCCGGTGGCCGTGACAGGCGCTGCCGGCGGCGTCGGTTCGGTCGCCGTCGCGCTGCTCGCCAGGCTCGGCTATTCGGTCAGCGCCGTCACCGGACGGCCGGAGGAGGGCGATTATCTTAAAGGTCTCGGCGCCAGCGATATTGTCGAACGCGCCGCGCTTTCCGGCCCGGTCAAGATGCTGGCCAAGGAACGCTGGGCCGGCGGCATCGACTCGGTCGGTTCCACGACCCTGGCCAACCTTTTATCGATGACCAAATACGGCGGCGCGGTCGCCGCCTGCGGCCTTGCTGGCGGCATGGACCTGCCGACCTCCGTCGCGCCGTTTATTTTGCGGGGAGTGTGTCTTTACGGCATCGACTCGGTCATGTGCCCGCTGCCCCGGCGCGAGGCGGCGTGGAGAAGGCTGGAAACCGACCTCGACCGCCCCAAATTAGCCGCCATGACCCGGGAAATCGGCCTTTCCGAGCTGCCGGACACCGCTGCGGCCATCCTCGCCGGCCAGGTGCGCGGCCGGGTCGTGGTCAAAATCGGGTAAACGGCGTTCAGGATTTGGCGACTTTCGTTAGGCATACTCGCTTTAGACTTTAAAGACGGGCCGCCTTTTGCGTAATCTTGGCCCGCGTAACGTGTGGCGTCAGTTGGAGTGCTGTGATGTTGCGTTTGGTTGCGTTGTTGGCCGGCCTGTTGGCCGCGCTGCCGGCCATGGCCGGCGAGATGAGCGCCGAAGAGGCGCGCCGTTTCGTGATCGGCAAAACCTTCAGCTACAACTGTTTTGAAGGCACGCGCGGCCAGGGCCGCGTGCACGCCGATGGCTCCGTGGTCGGCTCCATCCAGTTCCAGGGCGCCGGCAAGGTGCGTTATGCCGCGCTGCCGGCCAATACATTGCAGGTCAAAGGCGGATCGGTGTGCGCCTCGCTGCGCGGCATGCCGTTCGAGCCGTGCTTCAACCTGACCAAGATCGATGAGCAGACCTTCCGCGGCGCTATTTCCGGCCTCGGCTTTGCCTATTGCGAATTTTCCCGCCGCTCCGTGCGCGCCAGCGCCTCGAATGAAGACACCGGCCAGCCGCTCGGCCTGCGTTCGTCTTTGACGGCTGAAAGAAACTAAACGTCAATCCGCTTCTGCTCCGCGTTTAGCTCTTCGCCGGAAAGATCATGCAGGTTGTCGTCGCGTGCGCGTATAGTTTTCCGGCTGAGTCTTTCAGATCGCCTTCCGAGGTCGCCACGGTGCGGCCGCGATGAATGATGCGGCCTTCGGCGCGTACCGGCCCGGTATCGTGGCTCATGCCGCGCACATAATTGAGTTTCAATTCGAGCGTGGTCCAGGCGTCGCCTTTGTGCAAAGTCGAGAAGATGGCGCAGCCGAGCGCGGAATCCAAGAGCGTCGCGGCGAAGCCACCATGGACGCTGCCGATCGGATTGTAGTGCTGTAAATTCGGCTGGCCTTCGAAGACGACGCGGCCGGGCTCGGCCTCGGTCAGATGAAATCCCATGATCTCGCTGATCGGTGGCTGCGGCAGCGTTCCGGCGATGATGGCTTTGAGAAAGCCGAGTCCGTCATAGGATTTGAGGACATTCGAATCGACCACGCCGTAGGAATAGTCCGCCACTTTTGCCCCCGTTCGTTGCGTGACAAGTGTAGCGCAGGTCGCTACAGCAAATCGAGCCGGAACGGATGGCCTTCCATCGCCTCCTGCCCGCGGCCCAAAGCTTCGACCGCGCGCACCATGCGGCCGTCGCGCTTGAGCAGGCGGTCGGCGATGGCGACGATGCGGGTGTTCGGCATCGCCGTCGGCGAAGCGTCGCGGATGGCGCGGGCGATCTGTAATTCGTCGCGTTGCGGATTGCGCAGGCAGGCGATGGTGAAGGCCGCCGCGGTCGAACGGCTGATGCCGGCGAAGCAATGCACCACCATCGGCGCCTTGCGGTCCCACTGGTTGGCGAAAGCGAGCAGGCGTTCGACATGCTCGTCGGCCGGCAAGGTCTGGCCGTCCATCGCCTCGGCGATGTCGTCGAGGCCGAGGATCAGATGGTTTTGCTCGGCGATATGCACCGGCCGCTTGGCGCGGTCGGTCAGCCGCAGCAAGGTGATGATATGACTGGCGCCGGTCTCGGTGACGGTTGCCGGCATGCGCGCGAGGGAGCAGACGTGAATCATGAGGTCTATTTAATGCCGTCCGCGACCTTTGAAAAGAATTAGGCGCGTAACAATTTCTCGACCCGTTCCTTGAAGCGCCTGGCCGCGGTGGCGGCCGGCCAGGGCGTCAAATAATCGCGCTCCATGGCGGCGGAATATTTCGGCGGCGGTCCGAAAAACTTGCGCGCCTCGGTGTCTTCGAAGCCGGCCAGATGCGTCGATTCGAGATAGGCGGCTTGTCGGTCGGCGGCCTTGATCAGTTTCAAAAGACTTTCGGGCAATTTCGCCGGCAAGCCGAAGCGCACATGAATGGCGGCGAGCAACCGGTTCTCCACCACCTTGTAGCTGTCGCCGATCACCGCCTTGAACGGCGAGATCATGTCGCCGATCACGTACTCGGCGGAATCGTGCAGCAGCACCGCGAGCCGCCCGCGCTCATCGAGCGTCGACGACTTCTGCCGCGCCAAGGCCTCGACCAGCAGCACATGCTGCGCCACCGAAAAAATATGCGTGCCCTTGGTCTGGCCGTTCCAGCGCGCGACGCGCGCCAAGCCATGCGCGATGTCTTCCATCTCGACATCGAGCGGCGAGGGATCGAGCAGATCGAGCCTGCGCCCCGACAGCATGCGTTGCCAGGCGCGCGGTGCGCCCGTTTTTATCGTCTTGCTCATTTCCGCTTCGCGAGTTTATTGCACTTGGCGTGACAATGACACGTCACCAGATGGTCGTTGACCATGCCGACCGCCTGCATGAACGCATAAACAATGGTCGGGCCGACGAATTTGAAGCCGTGGCCGAGCAACTGCTTGCTCATTGCTCGCGAAATCTCGTTCTCGGTCGGCGTCTTCGAGCGGGCGCCGATCTTGTGGTCATGCGGCCGGCCGCCGAGATGGTCCCACAGCATTGCCGAAAATCCCGGCCCATTGTCCATGATCTTGAGATAAGCCTTGGCCGAGTTGATTGTGCCTTCGATCTTGGCGCGGTTGCGCACGATGCCGGCGTCATTCATCAGCCGCTCGACCTTCTTCGGCGTATAGCGGGCGATCTTTTCCGGATTGAAATCGTCGAAGGCGGCGCGGAAATTATCGCGCTTGCGCAAAATGGTGATCCACGACAATCCGGCCTGGAAGCCGTCGAGAATGAGTTTCTCGAACAAAGCACGGTCGTCCCATTCGGGCACGCCCCATTCGATGTCGTGATAGGCGACGTAAAGCGGGTCGGTTTTCGGCCACGGGCAGCGGACCAGGCCGTCGTCATGCGTGATCGCCCCGCTCATGACGAAGCCTTGTCCTCGCCCGGCCAGGCAAACGTCGCCCATTCCGGTTTCACCGGCCGGATCGGCACGCCGGCAGCGACGATGGGCGTCGCGCTGGCGAGCGCATCGCCGGCGCGGTCGAGCCGCAACAGCGCCAGCCCATGCCCGTCCGCCGATGAGCCCATGACGCCGATCTGCTTGTCGCCCACCATTACGGTTGCGCCTTCCATCGGCGCGCCGCCGTCATAGACGACCGGCACGACCCGGCTGCGCGCGGTCGAACGATGCTCGACGCGCGACACCACTTCCTGGCCGACATAGCAGCCTTTGTCGAAATCGACGCCGGCGAGCTGGTCCATATCGGCTTCGTGCGGGAAGGCGTCGTTATAGGAAAAGTCCTGGCCGCCGCGCGGCACGCCGAGCGCAATGCGGTGGGCGTGATAGGCTTCCGGCGCCACTAACGCCGCGCCGAGATCGGCGGCGGCTTCGGCTGCAAGCTCCGGCGGCACGATGATGCGCATGCCGAGCGCCGCCAGGCGCGGGTCGGCGTAGCACAGGCCGTAGTCGCTCGTCCCGCTGCTGCCCCAATAGGCCATGACGCCGAGCCGGTCGGACAGGTCCTCGACCGTCACCTTGGCGCGCAAGCGGTAGAAGGTCAGCTTCTCGACGAGCGGCTGCAACAGCGCCTTCGGGCAATCGAGGAAAAAGCCGCTGCCGTCCTCCGGCAGGGCTTCGGCGACGATGAAATCGACGATGATCTTGCCCTGCGGCGTCAGCAGCGCGCCGAAGCGCGCCGCGCCAGGCGCGACCTTGTTGATGTCGGTGGTGGCCAGCCCATTGAGAAAGTGGCGGGCGTCGGCGCCAGCGACCTTGACCACGCCGCGTTCGGGAAGCAGTGCTGCTTGCATAATTTTCCCTGACCGGGCCCTAAATGGCCCGCACCCGTCTTGCCAGAACTCGCGCCGAAACGTAAGCGCTGTCGGGCAAGGCTCAAGGCCAAGATACCGGCCTCATTTGGAGCGGCTCCAGAATGGCCGAAACGTTCGACCTCATCCTCAAGGGCGGCACCGTCGTCAATCATGACGGTGAAGGCCAGCGCGACCTCGGCATCCGCGACGGCCGCTTTGCCGCCATCGGCGACCTGTCGCTGGCATCGGGCGGCGAGACGGTCGATTGCCGCGGCCTGCACCTTCTGCCGGGCGTCATGGATACGCATGTGCATTTCCGCGAGCCGGGCCTGACGCACAAGGAGGATCTGGAAAGCGGCTCGCGCGGCGCCGTGCTCGGCGGCGTGGTGGCGACGTTCGAAATGCCGAACACCATCCCGCAGACGACCGACGCTTCGGCGCTCGCCGACAAGGTCAAACGCGCGCATCACCGTATGCATTGCGACTTCGCCTTCTATGTCGGCGCCACCCGCGAGAACACCCATGAGCTTGCCGAGCTGGAGCGCCTGCCGGGCGCCTGCGCGGTCAAGGTCTTCATGGGCTCGTCGACCGGCACGCTGCTGATCGAGGACGACGAGGGCGTGCGCGCCGTGCTCAAGGCGATCAATCGCCGCGCCGCATTCCATTCCGAGGACGAGGACCGTTTACGCGAGCGCATGCACCTGCGCATCGAGGGCGATCCGCGCTCGCATCCGATTTGGCGCGACGCGCAGGCGGCGCTGATCTGCACGCAGCGCCTCATCCGCCTCGCGCACGAAACCGGCAAGCGCGTCCACGTTCTGCATGTGACGTCGAAGGAAGAAGCGCTCTTCCTCGCCGGTCACAAGGACGTCGCCACCGCGGAGGCGACGCCGGCGCATCTCACGCTGGCCGCACCGGACTGCTACGAGAAGCTCGGCACCTTGGCGCAGCTCAATCCGCCGATCCGCGATGCCAGCCACCGCGCCGGGCTATGGAACGCCATCGCCCAAGGCGTCATCGATAATATCGGCTCCGATCACTCGCCGCACACGCTGGAAGAAAAAGCGCATCCTTATCCGAAGACGCATTCCGGCATGGCCGGCGTGCAGACTTTGGTTCCGCTGATGCTCGACCACGTCAATGCCGGTAAGCTGACTTTGCAACGTCTGGTCGACCTCACCAGCGCCGGCCCGGCGCGCGTTTTCGGCATGGCCAGCAAAGGCCGCATCGCCGTAGGCTACGACGCCGACGTGACGGCGGTCGATTTAAAGCGTAGTGAAACCATCACCAATGCCTGGATCGCCTCGAAATCCGGTTGGACGCCCTACGATGGTATTAATGTAACGGGTTGGCCGGTCGGAACGGTGATACGCGGGCGAAAGGCGATGTGGGACGGTGGTCTGACCGCGCCGGCGCAAGGCGAGTGCGTCAGGTTTCTGGAAACGCTCGGCGCCTGACGAAAGCTGATGTTTAGGCTGACCGATGGCGGCCGGGCGCATTATTGCCGCGGAATTTTATCGGGTTTTCCCCAGGCTTTTGGCCAAAAAGAGTTGTGCCGATTGATTTGCAGAAACGATGCGACCATTTATCAACGGTAGTAGTGCACCCCTCTGATGGATGAAAAGGATGGGGCACTGGGGCAGGGGCTAGAATGAGCGGCGACCTCGTTTCGCTGAAAATGATCGGCATCGCGGCCGTTCCGACCGATATGGAACTGTGGCGCCAGGGCGCCGGACTGTCGTCGGTGCCGGTCGAATTTTCCGCCCACAAGGCCTCGTCCGGCGCGGCTTTGCTTGCCGACGTCGGCGCCGATATCTGCCTGATCGACAATGATTTGCCGGCGCCGGAAAAGGCCGTGGTGATCGCCAACGCCCGTTCGCGGAAGCCCGGGCCGCTGGTCTTCTTAACTGGGCCGGCCGGCGGCGCGCGGCCGGATGGCATCGACGGCATGCTGGCCAAACCGTCGAACCAGGAAGAGGCGCGTGATCTCATCGAGATCTGCGTGCGCGCGACGATTCCGACCCGTGTTCTGATCGTTGACGATTCCGCCACTATGCGCAGCATCGTGCGAAAAATACTGTCCGGCAGCCGTTTCGCTCTCGACATGCACGAAGCGGCGGAAGGTTTCACCGCGCTGGAGCAATTGCGCTCCGGCAATTTCGGCATGGTGTTTCTCGACTACAACATGCCGGGGCTTAACGGCTTCGAGACCTTGTCGGAAATCAAGCGCGAAACCCCCGGCGTCGCGGTGGTGATGATGACATCGACGCTCGACAACGCGATCGCCGACCGCGCCCATGCCGCGGGCGCATTGGCGTTCCTCAAGAAGCCGTTTTATCCGGCCGATATCGATGCTGTGCTGGAGCGGTTCTACGGCCTGCGCGGGAAGCGCTAGCCCAGAGCGTTTTCGAGCGAAGTGGGAACCGGTTCGCGCGAAGAAAGCGCGTCAAAACAAGAAGCTAGAGCCCGGCTTTGATTCTATCTAAGCCGGAAAGGCCCAAGCGAGACTTATTGCCGCTGCTGGTCGACGGAAAATTCGCCGTTGCGAATGCGCGCGGCGAGGCCATCGGTAAAGGTGGCGGCCGCTTCCTCGCCATAAGTGGTGACGAATTCGGCCAGCGCCGCGAACAGGCAGGCCTGCGCCAGGCAATCGCCATCGATGCCGTCGAGGCGCGCTTCGGCCCAAGCCTCATGCAGATAGCCCAATGCGACGCGCTTCTGCTCGTGGTCCGGAACCGGCTCGCGGCTATGTGTGGATCGCCCAATCGTGTTCATTCGCGCCTGCGCCCCGGTGCCTTCGTCGCTACGGCCAAAATGACCGCCAGTCCCTTCATCTAAAGCGGACGTTAGCATGCTGGGTGCGCCGAAATAGCCCGGACATAAAGGAAAGGTTAATTGCTGTGTGTAAATGTTAACGGCCAGGAACCCGCATAAACAATGGACAACCGGCGTCCAGACCACGCTAGTTGGCGTAGCGCGCGGTAACCTCACGGGCGATTTTCGCGCCCTCGTCGAGATAGCGGCGAATGGCGAGGTCGGCGGCCGGGGTGCAGGTGCGGTAGGTCTGCTCGAAACCGCGGTATCCGCTGTTGAAGCGGGCGACGATCCGCCGTCGCCTTTCGCCGCCGGGCGCTTCTGCGTCGATCAGCGCCTGCATTTCGGCGCGCCATTTCTGGCCTTCCTTGGCGCCGCACACGGTGCGCAGATATTGCAGCGAGCCGAGGATTTCCGCGAGCCGCTGCAAGTCGCCGTCATAGGGCGCGCTGGCAGTGTCCGGCGGCGCTGCCGGCGCCGGCGCAGGTGCCGGCGTCTGCGCGGCGGCAGGCCCCGCCAGCGAGAGCAGCAGTGCGGCAAGGACGATTGGATTTTGCACGAGCCGATTTTTCAAAGCGTCATGTTCCCGTAGTGCCGTTGATATGCGCCGGCTCCAAGGCATTCGCAAGGCGGCCTTTAAACCTTAACGCCGAGCAGGCCGGCGGCGGCCGTAACGATCTCGCCGAGGCCCTCGGTGGTGCGCAAGGACGAAAGCTCCGGCACGGTGAGCCAACGGGCATCGTCGAGTTCTTCGTTGAGCAGGACATCGCCGGACAGCCAGCGTGCCGCAAAACACATGATGATGAAGTGGCGCTCGACCTTGCCCTGCGCGTCGCGCTGGATTGCTTCGCGGTGGCCGGCCAGCGCCACCGGTTCGATCTCGAGCGCGGTCTCCTCGCGCACCTCGCGCTTCACCGCCTCGAACAATGTCTCGCCGGCTTCGACCACACCGCCTGGCATGGTGTAGAGGTTGAGCGCGGGTTTGCGCGCGCGCCGCACCGCCAGCACCTTGCCGTCGCGCATGATGGCGGCGCTGACTGCGAGAAACGGGCGTTGCGGGTAGGTTCGCGGCTCGGCCATTGACGAGGCGGTCCGTTCAGGAAGGGCAGGGATGTCGCCGCCTGCCTAGCATTTCCCCGGCGCCAGGTCTTGCTTGCGACGCTGCCCTCAGGCGAGCTGCATCAGCCGGTCGGCGCTGGCCTGAGGCGCGTCGATATCGCTGGCACTGGTTGCGCTTATTTCGATATCGCCGTTGATCACGGCGCCGGCGCGGGCGATGAGCGGCTTCAGCCAGCGCGCGGCGCGGGCGGCGAGATCGGCGGCGGCCTGCGCTGGCAGATCGGCGGTCATGGTGGCGCGGGTCGCTTCGATCACTGTCGTCATCGACGAGGCCAGATTGTCGAGGCAGGCGCGCGCCGCCGGGTCGGCGCCGGCATAGGCGGCAATCGCCAGGTCGCGGCCCCGGAAATGCGATTCAAGGAAATGTTCGCGGTAGCTCATCGGCTGCCAGCGGCGAATGTCGGCGAGGCAGTCCGGGCACTCGCCCACCATTTCCAGGAGCATGATCGCTTCGTTGAAATGGTTGAGATAGTCGGTGGCCAGCCCGGTTTGCGGGTTGATGTTGGCGTCGGCGAGTTCCAGCCCGGCCATGGCCGTGGCGAAGGAGCGCGCCAGAAGGGCATCCGCCTCGTCCGCTTGCACGTCGATGGCGCAATCCTGATATTGCATAAAGAGGGTCCCCCAACCCCGCATTCCACCGTCGGCTAGTGTTATATTGCCGAGGGTTAAAGCGTGATTAAACGCGGGCTCTTTCTGGATCGTTCATATGTGCGGCCGCTACACGTTAACCTCATCGCCGGAAGCGATCCGGGCGTTGTTCGGCTATGCCGAACAGCCCAACTTTCCATCCCGCTACAATATCGCGCCGACGCAGCCGATCGCTGTCGTCCGGGTTGTGGACGGCAAGCGCCAGTTCGCGCTGCTGCGCTGGGGGCTGCTGCCGTCGTGGGTCAAGGACCCAAAGACGTTCTCGCTGATTATTAATGCGCGCGGCGAGGGCGCAGCCGCCAAACCGGCCTTTCGCGTCGCGATGAAGCGGCGGCGCTGCCTGATCCCGGCCGATGGTTTTTACGAATGGAAGGCTGGCGTGCCGCGCAAGCAGCCTTATTACATTCACGCCAAATCGGCCAAGCCGCTCGCCTTTGCAGGTCTTTGGGAAACCTGGACCGGGCCGAACGGCGAGGAACTCGACACCGCGGTCATCGTCACCACCTCGGCCAATGCGACCCTGGCCCCGATTCATGACCGAATGCCAGTAATTATCCCGCCCGACGAATTCGACCGCTGGCTCGGCAAGGGCGATTTTGAAAGCAGTGTCGATGCGGCTTTGGCGCAAACTTTGATCCGCCCGGCGCCCGATGAATTGCTGAAAGCCTATCCGGTGTCGATCGACGTCAACCGCGTCGCCAATGACAATCCGAAACTGCTCGAATTGTTTACCGGACCGCTCGGTGGCGAGCCAGGGCTTCCGCCGATACGCAAGCGTGCCAAAGCGCCGAAGCGGGAAAAGCCGAAGAAGAACGACGGGCAGGGCGTGTTGTTTTGAACGCAACCTATCGCGTCGTTTCCACTTCGATTGCCGGGCTTGTGACAGTTCCGCTCGTCCCGCCTAGCCATTTGTCAAAAAATGACGGCTCCTTGACCGAAAACCCGACCTGTTTTGTCGTCGACGAATTGGTGGGGCCAATCATCTTCACTTTATAATCTCCGGCGGGGAGATTGTAGACCGACCACTTGCCCTCTTTGTCGGTGATCGCAACCGTTTGCCCGGGCGGTCCAACGATCTGAACGGGAACACCGGCTTGCGGTGTGTTGTTTGGTCCGACGACGATGCCTTTAGCGGATGTTACGCCCGTAGCATCTTTGGTCGTTGCGGGAGATTGCGCCTGCGCACCCGCGATAGAGGTCAGCGCGGCCAGAATCACGGCGGCGCGGATGACCGGTGCTGCGTGCTTTATCATGGTTTGATGCTCAACTTGAATGTCGGATTGTCGAGACTGGCGCCGATAATGTCCGGCCGCGACTTCGCGCCGCCTACGGCGAAGGCGAAGGCCTGATAGGACGTCCATGAGTTGGGCACGGAGATCTTGACCGGCAGGTTCAGGCTAGAGCCGTTTGGCGTTCTCGATTGAATCCATGCGCCGGAGGTGATCCCAACCATAACGACGTCGATGCTCGGGGAATTGCCTTGCTCGATTTGGATTTCGCCGTCAAACGAGATCAATTCCGGCCCGCGCTTCTTCATCAGGTCATAAGCGAAATAGCCGAAAATCGCTCCGACAAAGCAAAGCCCAATGGCCGGCGTGGTTGTTTTCAGTTTTCCCAAAAAAGGAACGTCGATCTCGGTGACGACGTTACCGGTGCTTTTGTCGATATAGGCTTTTTGTTTGAAGACGAAAATTGCCGCGACGACGATTGCGCCCAGGCCGAGAAGGCAGAGGATGGCCGCGATAACGGCGTCTTGCATGAAATGCTCCCACCGCTGATTTTTAAAGTATCACAAGCGGGAGCGTTCTGCAATCACTACGTGTGTAATTGACGGATTGCCTACAACACCTTGCCCGGGTTCAATATCCCGTTCGGATCGAGCATCTTTTTCAATTCGCGCATTAGCGCAAGCGCCACCGGGTCCTTCACCTTGACCAGCGACTCGCGCTTGAGCTTGCCGATGCCGTGCTCGGCTGAGATCGAGCCCTGGTATTTCAGCACGATCTTGTCGACCACGGCGTTGACCTCGGTCCAGCGCGCGAGAAACGCCTTGCTGTCGGCGCCGACCGGCTGGCTGACATTGAAATGAATATTGCCGTCGCCGACATGGCCGAAGGGCACCGGCCGCGCGCCGGGAATAACGGCGGTTACGGCGTCGCTGGCCTCGGCGATGAAGGCCGGCACCGCGGCGACCGGCACCGAGACGTCATGCTTGATCGAGCCGCCTTCCGGCTTCTGCACTTCGGTCAAGGTATGACGCAAATGCCAGAACGCCTTGCGCTGATCGAGACTGGCCGCGATCGTGGCGTCGTCCACCAGACCCTGCTCGATGGCTTCGCCGAGGAAGGTTTCGAGCGCGTCGCGCAAGCCTTCGCTCTGCTGCGACGATACTTCCATCAGCACGTACCAGGGGTGCGCGCCGGCCAGCGGATCGCGATTGCCATGGCCGTGCTTGAGCGCCATTTCAACAATGCCGCGCACCATCAGTTCAAAGCCGGTGACGGTGCCGCCGATGCGCGCCTGCGCCAGGTTCAGAAGCTTCACCGCCGCGTCCGGCGACTTGAGGCCGATGAACGCCGTCTCCACCGCGCGGGGTTGCGGAAACAGCTTCAGCACCGCGGCGGTGATGACGCCGAGCGTGCCTTCGGCGCCGACAAAGATATGGCGCAGGTCGTAGCCGGTATTGTCCTTCTTCAGCTTGCGCAACAGATGCATGACGCGGCCGTCGGCAAGCACCACCTCGACGCCGGCGACCAGTTCGCGGGCAATGCCGTAGGCGAGCGCGCCGGTGCCGCCGGCATTGGTCGAAAGATTGCCGCCGATGGTGCAGGAGCCTTCCGAGCCGAGTGACAGCGGAAACAATCGGCCCGCAGCGGCGGCCGCTTCCTGCGCCTTCTGCAACACGACGCCGGCTTCGACGGTGATGGTGTTGGACGAGGCATCGACCTCGCGGATCTTGTCGAGCCGCGTCAGCGACAGAATGAGTTCGCCGTCGAACGGAATTTGTCCGCCGACCAGTCCGGTATTGCCGCCTTGCGGCACCACCGAGGTTTTCGTTTCGTTGGCGAGCTTCAGGATCGCCGCGACTTCCTCGGTCGAGCCCGGACGCAGCATCAGCGAGGTCACGCCTTGATAGAGCCCGCGGCCTTCGATTAGATGCGGCGCCAAAGCCTGCGGGTCGGTGACGGCATATTTGTCGCCGACGATGGCGGCGAAACGCGGCAGCAGGTCGGGCGCGGGCGCGCGGCGCAGTTGTTCGTTCATCGAAGCGGGGTCCCTGACTTCTAAGGTTTCGGCGCGGCGGCGCGCGAAAGCCGGTCGTTGATGGCGTCGCCGAGGCCGTCGCGCGGCACCGGCATCACGGCAATCGCCGTCGCGCCCGACGCATCGAGTGCGCGCAAATGCGAAAACAGATTGGCGGCGGCTTCGATCAGGTCGCCGCGCGGCGATAGGTTAAAGGTGGTGCCGTCGAACGCCGGCGCGTCGCCGAAGGCGAGCAGCGCTTCGCCGGCGCGCGGCGTCGAAGCCTCCAGCCGGACCGTGGCCTTCGGCGCGTAATGCGAGGCCAGCATGCCGGGCGCGAGCGGCGCGTCTCCCGCGTCGTCGATGGAAGGCGAGGCCAGCGCATGCCCGAGCACGCGCTCGATGTCCTCGCGCGGCAGGCCGCCCGGCCGCAGCAAGGTCGGCTCGCCGAGCAGCGCGACAATGGTCGATTCAACGCCGACGTCGCAGTCGCCGTCGTCGAGAATGAGGTCAATGCGGCCGCGCAGGTCGGCCAGTACATGCGCGGCGCTGGTCGGTGAGACATGGCCGGAGCGATTGGCCGACGGCGCCACCACCGGGCCGCCGAAGGCCGCCAGAAGCGCCCGCGCCGTCTTTTGGCTCGGCACCCTGATGGCGATGCTGTCGAGCCCGGCCAGCGCCAGCGCGGCCACCGGGCAGTCGGGGCGCTTCGGCAGCACGAGCGTCAGCGGGCCGGGCCAGAAGGCGGCGGCGAGTTTCTCGGCATCGGCATCGAACACGGCGAGCTGGCGGGCGGCGTCGAGATCGGCGACGTGGGCGATCAAAGGATTGAACGCCGGGCGTCCCTTGGCTGCGTAAAGCCGGGCGATGGCTTCGCCATGGCGGGCGTCGGCGCCGAGGCCATAGACCGTCTCGGTCGGGAATGCGACCAGCCCGCCCTGCCGCAGGACCTCGGCCGCGGCGGAAATCGCGGCTTTATCGGCTCTTAACACCCGTGTGCCCGGTTCAGCAGTCATTTTCAGTCACTTCGCCCTGGGCGCTTGCGGTTTCAAACGTGAGGGGGTTATAAGGCCGCCGATAGTCGGAGTGTAGCGCAGTCTGGTAGCGCACCTCGTTCGGGACGAGGGGGTCGCAGGTTCAAATCCTGCCACTCCGACCATCCGACCCCTAGGTTTATCAAAGACTTAGCGGTCTTCCCGCCCCGGCGCAGCGCTCTTATGCGGTATCGCCCGTTCGCGGTGCGGCGGCCTTTCTGGGCCTGTTGGCCGTCTGGCCTTCGAAAATCATCGAAACAAGCCAGTTTAAGGCCGGTCATGCCGGCGCCAACTGCCGTTCGAATACGGCCGGCCTCCGTGAACCAATCCCACGGTTGGCGATTACTAACGATGGCCGAGGCCGCCGGACGACAGCGCAGTTTTCGCGGTGGTTCGTTTGTCGTTCAACCGGTCAACGCAGTTTTTTCAATATCTCCCGTTGTCAAAATGTTCGATGTCGAATGTGATCTGGCTCGACGCATTTTCTTCCGCTGATCCCAAACCAAGCGATCAGAAAAAATGATGATTTTGCCGCATCTGCTTCGCCGCTTCGTCAAGAAGGGGCGGCTCATTCTACGGACCCATGATGGCGCCGAGCATAGCTTCGGCAGCGGCGATGGCCCTTCTGTCACGATCCGCTTGACCGATGCCGCCGTCGAGCGGGAATTGTTTCTAAATCCGGAGCTCGCAACCGGCGAAGCCTACATGGATGGGCGGCTGGTCTTCGAAGACGGCTCTTCGATCTACGATCTGCTTCTGCTTTTTTCGGTCAATCGCCAGGGGCTGGCGTCGCATCCCTTGCAGCAAAGCCTGCGCAAATGGTGGCGGCTGGTGCGCGGCATTCACCAGTCCAATCCCGTCGAACGGGCCGCGACCAAAGTGCGCAGCCATTACGACCATCCTGCCGAATTCTATAAATTATGGCTCGACGAAACGATGAGTTATTCCTGCGCGTATTTTGCTTATCCCGACGAGGCGCTTGAACAGGCCCAGAAGAACAAGCTTCGCCACATTGCCGCGAAGCTGCGGCTTGCTCCCAATATGACGGTGGCTGAAATAGGATCCGGCTGGGGCGCGTTATCGATTTACCTGGCTCAAGCCTGTGGCGTGCGGGTCACCGCGATCAACGTATCGCCCGAGCAACTCGCGGAGTCGCGAAAGCGGGCGGAAGCGGCGGGCGTCGCCGACAAGGTGACATTCGTCGAGCAGGATTATCGCAAGCTGGAAGGCCGGTTCGACCGAGTCGTCTCGGTCGGCATGATGGAACACGTCGGCGTTTCATACTTCGATGTTTATTTCGAGCGCATCCGGCAGTTGCTGGCTCCCGGGGGCTTTGCATTAATTCACGCGATCGGGCGCAATTCGCCGCCAGGCTCCACCGCGCCCTTCATCCGCAAGTATATTTTTCCCGGCGGCTACGTGCCGGCGTTGTCCGAGGTGTTCGCATCCCTGGAGCGCACGCGGCTTTGGGTGTCGGACTGTGAAGTGCTGCGCTTGCATTACTACTGGACTATCCGCAACTGGCGGCGGCGTTTCATGGCGCGCCGGACGGAAGTCGTGAACCTTATGGGCGAACGTTTCGCCCGCATGTGGGAGTTCTATCTGGGCGCGGTGGAACTCGGCTTTCTCAACGGCTCAAACATGGTGTTTCAGCTGCTGATTTCGGAGCAGCGGGACGATGTGCCCGTCATCCGGGATTTCATGGTCGATGAAGAGCGCCAGCTGCGCGCCAACGGCGATAAACGCACGCGCGGTGAAACGGCCTCAAGCTAGGGCCGCGACCAGCCGTTTGGCCTTCTCCGCCACGACCGCCGCCGTATCGCCAGACTTGTAGACTGCTGAACCAATCCCGTAGCCGGCGGCACCCGCCGCGCGCCATGCGCCGATGTTGGCGGCATCGACGCCGCCGACCGGCAGCACCAGAGTCTCAGGCGGCAGCACGGCGCGCATGGCGCGCAGCACTTCGGGCCGCGCGCCTTCGGCGGGAAACAATTTCAGCGCATCGGCGCCGGCGGCGAGCAAAGTGAACGCTTCCGTCGGCGTGAAGAAGCCGGGTACGGCGAGCATGCCATGCTGCTTGGCGGCGCGCGTCACCGCGACATCGGCATGCGGCGTCACGATCAGTCTGCCGCCGGCGGCGGCGATCTGCGCGACCTGTTCCGGCGACATCACCGTGCCGGCGCCGATCAAAAGCCGCGGGCCGAAATTCTTCGCCAGCCGCGCGATGCTGTCGAGCGGATCGGGCGAGTTCAGCGGCACTTCGACAATGGCGATGCCGGCTGCTTCAAGCGCGCCGGCAATCGCCTCGACTTCGTCCGGCTTGACGCCGCGCAGGATGGCGACCAAAGGCGAGCGCGCCAGCCAATCCTTCAATGTGTTCACGACCATTGCGCATGCTCCCCGATAATGACCAGACCGCGCACCGATGCGTCGGCATCGTGGCTGACCGCCTTGGCGCCGCTAGCGGCAATCGCCCGCGCATAGAGCGCCACCAGTTCCGGCGCGCCGATGAGATGCACCGTCTCGCCTTGCGCGCCACCCAGTTCGGCGCGTAATTCATGGCCGATGAGAATCCCGGACAAATAGGACGCGCCGCCGGTCTCGGCGAGCTTGCCAAACAAGGTCTGCGTGCGCACGCCGAACAGATGATGCAGCAGACCGCCCGGCTCGGCGGATCGCGCGACGCCGGCGTCAAAAGCCGCGTCGCTGGGCGCGCCGTCCTTCATCATGCGGCCGAGGATGGTGTGATCGCGCAGCGCGCCGAACGCCTCGCCGGTCATATGCGAGGTAAACCGCGCAATGCGGCCGCCCGCGACGCGCACCCATTTCGAATGCGTGCCCGGCAGGCACGCAAGGCCGTTGCCGCCCATTGCAGCGAGCGCGCCGATGATCTGCGTTTCCTCGCCGCGCATGACTTCTGCGATGCCTGACGCATCGACGCCGTTCATGCCGGGCACCAGCTTCACTTGAACGTTTCCTTGTGCGCCTTCGAAGGGGATATCGACCAGAGCCGCGCCCAGTTCGGCTGCGCCAGCCGGGCAGGGCACATAGGGCGCTTCCTTCCAGCCCTGGCGGCTGCCGATCATGCCCGACAGCAGCACGCGGTTCTCGCCGGCTTTCAGCCAGTCGCCGATATGGTCGCGCAACGTCTCGGCAAAGCGGCCGCCCTCGACATGCATGATGCCGCGCGGCGCCGAACGCCGGTCAAGGATCGCGCCGTCAATGGCGATGCGGAAAGCGCGGAAGCTCGATGTGCCCCAGTCGATGACGATCATGCTGTGCCCGCCCGCTGCGACGCCAGCCAGACGCCGGCGATGATCAGCGCGAAGCCGGCGACGTGATAGATCGCGAGATGTTCGCCGAGCAGCGCGCCGGCCAGCAGCGCGGTATAGATCGGGACCAGATGCACGAACGGTCCGGCGCGGCTGGCGCCGATCAGTTCGACGCCGCGATTCCAGGCGGCAAAGGCCAGTACGCTCGGAAAGATCGAGACATAGGCGATCGAGCCCACAGTGAGCCAGGTCAGTTGCAGCCGGTGGCCGGCGAGCGTTTCCCAGATGAAGAACGGCAGCGTACCTGCCGCCGAGATCACCGCCAGTACGAACATGAAACTGAGCCAGTGGATTTGCGGCCGCAGCCGTAGATAGACGGCGTAGATCGCGAATACGATCATGTTGAGAAGGATGATGAGGTCGCCCCAGTTGAAGCCGAGCGCCTTGAGCGTCTCGAGCCGGCCATGCGCGATAATCACCAGGACCCCGGCCGACGAAAGCGCGATGCCGCCCATCTGCCGCGGGCTGACGCGGTCGCGGAACAGCAGCGCCGCGGTCGCCACAATCAGCACCGGCACCAGCGAATTGAGCACCGAGACGTTTAGCGCGCTGGTATATTGCAGGCCGACATATTGGAGCGCCGTGAACAGCGCGCCGCCGGTGAGACCGAGCCACAGCATGATCTTCCACTGCGCGCGGATCACCGGCCAGTCGCGCCGGATGTGGTGGTGCGCCACCGCCCACAAGACAGCGGCTGGGATCAGCCAGCGGATCGTCGAAATCGCCATTGGCGGCACATGGCCGCCGATGGCGCGGCCGACGATGTGATTGCCGGACCAGAACAGCGACGCCACCGCCAGCAGCAGATATGGGTTCGCCAGCCCGCGCGCGGTCCAGTGCCGTGAAGCGGGCGGGCTTTTCGCGGACTTTGGACCGGCACCGACAGTCATTTCTGGCTCACGTCGCCGATGCGTTTTCAAACATGCGGCGGCGGGCATTGTCGATGTGACGCTGCATCGTGGTGCGCGCCGCCTCGGTGTCGCGCGCGGCGATGGCGTCCATGATGGCGCGGTGTTCGTCCTGCACTTCGCGCAGGCGCTCAGCCGTGCGCAACAACGAAAGGCTGCGGGTCAGGCTCATGCCGAAGACGATATGCGGCTGCAACGAGCTTTGCACCGAGACGTGATAGGCATTGTGCGTCGCCTTGGCCACCGCCATGTGGAAACGTTCGTCGGCATCGACGCCGGCCTTGAAGTCGCTCGTCGAAGCCTCGAGCGCATCGAATGCGGCACGGATCTCGGCGAGGTCGCCATTTTCCCAGCGCTCGGCGGCCAGCGCCGCGGCGATGCCTTCCAGCCCGTGGCGGAATTCGAAACAGCGCTGGATATCGGCGATCGACGACACCGGCACGAAGCGTAACACCGCGATGTCCGGCCTCCGCTTCACATAGCTGCCGGAGCCCTGCCGCGACACGATGATGCCGTCGTCGCGCAACCGCGCCAAAGCCTCGCGCACCACCGGCCGCGACGCGCCGAAGCGTTGCGCCAGTTCGGTCTCCGACGGCAGCCGCGCATTGACGGCGAATTCGCCGGCGATGATGACCTCAAAGATGTGCTGATAGATGCCGGCGCTGCGCTTGGCTTCGCCCCAGGCAACCTTGCTGTCGCCCAGCGGCGCGGGCGTTGCGGACCGTGCTGGCTCCATTGCCTTTCAGTCTCCGTCAGCGTTTCGCCGCCGCCCGCCATTGGGCGAATTCCGCTTTCGCTTCCGGGTTGGGCGGATACAGGCCGAAAATGCCGCGGCCTTCATTGACCTTTTCCTGCACGAAGTCCTCGAACACGGTCTGCTCGAAGGCCTCGTCGGCGACGTCATCGGCGATGTTCGCCGGAATGACGACGACGCCTTCGCCGTCGCCGACCAGGATATCGCCGGGAAACACCGGGACTTCGCCGCAGGCGATCGGCACGTTGAGATCGACGGCGTGATGACGGATCAGGTTGGTCGGCGCCGCCGGATGCGCGTGATAGGCCGGGAAGGGCGTCGCCGCGATTTCCGGCGTGTCGCGGAAGCCGCCATCGGTGACGACGCCGGCGGCGCCGCGCTTCCACAGCCGCGCCACCAGAATGTTGCCGGCCGAGGCGGCCGAATAATTGCGCCTTGAATCGATGACGAAGACATGGCCCGGCGGGCATTCCTCGACGCCCTTGCGCTGCGGATGGCTGCGGTCCTCGAACACGCCGAGATGGTCGAGATCCTCGCGCGCCGGGATATAGCGCATCGTATAGGCCGGGCCGACCATGTTGGGCACGTCGCCGCTCTGGATGCGGTGAATGCCAGCGATGAAAGTGTTGCGGAAGCCGCGCTTGAACAGCACCGTGGTCAATGTGGCGGTCGAGATTGTTTCGAGTTTGGATTTGGTGCTGTCGCGCATTGTTTCGTCCTCGGCTTTTGCCTTTGGCTTTCGCCTTCACGGAATTCTCGATCCGCCACTTGTTCTTTTTAGTCCATTGTTGTCAAGAGTTGTAAAATAGGCTTGTGCGTGGCCCCGTCGTCTTAGTATGTTGACGGCTGGGAAACAAAAGCTCGCCACCCAAGGCGATTGCAATTGCCCCCGCATTCAAGCGGCGGGCGTGGAGGAGACAATCATGAAGACCTCGCTCAAGGCGACCGGCCTCGCATTCGGACTTGCTCTAACTATCGCTAGCCCGGTGCTTGCCGCGGAAATCAAGCTGATGACCGGCCCGCAAGGCGGCGTCTGGGTGCCGCTCGGCGGCCAGCTCAAGGACATGTGGGAAAAGGCCGTGCCCGGCCTGGCCGTGCAATCGCTGCCGGGAGCCGGCATCGCCAATGTGCGCGGCGTCGATGAAGGCAAGGCCGATGTCGGCTTCGGCAATTCGATCTCGACCGTCGACGGCCTGAACGGCACCGCGCCGTTCCCCAAGGCGACGACCAATGTCTGCAACATCGCCACCCTCTATCCGCAATATTACCAGCTGGTCGTGCGCGCCGATGCCGGCATCAAGTCGGTCAAGGATTTGAAGGGCAAGGGCGTCACCACGCAGCAGCGCGGCAATACCGGCGAACTCATCACCGGCCAGCTGCTGAAGGTGAATGGGCTCACCTATAACGACGTCAAGATGAGCTTCGTCTCCTACACCGACTCGGTGACGCAGGTGCAGGACGGCCATGCCGTCGCCTTTGGCCTCGGCACCACGATCCCGTCCGGCGCGGTGATGGATCTCGCCGCCGCGCGCGACATAACCATCCTCGATCTGTCCGACCAGCTCGCTGAGATGCGCAAGCTCAACCCCGGCTACACTTTGGTGACGATCCCGAAGGGCAGCTATCCGAAGCAGGACAAAGATGTGAAGGTGATCGGTTACGCCACCCACATCGTCGCCTCGTGCAAGCTGCCGGCCGACACCGTCTATGCGATGACCAAGGCGATGGCGACCAATGTCGCGTCGATGGCCGCGGTCAACAAGTCGATGGCGAACCTGACGCCGAAGGACATGGCGGAAGACATCGGCGTGCCGTTCCACCCCGGCGCCGCGAAGTTCTACCAGGAAGCCGGCATCACGGTGAAGGCGGCCAACTAGTCAAGCATAAAGCCGGCCGCGCGTTGCGGCCGGCCTTGCTATCGTGAGGGGATCGCGCATGAAATTCAATCTCAGCCATCGCGCGCTCCTTCAGCACGCCCTCGTCGTCATCGCCATTCTGATGGCGTTTTATCATATGTGGGCGATCGCCTTCGGCGCCGCCGAGGCAGTGCTGTTCCGCGGCACGCATCTCCTGTTTGCTTTGGTGCTGGTGTTTCTGCTGTACCGCTCGACCGCCAAGTCCGAAGACAAGGAACTGGCGGCGACCGGCTTCCAGCCGGACGGGCCGAAGCTGACGCTGCCGACGCCGCTCGATTACCTGCTGCTGGTCGCGGCCGCCGCGCCGATCGTCTATCTGTTCGTCAACTACCAGTACATCGTCAATCGCATCTTCTATATCGACGACCTGTCGCCGATGGACATGGCGATGGGCGTCCTGCTGACGCTGATCGTGCTGGAAGCGACACGCCGCGTCATCGGCTGGGCGCTGCCGATAACGGCCATCGTCTTTCTAATCTACGGCCTGTTCATCGCCCGGCTCGAGCCGGAGCGCATGCTCGACCAGTTGTTCATGACGACCGAAGGCATCTTCGGCATACCCTTGTCGGTGTCGGCCGGTTACGTGCTGATCTTCGTCTTGTTCGGCTCGTTCATGGAGCGCACCGGCACCGGACAATTGTTCATGGACTTCGCCATGGCGCTGACCGGTCACACCGCCGGCGGCCCCGGCAAGGTGTCGGTGGTATCGTCCAGCCTGTTCGGCACGATTTCCGGCAGCGCGGTGGCCAACGTCATGGTCGATGGGCCGATCTCGATTCCGTTGATGAAACGCTCCGGCTTCCCGCCGCATTTCGCCGCCGGCGTTGAGGCGACCGCTTCGACCGGCGGCCAGATCATGCCGCCGATCATGGGCGCTGCTGCCTTTGTCATGGCCGAGTTTCTCGCGGTGTCTTACGCGCAGGTGGTGATCTGGGCGATCATTCCGGCCATTCTCTATTACGTCGCCTGTTTCGCCGCCGTGCATTTCGAAGCCAAGCGCCGCGGCCTGATGGGGCTGCCGCGCTCCGAATTGCCGAAGCTCGGCGAAGTGATGCGCGTGCGCGGCCATCTGTTCATTCCGGTCGTGCTTATTCTGGTCGTGATGTATTCCGGCTTCAGCGCGCCGCTGGCGGCGCTGGTCGGCACATTGGCCTGCTTCCCGGTCGCGGCGCTGCGCGCTTCGACCAGGCCGAACGTCAACTGGCCGAATATCCGCGACGCCTTCGTCGATGGCGCGCGCAATGCGCTCGGCGTCGCGCTGGCCTGCGCCTGCGCCGGCATTGTCATCGGCGTGGTCACGCTCTCCGGCCTCGGCATTGTGTTCACGCAGTTCGTCACGCATCTGTCGCAGCATTCACTGCTGCTGGCGCTGGTTCTGACCATGTGCGCCGGCATCGTGCTCGGCATGGGCATGCCGACGACCCCGGCCTACATCATCATGACCGCGCTGCTGGTGCCGGCGATCATCAAGCTCGGCGTCATCCCGCCGGCCGCGCACATGTTCGCTTTGTACTTTGCCGTTCTGTCGGCGATCACACCGCCTGTCGCGCTCGCCGTGTTCGCCGCCGCCGGCATCGCCAAGGCCGATCTGTGGGCGTCGGGCTGGGCCGCGGTGAAGATCGGCGCCGCCGGCTTCATCGTGCCGTTCATGCTCATTTATGAGCCGGCGCTGCTGATGATCGGAACCTGGCCCCAGGTCATCGGCGCTTTCGTCACGGCGTCGGCCGGCATTCTCATGTTTGCCGCCGGCCTGCACGGTTATTTCATCACTGCCACGGTCTATTGGCAGCGTGCCGCGCTGGTCGGGGCCGGCCTTCTGCTGATCTTCCCGGGGCTGATTACGGATCTTGCCGGCGCCGGTCTCGGCGTGCTCGTCATCCTCAGTCAACTCGCCGGCCGCCGCGCGGCCGCGAGCCTGGCGGCTGGACGCAGCCCTGCGGAAACTGCGTCCTGAGCCATGGCACCTCAGGCCGCCAAGCGGACACTATGAACGAACACCCACGGCTACATGAGCCGGCGGCGGCAAAGCCCGCCCGGCGTGACGATGTCCGGCTCTGTCCGGCCTGCGCGCGCGCGACCGCGCACAGGTTTCTCTATGTGCGCAACGGCTGCGACATCTGGCAGTGCGCGGTTTGCGGCCTCGGCCGCACCGAGACCGCCGGCTTCGATCCGGAGCGCTACTACACGCGCGATTATTTCGACGGCGGCCATGCCGACGGCTATGCCGATTACCTCGGCGCCGAACCGGTGCTGCGCCGCGAGTTCGCCGCCACTGTCGATTTCATCCGCGGCTTCAAGTCAGGCGCGCGGCTGCTCGAACTCGGCTGCGCCTATGGCTTTTTCCTCGCCGCCGCCAAACCGCATTTCGATGTCACCGGCATTGAAATTTCAGAGGATGCCGCCGCGCATGGCCGCTCGCTTGGCCTCAATGTCATCACCGGCGCCGCCGACGAGCGCATGTTGTCCGGCCTCGCGCCGTTCGACGTCATCGTGCTGCTCGATGTCATTGAGCATTTGCCGGACCCGCTCGGTACATTGGCGCTGTGCGAACGGCATCTCAATCCCGGCGGCATCATCGTCATCGCCACCGGCGATTTCGGTTCGTTGCCAGCGCGTCTCGCCGGTGCGCGCTGGCGGCTGATGACGCCGCCGCAGCATTTATGGTTCTTCACGCGCGAAAGCATGCGCGGCATGGCGGAACAACTCGGCCTGCGGATGGAGCGTTTCGAGCATCCGTGGAAGATCGTGCCGCTGTCGCTGATCGTGTTCCAGTTGAAGCGCATGCTGGGGCTTCGTCCGACACGCGCTGCGGCGGCGAGCCGCATCGGCCTGCCGGCCAATCTGTTCGACGCCATGCGCGTCGTGCTGCGAAAGCCAATGCCATGAGCGAACGCCTGACTCTGACGCAAATCGCGCTGCTGCTCGGCTATGCCGTGGCCATGGCCGGCGGCCAGCTCATTTTCAAGCTCGCCGCCAACCGTGCGACGCCGGACGGTTCGCTGAGCGAACGCCTCGTCGGCCTGGTCAATCCATATTTCGTGCTCGCCATCGTGCTCTATGCCGGACTGTCGGTGCTGTGGGTGTGGATCTTGACCTTCACGCCGCTGTCGCGGGCCTATCCGTTCGTAGCCTTGGCCTTCGCGATCACGCCGGTGCTGGGCATCCTGATTTTTGCCGAGCCGTTTTCGACCAAGCTCGCCATCGGCATCGCGCTGATCCTGTGCGGCCTTTTCTTTGTCGCCGGTTGAACCATGAAAACGCATTCCCTCTGGGTCGTGATAGCCGCCTATAACGAGGCGACCGTGATCGCCGGCGTGGTCGCTGGCGTAAAACAGGCCGGCTATTCCGTCGCGGTGGTCGATGACGGTTCGCGCGACGGCACGGGCGACGCCGCCGAGGCCGCCGGCGCGGTCGTGGTGCGCCATCCGATCAATCTCGGGCAAGGCGCCGCCTTGCAGACCGGCATCGAGTTCGCGCTGTCGCAAGGCGCGGCGACAATCGTCACTTTTGACGGCGACGGCCAGCATCGCGTATCGGACATCGCCGCGCTCGCCGCGGCGCTGACGCAGCATAACGCCGACTATGCGCTCGGCAGCCGTTTTCTCGGCGACACTTTGAACCAGCCCTGGTCGCGCCGCGTTACTCTGAAACTCGCGACTTGGTTCACGCGCCTCACCGTCGGCATGAACATCACCGACACGCATAATGGCCTGCGCGGCATGACCAGGCGCGGCGCCGAGCGCATCCGGCTGCGCCAGAACAAGATGGCGCACGCCTCCGAAATTCTGCACCAGATTTCCGAGAGCGGGCTGAAATATGTCGAGGTGCCGGTCACCATCGACTACAGCGCCTATTCGCTGGCCAAGGGCCAGAAGCTCGGCGACGCTTTGACAATTCTATTGGACCTGTTCGCACGGAGGCTGCACCGATGATCGCCCAGATATCGCTGACGGCGCTGCTGACGGCCGTCATGCTCTATGCCTATCTGCAATACCGGCGCTCGCCGGTGGTCGGCCTGCTGTCGATGCTGGCGGCACTCGGCGGTCTGTACTTCGTCTGGATTCCGTCGCACGCCACGCGGCTTGCCGCTTTCGCCGGCGTCGGCCGCGGCGTCGATCTCGTGCTTTATATCTGGGTCGCCATCAGCATGCTGATCCTGCTCAACCTGCATCTCAAATTGCGCATGCAGATGGAGTCGATCACGGCATTGGCGCGGGCGCTCGCCATCGCCAACGCACGCGCGAAAACAGGCCACCATGCCGACTGAAACATTGCGCCACAAGCCACGCAGCAGCAGCGGCGAACGGGCCGAGCAGGATCAGGTTGTAGCGCGTGTAGTGATTGGCGAGCCCGGCATGCAGCGCCAGCATGGTCAGCGCCGGCACCGCGTAGAGAATGAACAGCCATTGCCGCCGCCGGATCGCGGCGATGGCAGCGATGGCGAAGGCCGGCGCGAGGAACAGCCCGAACATGCCGCCGACCCACATGCCGCACCAGGCCAGCGGTATGCTGACCAGAATGTGCCGCCACCAGTTGTCGCGCATCTCGGCGCGGAAAATTTCGCCGATCACCGGATCGAGCTTCTTGTGCACGGCGAGGAGTTCGGTGCGAAGGGCGCGGCCCATGCGGAAAAAGCTGTCGGCCGTGTACCATTCGAAGCGGCCGGTCGCCGCGGTGCCGACGGTGCTGGCGATCAGGCAGGGTCCGATCGTGGGCAGGCAATAGGGAAAGGCCAGCGCGAATTCCTTCGGCGTCATGCGGTTGAAGGCAAAGCGCTCGACCATCGACGCCGCGCCATATTCCTCCGTCATGGCGAACTTGCCGACCGAGATGGAATTGCGGATCGCCCACGGCGCGATCGTCACGGCGAAGCAGACGGCGAAGGCGGCAAGGCTTTGCCACAGGGTGCGGCCGGCCAAAGCGCTGCCGGTCCGGCGCGCGTTGATGGCGATCAGCACCAACATTACTGGCGCCAGCACGATGAACGCCGTGCGGGTCAGGCACAAAAGCCCGAGCAGCACGCCGGTCAGCGCGACATAGCGCCAGCCTGGCGCGGTCCAGCTTTTCACCAAAGCCAGCGTCGTCAGGCTGAACAGCGAGAAGGTCAGGCTCTCGGTCATGACGAAGGAAAACAATTCTTCCGTGGGCTGCAGCCCGATAGTGACGAAGACGCCGGTCAGCCAGAACGTCGCCATGCCGGGAAAAATCAATTCGGCCGCGCGCGCCACCGCCACCACGCCGAGCGCCAGCAGCAGCGCATGGATGAGATGCATCGGCCGCGAATAGGTCTCGCAACTGTCGCGGTTGCGCCGTTCGTGATTGGCCTCGACGCTGCACCACGCTGCCGCTGCGAAGCGCGGATCGATCTTGGTGGCGGCGAGCACGAGCAGGGGATAGAGCGGCGCAATGAACATGCCGGGCGCGGGCCGCGCATCGACGCTGTTGACGTCGTCGAACATGCCGTTGCTGTAGACGCCATAGCGGTCGAGGTCATAGGCGATGGTCAGGTAGAACGACTGGTCGAAATCGCCCATCCATTTTGCCGGCCGCGTCAGGATCGCCGCCGCCAGAACCGCGAATATGCACAAACTAAAAACAAATCGTGTGCCGAGAAAATCAAATCTGTGCCGCATCGAATGAGTGTGGCATGGCAAAATCTGCCGCGCTACCCTCACGTCCGCGAAACCGGAGACCGACATGACCCGCAAGACTCCCGAACAATTGCGCAGCCACCGCTGGCTCGGCGTCAACGATCTGCGCTCGTTCGGCCACCGCTCGCGCCTGCGCCAGATCGGTTATGACTCGGTCGATTGGGGCTCGAAGCCGGTCATCGGCATCATCAACACCTGGAGCGATATCAACCCGTGTCATGTCCATCTGCGCACGCGCGCCGAAGAGGTGAAGCGCGGCGTGTTGCAGGCCGGCGGGTTCCCGCTGGAGTTGCCGGCGATGTCGCTATCGGAGACTTTCGTCAAGCCGACCACCATGCTGTACCGCAATCTGCTGGCGATGGAAGTCGAAGAGCTTTTGCGTAGCCATCCGATCGACGGCGCGGTGCTGTTAGGGGGCTGCGACAAGACCACGCCCGGCCTGTTGATGGGCGCGATCTCGATGGGTGTGCCGGCGATCTTCATGCCGGCAGGGCCCATGTTGCGCGGCAACTGGCACGGCCAGGTGCTCGGCTCGGGCTCCGATACCTGGAAGTACTGGGACGAGAAACGCGCCGGCAAGATCACCGAGGAGCAGTGGCAGGAAATCGAAGGCGGCATTGCCCGCTCGTTCGGCACCTGCATGACCATGGGCACGGCGGCGACCATGATGGCGGTTGCCGAAGCGCTCGGCTTCACGTTGCCCGGCGCGTCGTCGATCCCGGCGCCCGATGCTGGGCACGCGCGCATGGCGATCGCGTCCGGCCGCCGCATCGTCGACATGGTGTGGGACGATCTGACGCCGGACAAGATCATCACCAAAAATTCGGTCGACAATGCCATCAAGGTGCACATGGCGATGGCCGGGTCGACCAACTGCATCATCCATCTCGTCGCCATTGCGCGCCGCGCCGGCATTCCGCTTGATATGAACCGCTTCGACGAAATTTCGCGCGAAGTTCCGGTCATCGCCAATGTGCGGCCGTCCGGCGCGTTCCTGATGGAGGACTTCTTTTATGCCGGCGGCCTGAAAGCGCTGATGGTGCAGTTGCGCAGTGTGCTCGACACCTCGCAGATGACGGTTAGCGGCAAGACGGTGGCGGAAAATATTTCGGACGCCGCGGTCTACAACGCCGACGTCATCAAGTCGCTCAACGACCCGGTCAACAGCGACGGCGCTACGGCGGTGCTGCGCGGCAATCTGGCGCCGCGCGGCTGCGTCATGAAGCCGTCGGCGGCCGAGAAACGCCTGCACAAGCATCGAGGCCCGGTGATCGCCTTCGAGAACTATGATGAGATGGCGCGCGAGGTCGAGCGCGATGATCTCGACGTCACCGCCGATCATATTCTGGTGCTGAAGAACTCGGGTCCGCAGGGCGGCCCCGGCATGCCGGAATGGGGCATGCTGCCAATCCCGAAGAAGCTGGTGAAGCAAGGCGTGCGCGACATGCTGCGCATTTCCGATGCGCGCATGAGCGGCACCAGCTACGGCGCCTGCATCCTGCATGTCGCGCCGGAGAGTTTCGTCGGCGGGCCGCTGGCTTTCGTGCAGACCGGCGACGAGATCGAGGTCGACATTCCGGCGCGCACCATTCATCTGCATGTCAGCGATGAGGAAATGGCGCGCCGCAAGGCTTCATGGATTCCGCCGGCGCCGAAATACCCGCGTGGCTACGGCGCGCTGTTCTCCGAGCATATCGGCCAGGCCGACGACGGCTGCGATTTCGATTTCCTCGCCAAGGCCGGCAAGGTGCCGGAGCCGGAGATACATTGATCCGGCGAGAGCCTTGATCTAATACGCCGTCATGCCCGGCTTTATGCCGGGCATCCACGTCTATTTTCAAGTCGTGGATGGCCGGGTCAAGCCCGGCCATGACGGAAAGCAGAGTTTCATGGCCGACGACATCCCTTACGACAAAAACCTCGATCTCGCGCCCGATACGGTCGATCGCGTGATGCCCGGCGTGCGCCGGATCATGGCCAACAATCCGAGCCCGTTCACCTTCAAGGGCACGATCAGCTACATTATCGGCACCGGCAACGTCGCTATCGTCGATCCCGGCCCGGACGATCCGGCGCATATCGGTGCCTTGCTCGATGCCGTGCGCGGCGAGACCGTGACGCATATTTTCGTCACCCACACCCACCGTGATCACTCGCCGGCGGTGCCGGCGGTCAAGCGCGCCACCG
Source organism: Rhizobiales bacterium Ga0077525 (assembly GCA_001464835.1). Lineage (GTDB taxonomy): Bacteria > Pseudomonadota > Alphaproteobacteria > Rhizobiales > Xanthobacteraceae > Pseudolabrys. The sequence goes on along the minus strand of LNDS01000039.1, from coordinate 27,442 downwards.
GCGCCACCGTCTATGCCGAAGGCATTCACCGTGCCGCGCGGCCCCTGCACATCGGCGAGAACAACCCGCTCGATTCAAGCGGCGACCGCGATTTTGTGCCCGACGTCTTTCTGAAAGACGGCGAGGTCGTGCAGGGCGACGGCTGGACGATCGAAGCCGTCGCCACGCCGGGCCACACTGCCAACCACATGGCCTATGCCTACAAGGAAGCCAACGCGATTTTCGTCGGCGATCATGTGATGGCCTGGGCGACCACCATCGTCGCGCCGCCGGATGGCGCGATGAGCGACTACATGGCCTCTCTCTACAAGCTGGCCAAGCGCTCCGAGCAGGTCTATTTCCCCGGCCACGGCCCGGCGATCGGCGACGCCAACCGCTTCGTCAATTATTACATTCTCCACCGCATGGCGCGCGAAGCCTCGATCCTGCACCGCCTCGGCAAAGGCGCCACCGACATTCCGTCCATTGTGCGCGCGATCTATATCGGCATCGATCCGCGCCTGACCGGTGCCGCTGGCATGTCGGTACTGGCGCATATGGAAGATCTGGTGGCGCGCGGCGCCGTCGTCACCGATGGCACGCCGTCGATCGACGGCGAGTACCGGCTGGTGTGATGAGGCATTGCCAGCGGCAAGGCGCGCTCCCTCTCCCCTTGGGGGAGAGGGTTGGAGTGAGGGGGCAAGTGACTCTCGATAGTTTGCAACCCCTCACCCGGCGCACTTCGTGCGCCGGCCTCTCCCCATGGGAGAGGTGAAGAGAGTAATCCCGACTCACGTCTTCGGCTTCTGTGCCGGGCGTTTCGGCGGCGGTTTCTTCTCCGGCACGGGCTCCGGCTTCGGCTCCGGCGCATTGCCGGAAGCCTCATCGATCTCTTCCAGCAAGGTGCGCAGCCGCGCCGCATTGGCGCCGAGATCGTGCCCGCCATAGCGCGAGGCCGAGCGCAGATCGACGCGCGAGGCGTTGTTGCCGACAGCCGTTATGCGGATGACGACGTCGTCGCGGAAACCCATCAGCGGCGTGCGCGCGGTGTATTCGATCACCGCTTCGCGGCGGTTGACAGTCGGCTGCATGCTTTCGACGAAAGCCTGCTTGCGCTTGTTGAGCACGCCGGTCACCACGTCGTAGGACGAACGCAGCGGCAGCGTCAGTTGCAGCGGCATGATGTCGGGATAGGCGGTGCGTTGCAGCGCCGCCGCCGCCGCCGGATAGGCGATGCGGTCCCTCGGCCGCTGCGCGGCCAGCGCAACAAAGCGCGGCGGGTTGGCGGCGTCGGTGCTGACGTCGTAAATTTGCGGATAGCGATAGGCGCGCTGCGCCAGATAGGCCGGGTAGGCGAGCAGCGCCGCGCCGAGCACGAGACCGGTGAGCGAGCGGCCAAGCCCGGTCAGGCCGTGCCGCCAGATCGCGATAAACGACAGCAGCGCGAGAACGATGGCCAGCGCGGCGCAGACCAGCGCCGCGGCGAAAGTGGCCAGCGACGGGCCGATTTCCAAGAGGCCGGAGCGCAGGATGACCACCGACAGGGCGGCCACGGCGAGCGCGAACACCGCCAGCCGCGACGACCAGGCGGCCAGCTTTGAGACCGGCTCATCGTTGAGGGGGCGGCGCGCCATTTTGTCTCGTGTCCCGGGGGCAGGGGGCCCCCGCGCAGGAATAATGGCTCGGGCGGTGTGGCGCAATGATGCTGTTTTTCCCGGCGGTTCGGGCGCCACCGCCGCGACAAGATCGGTGCAATTTGTACAGTTTTCTTCATCGGCAAAATTTTCTTCTTGTTAAAACCTGTGCTGTCAGATGGCTGCCGGATTGTTTGAATCTGACGGAACGGGAGCGGCGATGTCATCTGGAGAAATCCGAAGGTCCGATGAAGATGCCGCGCGGTTCGACCTCGTAGAACTGGACGATACCGGCGATGCGCGGCCCTTTGCCCTGCCGGCCCAGACTGCTGCGCAGCACGGCGGCGACATCACGCTCGGCGCCATGCGCCGCGTCCTCGATGAACTGCCCTTCGCCATCTACTCGACCGATGCCGACGGCCGCATCGTCTATTTCAATCCGGCGTCGGTGGAATTCGCCGGCCGGTTGCCGATGCTCGGCCGCGACAAATGGTGCGTGTCGTGGAAAATATTTTCCACCGCGGGCGACGTCATTCCGCACGATCAATGCCCGATGGCGGTAGCGATCCGCGAAGGCCGCGTCATTCGTGGCGTGTCGGCGGTGGCTGAGCGGCCGAACGGCGTCCGCGTGCCGTTCACGCCATATCCGACGCCGATCCGCGACGGCCACGGCAAGCTTATCGGCGCTTTCAATATGCTGCTGACCCCGGCTTAGCGGGGGCGTTGCGCGTCTACGCTTTGTCGAAATTGCGGCGCGTTGCCGCGTCGGCCGCCGCACTGCGCCGCCGGCGCCCGGCGACGATGCTGCCGTAAATCAGCGCCGCCAGCAAAACCGCCGCGCCGACGCCATACATCAATTCCTGAATTCCCATGCCGCACCTCCTTCGCTGTCAACGATACAGCGCGGCATGGGTTCCTGAAACGTGAGTTCCGAAAGTTCTACTTCACGCCGAGCAGTTCGACATCGAACATCAGCACCGCGTTCGGCGGGATGACGCCACCGGCGCCGGACGCGCCATAGCCGAGCGCCGGCGGAATGATCAAGGTGCGCTTGCCGCCGACCTTCATGCTGGCGACGCCTTCGTCCCAGCCCTTGATGACGCGGCCGCGGCCGATCGGAAATTCGAACGGCTCGTTGCGGTCGACCGACGAGTCGAATTTCTTGCCCTTCATGCCGTTGGTGTAGAGCCAGCCGGTGTAGTGCATGACGCAGGTCTGGCCGGTCTTCGGCGTGGCGCCGGTGCCTTCGACGGTGTCGATGATTTGCAGTCCCGAAGCTGTGGTCATGGTTTTCTTTGCCGTTGTTTGTGCGATAGCGGGGGTGAGCGAACCGGCGGCGAGCGTGCCGAGCGCGGCGATGAAGACGCGGCGAGTGGAGGGCATTCGGATCTCCTTGAAGAGGCGGCTGCCTTAAAGCATGCCCGCGCCTCGCTGTCATTCCGCCGCTCGCTGTTCGGGGTAAGGTTGCCCGCGCCGGGAATGGGTTAGACGGCGGCGCGTACCGATGCGCTGATGTCGCAGCCAGAAACCGGCAAAATAAGCTGCGTCCGACAGTCCCCATTGCGGCCGGTTGTCACCCGGCGCGAACGGGAGGCAAACGCCGGGGCAGGCGCATCGTTCCGCGCCGCCGAAGTTCCCGCCGCTGTGGTGGAGGACGCCGCCCGACCACAATTTCGGCGTGGTTTACCATGCCAATACCGCCGGATTTGAGAATTTCCAACGGGCCCTCCGTGGGTTATAATGGCGGCATGGTGCGGAGACGCGATGTGAGTCTGGCAGCGGATAGGGAGCGCCCAGGACGGGCGGCTTCCGTGCGGCCGTTCTCTTTTGCCCGCCTTTCCTTTGCCGCCGCCTGGGCCGGGCTCGGCGTTGCCGGCATCAGCGCGGTTGCCGCTGCGGCGATCTTCCTGCCGCCGCCGCATGGCCATTCCCTGTTTTCTCCCGAGGCGCGGTTGTCGCGGTCGCTGCCTCTGCCGGCCGAGGATTTCGAGGTCGCCCGGAGCTGGCGCGAGGGCGAGGCGCAACTGGCCGGGCTCGGCCAGCGCGGCGCGCAGGACAAAGCCTGGATGCCGCAAGGCGGTCTGTCCACCTTGCTGGCGACGCGCTTCCCGCATGCCGGGCAGATGCGCTTCGATGTCGTCGCCCGGCTGCCGTTGCCGCGGCCGGATGACACGATGCGCGGTGACACGATGCGCGACGATGTCGCGCGCGAAGTCGCTGCCGCTCCAGACAGTGCGCCCGATGCCGCGCCGAAAGCAATCAACCGCGTTACGCCGGCGCCGGCCGGTCCGCAGCTCGCCATGCTGCCGCCGCAGCAGAAGCCCGGCGACCTCGGCATCTTCGACAAGCTGTTCGCCGATCCGGACCGCGCCGCCAAGGCCATCATCGCCGCCAACCCGAAGACGGTGCTGTACGACATCACCAAGCGCGCGGTCTTCATGCCGGACGGCGAGAAGCTCGAAGCGCATTCCGGCTTCGGCCAGTACATGGACGACACGCAGTCGGTGCACCGCAAGGATGTCGGCGTCACGCCGCCCAATGTCTACACCGTCTCGTTCCGCGAGAAGCCGTTTCACGGCGTGCGCGCGCTGCGCATGAAGCCGGTCGGCGACGGCAACATGTATGGCCGCGACGGCTTCCTGGCGCATTCGTTCCTGCTCGGCAGCAACGGCCAGTCGAACGGCTGCATCTCGGTGCTTGACTACGACAAATTCCTCAAGGCGTTCGAGGACGGCAAGTTCGACCGCATCATCGTCGTCCGCAATGCCGACGAGCCTTCGCCCGCGATGGCCGCGAGCAACCAGGCGGACGGGACGTAACGTCTTTCGTCATTCCGGGGCGCGCCGAAGTCGCGAACCCGGAATCCAGAAACCGATTCCTGAGCACACATCTGGATTCCGGGTTCGCTCGCAAGCGCTCGCGCCCCGGAATGACGTCACTTTTGTATCCGCGCGCGCCACCCTCAATCCGTAACCCTGAGGTGCGAACGTGCGCAGCACGTGAGCCTCGAAGGGCGACGGCCCGCGACTCACGGGCCGCTCATCCTTCGAGGATCGCCGCTTAACGCGGCTCGCACCTCAGTATGATGGAGTGGATCGAAATTTCTTGTTAATTGCCGTTGATCAAGTGTCAGCCTATCTGATTTTTCTCGGAGTTTGCTCTTTTCCAATAACGCGCACGTCGATCGGTCCGCCAATTCCGCTGTTCGCGGGAGAAATCTCGGTCATTCGCGAAGTTGCTTCAATCATTTCTATTGCGATTTCTATTGCATCTTCGACAAGGGTTTCTTTTATTTTACGCGGCGTCGCCAGTTGAGTTTTTGTGTTTTCACTTTTTGCCCATTTAGAGAATTCTGGATGCACTTTCTCAAAATAGTATTCCGTCTCACCTAGGACATAAGGGGCAGCCAGATCATCTGGAAGCAGAGTAATATCAAACGTAATACTTGCATTGATTTTTTCGCCTGGCTTAAGAACGAAAGGAATATCGATAATGCGCACGCGTGTTGCGTGCGTGGTTGGATCATATGATGCAAGCAACAATCGTGAGAAAGTCGAGCTGCCATCCAATCGATACGGTTGGGTCATGAAGAATGCAGCCCAGCTATCAGCGCAATGCTGTGCCAAAGCTGTTAAATTAATTTTTTCCAATGGTAAGGCTTTGGCTTCGACATACGCTTTCGCCGCTTCGCCTAAATCGAAGTCGCGGCGGTGCGTCCTGATAAAATTGCATTTATCGGGTGCCGCAAAAATGCTCATAGGCCAGACGCCGCGTCGACCTGTCACAGCCATAATTAGCCGGCTGGGCTTTTCCAGGGTCAAAAATTTGTCGACGCCGTCGCACATTGCTCCGTCAAGGGAGAGCCGACTATCGGATGCGGCAACGAGCCCGCTTTGCGTTGCAATAAGTACAATTAGTGTGCCCGCGTCCCACATCCAGGCATTCTCAATGTCAATTATGACACGCTAATCTCACTCCGCCGCTTCCACCCCGGGCAACCGATAGCTCTCAAACTGCTTCCGCAATGTCATCTTCTGAATCTTCCCCGTCGCCGTGTGCGGAATTTCATCGACGAACACCACGTCGTCCGGCATCCACCACTTGGCGATCTTGCCCTGCATGAAGCCGAGGATGTCCTCGCGCGTTGCGCTCTCGCCTTTCTTGAGAACGATCACCAGCAAGGGCCGCTCGTCCCATTTCGGATGCGTCACGCCGATCGCGGCGGCTTCCGCCACTTTCGGATGGCCGACCGCGAGGTTCTCAAGATCGATCGTTGAAATCCATTCGCCGCCGGACTTGATGACGTCCTTGGCGCGGTCGGTGACCTGCATGTAGCCGTATTGATCGATAGTGGCGACGTCGCCGGTGTCGAACCAGCCGTTGTTCTCGAATACCGGATCGTTGTCGACCTTGAAGTAAGCCTTGGCCACCGCCGGCCCGCGCACCTTGAGGCGGCCGAAGGTTTTGCCGTCCCACGGCAGCTCTTTGCCCGCATCGTCGGTGATCTTCATGTCCACCCCAAAAGGAGGATGCCCTTGCTTCATCTGCACGTCGAGCCGCGCCTCGCCGGTCAGCTTGGCGTATTCCGGCTTCATCGTGCACAGCGAGCCGAGCGGGCTCATCTCGGTCATGCCCCAGGCGTGGATGACATCGACGCCGTAATGGTCCTGGAAGGTCTTGGTCATGGCGCGCGGGCAGGCTGAGCCGCCGATGACGACGCGCTTCAGGTGCGGCAGCTTGGCCCCGGTCTTCTCCAGGTCCTGCAACAGCATCAGCCAGATCGTCGGCACCGCTGCGGTGAACGACACTTTATAAGTGTCGAGCAGTTCATAGATCGAGGCACCGTCCATCTTGGCGCCGGGCAACACCAAGGTCGCGCCGACCATCGGCGTCGAGAAAGCCAGCGACCAGCCATTGGCGTGAAACAACGGCACCACCGGCATGCAGACATCGGCGGAAGCGAGGTTCTTGGAATCCGGCAGCGACGCCATGAAGGCGTGCAGGATGTTCGAGCGGTGCGAGTACAGCACGCCCTTGGGATTGCCCGTCGTGCCGGAGGTGTAGCACATGCCGGCGGCGGTGTTCTCGTCGAACGAGCGCCACTTAAAATCGCCGTCGGCCTCGCTCAGCCAGTCCTCGTATGCCACCGCGTTCTTCAACGTCGTCTGCGGCATGTGGGCGCCGTCGGTCAGCACGATGTATTTCTCGATGGTCGGCAACTTGTCGGCGATCTTTTCCAGGATCGGCACAAACGTAAGATCGACGAACATCATGCGGTCTTCGGCATGGTTGACGATCCAGATAATCTGGTCGGCGAACAACCGCGGGTTCACGGTGTGATAGACCGCGCCGATGCCGAGAATGCCATACCAGGTCTCCAGATGCCGCCAGGTGTTCCAGGCCAGCGTCGCCACCCGGTCGCCCAGTTTGATGCCGTCGCGTTCCAGCCGTTGCGCGACGCGCAAGGAGCGGGCGCGGATCTGCGCATAATTGGTCTCGACGATCGGCCCTTCGACCGAGCGGGTAATGACCTTGCGCTCGCCATGATATTTGGCGGCATGGTCGATGATGCGGTGCAGTAGCAGCGGAAAATCCGACATCAGGCCAAGCATGGCATTCCCTCTCATTGTCGTGGGCGCGTGGGTTTGCCGCGCGCCGGCATTTTTTGACAGGTTAGCGGCGGGGCGAATCTGTGCAAGGTAAAGCCATGCTGTCCCGCACAAATGCCGCAATCCTGCCCGACACCCGCCGCATGCGAACACTCATGGGGATCCTCGTGCTGGCGATGCTCATGCTGGCCTTGTTCGGCTGCGGTGCCGCCTTTGCCCAGGCGCCGAAGCCTGCCGATAACACGCCTGCCGTTAACGCGGCGGTGCCCGGCCCTGCCGCTCCTGCCGTTCCGCTGCCGCGGCCGCGTCCGAAAATGGGGCTGGTGCCGTCATGGATCGCCACGCTCTGGAGTGAGCCGAAGACGTTCCGAAAGGCCGCCGGCGAGGACTTCAAGACATCTGAGGTCACCAGCGCGCCATCGGCCTGCCGCCTGCGGCTGGAGAAGTTCGCGGTGATCGCGCCGATGCCGCGGCTGATCGGGCCGGGCTCCTGCGGCGGTACCGACATCGTGCGTGTCGATGCGGTGATGGTCGCCGGCAAGAGGGTCGACATCAAGCCGGCGCCCTATCTGCAATGCCCGATGGCCGAACAACTGGCGCTGTGGGTGCGTGACGACACCACGCCGCTTTTGGCCGCTGTCGGCGGTCAATTGAAAAGCCTCGAGACCTATGACGACTTCAGTTGCCGCGGCCGCAACCGCAAGCTGTTCGGCAAGGTGTCCGAACACGGCAAGGCCAATGCCATCGATCTGCGCGGCTTCACCTTGCAGGATGGCCGCTACATCCATCTCACCGACATGAAGGCCGACAGGCCGCTGCGCGAAGGCGCGCGCAAGGCCGCCTGCACACGCTTCATGACCGTGCTCGGCCCCGGTTCGGACGGCTACCACGAAGAACACATCCACATCGATTTCGCCGAGCGCCGCAACGACTATCGGCTGTGCCAATGGGATGTGCGCGAGCCGCCACCGCCGCCGAAGCCGCCCGAGAAGGCTCTGGAAAAGGAAAAGCCGGCCGAGGTTGCCACCGTCGCGCCCGAACTGCCGAAGGCTGCCGCCGCGCCTGAGCCGGACGATGACGACGACGAGAAGGTGGTCATGACCATGGTTAGCGCGATCCACGGCGTCGTCCCGCTGCCGAAGCCACGGCCGCAGACCCGCCATGTCCGGCGAAAACCGCGCGATCTCTTCCACCTTCCGTTCAACCTTTTGCGCTAATCGTCGCTGATGACCGCCGGCTCACCAGAGCGATTGACGCGCCGTGGCCTGCTCAAGGCCGGCCTCGGCGTGACCGGCGCAGCCTCCATCATGCTGCCCGGCACCGCCGCCTATGCGGCGATGGAAGCCGCCAACGGCCTTGCCATCACCGATTATAGGCTCACGCCGCCGGGCTGGCCGGCCGGCCAGCGCCTGACCATCGCCGTTGTCGCCGACCTGCATGCCGGCGGGCCCAATATGGGGCTGGCGCGCATTCGCCAGGTCGTCGATGCCGCCAATGCGCTTAGCTGCGATCTCACCGTGCTGCTCGGCGATTTCTTCGCCACCCACAAATTCATTACCGAGCATGTCGCGCATCCGGCCTGGGCCGGCGAATTGGCGCGGTTGCGCGCGCCGCTCGGCGTCTACGCGGTCCTCGGCAATCACGATTGGTGGCACGATCTCAAGGGCGCGCGCGCCGCGCTGGAGCATGTGCGTATCCCGATCATGGAAAACGATGCCGTGCTACTGGGTGCACCCGGTCGGCGGTTTTGGCTGGCTGGTCTCGGCGACCAACTGGCCTATCGGCTCGGCCACCGTCAGTTTCGTGGCGTCGACGATCTGCCCGGCACATTGGGCAAAATCACCACCGCCGATCCGGTGATCCTTCTGGCGCATGAGCCGGACATCTTCACCGAGGTGCCGGCGCGCGTGGCGCTGACCTTGGCCGGTCACACCCATGGCGGCCAGATCCGCCTGCCGCTGGTCGAGCCGTTCTGGGCGCCGTCGCAATACGGTGCGCGCTTTGCCTATGGCCACATCGTCGAGCAGGGCCGCCACATGATCGTCTCCGGCGGCCTCGGCACCAGCATCGTGCCGATGCGGCTCGGCATGCCGCCGGAAATCGTGCGGGTGATGCTGGGGGGTGGGGAGGGGAGAAGCAAAAAAAAACGGCGCCCGATAAGGCGCCATTCTTTATCCGGAATTGATCTGAGGTCTAATTGAACAGCGACCTCGCCGCCGCCATGCGCGGGCTGAACGGCGAGTCGCCCTGGTTCGGCGCCAGCACGACGACCACCGCGCCCGGCTTGACCCGGTTATAGAGGTCGATGACGTCCTCATTTGTCAGGCGGATGCAGCCCGACGAAATCGCCTGGCCGATATATTCCGGCTGGTTGGTGCCGTGGATGCGGTATAGCGTATCCTTGTTGCCGGCGTATAGGTAGATCGCGCGAGCGCCCATCGGGTTCTGCGGGCCGGGGCCGACGAAGTTCGGCACATCCATGCGCTTCTTGATGTCGGCGGTCGGCGTCCAGGTCGGCCATTCGGCCTTGCGGCCGACCTTAGCGACGCCGGCAAAGGCGAGGGCTTCTTCGCCGACGGTGACGCCGTAGCGGATCGCCTTGCCGCCTTCCTGCACGTAATAGAGATAGCGCGCGTCCGAATCGATGACGATCGTGCCGGGCAGCTCCTTGCGGTGGTAATCGACGATGTGGCGGCGATAAGGCTCTGCAATCGTTGCCTTTTCATAAGGCGCGGTGGCCAGAAGCTTCTTGTCGCGGGCGGTCATGCTCGCTTCCGACGCCGGCTCCATGGTCGACTGCATGCAGCCGCCGAGCAGCATCCCGACGCCAAACAGAGCCACAATCAATGCCTTAGCCCGCATTTCCGCCTCTTTCCCCGGTCGATTGAAGGAGCGCCCCGACTGTCGATTTGATGTCCCAATTAATCCAAGACGCTACGCAATAGCTACGATTCCGGCTTGCTGCGCTGCGGCTTCCTGTGAACCTGTTGCAGGAATACCGCACTCAACTATAGTTCCGGCCGCAGCCTTAACGGGCTCGGTCCCACTTGCGGAAAACAGCTTGCCGGGAAGATGTTAAGAGAAGGTTTACCATAACAGCCGGAAAGTCGGGGACCGGCAGATGCCGCCCGTGAGGGCGCTCAAAGGTCACGATACAACACGAATGCCCGCGCAATTTCGCCCCAGTTGCCGACCACATTCGGAACCAGGGACTAACCAAGGACGGACTGGAGAAGACTGAAATGAACGTCAAGAAGGCGCAAGAGAAGTCGAGCGCCCACCAGCAACAGCAGCAACAGGGCTCGGTGAGCCAGACGGCCTCGCTGAATGATCGCTACGGCAAGATCGGCATCTCCGCGGTGGCCGGCGCCTGCCAGCACAAAGGCGAAAAGCGCGCCGCGCGCGAAACCCGGTTCATTCCCGGCGACAGCGACTGATCTGTCTTGAAAGGCGGCCGCGCCGCAGCGCCGCCTTGCTGATCTTTAAGCCCTCCACGACAAGCCTCAGACCCGCCGAGCCGCGCGGCCATTTATGGCTTGCGCGACGCTGCGCGATCGGGCCATGAAATAAGCACCACGCGCAACAAGGTGCGATGCTCATGCTCTCGGTCTACGTCCAGAACGGCACGGCGCTGGAGCGCATCCCGGTTGAATCGGGCGCCGAATTGCCCGAGGCGGCGGTGTGGATCGATCTGGTGACGCCGACCGTGCAGGAAGACCGCATGGTCGAAAGCCTGCTCGGCATCGCGGTGCCGACGCGCGAGGAAATGCAGGAGATCGAGGTCTCCAGCCGGCTCTATGTCGAGAACGGCGCGCGCTACATGACCGCGACCTTGATGTGCCAGTCCGACACCGCGACGCCGAAGACCACCGCCGTCACCTTCATTCTGTCCAAGCACCGCCTGTGCACCGTGCGCTACGACGACCCGCGGCCTTTCACCATCGTCGAGCACAAGCTCGGCCGTGCTTGCGGGCCGAAAGTCTCCGGCGACAGCGTGTTGATGGATCTGCTTGACGCGGTGGTCGACCGCTCGGCCGATATTCTCGAGCGCGTCGCCGCCGAAGTCGATCAGGTATCGCTTCAGATCTTCGAACCCGACGAGGTCAAGGGCCAGGCGTCCTACAACGACGTGCTCAAGGCGCTCGGCCGCAAGGGCGATCTCACCTCCAAGGTGCGCGAAAGCCAGGTCTCGGTCGGCCGCCTGTTGTCGTTTCTCGGCCATGAGGCCGAGGTGATGAAGTGGAACAAGGACGTGCGCACGCAATTGCAGTCGATGCAGCGCGATGTGATCTCGCTCACCGACCACGCCAGCTTCATTTCCAACAAGGTCACGTTTTTGCTCGACGCCATGCTCGGCGTCGTCAACATCCAGCAGAACGCCATCATCAAGATCTTCTCGATCATGGCGGTGGTGTTCATGCCGCCGACGCTCGTCGCCTCGATCTATGGCATGAACTTCCACACCGGCATGATCGAGCTGGACTGGCAGTACGGTTATCTCTGGGCGCTCGGCCTCATGGTCATCGTCGCCATTCTGCCGATCGCGTTCTTCAAGTGGAAGAAGTGGTTGTAGGGGAGGGGGTGCATAACGCTCCCGCGAAGGCGGTCAGTAGCCGGTCAACTCATCAGCGGTCGGCGGCTCGGGCGCCGGTTTGCCGAGAATGCGCGACATGATGGTGGTCAGCGTCAGCGCATCGTTGTCGAAGCCGCCATGCGACGTCGATGCGGAGTTTCCGTGACCTGAATAGGAAATGTTGAGCTTGCTCGAGGCGGTTGGCATGCCGTCCTTGAACGCCTCCATGCCGGCCAGCGCCGTCCCGGGCCGGTCCTCATAAGCACGCGAAACGAGATAGAGCAGTGAATGGCTGTAGGACGGCAATAACGGGAAGTTGCCGGAAACGGTATCGTCGAGCTCCAGTTTGTCGGTGAGGTTGTAAAGGTAGATTTTGTCGAGCAGCTTCCGCGCGCCTTTGCCGTTGAGGTAGGGACCGTAGTGCTGCTTGAAGAAATCGACGGTGCAGGCCGGCGCCATCAAGTGAATGCTGCTCAACTCGACTTTGTTGAGTTTGAATCGCCCCAGCGCAGACAGCAGGTTCCCCAGAACGATCGCGCCGGCGCTATGGCCGACCAGGTGCAGTTTGGGGCGGCGTGCCGCCTTGTCGAGGCCGCGCAGCAACGACACCAGCCCCTTGAAGCCGCCGTCGTAATCCTGCTCGCCGCTAAAAGCGACGCGCGCATCCTGTTTCATGTTGCGCCACGCATAAGCGCCGCTCTCCTTGCCCAGTCCGGCTTCGAATAGCCAGTCGGAAAATCGCCCGGCGACTCGGCCGGCCGCCGGGGATTCGGACAGCGCGCCGAAAACCTCGTCGATAAAGCCCGAACCCCACATCAGGTGAAAATTATACAAGGTGTTGCGGCCGAATATGTTGGTGCGCTGCCAGGTCGCAATGCGCTTGGCTTCGTCGGTCAGTGAATTCAGGCCGCCATGCGCATAAATGATCAGATGGTCGTAGCCTTTGCCCTTGTTGGCCGAGGGCGACACCAGCCGGTCGACCGTTTCCTGCATTTCGATGTCGTTCGGCGATCCGTATTTGCCGTCGGTGACAAGACGGCCATCGTCGACATTGATGAAATGCCCGATGATGTCGCTGCGGTTGGGATCGCTCAGTCCGAACAGGCCTGATGCGCTCGACGGGCTGACGCGCGGCGTTGCGCCGAACGCGTCCGGCGCACGGACGCCGAGTTGCAACACCCAGGCGTCCATGACGGTGGCGGCCCAATCGCCGTAGCGCCAGTGCGCGATGCCATCCGTGCCCCATTCAGGGCCCCACGAATTGAGAACCCAGAACCCTTTGTCGTCATAGCCGACGATAGCAAAGGCATGGCCGCCGGCCGGTTTGCCGCCGGGCTCGATAAAGCCATTATGGGGCGTGTCCCAATTGGAATGGATTTGCGCCGATACATAGATGACGCCGATCTCGTTCAGTGCGGCGTGATAGTCGCTGATATCGGGCTTGAGGCGAAAATACACGCCCAGCCGGGTTTCGCGGGCGCTCTTGCTCATCTCGTAGCTGAGCGACCAGTTCTTGATTCCCGGACTGTCCGGCGCCGCCGTCTCGGTGCAAACGCCGTTGCGGTAGAACCCCTTGATGGCGCCGCGCAGACTTGATCCTTCATAGGCGCTGCCGGCCCACTCGTCGTTGCGCTTCGCCATCTCGTAAAGCATACGCGCGCTGACACGCTCCGGCGTTTCGGGGCTGACCTCGCGGAAGCGCAGAAAGTCGATGACATGCGCCAATGAGAAACCTGTGCAACTGGAATCCTGGCCTTGATTGCGCACTGAGAACGCAATGCGAGGGCTGATCGCCGGATGCAAGGCGCGAAGGTGCGGGATGTAGATCCGATCCCGGATGTCCGGCATGTCCGGGAGAATATCCAGCTTGCGGTTGTCGAGACGCGACGGCTTGCTGGGAAACAGGCGATTGCCGACCTGTATAACGTTCAGTCTTGGCGCCGTGCCGCCGAGAGCGTCTGTCGGCGTTGAACTCGCCGCGGCCGTTCGCGTGGCGCGCGCGTCGGCCGTGGTGCGTGGGGGCGAATTCACCGCATTGGCGGCCTTGCCGCGTGCGCTAGCTTTTGCCGACCTCTGGCTCGCCTTCGCCATTTTGCCCCCCACAGCGCGTGATCCCGCCGGCATTTGACAATTGCGAGTGGCTGTTTGTCAACTTATGGTTGCAGGCACGTGGAGCGCTACGGCGTGCCGAGAAATCCGCGCAGCCGCTGAGCGACGGCGCGCGCCGTCTTCTTGTCGAAACGGCCGGCGCGGCGCTCGATCCGGGCCGGATCGATACAGGCGATCTTTGCTGGCCGCACCACCGATGCGGCGGGCAGCCCGGCTCCGTCCCTGTCGGCAATGGCGATATCGCTCGGCCAGCGCTCGTTGTCGGCGCTGGTAATCATGGCAACCCAGACCAGATCGTAGGGTGCAAGCTTTGGCCCGGACACAACGAGCGCGGGACGGCGCTTTTCGGCCAGCCGATCGGCAGAGGGAAACGGCACAACGACAACATCGAATGCGGCAAAGCGTTGCCGGTCAGAGCTTTTCATAGGCTTTTTCGTCGGCGGCGCTCGACCATTCCGAAAAAGACGCGAAAGGGTCGTCGGCTTCGGGCGCTGCCTTGTCGAGCAGGACGCCGTCTTTGGTCACGCGGTAGCGCAACATGTCGCCGGGCTTGATGCCGAGAAGCTCACGGACCTCGCGCGGCAGCACCGTCTGGCTTTTGACGGAAACCTTGGAGAAGGCGGGTCGGGCGGTTCATGCCGGTAATCTAACTTACCGACTTACGTCTTACCAGGCGGTGGTGCTCCCCCTCACGCGCTTTTCTTCAACCCCGGCGCCTCGTACCCCGTGCGCTCGACATATTCCGAATAGCCGCCGCCATACTGGTGGATGCCCTCCGGCGTCACTTCCAGCACGCGGTTCGACAATGCGGCGAGGAAATGCCGGTCATGCGACACGAACAGCATGGTGCCTTCGTATTCCGACAGCGCCGCGATCAGCATTTCCTTGGTGGCGATGTCGAGATGGTTGGTCGGCTCGTCGAGCACCAGGAAATTCGGCGGATCGAACAGCATCTTGGCCATCACCAGCCGCGCCTTCTCGCCGCCGGAGAGAACGCGGCAGCGCTTCTCGACATCGTCGCCGGAAAACCCGAAGCATCCCGCCAGCGCGCGCAGCGAACCCTGGCCGGCTTGCGGGAATGAATATTCCAGTTCCTCGAACACCGTGCGCTCGCCGTCGAGCAGGTCCATGGCGTGCTGCGCGAAGTAGCCCATCTTGACGCTGCCGCCGAGCGCCACCGTGCCGTCGTCCGGCGTGGTCGCGCCGGCGACCAGCTTCAACAACGTCGATTTGCCGGCGCCGTTGATGCCCATCACGCACCAGCGCTCCTTGCGCCGCACCGAAAAGTCGAGCCCGTCATAGATGCTGCGCGTGCCGTAGCCCTTCTGCACGTTCTTCAGGCTGACCACGTCCTCGCCGGAGCGCGGCGCGGGCAGAAATTCGAACGCCACCGATTGCCGCCGCTTCGGCGGCTCGACGCGCTCGATCTTGTCGAGCTTCTTGACGCGGCTCTGCACCTGCGCGGCATGCGAGGCGCGCGCCTTGAAACGCTCGATGAACTTAATCTCTTTCGCCAGCATCGCCTGTTGCCGCTCGAACTGCGCTTGCTGTTGCTTCTCGTTCAGCGCGCGCTGCTGTTCGTAGAATTCGTAATTGCCGGCATAGGTCGTCAGTGTGCCGCCATCGATCTCGACGATCTCGTTGACGATGCGGTTCATGAATTCGCGGTCATGCGAGGTCATCAGCAGCATGCCGTCATAGCCTTTGAGGAATTGCTCGAGCCAGATCAGGCTCTCGAGATCGAGATGGTTCGACGGTTCGTCGAGCAGCATGGCGTCGGGCCGCATCAACAGAATGCGCGCCAGCGCCACGCGCATTTTCCAGCCGCCGGACAAGGCGCCGACATTGCCGTCCATCATTTCCTGCGTGAACGAGAGGCCGGCAAGCACTTCGCGCGCCTTGCCTTCGAGGCCGTAGCCGTCGAGTTCCTGGAAACGGTGCTGCACCTCGCCATAGCGCTCGATGATCTCGTTCATCTCGTCGGCGCGCTCTGGCTCGGCCAAAGCCGGGTCCGACATGGCGGCTTCGAGTTCTTTCAGTTCGGCCGCGACTTCGCTGACCGGGCCGACTCCGTCCATCACTTCGGCGACCGCCGAGCGTCCCGACATTTCGCCGACGTCCTGGCTGAAATAGCCGATGGTGATGCCGCGATCGATCGCCACCTGACCCTCGTCGGGCGCTTCCTCGCCGGTAATCAGGCGGAAGAGGGTAGTCTTGCCGGAGCCGTTGGGGCCGACCAGGCCGACCTTTTCGCCGCGGTGCAGGGCGACCGAGGCCTCGATGAAGATGATCTGGTGGCCGTTCTGCTTACTGACGTTATCGAGACGAATCATGACGGAGGTTCAGGTTCCGGGAATGAGTTTGCGGCGCCCTTATGCCACGTCACGCCCGCGAGGGAAGTGGTTTCCGCGGCGCAGGCCCCGCGCAATCGCGCATGGCCGATATTACGCCCGGAAGCTCAGACCACCGAACTCAACGGCACGTCGAGCGTATAGACGAAGCCCGACGTCTCGTAGGCCAGATCGACGTGGCCTTGCAGTTGCAGTCCGAGCGAGCCCATCAGCCGTGTGCCGAAGCTGCGGCGGTTCGGCGGCGCCACCGGCGGGCCGTTCTTTTCGCTCCACACCAGGCGCAGCCTTTGGGCCGCTTCATCGACCGTCCAGACGATTTCGACATGCCCGTTCGGCACCGACAGCGCACCGAATTTGGTGGTGTTGGTGCACAATTCGTTGACCGTCATCGCCAGCGCGATGACGGCGCCGGAGGTCATCTTGAGGTCGGGGCCGGTAATGCGGAAGCGTCCGCCGCCCTGGTCATAAGGCTCGGTGGCGCCGCGCAAGGTGTGCGCCAGGTCGGCCTTGGACCAACTGACATGCATCAGCAAATCGTGGGCGCGGCCGAGTGCGCCGAGCCGGCCGTCGATCGCTTCCAGCCCGTGCGCGGCGCTGGTCGCGTTGCGCAGGCTTTGCGAGGCGATCGCGCCGACAATGGCGAGCGTATTCTTGATGCGGTGATGCAGTTCGTCGAGCACGAGCTGCTGCAATTTGTCGGCGGCCTCGCGTTCCTTGGCGTCGATGCCGGCCTGGGCGAGCAGCGCCTTGGCGTCGATGCCGGCCTGCTCGAGCAGCAGGCGAAGGCTGTCATTCTCGGCGCTCAGCGTTTCTTCGGCGCGGCTCAGCGGCTCGATCTTGAGCGCGCCGGCGCCGATCATGTGCTGGATTTCGGAAATCATGTCCTTGGTGGCCAGCGGCTTGGGAAAGAAGCGGCTGTTTTCCGGCTTGTCGGCATCGGTCACCTTCACCTGGCCGGAGACCAGCAGGATCTTGATCTCGGGCCAGCGCCGGTGCACCGCGTGCGCCAGTTTCAGCCCGTCGAGGCTGCCGGGCATCTGGATGTCGGTGAACAGCAGAGAGATGTCGGAGCGCGATTCCAGGATCGTCATCGCCTCGTCGGCGTTGACCGCTTCGATGGCGGTAAAGCCGGCGTCTTCGACGATGTCGATGGCCTTCATCCTCAGCACCATTTCGTCTTCGACGACGAGGACGTTCGGAATTGCGGGAATCGGTTCGGACATCGTGGTGCGCCGCTCTGAAAAAGGGCGGATTGAGCGCGAAATTGCCTCAGCCGCACACGGGTGTGCGCCCAATAGGGGCAAATAGCGAGCAATATGTATTTTAACGGGGGCGGAACCTATTGCCGGGGCGGTCCCCCTGGGACGCTGTCATGCGGGCGCTCGCCACCTTCTCCCAACGGGGGAGGGTTAGAACGACCCCCACCATTTGACAATTTGAATCAAAACAAACGCTTCATCGAAAGCGCGCGTTCGCCACGCCGGCGGCGATTTATAAACCGATCGCGTCGCTTGCGCGTTTTGCCTGCATGGGAAAACCACGCATCGTCATCACCTGTCCGCAAACCGGCGTCACCGTCATCAGCAACTTTGCGTATGAGGATATCGCCGGGCCGAACAACAAGACGGTTCTGTTTGCCTGCGCGTGCGGCGAGACGCACCGGCTTGTTTACGCCGGGCCGCACCGAGACATGCGCAACGCGCCGCCGTCAACGCAGGATACGCCGCGCGCGTCGTGAGCGGTTCAAACGTGCTGGCCGCCGTTGATGTGAATCTCGGCGCCGTTAACGTAGCTGCTGGTCTCGGTGCACAGCACATAAATGATCTTGGCGACTTCATCCGGCGTGCCGAGGCGCTGCATCGGAATCTGCTCGACGATCTTGTCGGTGCCGGGCGATAAAATCGCCGTATCGATCTCGCCCGGCGCAATCGCATTGACGCGAATGCCGAGGCGGCCGAAATCGCTTGCCATCTCGCGCGTCAGCGAAGCCAGCGCCGCCTTCGATGTCGCGTAGGCAGCGCCCGCGAAAGGATGCACGCGCGAGCCGGCAATCGAAGTGACGTTGACCACCGCGCCATTGGCAACTTTAAGCTGATCGACGAGGCCGCGCGCCAGCATGATCGGCGCGAAGAAATTCACCGCGAAGATGCGCTGCCAGGTGGCGATGTCGGTGTCGAGCGAGCCGAGCCTCTTGCCGCCGTCGGCCTTGGGCGAGATCGCCGCGTTGTTCACCAGCGCATGCAGTTCGCCGTTGTCGAGGCGGCGCTTGATTTCGGCAATCGCCTCGGTGGTATTGCCGACGTCGGACAGATCGACCTGGATGTGGTCTTCCGGTCCGGCGTCCCACGGGCAATTTTCCGGAAACGGATGGCGCGAGCAGGTGATGACGCGCCAGCCGGCGGCCGAAAAACGCTTCACCGTGGCGTGTCCGATGCCGCGGCTGGCGCCGGTCAGCAGCAAGGTGCGGCGCGGCGGCTGGTTCGTTTGCGAATTCGGCATTGCATTCCTTATGTACTTAACGCGTCATCCTGAGGTGCGAGCGCGGAACGCGCGAGCCTCGAAGGATGAGTTTATATTATGGATAAAGCCGCGTCTTGCTCCACGGGGCGCCTGGTGCGTCGCGCTTGAACACGATGCGGTCATGCAGGCGGAACGGCCGGTCGTGCCAGAATTCGATCGCACTTGGCACGATGCGATAGCCCAACCAGTTCGGCGGCCGTGGCACAGTGCCGAGTGCGTATTTGGCGGCGTTGATCGCCACGGCTTTCTCGAAGGCGAGGCGGCTTTCCAGAGGCTGCGACTGCTTCGACGCCCAGGCGCCGATCTGCGCCTGCTTCGGCCGCGACGCGAAATAGGCGTCGGCTTCTTCCACTGTCACGCGTTCGACAATGCCGCGCACGCGCACCTGCCGGTTCAGCGACTTCCAGTGGAACACCAGCGCCGCCTTCTGCGCGGCGTCCAACTCCTGCCCCTTTTGGCTGTCGATGTTGGTGTAGAAAACGAATCCGCGGCTGTCCGCGCCCTTCAACAGCACCATACGGGCGTTCGGCATGCCGTCGCTATCCACGGTCGCCAGGGTCATGGCGGTGGGGTCGCGCGGTTCCGACGCCGACGCCTCAGCCAGCCAGGCGGCAAACAGCGCCATCGGCTCGTCGGCCTCGGTGAAATCACCACTCGTTAACTTACCTGTGCGTTCAATTGGCGTTGTGTCGGACATCTGCGGAGTACTCGTTTGCACGGTCTAGCGACCCATCGGCCGGATCGGAAGTTCCACTATTCCTCTCTATATAGGGGAACGGCGTCGGCGCGCCTATGGCGCGGGCTGGCTGTTGTTCTGACTTTGGGTTTCGCCTGCGCCGGGTGCAGCCTGTCGTCGCAATTCGACGGCGTATTCGCCTCCGCCAATTCCGACACCACCGGCTCGATCACCCCGCCGCCGGGCGCAAAACCCTCCAGCGATCTGCCGCCGGCCGCCGATCTGGCCTATGCGCGCACCGCGGTCAGCGAGTTGCTCAGCCGCGGCCGCAAGGATTCGAGCCAGCCCTGGGAAAATCCAGCGACCGGCGCGCGCGGCACGGTGACGCCGATCGCCTCGGCCTATCCGCAGGGCGATCTGACCTGCCACGATTTCCTGGCCAGCTACGTCAAAGGCCCGTCGCAGTCCTGGCTGCGAGGCGAAGCCTGCAAGCCGGTCAAGGGCGCGGCAAAGGGCGCAACTTGGGAAATCCGCTCGCTCAAGCCCTGGAAGCGGTCGTAAGCGCGCCCCGGAACGTTGCAACTCCGGCATCGGAACCCCACATTAAGGTCGATTCGCCGGCAATCGCCGGCGGTCAGGGGCTATTTCGAACCAACGGATGGAGAGGCGAAGGATGCGCGACCCCTACACCATATTGGGGGTTTCCAAGGGTGCGAGCGCGGCGGAGATCAAATCCGCTTACCGCAAGCTCGCCAAGAAACTGCATCCCGACGCCAATAAGCACGACGCCAAGGCGGCCTCGCGCTTTTCCGAATTGAACGCTGCGTATGAAATCGTCGGCGACGACGACAAGCGCAAGGCTTTCGACAACGGCGAGATCGACGCCGAAGGCAAGCCGCGCTTCCGCGGCTTCGAGGGCGCGCACCCCGGCGGCGGTTTCGGCCAGAACGGCGGCGGCTTCGAGAGCTTTACCTTCGGCGGCGACGGTTTCCAGCGCCGCGGCGGCGGGGCCGGCGGCGGCGGCGGCTTCGAGGACTTGCTGCGCGGCATGTTCGGCGGCCGGGCGTCCCCCGGTGGCGGCGCGCGCGGCTACACCAATCAATTCGAGCCGGAGGATTTCGGCTCGGCGGGCGGCGGCGGCGGCCAGGATATCGGCGTGACGTTGACCATCACGCTGCCGGAAGCGGCCAAGGGCTCGAGCGCGCGCGTGTCGCTGCCGACCGGCAAGGAGGTCGAGGTTAAAATCCCGGCCGGCATCGCCACCGGCCAGCAGATCCGCTTGAAGGGGCAGGGCTACGCGGGCCCCTTGGGACGTGCCGGCGACGTCATCATCACCATCTCCGTCGCGCCGCATCCGGTCTTCAAAACCGACGGCGACGATCTGCGTCTCGACCTGCCGATCACGCTGTACGAAGCGGTGCTCGGCGGCAAGGTGCGGGTGCCGACGCTCGATGGCGCGGTCGAACTGGCGATCCCGCCGGAGACGAATTCGGGCCGCACTTTTCGCCTCAAGGGCAAGGGTTTGAAGGCGAAGGGCGGCAAGGCCGCCGGCGACCTGTTTGCCACCGTGCGCGTCGTGCTGCCCGACAAGCCAGGCGACGAGTTGAAGGCGCTGGCGAAAAAATTGCGCGATGATAAGCCGTATGATCCGAGGAAGGATCTGGCTTAACTTCCCTCGCCCCACTTACGGGGAGAGGTGAGGAAAGCTACCCCTTCTTTTCCGGCGTCTTGTCGACCTGCTCGTAGACGACCTTGGTCACCGCCTCGAGCCGCTCGCGGTTGGCCGGCCCGCTGACCACATAGCCGACCTTGTCATCGACCCAGGTGAACGACGCGAACTGATCGGCGCTCTTGAAGTGCAGCGCAGTTTCCGGCCCGCCCGCCTTGCCGCAGAAAATGGTGAAGCGCTCGCCGGTCGGTCCCTCATACATATAGAACGCGGCAGCGCCGGTCGGTCCGGGCAACAGCCTGCCGCCGACAAGCTTCAACCCGATCGACGACAGATCGGGAATGTTGAGCTCATGGCCGACGCGCCGCGACAGCCACTGCTTCAGATGCGCCAGCTCGCTGCCCGGCACTTCGACCGGGTGGCGCACCTCGACGACATAGAGTTTGTAGGCGTTGAGCGCTTCGGCGGTGAACTTGTCGAATACGGGCTGCGCAACCGTCGTCGCGGCGCGCGCATACCAGCCAACGCCGCCGCCGGCGATAAAGGCAACCAAGGCGGCAGCCGCCGCCATCGACGCCCAGCTGCGGCCGCGCATGCGGCCTGAGGTGATATCGTTCTTGATGATCTGGTCGAGTTGCAGGCGTTGCGGCACCGGCTCGTTGACGACGTCGCCGTAACGCGCGCGGATGCTGTCGGCCTGCGCCCGCCAGGCGGCGACCAAGGCGGCCTGTTCGGGATTGGCGGCAAGCCAAGCGCCGACGGCTTCGCGGCGGTCGGCCGGCAATTCGCCGTCGACATAAGCGTGCAACTCGTCCTCGGTCACGGGGGTTTCGCGATCGATCATGGCTTCAAGCTTTCTCTCATTTGATGCGGCGTAGCGTCGGACGCTCGCCATCCAGAAAAGTTTTGATTTGCGCACGTGCTCGCGCCAGGCGCGACATCACAGTGCCGATCGGGACGCCCTGCACATCGGCGACTTCGCGGTAACTCAGGCCTTCGAGCACGACGAGCAGCAGCGCGTGGCGCTGGTCCTCGACCAGGCTTGCTAGCGCCCGCTGGATATCGCGCGCGCCAGCCTCCGGGCCGGCCATGTCCGGCGCATCGTTCTCCTCGATCGACGACATAACCGGCCGCCGCGACAGGGAGCGCAGGCGGTTGCGGTTGAGATTTGTCAGGATCGTGTACATCCAGCTGCGCACGTCGCCGCCGAGAAACAAGTGTTCCGAACGCAAGGCCCGTACCAAAGTGTCCTGCACCAGGTCGTCGGCGATGTCGGCATCTCGCGTCAGCGCCCGCGCATAGCGGCGCAACGCGGGGATAGTTAGTTCGACGCTTTGCCGGAACGTGGCCACTGGCTCTCCTTCAAGATGGCGCCGCCCATGGTCGGGGCAGGCCCGATCGGAACCTATCCCGGGAAACCAAACGGACCGTTAGGGGACGCCAATTCATGCCCTGATGCTTGAAAAAACCCCGGCCGGGCGGTCATATTCCCGAAAACGCATTGAATTAACAGCGGATCGGCCTTTGGGACCCGCTTTGCTTGATGGGCATACCACCCTATGCCATACGGTGCCGACCGGCTCCCGGCCGGCGATGACGAGGACGGCAATGGCGGAAATCTCAGGTCTGATGCGCGGCAAACGCGGACTGATCATGGGCGTCGCCAATAACCGGTCGATCGCCTGGGGCATCGCGCGGGCCTGCCGCGACCACGGTGCCGATCTGGCTTTTACCTATCAGGGCGACGCGCTGAAGAAGCGGGTCGAGCCTTTGGCCGAGGAGGTCGATGGGCTGGTGGTCGGCCATTGCGACGTCACCGATGCGGCTTCGCTCGATGCCGTTTTCGCGCAGGTCCAGCAGGCCTGGGGCTCGCTCGACTTCATCGTCCACGCCATCGCCTTTTCCGACAAGGATCAACTCGACGGCCGTTACGTCGATACCACGGAAGAAAACTTCACCAAGACCATGCTCATTAGCTGCTACTCATTCACGGCCATCGCGCAACGCGCCGAGAAGCTGATGACCAATGGCGGCTCGATGCTGACGCTGACTTATTACGGCGCCGAGAAATGGATGCCGCATTACAACGTCATGGGCCTGGCCAAAGCGGCGCTGGAATCCTCGGTGCGCTATATGGCCGCCGATCTCGGCGTCAAGAATATCCGCGTCAACGCTATCTCGGCCGGCCCGATCAAGACGCTTGCCGCGTCGGGCATCGGCGACTTCCGCTATATCCTGAAATGGAACGAATATAATACCCCGCTGCGCCGCAACGTGACCCTGGAAGATGTCGGCAAGGCCGGCGTATTTTTCCTGTCGGATTTGTCGAGCGGCGTCACTGGTGAAATCCAGCATGTCGATGCCGGCTACCACATCGTCGGCATCAAGCATCCGGACGCGCCTGACTTTACGGTTAAATAGGCGCGCGCATGGCATCGCCGACGGTTTATTACGTCCGTCACGGCGAAACCGACTGGAACGTGGCCGGACGTCTCCAGGGTCATCGGGACATCCCGCTTAACGCCAAGGGCAGGGCCCAGGCCAGCCATTGCGGCGACATCCTGCGCGACCTGTTTGCCCGCGAGGGCCGCGACCCGGCCGGTCTCGCTTATTTGTCCAGCCCGCTCGGACGGGCCACCGAGACGATGGAATTGCTGCGGCCACGGCTCGGCTTGCCGGCCGCCGGATATACGCGCGACCCGCAATTGATCGAACTCGCCTTCGGCGACTGGGAAGGCTCGACCATCGCGCTTTTGCACCAGAACGACCCGGTGCGGATTTCGCAACGTGAACACGACAAGTGGCATTTCGTGCCCCCCAATGGCGAAAGCTACGAAATGGTGTCGAAGCGGATGAGCGCCTGGCACGACGGCCTGACCGGCGATTGCGTGGTCACCTCGCATGGCGGCACCTGCCGAGGCCTAATGGCCGCTCTCGGCGTCGCCAAGCCGGCGGTGGCGCCTTTGATCGACATCATCCAGGGCGAGGTTTACGTCTTTCAGGGCGATAAATTGACCCGATATGCGTGAATCCCTCGATTTGACCCCCGCAAGACTGCGGGGTACCTAACCGGCCATGTCGTTCAACACCTTCGGCCATATGTTCAGGTTCACCAGCTTCGGCGAAAGCCACGGGGCGGCGATCGGCTGCGTGGTCGATGGCTGTCCGCCGCGCATTCCGCTGACCGAAGCCGACATCCAGGTCCATCTCGACAAGCGCCGCCCCGGCCAGTCGCGTTTCACCACGCAGCGGCAGGAGCCGGACGCGGTCAAGATTTTGTCGGGCGTGTTCACGACCGAGGCGGGCGTTCAGGTTACCACCGGCACGCCGGTGATGCTCCTGATCGAGAATGTCGACCAGCGCTCCAAGGACTATTCCGACATCAAGGACAAATACCGCCCCGGCCACGCCGGCTATGTCTATGACGTCAAATACGGCATCACCGACTATCGCGGCGGCGGGCGCGCCTCGGCGCGCGAGACCGCGGTGCGGGTCGCTGCCGGCGCGGTTGCGCGCAAGGTCGTGCCAAACCTGTCGGTCCGCGCGGCGCTGGTGCAGATGGGGCCGCACAAAATCGACCGCGCGCGCTGGGACTGGAACGAGGTCGACAACAATCCGTTCTTTTGTCCCGATCCGGTCATGGCGAAATTCTACGAGCAATATCTCGACGGCATCCGCAAGTCCGGCTCCTCGGTCGGCGCGGTGATCGAGGTCGTTGCCGAGGGGGTCCCCCCCGGACTCGGCGCGCCCGTTTACGCCAAGCTCGATGCCGATCTGGCCGCCGCGCTGATGAGCATCAACGCCGTCAAGGGCGTCGAGATCGGTGACGGTTTCGAGACCGCCGCGATGGTCGGCGAGGACAATGCCGATGAAATGCGCATGGGAAATGAGAACAAACCTGTGTTCCTGTCGAACCACGCCGGCGGCATTCTCGGCGGCATCTCGACCGGGCAGGCGATTATTGCGCGGTTCGCGGTCAAGCCGACCTCGTCGATCCTGACGCCGAAGAAAACCGTCGATCGCTACGGCAACGACACCGACATCATGACCAAAGGCCGCCACGACCCTTGTGTCGGCATTCGCGCGGTGCCGATCGGCGAAGCCATGGTGGCGGCGGTGCTGGCCGATCACTATCTGATGCATCGCGGCCAGGTCGGCGAAAGCGTCGCGTGGCCGTTCACGAAGCCCGCTTGATGCCGCGTCAAACGCTTAAGAGGTAATAACGAGTGCCCAATTCCCACAGCAAAGTTGACGCGGCGATCAAGGCCTTCGCCAAGGGCGAGATCGTGGTCGTCACCGACGACGACGACCGCGAGAACGAGGGCGATCTTTTTGTCGCCGCCTCGCTCTGCACGCCGGAGAAGATGGCCTTCATCATTCGCCATACCTCCGGCATTGTCTGCGCGCCGCTCGCCGCCGAACACGCCACGCGCCTGCATCTCGATCCGATGGTGGCGAAAAACGACGCGCCGCTCGGCACCGCGTTTACCGTCACCGTCGACGTCAAGCATGGCCTGACCACCGGCATCTCGGCCGAGGAGCGCACCAACACCGTGCGCGCTTTGGCGAACGACAACAGCGGCGCCTCCGACTTCGTGCGGCCCGGTCATGTGTTTCCGCTGGTGGCGCGGCAGGGCGGGGTGCTGATGCGCTCCGGCCATACCGAGGCCTGCATCGATCTGTGCAAGCTCGCCGGCCTGCCGCCGGTCGGCGTCCTGTCCGAAATGATGAAGGACGACGGCACCGTGATGCGCGGTCCCGATGTCGCCGCCTTCGCGCAACAGCACAACCTTGTGCAGATTTCCATCGCCGAATTGATCGCCTACCGGCAGAGCCGCGAGAAGCTGGTCGAACGCGCCGGCGACTTTCCGGCGGCCTCCGACATCGGCACGCTGCAAGGCTACGCCTATGTCACGCCGTTCGACCGCGTGCATCACATGGCCTTCGTCTATGGCGACATCGGCGACGGCCGCAACGTGCCGGCGCGGCTGCATCGCGCCGACGTCATCGGTGACGTCTTCGGCGGCGCCAAGTCGATTCGCGCCGCGCTGGCCCGTTTCAAGGCCGAAGGCCGTGGCGTCATCGTCTACTTGCGCGACGGCACCGCCGGCGTGCCGGTGGCGGCGATCCCGCATGAGGGCGATACCGGCACCGATGCGGCGCGTTCGCAGCAGTGGCGCGATGTCGGCCTCGGCGCGCAGATCCTCAAGGATCTCGGCATTTCCTCGATCAAATTGCTGACCTCCAGCCACCGCACCTATGTGGGCTTGAGCGGCTTCGGCATCGAGATTGCCGGGACGGACCCGCTGGAAGGCTGAGTTTTCCCGCCTGCAGGGGGGTGGCCTTTTTTCCGCCCGCGCTTCGTGCCACCATCCGCTCCGGTACAGGAGAGCGGCATGGAGCGACGTCGTTTCTATGGTGCTGTTGCGGGCGGTATTGCCGCAGCCGCATTTGCCATCGTGGCCATTACGGTCACCTTGGCCGCGCCTAACCCGCGCTTCGCCGACCGCTCGCCCAACGCCGTCCAGGTCGATGTCGAACTGGTTCTCGCCGTCGATGTGTCATACTCGATGGACCCGGAAGAGCAGGCGCTGCAACGCGAAGGCTATATTCAGGCACTGACCTCGCGCGAATTCCTTTCGGCCTTGCGCGAAGGCGCCAACGGCAAGATTGCCGTGACCTATTTCGAATGGGCCGGCGCCGCCGATCAGAGGATCGTCGTGCCGTGGCGCGTCATCGACGGGCCGGAGTCGGCCGACTCCTTCGCCGCCGAGATCGCCAATGCGCCGTATCGCCGCGCGTCGCGCACCTCGATTTCCGGCGCGATCAATTTCGGCCGCGCGCTGTTCGAGAAGAGCGGCTATCGCGGCCTGCGCCGCGTCATCGACGTATCGGGCGACGGCGCCAACAATGCCGGCCCGCTGGTGGCGATCACGCGCGACGAAACCATTGCCGCCGGCATCACCATCAACGGCCTGCCGGTCATGCTGAAGCGCAACAGTTTCGGCTATGTCGATGCCGAGGAACTCGACGTCTATTACGAGGATTGCGTCATCGGCGGCACCGGCGCTTTCGTGATCCCGATCCGCGACCGCTCGGAGTTCGTCAAAGCGACGAAAACCAAGCTCATTCTCGAGATCGCCGGCCTTCAGCCGGAGCCGCGCGTCATTCCCGCCAGTGCGGACAAGCCACGCGTCTCATGCACCATTGGTGAGAGGGTGTGGCGCGAGCGCTGGGGCGACGGGATGGATTTCAGGTGACTTCCCTCTCCCCGTTTACGGGGAGAGGGTGGTGAGCAGTCGTGAAGCGAATGCGAACCGGG
>LNDS01000038.1 GCA_001464835.1 Rhizobiales bacterium Ga0077525 | reverse complement strand
GGGAGCAGTTCCGCGCGCTCGACTTCGCGCGGCTCAAGGCCGCGATGGTCAATCCGCTGCTGGTCGATCTACGCAATATCTATCGCGCCGATGAAATGACGCGGCACGGTTTTGCCTATGAGGGGGTCGGGCGGGGGCACTCCGCAAAGAATTGATGCGCCAATTCTCCACCCCCCTCCCGATCGACGATGCGCTGCCCAATCTGGTCGCCGCGTTCGCAAGGACAAACGCCGTCGTGCTGGTGGCGCCGCCCGGCGCCGGCAAGACCACGCGCGTGCCTCTGGTGTTTCTCGACGAGCCGTGGGCGAAAGACAAAAAGATATTGCTGCTGGAGCCGCGAAGGCTGGCGGCGCGCGCGGCGGCCAGCCGTATGGCGGCGACGCTCGGCGAACAGGTCGGCGACACGGTCGGCCTGCGCGTCCGCTTCGGTTCGAAGATATCGAAGCGCACGCGCATCGAAGTCATCACCGAAGGCGTGTTCACGCGGCTGGTGCTGGACGATCCGTCGCTCGACGGCGTTGCCGCCGTGCTGTTCGACGAATTTCACGAGCGCTCGCTCGACGCCGATCTCGGACTTGCTCTGGCGCGCGAGGTGCAGGAAGGCCTGCGTGACGATCTCAAAGTGCTGGTGATGTCGGCGACACTTGACGGCGCCCGCGTCGCGGCCTTGCTCGGCAACGCGCCGGTGGTGACGAGCGAAGGCCGCGCTTTTCCGGTCGAGACGCGCTACCTCAGCCGCGATCCGCGCGACCGCATCGAACGGCCCGTCGCCGACGCGGTGCAGCGCGCGCTGCGCGCCGATCCCGGTTCGCTTTTGGTCTTCCTGCCGGGCGCGGCGGAAATTCGCCGTACCGAGACGTTGCTCAAGGAGCAGGTGCGCGATCCGAACGTGGACATTGTTGCTCTGTTCGGCGCGCTCGATGGGCGAGACCAGGACCGCGCGATTTCGCCGGCGCCGAAGGGCAAGCGCAAGGTGGTGCTGGCGACGTCGATTGCCGAGACCTCGCTGACCATCGAAGGCGTGCGTGTCGTCATCGACTCAGGCCTGTCGCGCGTGCCGCGCTACGAGCCCGATGTCGGCCTGACGCGGCTGGAGACGGTGCGGGTGTCGCGTGCCGCCGCGGACCAGAGGCGCGGCCGCGCCGGCCGCACCGAGCCGGGCGTCTGTTATCGCCTGTGGGACGAGCCGCAGACCGGTTCGTTCGATGCTTACACAAGGCCGGAAATTCTGTCCGCCGATCTGTCGAGCTTCCTGCTTGATCTGGCGCAATGGGGCGCGGCGGATGCCGGCAAGCTTGCCTTCATCGATCCGCCGCCGCAGGCAGCGATGAACGAGGCGCGGGCGCTGCTCGCTGAACTCGGCGCCATAGATCCGCAGGGCCGTATCACCGATGAAGGCCGCAAGCTGCGACAGTTGCCGCTGCCGCCGCGCCTGGCGCGCATGGTGGTCGATGCCGGTGCTGAAGGTGCGGGCGCGGAAGCGGCGGCCATTGCCGCGATCCTCACCGAGCGCGGCCTGGGCGGCGACGATGTCGATCTGCGCCACCGGCTCGATCAATTCCGCCGCGACCGTTCCCGCCGCGCCGAGGATGCGCGGGCGATGGTGAAGCGCTGGGTCGATGTTGTGGAAGCAAGGTCGGAGCGGCGCACTCAGTCTGCTCCCTCCCCCCTTGTGGGGGAGGGTTGGGGAGGCTTCGCGGTCCGACCTCCCCCACAAGGGGGGAGGTGAAGAAAGAAGTACCGGCGCTATTCTCTCGCTCGCCTATCCCGACCGCATCGCCAAGAATCGTGGCGGAGGAGCGGGTGGCTTTGTGCTCGCCAACGGACGCGGCGGCCAGGTCGATCCGGCATCGGCACTGGCGCGCGAACCGTTTCTCGCGGTTGCCGAACTGACCGGCGCGGCGGCCTCGAGCCGCATCGTGCTGGCGGCGGCGATCACGCTCGCCGAAATCGAGCAACGCTTCGCCGATAAAATCGAAGACCGCGACGCAGTGACCTTCGATACCGGCTCGGCCTCTTTGCGGGCGCGCCGTTCGCGACGGCTCGGCTCGATCGTTTTGGCGGAACAGGTCAAGCAAGTGTCGCCCGATGCCGCGACCGCGCGCATTCTCAGCGACGGCATTGTCGGTCTCGGCCTTGACCGTCTCGACTGGAGCAAGGCGGCGCTGCAATTCCGCACCCGCGTGCAGTCGTTGCGCAAGGCGGAAGGCGACGAGTGGCCGGATGTTTCCGATGAAGGCCTGGCGCGCACCACCGCCGACTGGCTGGAGCCGCTGCTCGTGGAAAAAACCGCGCGCAGCCAGCTCTCCGCCGGCGAACTGTTCGATGCCATAAGCAATCTGGTGCCGTGGAATCTACGCCGCCGCCTCGATGCGGAGGCGCCGACGCATTTCACCGCGCCGACCGGCACGGCGGTGCCGATCGACTACGAAGCCGAGCAGGGCCCGACGGTGTCTATCCGCGTGCAGGAATTGTTCGGCCTGACGGCGCACCCGACGATTGCCGGGGGCCGGGTGCCTTTGGTCATCGAACTGTTGTCGCCCGGTCACAAGGCGGTGCAGATCACCCGCGACCTGCCGGGTTTCTGGCGCGGCAGTTACGCGGATGTCCGTTCCGACCTGCGCGGACGCTATCCGCGCCATCCCTGGCCGGAGGATCCGACCTCGGCGCCGCCGACCCGCCGCGCCAAACCGCGCGGAACGTGACGCCTTAACCTCCTGCTCACCATGACCGGCGACTGAGGCCCAATCGTTAAGACCGTTTTTGCCGGCGCCATGGAATTCATGGCGCATGATCCGTCTCCTGATGATCCTCGCGGCGATTCTGCTGGTCGGCGGCGGCACGCTGACCCGGTTTCTCGACAGCGCCGTGACGGCGATGCCGAGCAAGGCCGTGGCCGCAAAGCCTGAGCCGGCCCGTCCACCGGTCGCTTCCGGCCGCACCATGACTCTGTCGAGCGGCCGCGACTCCCATTACGAGGTGACCGCCCGCGTCGATGGCGGCCCGGTCGATTTCATCGTCGATACTGGTGCTACTCTGGTGATCCTGCGCGAATCCGACGCCGCCCGCATCGGCATCCGCCCGTCGCGCGCCGACTACACTGCGACGGTCTCGACCGCCAACGGCAAGATCAAGGCCGCTCCCGCCAATCTTGACCGCGTCGAACTGGGCGGCATCACGGTTTATGACGTGCGCGCGCTGGTACTGCCGGACGAGGCCTTGTGGCGTAATCTGCTCGGCATGTCGTTTCTGTCGCGGCTCAAGCGCTACGAAGTGGCCAATGGCCGCATGGTGCTGGAGCAGTAGGCAAAATCGTTCGCCCTATTTTGGACCGCTTTGCCCTCCTAGTGCGTTAGGCTATTGATTGCCGCGCCCAATCCGTTTTTGAGGACGTTCATGTTTCCCATCCCGAAGTCCGTGCTGACCCCGAATACCTATGCCTATGAGTCGTCGCCGCTGGTGAAGCCGACCGGCTTCCGCGAATACGACGCGCGCTGGCTTCTGGAAAAAGAAATCAACCTGATGGGCATCCAGGCGCTGGGCATGGGCCTTGGCACGCTCATCAAGGAAATGGGCGTCAAGCCGGAGATCGTCACCGGCCACGACTTCCGCAGCTATTCGGCCTCGGTGAAAATGGCGCTGGTGTCCGGCCTGATGGCGGCGGGCTGCAAGGTGCATGACATCGGCCTGTGCATCACGCCGATGGCCTATTTCGCGCAGTTCGACCTCGACGTGCCCTGCGTCGCCATGGTCACCGCCTCGCATAACGACAATGGCTGGACCGGCGTGAAGATGGGCGCCAACCGCCCGCTGACCTTCGGCCCGCAGGAAATGACGCGGCTCAAGGAAATCGTATTGGGCTCGAAGTTCAATCTGGGCAGCGGCGGTTCCTACGTGTTCGTCGAGAATTTTCCGGACCGCTACATTGCCGACGTCAACAACCGGCCGAAGATCAAGCGCAAGCTGAAAGTCGTCGCCGCCTGCGGCAACGGCACCGCCGGCGCGTTTGCGCCGCGCGTGCTGGAGGCGATCGGCTGCGAAGTGGTGCCGCTCGACTGTGAGCTCGATCACACCTTCCCGCGCTACAATCCGAACACCGAAGACATGAAGATGCTGCACGCGATGCGCGACGCGGTGCTGGTGAATAACGCCGATGTGGCGCTCGGCTTCGACGGCGATGGCGACCGCTGCGGCGTTGTCGATAACGAGGGCGAGGAAATCTTCGCCGACAAGGTTGGCGTCATGCTGGCGCGCGACATGTCGAGCCTGCACAAGAACGCGACCTTCGTCGTCGACGTGAAATCGACCGGCCTGTTTCTCACCGATCCGGTGCTGAAGGCCAACGGCGTCAAGGTCGACTACTGGAAGACCGGCCATTCCTACATCAAGCGCCGCGTCAACGAACTCGGCGCGGTGGCCGGTTTCGAAAAGTCGGGACATTTCTTCTTCAACAAGCCGTTCGGCCGCGGCTATGACGACGGCATGATCTTCGCGCTGGCGGTCTGCGATATGCTGGATCGCAACCCGGAAAAGTCGATGGCCGATCTGCGCAAGGCGCTGCCCAAGACCTGGGGCTCGCCGACCATGGCGCCGCACTGCGCCGACGAGAAGAAATACGGCATCGTCGATTCGGTGGTGAAGCACTTCGAAGGCATGCAGAAGAACGGCATGCGGTTCTGCGGCCAGCCGATTCGGGATCTGGTCACGGTCAACGGCGTGCGCGTCACCGTCGAGGACGGCACCTGGGGCCTGGTGCGGGCCTCGTCGAACAAGCCGGAGCTGGTCGTTGTCGTCGAAAGCCCGGTGTCGGAAGCGCGCATGCGCGAGATGTTCAAGTCGATCGACAGCGTGCTGAAGACCTATCCGGACGTCGGCGAATATAACCAGACGATCTGATCTTCTTCACCTCTCCCCGCGTGCGGGGAGAGGTGAAGAACTACCCCCAGAACCGCCCGCTGCCGCCGATTGCGACCACCAGCAGGCCGAGCGGCATGTTGATCATGATGATCTGGCGGATGCGGTTGAGCTGGACGCCGGCCGTTGCATAGTCCTGTGCATCAACCGCGCGCTTGAATTTCAGCCACGGGCCATGAAACAGGCCGACGAACAGGGCCACCATCAGCAGACCGAGCGTCTGCATCAGATTGATGTAGAGCGGCGCGCCCTTGAAGCCGCCGAAGGTGGCGAACATCATCCAGTAGCCGGTGACGAGCAGCAGCAGCACCGCGACCCAGACCCAGGGAAAAAATTTGGCGAAGAAACCGCGCCACAAAGCGAGCCGCTGCGGGCCATCGAGACTGCCCGCCGCCGGGCGCAGGCAGACATAGGCTGCAAACATGCCGCCGACCCAGATCACGGCGCCGAGGATGTGCAAGGTCAGGAGGAGGGCGGTCAGCTTCATGGCAATCTCGCTTGTTGGATTGATCGAAGGGTAAGCTAGCACGGACGCCTGACCGTGGCGTACAACTCTTCCCATGCGCATTGCCATCCTCGGCGCCGGTCCCGCCGGCCTCTATCTCAGTTACCTGATCAAGCGCCGCGATCCGGACGCCGACGTCACCGTGTTCGAGCAGAACCCGGCCGGTGCCACGTTCGGGTTCGGCGTGGTGTTCTCGGACCGGGCGCTGGAATTCCTGCGCGAGGACGATGAGGAGACTTACGCGGCGATCGTGCCGCATATGGAATCGTGGCGCGACATCACGCTGGTAAAAGACGGTGGGCGCATCACTATCGACGGCATCGGCTTTGCCGCCATCGGCCGGCTCAAGTTGCTTCAGTTATTGCAGGAGCGCGCCGCCTCTGCGCGGGCTACGGCCATTTATGGCGTTGCGGTCAAATCGCTCGACGAACTTGCCGACTTCGATCTGGTGGTCGGTGCCGACGGCGTCAATTCGCTGGTGCGCAAGACTTTTGCCGGCGAGTTCGGCGCCAGCCACGATCAACTCAGCAACCGCTTTGCATGGTTCGGTACGGCAAAGCGCTTCGAGACCTTGACGCAGACTTTTGTCGAAACCGAGTGGGGCGCGTTCAACGCGCATCACTATCGCTACGAGCCTGATAAAAGCACCTTCATCGTCGAGACCGATGCGGCGACATTCGCCCGCGCCTGCTTTGCGGCAATGGGCGAGGCCGACAGCCGCGCTCTGTGTGAACGCATCTTTGCCGCGGCGCTGGACGGCGAGCCGCTGATCTCCAATAATTCAGTGTGGCGGCAGTTTCCCATCGTGCACAACGAACGCTGGTCGCACGGCAAATATGTGCTGCTCGGCGATGCGCTACATACCGCGCATTTTTCCATTGGCTCCGGCACAAGGCTGGCGATCGAGGATGCCATCGCGCTCGACAGAGCGCTGGCGGCGCACAAGGACCTGCGCGACGCGCTTGCGGCCTATGAAGCGGCGCGGCGACCGATCCTTGAAAAGCTGGTCGCCGGCGCCAGCAGCAGCGCCGAATGGTATCAACGTTTCGCTGAACACATGAAGCTGCCGGCCGCCGATTTCGCCATGAGCTACATCACGCGCTCCGGCCGCGTCGATATCGAGCGGTTGCGCAAACTGTCGCCGGAGTTTGTGGCGTGGTGGGAATCCAATCGGCCTCATGGTGAGGAGCACCGCGGAGCGGTGCGTCTCGAACCATAGGCCGCCCATCCTTCGAGACGCACGCCTTCGGCGTGCTCCTCAGGATGAGGCGGGTCAAGTATTCCGCATTTCCTTGCGCAGCGTCGGCAACCCGATGCCGGTCGAGTCGAAACCGCCATCGACGCACAGTACCTGTCCGGTGACGTAGCTCGCTTTGTCGCTGCACAGGAAGAAAATGACCTCGGCCAATTCCGTTTCCAGTCCATAGCGGTTGAGCGGCATATGGTCGTGATAGTCGGCGCGGATTTCCGGCGTGTGCACGGCCTTGGCCATCGCGGTATCGACCGGGCCCGGCGCCACCGCGTTGACGCGAATGCCAAGTGCGGCAAGTTCGGCGGCCTGCTGCTTGGTCAGATGCGCGAGGCCGGCCTTGCTGGTGCCGTAGGCGGTGCGCAAGGTCGAGGCGCGAAGCCCAGAGATCGACGTGATGTTGACGATCACGCCGCCGCCGCTGTCGCGCATGATCGGCGCCGCCGCCTGCGTCATCAGGAACGGCCCGGTGAGGTTGACCGCCATCACCCGCGACCAGTCCTCATAAGTCACCTCGAGGATCGGCTTGAAAATGGCGATGCCGGCATTGTTGACCAGCGCATCGAGCCGGCCGAAGTGCTGGCTCACGGTCTCCAGCGCCAATGACACCGCATCGGGCTGCGACACGTCGCATTCGATGGCGATGGTGTCCTCAGGCTTGGCAATGGCCGCGTGCGCGGCGCGCAAGGTCTCGGCATTGATGTCGAGCAGGGCGATCCGCCAGCCTTCGGCGAGAAAGCGTTTGGCGGCGGCCAGGCCGATGCCGCGCGCGGCGCCGGTAACGAGGGCAACTTTGGTGGCGGTCATTTGCGCATCCCTCGGCTGTGCTTTTGCGTTTTCACCAGAAAGCCGCGTTCCGGGCGCCGGATCAAGCCCCTCGCCCGCTATGCGCTAGATCAAAGACCGTCCGCCGTCGCCGGGGCATGGTGCGGGCCGAAAAGATTGACGCAAAAGGATCGGACCTATGAGCCACTATCATGCCGCTGTCTGGATCGATCACCGCGAGGCGCGGGTGTTTCACTTCAGCCCGACCGAGGTCGACAAGCTCGTCCTGCATCCGGACCATCCGACCAAGCATATCCATCACAAGGCCGGCTCGATCGGCAGCGGCCATGCCAGCGGCGACCACGATTTCCTCCATGCGGTGGCGCAAGCCTTTGCCGACGCCGGCGCCGTGCTGGTGACGGGGCCGGGCAACGCCAAGAATGAGCTGGTCGCCCATATCGAAAAGCACGATCCGAAGCTGAAGAAGCTGATCGCCGCCGTCGAGACGGTCGATCATCCGAGCGACGGCCAGCTGGTCGCGCATGCGCGCAAGTACTTCAAGGCCGAGGACAAGATGACGAAATAGTCGCCTCTTGGCGTCATTCCGGGGCGAGCGTCAGCGCGAACCCGGAATCCAGATATAAAGAGGAATTGCTTGTAGCTGGATTCCGGGTCCGGCCCTTTCGGGCCGTCCCGGAATGACAGTTAGTCCGCCGCTTCGCTGAATGAGTCGCGGTACGGGTGCGCCGGATAGACGCCGAGGATGGTCAATTCCTTGGAGAAGAAGGCGAGTTCCTCCAGCGCATGCACGAGGCCGGTGTCGTCGGGATGCCCTTCGACATCGGCGTAAAACTGCGTGGCGAAGAAATTGCCGCCGACCATGTAGCTTTCCAGCTTGGTCATGTTGACGCCGTTGGTGGCGAAGCCGCCCATCGCCTTGTACAGCGCCGCCGGAATGTTGCGGACGCGGAACACGAAGGTGGTGATGACCTTGCCGTTGCGCGGTTCGGCCCATTTCTTCTCGCGCGACAGCACGACGAAGCGGGTGGTCGAGTTCGACTCGTCCTCGACATTCTCTTTCAAAATATTGAGGCCGTAGATTTCGGCGGCCAGCCGCGAGGCGATGGCCGCGCGCGTCGGATCGTTGGCTTCGGCGATTTCGCGCGCCGAACCCGCGGTGTCGGCGGCGACGATCGGCTTGAGGTTCAAGGCGCGGATCGAGTTGCGGCACTGGCCGAGCGCCATGACGTGGCTCTGCACGGTCCTGATGCTTTGCAAGGTCGCGCCCTTCGGCGCCATCAGCTGGTTGCGGATCGGTAAAAACCATTCGGCGATGATGTGCAGCTTCGCCGTCGGCATCAGGTGATGGATGTCGGCGACGCGGCCGGCGACCGAGTTCTCGATCGGGATCATGCCGAGATCGACTTCGCCGGCGCTCAAGGCCGAGAAGCAATCCTCGAAGGTCGGGCAGGGCACCGGTTCGTAATCCGGATAGGCCTCGCGGCAGGCGAGATCTGAATTCGCGCCGCGTTCGCCCTGGAAAATGATCTTTTTCTTGGCCATGTCCCCACCTTTGGAGGGGTTCGTCGCGCAAAGATCCGGAGGAGTCAACCGCCGAGCATGGCGGTTGCCTTGGCCAGATCCTCCGGCGTATCGACGCCGAGCGGCACGCTGTCGACGATGGCGACATCGATACGCATGCCATTGTCGAGCGCGCGCAACTGCTCGAGCCGTTCGCGCTGTTCATTGGCCGAGGGCGGCAGGGCGACGAAACGCTCCAGCGCCGCGCGGCGATAGGCGTAAAGGCCGATGTGGTGATAGTGCGGGCCGGGGCCCGTGGCGTCGGCGCGGGTGAAGGTGGTGCCGCGCATCCGGCCCGGCGCAAGCATCGCGCCCGATACCTTGACCACGTTCGGATTGGTCAGTTCGTCCGGGTCGTGGATGACCGCGGCCAGGGTCGCAATATCGACCGCCGGGTCGGACAGCGGCCTCAGCGAGGCGCGGATATCGGCAGGCGCGACGGTCGGCAGGTCGCCCTGCACATTGACGATAACTTCGATGCGGTGCTCGGGATCGAGCGCCTGCAGCGCCTCGAAAATCCGGTCGGAACCGGACTGATGGCCCGAGCCGGTCATTACCGCCCGGCCGCCGGCCTTTTCCACCGCCGCCTGGACGGCTTCCGAATCTGTCGCCACGACCGCTTCGCCGATACCGGCCTCGGTGGCGCGGCGCAGGACGTGCACGATCATCGGCAGCCCAAGAATATCGGCCAGCGGCTTGCCGGGCAGGCGGGTGGAGGCCATGCGGGCCGGTATCAGAATAATTGTGCGGGACATGACGAATGTCGAACGGCCTGGCGGCGATATTGGTGGTTATAGTGGCGCTTATACGGGTTGCCAGAGCGCGGGCAAACCGGTATCTGTCCGCCGCTGCCCAGACCGTGGCGGCAACCCACATTGTGCCGTTTCGCGCCCGCCCCGGGAGCCCAAATTCGATGAATTCCTTCGAGCTTAACAAAATCCTCGGCGCCCTCCTCGCCTGCGTGCTGATCATGCTGTCGCTCAACATTGCGGCGGATGCACTGTTCGCGCCGGAGAAGCCGGCCAAGCCGGGTTACGACATCGCCGTCAAGGAAGCCGAGCCCGCTGGTGGCGCCGCTCCGGCCGAGGCCTCGCAGCCGATCGAAGTGTTGCTCGCCAGTGCCTCGGCGGAAAAGGGCGCGGCCGCGGCCAAGCAGTGCGCCGCCTGTCATACCTTCGAGAAGGGCGGCCCGAACCGCGTCGGCCCGAACCTCTACGACATCGTCAATCACGAGCGCGGCACCGGCCGTAACGGCTTCAATTTCTCGGCGGCGATGAAGGCCAAGGGCGGCACCTGGACGTTCGACGAGTTGAACAAGTTCCTCGCCAATCCGCGCGGCCATATCCCCGGCACCAGCATGACCTTCGCCGGCATGTCGCGGGACAGCCAGCGCGCCGACCTGATCGAATATCTGCGCATGCAGGCCGACAAGCCGGTGGAAAAGCCGCAAGTCGCGGCCGCGCCGCCGGCTCCTGCAGGCGGTCCCGCCGGCGCCGCGCCGCCGGCTCCCGGCGCCACGACGGCGCCTGCGCCGGCCAAGTAAAACGCCAGCGACACCTCAACGAAGCGGCCGGGCCCAAAGCCCGGCCGTTTTCTTTTGGCTTTCTCCTCCCCTTGCGGGGAAGGGGAGAGAGAAGAGAGAAGACCTGGAACCCTGCGGCGCCGCGCCACTGGCAGCGGGCCGGAAAACCGACATAATCTCCGGCGATTCCGTGAGGCTATTGCGGTTGGGGTCCTATTGGCAGGAAAGTCTATTTCATGAAACTGACCAGACGCTCCCTTCTGCATGGCACCGCCGCGGTCATCGCCGCGCCCGCGCTCGGGACCCTCGGTGGACTGCCGGCTTTGGCGCAGGACAAGAAATGGAAGCACGGCCTGTCGCTGTTCGGTGATTTGAAATATCCGGAAGGCTTCAAGAATTTCGACTACGTCAACGCCAAGGCGCCGCAGGGCGGCGCGGTGCGTGAAATCGCGCTCGGCACCTTCGACAATTTCAATACCGTGGTCGCCGGCGTGAAGGGCAGCATCGCCGATGGCACCGAATTGCTGATCGAGACCCTGACGACGTCGGCTTACGACGAGGTTTCGACAGAATACGGACTGCTCGCCGAGGCGGTCAGCTTTCCCGAAGATTTCGCGTCGGTCACCTATCGGCTGCGCGCCAATGCGCGCTGGCATGACGGCAAGCCTGTGACGCCAGAAGATGTCATCTTCTCGTTCAACGCCTTCAAGGATAACAGCCCGCAACTCGGCGCCTATTATCGGCACGTCACCAAGGCGGAAAAGACCGCTGAGCGCGAGATCACCTTCACCTTCGACGGGCCGGGCAACCGCGAACTGCCGCAGATCGTCGGCCAGTTGCCGGTGCTGCCGAAGCACTGGTGGGAAGGCACCGACAAGAACGGCAACAAGCGCGACATCACCGCGACGACGCTCGAGCCGCCGCTCGGCTCCGGCCCTTATCGCGTCAAGGAATTCGCCCCCGGCCGCACCATCGTTTACGAGAAGGTCGAAAACTATTGGGGCAAGGACCTCAACGTCCGCGTCGGCACCAACAATTTCCAGACCTTCCGCTACGAATATTTCCGCGACTCCACGGTGGCGCTGGAAGCCTTCAAGGGCGACCAGGTCGACTGGCGTTCGGAGAACAGCGCCAAGGACTGGGCGACGGCTTATGATTTCCCGGCGCTGCGCGAGAAGAAAGTCGTGCGCGAGGAATTCCCGATCCGCAATCTCGGCGTCATGCAGTCGTTCGGCTTCAACACCCGGCGCGACAAGTTCAAGGACCCGCGGGTGCGGCGCGCCTTCAACTTCGCTTTCGATTTCGACGAAATGAACAAGCAATTGTTCTTCGGCCAGTACAAGCGCATCGACAGCTATTTCTACGGCACCGAACTGGCGTCGAGCGGCGTGCCGCAAGGCAAGGAACTGGAAATCCTGCAAACGGTGAAGGATCAGGTGCCGGCCGAGCTTTTCACCACGCCATATACAAATCCGAAGGGCGGCGATCAGCAGGCTCTGCGCAACAACCTGCGCGACGCGCTCAAGTTGTTCGCCGATGCCGGCTACGAGATCAAGAACACCAAGATGGTCGATGCCAAGTCCGGCGAACAGTTTACGGTCGAGTTTCTCATCGGCCAGCCGACCTTCGAGCGTGTCGTTTTGTTCTACAAGCCGTCGCTGGAGCGCCTCGGCATTGCCGTCACGGTGCGCACGGTCGATACCTCGCAATACATCAACCGCCTGCGGCAATGGGACTACGACATCGTCGTCGCCTCGTGGGGCCAGTCGCTGTCGCCGGGGAACGAGCAGCGCGGCTTCTGGGGCTCGCAGGCCGCCGATCAGGCCGGCTCGCGCAATCTCGTCGGCATCAAGAATCCGGCGATCGACAAACTGATCGACCGCGTCATTTTCGCGACGTCGCGCGACGATCTGGTGGCCGCGACAAAGGCGCTGGACCGCGTGCTGCTGTGGAATCACTATGTGGTGCCGCAATGGAGCTACCCGTTTCAGCGCACCGCGCGCTGGGACCGCTTCAGCCATCCCGAAAAAATGCCGACCTACGCCGCCGCGGCCTTTCCGGCGATCTGGTGGTGGGACGCGGACAAGGCGGCCAAGGCGCCGCAGCGCGGATGATCACACGCCGCAACGCTCTTATCATTGGCGCCGGCGCGCTTGCCGCCGCCAAGTTCAACGCGCCGGCGCTGGCACAGGAGATCGCGCTCGATACTGACCGCCACGGCATGTCGGCATTCGGCGATCTGCAATATCCGGCCGACTTCCTGCACTTCGCCTACGTCAATCCGAACGCGCCGAAAGGCGGCGTGTTTTCCGAGGCGGTCTCAAGCCGCACCTATAACGGCTCGTTCCTGACATTCGATTCGCTGAATGCCTACATCCTCAAGGGCAACGGCGCGCTCGGCATGGATTATAATTTCGCCAGCCTGATGGCGCGCTCCGGCGACGAGCCCGACGCCATGTACGGCCTGGCGGCCAAGAGCGTGCGTATCACCGATAACGGTCAGACCTATCGCTTCGCGCTGCGCGAGGAGGCTAAATTCCACGATGGCACGCCGCTGACCGCGCACGACGTGGTGTGGTCGCTGACGACGTTGAAGGAAAAAGGCCACCCGATCATCACGCAGTTGCTGCGCGATTTCAGCGGCGCCGAAGCCGTCGATGACCGCACTGTGGTGGTGACGTTCGCCGCCCGGCGCGGCCGCGACGTGCCGTTGTTCGTCGCCGGCCTGCCGATTTTCTCCAGGGCGTTTTACGCCAAGAACGAGTTCGACCAGACGACACTGACGCCGCCGCTCGGCAGCGGCGCCTACAAGGTCGGCCGCGTCGAGGTCGGTCACTTCATCGAATTCGATCGCGTCAAGGACTGGTGGGGCGCGGGTCTGCCGGTGGCCAAGGGTCTGAACAACTTCGACACCATCCGCTACGAATATTACCGCGACCGCGAAGTCGCTTTCGTCGGCTTCACCGCCCGAAATTATCTGTTCCGCGAGGAATACACCGCGCGCACCTGGGCGACGCGCTACGACTTCCCCGCTTTCAAGGACGGCCGCGTCAAGCGCGACATCATTCCCGACGATACGCCGTCGGGCGCGCAAGGCTGGTTCATGAACATGCGGCGCGAGAAGTTCAAGGACCGCCGCGTGCGCGAAGCCCTGATCAACGCCTTCGATTTCGAATTGATCAACAAGAATATCATGTACGGCGCCTACAAGCGCACGCATTCGGTGTTCCAGAATTCGCCGATGATGGCGGCGGGCAAGCCCGACGCGGCCGAACTAGCGCTGCTCGAGCCGTTTCGCGGCAAATTGCCGGACGAGGTTTTCGGCGAGCCTTATGTGCCGCCGGTGACCGATGCGTCGGGCCAGGACCGCCGCGCGCTGCGGCTCGGTTCGCAATTGCTCACCGATGCCGGCATTGCTTTAAAGGACGGCAAGCGCGTGCTGCCGGACGGCCAGCCTTTCGTCATCGAATTCCTGTCGGAAGAGCCGAGCTTCAACCCGCATCACCTCGCTTACATCAAGACGCTGGAGGCGCTCGGCCTGCAGGCGACCTTGCGCGTGGTCGATCCGGTGCAATACCGCGCTCGCGTCGATGGTTTCGATTTCGACGTCACCGTCGAGCGCATGAGCTTTTCCTCGACGCCGGGCGATTCGCTGCGCAACTATTTCAGTTCGCAGGCGGCAACGACCAGGGGCTCGCGCAATCTCGCCGGCATCAGCGATCCGGCGGTCGATGCGCTGGTCGATATGATCATCGCCGCGAAAACCCGGGCGGACTTGACCACCGCCTGCAAGGCGCTCGACCGCGTCATTCGCGCCGGGCGCTATTGGGTGCCGCAATGGTATCTGGCCTCGCACCGCATCGCCTATTGGGATGCTTTCGCGCGGCCGGAGCGGCAGCCGCGCTATTATCGCGGCATTCCCGACACCTGGTGGGCCGACAAGGACAAAGCGGCGAAACTGGGTGGCTGATGCGGGCTTTGCCCGCGCCCCGGAATGACGTAGTGAGAGACCCATGACCGCCTACATCATTCGCCGTCTGCTGTTCATCATTCCCACCATGCTGGGCATCATGCTGGTGGCCTTTGTCGTGGTGCAATTCGCGCCCGGCGGGCCGGTCGAGCAGGTGATCGCCAAGCTCTCGGGTTCCGACACCGGCGCGACGTCGCGCATTTCCGGATCGTCCGGCGGCGATTTCGGCAGCCGCGGCATGGCGCAGGGCGGCTCCGGCGCCGACGCCGTCAGTTCGAAATATCGCGGCGCGCAGGGGCTCGATCCCGAATTCATCAAGAAGCTGGAAAAGCAGTTCGGTTTCGACAAGCCGGCTTACGAGCGCTTCGGCCTGATGCTGTGGAACTACGCCCGTTTCGATTTCGGCAACAGCTATTTCCGCGACGTCAGCGTGCTGCAACTGATCAAAGAGAAGATGCCGGTGTCGATGTCGCTCGGCATCTGGATGATGCTGTTGACCTATCTCATCTCGATTCCGCTCGGTATCAAGAAGGCGGTCGATGACGGCTCGCGCTTCGATGTCTGGACCTCGAGCGTGATCATCGTCGGCTACGCCATTCCCGGATTCCTGTTCGCCATCCTGCTGATCATCCTGTTCGCCGGCGGCTCGTTCTTCGACTGGTTTCCGCTGCGCGGACTGACGTCGGAGAATTTCCACGCGCTGCCTTGGTACGGCAAGGTAGCGGATTATTTCTGGCATCTGACATTGCCGATCATCGCCATGGCGTTGTCGGCCTTCGCCACCATGACCTTGTTGACCAAGAATTCGTTTCTTGAGGAAATCCGCAAGCAATACGTGCTGACCGCGCGTGCCAAAGGCTGCACCAGCAATCAGGTGCTGTATGGCCATGTCTTCCGCAACGCCATGCTGATCGTCATCGCCGGATTCCCGTCGGCTTTCGTGCACGCCTTCTTCACCGGCTCGCTGCTGATCGAGACCATCTTCTCGCTCGATGGCTTGGGCCTACTCGGATTCGAAAGCGTGCTCAATCGCGATTACCCGGTGGTGTTCGCCACGCTCTACATTTTCTCGCTGGTCGGCGTGGTGGTGAACCTGATTTCCGATCTGGCCTATACGTGGATCGATCCGCGCATCGACTTCGAGTCGCGGGAGGTTTGAGGTG
The DNA here is from genome assembly GCA_001464835.1 of Rhizobiales bacterium Ga0077525. Lineage (GTDB taxonomy): Bacteria > Pseudomonadota > Alphaproteobacteria > Rhizobiales > Xanthobacteraceae > Pseudolabrys. The sequence goes on along the minus strand of LNDS01000038.1, from coordinate 52,349 downwards.
GACGCGCAAACGCCCATCCCGTCACCTGATGCCGCGGCCGTGCCGCCGACGCGGCGCTGGATCACCATTTCGCCGCTGAACAAACGGCGCTGGGAAAGCTTCAAGGCCAATCGGCGCGGCTACTGGTCGCTGTGGGTGTTCCTGGCGATGTTCATCGTGTCGCTGTTTGCCGAATTCGTCGCCAACGACAAGCCGATCTACATCCACGTCAACGGCCAGTCGTTTTTTCCGGCTGTCGTGACCTATCCCGACACGGCCTTCGCCAAGGAGAAGGACCCGCTGCTGTTCGGCACCGCCGCCGATTATCGCGACGACTACCTGATGGGCCTGATCAAGCAGGAGAACGGCACGGTAATCTGGCCGCCGATCAAGTTCTCCTACAACACGCAGGTGAGCAAGCCGCCGTCGCCGTTTCCGTCGAAGCCGACCTGGCTCTTGAACGAGAAGGACTGCGACTTCGCCGCCAAGAACAATTTTGCCAAATGCGGCGAGGTCGAAACCAATCTGCTTGGTACCGACGATGGCGGCCGCGACGTGGTGGCGCGGCTGATTTATGGCTTCCGCATTTCGGTGCTGTTCGGCCTGGCATTGACCATCATTTCGTCGGTCATCGGAATCGCCGCCGGCGCGGTGCAGGGCTATTTCGGCGGCTGGGTCGATTTGATCTTTCAGCGTGTCATCGAAATCTGGACATCGATTCCTTCGCTGTATCTGCTGCTGATCATCTCGTCGGTGCTGGTGCCGGGCTTCTTCGTGCTGCTCGGCATCCTGCTGCTGTTCTCCTGGGTGTCGCTGGTCGGCCTGGTGCGCGCCGAATTTCTGCGCGGCCGCAACTTCGAATATATCCAGGCGGCGCGCGCGCTCGGCGTCTCGAACGGCACCATCATCTTCCGTCATTTGCTGCCGAACGCCATGGTGGCGACCATGACCTTTCTGCCGTTTATCCTGTCGTCGTCGGTGATGACGCTGACGGCGCTGGATTTCCTCGGCTTCGGCCTGCCGCCCGGATCGCCGTCGCTGGGTGAATTGCTCAGCCAGGGCAAGGCCAATGTGCAGGCGCCGTGGCTCGGCCTGACCGGCTTCTTCTCGATCGCGATCATGCTGTCGCTGCTGATCTTCATCGGCGAAGGCGTGCGCGATGCCTTCGATCCGCGAAAGACATTTCGATGAGCGAGCCACTTCTCAGCGTCAAGGATCTCTCCGTCGCCTTCGGCATCGGCGCGCGTGAAATCCTCGCGGTCGATCGCGTATCCTTTGACATCGGCAAGGGCGAGACCGTCGCGCTGGTCGGCGAGTCGGGTTCCGGCAAGTCGGTGACGGCGCTGTCGGTGATGAAGCTGCTGCCTTATCCGGCGGCGCATCACCCGTCCGGCTCGATCGCGTTTAAAGGCCAGGAATTGTTGACGATGGCCGAGCGCGACATCCGCAAGGTGCGCGGCAACGACATCACCATCATCTTCCAGGAGCCGATGACCTCGCTCAATCCGCTGCACACGATCGAGAAGCAGATCGGCGAGATCTTGCTGCTGCACAAGGGCATCACCGGCAAGGCGGCGCGCGCCCGCACGCTCGAGCTGCTCGGCCAGGTCGGCATTCCCGATCCGGAAGGCCGCCTGCAAAGCTATCCGCATCAATTGTCCGGCGGCCAGCGCCAGCGCGTCATGATCGCCATGGCGCTGGCCAACGAACCGGACCTGTTGATCGCCGACGAGCCGACCACAGCGCTCGACGTCACCGTGCAGGCGCAAATCTTGAAGCTCCTGAAGGAAATCCAGCAGCGTCTCGGCATGTCGATGCTGTTCATCACCCACGACCTCGGCATCGTCCGCAAGATTGCCGACAGGGTTTGCGTCATGCAGCGCGGCAAGATCGTCGAGCAGGGCCCGGTCGAGCGCGTCTTCACCGCGCCGGAGCATGCCTACACCAAGGCGCTGCTCGCCGCCGAACCGAAGCCAGATCCGGCGCCGCCGAAGCCGGATGCGCCGGTGGTCGTCTCCACCGACAACCTGAAGGTCTGGTTTCCGGTCAAGCGTGGTGTGCTGCGGAAAGTTGTCGGCCACATCAAGGCGGTCGATGGCATCACCATCGACATCCGCAAGGGCGAAACGCTCGGCGTCGTCGGCGAGTCCAGTTCCGGCAAGACCACGCTCGGCCTTGCCATCCTGCGGCTGATTTCGTCCGACGGACCGGTGGTTTTCATGGGCGAAGGCATCCAGGGCCTCAAGTTCAAGGAGATGCGGCCGCATCGCCGCGACATGCAGATCGTGTTCCAGGACCCGTATGGCTCGCTGTCGCCACGCATGTCGGTGTCCGACATCATCGAGGAAGGCCTGTGGGTGCATCACCCCAAGCTGACGCCTGAAGAACGCGAGGCCCGCGTCATGGCGGCGCTGAACGACGTCGGCCTCGATACCACGACGCGCTTCCGCTATCCGCATGAATTCTCCGGCGGCCAGCGCCAGCGCATCGCCTTAGCGCGCGCGCTGGTGCTGGAGCCGACTTTTATCGTGCTCGACGAGCCGACCTCGGCGCTCGACATGCTGATCCAGGCGCAAATGGTCGATCTGTTGCGCGATCTGCAAAAGAAGCGCGACCTGACTTATCTCTTCATCTCGCACGATCTGCGCGTGGTCGCGGCGTTGGCGTCGCGGCTGCTGGTGCTGCGCAACGGCAAGATGGTGGAAGAGGGCGCCGCCGCCGAGCTGTTCAAGAATCCGCAGAGCGATTACACGCGGGCGCTGTTTGCCGCCGCCTTCAACATCGAAGCCGCGGCCGAAGGCGTGGTGGCGCAGTGACAATGAAAGCGTTCTGTCTGGCCTTCGCGCTCCTGCTGACACCGTTCGCGGCCCAAGCCGACGTCGGCGAATTCCCGATCAAGGCCGACGATGGCACGACCGTCGCCAACCACAGCGTGGCGGCGGACATCGTCGGCCGGATTGAGACATTGCAGAACATCGTCATCGCCGCCAATCCGACGGGCAAGGTGACCCTCTACGAATTCTACGATCTCAATTGTCCTTATTGCCGCAAGGCGTCTGCCGATATCGACGAACTGGTGCGCGCCAATCGGAATTTACGGCTGGTGCTGGTGCCGTTCCCGGTGCTCGGCATTCCGTCGATTCTTGCCGCGCGCGTCGAGTATGGAGTCAATAAAATAGCGTCGCCGGAGGATGCCTATAAATTTCATCGCGCGGTCTACGCGGGCCGCGGCACGATCGAGGACAGCCGCGCTTTCGCGGCGGCGCAGGCCATCGGCCTCGATGTGGTCGAAGTGCGCGCCAAGGCCAGCGACGAGGCCTTCGCCAGGATCATGACCGAGCATTTGCGTCTCGGCGATGCGCTCGGCATTCAGGCGACGCCGGGCCTGGTCATTGGCGGCATCGCCATTGTCGGCTATCCCGGCAAGGCCGCGCTCGCCAAGGTGATTGCCGCGGTCGAGAAATGCGGCAAGGCGATTTGTCCATGACAACCTCAATCGGCCTCATGGTGAGGAGCGCTGCGTAGCAGCGCGTCTCGAACCACCACAAGTCGGCTTTAGCCGACTTATGGATAAAAAACTGCCGATGTCGCATCGGGTGGCCGCCCCATCCTTCGAGACGCGCACTTCGTGCGCTCCTCAGGATGAGGCGGGAGGGCTTACGCCGCCAGCGACAGAAGCTTCCTCGCCTCCGCCACCGTCGCCGGACGCCTTCCGTATTCCGCGCACATGTCGGCGACGCGTTTGACCAGCGCGGCGTTCGATGGCGCCAATTTGCCGGTGGCGTCCCAGCGGATGTTGTCCTCAAGCCCGGTGCGGCAATGGCCGCCGGCCTCGAGACTCCAGCGATTGAGCGTGATCTGGTCCTTGCCGATGCCGGCGCCGGTCCAGGTCGCGTCGGGCGCGAGGCGCTTGAGCGTCTTGACGTAGAAGTCGAAGGTTTCCTTGTCGACCGGCATGGCGTTCTTCACGCCCATGACGAACTGCACATGCAGTGGCGCCTTGATCTTGCCTTCCTTCTGCATCTTCACCGCCTGGAAGATCATCGACAGGTCGAAGGCCTCGATCTCCGGCTTGACGTTGTGCACGATCATCTCGGAGGCCAGCCAGTCGACCAGTTCCGGCGAATTCTCGTAGACGCGGGTCGGGAAGTTGCACGACCCGGTCGACAGCGACGCCATGTCGGGCGCAAGCGGCAGCATGCCGCCGCGCTCGCGTCCGTTGCCGGAGCGGCCGCCGGTCGAGAGCTGGATGATCATGCCGGGGCAATGCTTCTTGAGGCCTTCGACCAGCCGGCCGAATTTTTCCGGGTCGGAACTGGTGGTGCCGTCGTCGTTGCGGACATGGCAATGCGCCAGAGTCGCGCCGGCCTCGAACGACGCTTGCGTCGATTCGATTTGCTCCGGCACCGTGATCGGCACGGCGGGATTGTCTTTCTTGGTCGGCACCGAGCCGGTGATGGCGACAGTGATGATGCAGGGCGTGGTCATGGCGTTTCTCCTGAACTTTTCTCTTATAGCCTTTTTACGCTGGTCACGTCGCTGCCGGCGCGCTTGATGCGGGTCACGGCCTCGGTGACCGGCTCCTTCACCACCATCATGTGATAGGCGTTGGCGTGCAGCAATGTCGTGGCGTCGCTGGCGATGCCGACATGGCCTTTCCAGAATATCAGGTCGCCGCGCCGCAGCTCTCCAAGGGATTTCGGCTGGCCGAGCGCGCTTTCCTGCATATAGGTGTCGCGCGGGCAGGGGAGGCCCCCCGTTTGCAGCGCGATTTGAACCAGCCCGGAACAATCGATGCCGAGCGAAGACTTGCCGCCCCACAAATAGGGCACGCCGAGAAAATTCTCGGCAACCGCGACAAAGTCCGGCACTCGCCTGGACAACGGCGCGACATGCGCCAGCGGATAATGCCAGTTGAAGGCGTCGAGAGCGAAGCGTTCGGTCTCCCGCACGATCTCAATCTTCGCGCCCATTGGCAGCGCGATCATCGGCGGCAATTTGATGTCGGGTCCGGGAAAACCAAACGTGCGCGGCACGCAGACGCGGTGCGTCGGCAATGGGCCGGCAGGCCCCAGCGCATTGGCCGACAGATAGCCGACATAGCCATCGCTCTCCAACTGACCCCAGGCCCAGCCTTCGTCGCTCATTTCGTACACGGTGACGCGCTCGCCCTTGAGCGCCTGGGTATCGAGCGCGGCTTCATGCGCTGGCTCGCGGCGCAGATCGGCGATCGGCTCGATCACTTCGAGGACCGTGCCATCGACAAATTGCGCCGCTTCGACGCGGCCTTGCAGATGGCGGGCGGCGATGTCGCGGCGGTAAGGATTGAGGCGCGGGTCGAGCGGCATGAATTAAGCATACCGCGCGCACAGCAACGCATACAGCGCCCGCGCGGTCTGGCATTCGGCGCCTTCGGGACGTCCGGGTCTGGCCGCATTGGTCCAGGCGAAAATGTCGAAATGCACCCAGCTCGGCGCGCTGACGAATTTCTTCAGGAACAAAGCCGCGGTGATGGCGCCGCCCAGCCCGCCAGTCGAAACGTTATTGGTGTCGGAGACTTTGGAATCGAGCATCGCCTCGTAAGGCTTCCACAGGGGCAGCCGCCACACCGGATCGTTCTCGGCCATGCCGGACTTCGCCACATCGGCGGCCAGCGCATCGTCGTCGGTAAACATCGCCGGCAGTTCGGGTCCAAGCGCGACGCGCGCCGCACCGGTCAGCGTGGCGAAGTCGGCGATGAAGTCGGGCTTGTCGTCGTCGGCCAGGGCCAGCGCATCGGCCAGCACCAGCCGACCTTCGGCGTCGGTATTGCCGATCTCGACGGTGATGCCCTTGCGCGAGGTATAGATGTCGCGCGGCCGGAAGCTCGTGCCGGAAATCGAATTCTCCACCGCCGGGATCAGCACGCGCAGCCGCACTTTCAGTTTGCGCGACATGATCATATGCGCCAGTGCGATCGACGTTGCCGCACCGCCCATGTCCTTCTTCATGTTGAGCATGCCGGCGTCGTTCTTGATATCGAGGCCGCCGGTGTCGAAGCAGACGCCCTTGCCGACCAACGTCACCTTCGGGTCGGTTTCGTTGCCCCAAATGAGATCGATCAGGCGCGGCGCGCGCGGCGAGCCCATGCCCACCGCGTGGATCAGCGGAAAGTCCTTGGCTAGTTTTTCGCCGGCGGTGACGTCAACCTTCGCGCCGTGCACCGTGCCGAGCGCGCGCACCGCCTCTTCAAGTTGGTCCGGGCCCATGTCGTTCGACGGCGTATTGATCAGGTCGCGCGCCAGGCCGACGCCCTCGGCGATGCGGCTGAGGTCTTCGGCATCGACGCCGTCCGGCACGTTCAGCCGCACATTCACCGGCTCGGCCTTGCGATAGCGGGTGAACTGATAGGCGCCGATCGCAAACGCCAGCGCCGCCAGCCGCGCATCGTGCGGCGCATTGGCGAAGCGGTAGATGCCGGCCGGCAGCAGGTTGACCAGTTGCCCCGGCCGGAACGGATCGATCGCGCCGCCTGGCGCTTCGATGCCGAACAGCACGCCGGCGAGCTTGCCGTCGAGCTTCGGCAGCAGCAGCAGCTTGCCGGGCTTGGGCTCGAAGCCGGCGGCCGCCGCATAAGCGCGTTCGCGGTCGCCGAAAGCTTGCAGCACGGTGTTGGCATTGCCGGCGTGGACGAACCAGATGGGGGTACCGCGCCCTTCCGAGGCAGCGGCGAATTGCGGGTGCATGGTGGCTCCGGCGGTGAGGCGAACTTTATCCAAGCCACCCATATTTCATCGCCGCGACGGGGGCAAACCCGCGGGAACAGGGGGCTTTCCCCGTAATCTACGAGTTAACCACTCGTTAGGGTTAACGTTTTATTGCTTCAAGGATGCCGCTGGAAAACCCTCCCCTGGAATCCTCCCGCGCCGCCCGCCTTCTGGCGTCCGCCGCCGTTGCCGCGCTGCTGGCGCTGTCGGTGGCCGGCTGCAAAACCACCAGCGACGACGTCACCGGCTCGATCGGCAGCTCCGCGCCGCGCAGCGACGCCGAGTGGCGGCGCTCGCTCGAGGTCTACGGCGCCCGTTACCGCGCCAATCCGGACGACGCCGAAGCGGCCATTGCTTATGCGCGGGGGTTGCGCGCCACCGACCAGCGCGCCCAGGCGGTTGCCGTGCTCGAGCAGGCCTCCATTCGCAACTCCAGTAACATGACGCTGCTCGGCGCTTACGGCCGGGCGCTGGCGGAAGCCGGCGATCTTAATCAGGCGTTCGATGTGCTCACCCGCGCGCATACGCCGGACAATCCGGACTGGCGCGTGCTCAATGCGCAGGGCGCGGTGCTTGACCAGCTCGGCCGCCACGCCGAGGCGCAGAAATACTATTCGTCGGCGCTCAAGATCGTCCCGGACGAGCCGTCGGTTCTGTCCAATCTCGGCCTGTCCTATGTGCTGATGAAGGATCTCAAGCGCGCCGAAGTGACGTTGCGGCGCGCGATCGCGCAGCCGAACGCCGATCCGAAGGTGCGGCAGAACCTTGCCCTGGTCGTCGGCCTGCGCGGCAAGTTCGACGAGGCCGAAAAAATCGCGCGCGAGGGCGTGCCGGCGAGCGAGGCCGCTGCCAATGTCGAGTACTTGCGCGAGATGCTGGCGCAGCAGAAAGACTGGAAGAAAAAAGGCGGTCGCGCCTTCGTGCCGCAGCCCAATCCGGGCGGGTAAGCCGTCATCCTGAGGTGCGAGCCATAAGCGCGTTTACGCGCTTTGGCGAGCCTCGAAGGGTGACGAGACCTACTGAATCGCCATGACCTTGATCACGGCCGGTCCGAGAATGACCACGAACAGCACCGGCAGGAAGAACAGGATCATCGGCACCGTCAGCTTCGGCGGCAGGCCGGCGGCTTTCTTCTCGGCTTCCGACATGCGCATGTCGCGATTTTCCTGCGCCATCACCCGCAGCATGCTGCCGAGCGGCGTGCCGTATTTCTCGGCCTGGGTCAGCGCCATGCAGACCGACTTGACGCCCTCCAGATCGGTGCGCTTGGCCAGGTTGTCATAGGCCTGGCGGCGATCCGGCAAATACGACAGCTCGGCGGTGGTCAGCGTGAGTTCTTCCGCCAGCGCTACCGACTGCGAGCCGACTTCGTCGCCGACTTTCTTCAGCGCCGCTTCGATCGACATGCCGGATTCGACGCAGATCAAGAGCAGATCGAGCGTGTCGGGAAAGGCGCGCTTGATCGAGACCTGGCGTTTCTGGATCTTGCTCTTCAGCAGCATCCACGGCAGATGCATGCCGATATAGGCGGCGGCGATGCACAGGCCGATCTTGACCGTTGCCGGCTGGTTGAAATCGAGCACGACGAACAGATAGAACGCCGCCGCCATGAAGGCGGCGATCGGCGTCACCATGCGGAAAAACAGATAGGTGATGTAGGGCGCATGGCCGCGATAACCGGCCTGCACCAGCTTGAGCCGCGCCTCTTCCTGGCCGACCCATTTGGACAGGTTGAAGCCCTCGACGATCTTGTTGATGTGCTGCTTGGGCGACTCGCGCAACGAGACCTTCTGCTTGCCCTGCGCCATGCGCTCGCGCTCGCGGGCGCGGATTTTCTCGCGCTCGACCGCCACCGCCTTCATGCGTTTGTTGAGCGGGTCGGCGAACACGATCGGCATGGCAAAGGTCAATACCGTCGCGGCCGCGGCGACGGCGGCAAAGATCACCATCAACGACTGGGGATTGAGGTAACTGCTGATCGTGCTCAACATCGGTTTTTCTTTGCCGGTTTAACTAGAAGTCGAAATTGATCATCTTCTTCATCACCAGAACGCCGCATGACATCCACATGGCGGAGCCGGCGAGCATGATGTGGCCCATCGGCTCGGTGAACAGCAGGCTGATGTATTGCGGGCTCGATATCCAGACCAGCGTCATGACGCAGACCGGCAATGCGCCGATGATCGAAGCCGAGGCTTTTGCTTCCTGCGACATCGCCTGAATCTTGCCCTTCATCTTTTTGCGGTCGCGCAGCACGCGCGACAGATTGCCGAGCGCTTCGGCGAGATTGCCGCCGGCCCGCTGCTGAATGCCGATGACGATGCCGAAGAAGTTGGCCTCCGGCAGCGGCATGCGCTCGTACAGCTTGCCGCAGGCTTCGCCGAGCGGGATGCCGATCGCCTGGGTTTCGACGATGGCGCGGAATTCGGATTTGACCGGTTCCGGCGCTTCGGCGCTGATCATTTTCAGACAATCGAGCAGCGGCAGGCCGGCCTTGACGCCGCGCACGACGACGTCGACGGCGTCGGGAAAAGCGTTGAGGAATTTGGCTTCGCGCCGTTTCTTGAAGTACGACAGCAGCCAGCGCGGCAGGCCGAAGGCGCCGGCAAAACCGAGCGCCGCGGCGACCGGCAGGCCGACCTGACCGATCAAGCCGGCCACGAACATGACGACGCCGACGATGGCCGAAACGATGAAGTAGGTCCGCTTCGACCAGGTCAGGCCCGATTGCGCGATGCGCACCGACAGCGGCGGGCTCTTGGTGTTCTTGTGCCGTTCCTCGACCTCTTTCAGCGAGCTTTCGACGACGTCGCGGCGCGAACGCTGCGCACCGCGCGAGACGCGCGCGGCGGGCTCGGCTCGGGCGACGCTGGCGACGCGCTTCTCTGCCTTTCGTTCACCCGACAGAATCGGATAGACGAAAACATAAACCAGCCCGCCGACGGCGGTGGCCGCGAGGAAGAAGACCGCGAGTGAATCCATGGTCCCCTCCGGTCAGTTGTTCATCGGGTCGTTGATGGATTCGGCGGCGTCGAGCGCGGCGGCCAGGCGCTTTTCCTCGCCGTAATAGCGGGCGCGGTCCCAGAAGCGCGGGCGGCCGATGCCGGTCGATTTGTGGCGGCCGATGATGTTGCCCTGCGCGTCTTCGCCGGTCATGTCGTAGACGAACAGGTCCTGCGTAATGATGACTTCGCCTTCCATGCCCATCACCTCGGTGATGTGGGTGATGCGGCGCGAACCGTCGCGCAGGCGCGCGGCCTGGATCACGACGTCCACGGAGCCCGTGATCATTTCGCGGATGGTCTTCGACGGCAGCGAGAAGCCGCCCATGGTGATCATCGATTCGAGGCGCGACAGGCCTTCGCGCGGCGTATTGGCGTGCAGCGTGCCCATCGAACCGTCATGACCGGTGTTCATGGCTTGCAGCAGATCGAACGCTTCGGGTCCGCGCACTTCGCCGACGATGATGCGTTCCGGGCGCATACGCAGGCAGTTCTTGACGAGGTCGCGCATGGTGACCTGGCCTTCGCCTTCGAGATTGGGCGGGCGGGTTTCCAGACGCACCACATGCGGCTGCTGCAACTGCAATTCGGCGGCGTCTTCGCAGGTGATGACGCGCTCGTCGTCGTCGATGAACTGCGTCAGGCAATTCAGCAGCGTGGTTTTGCCGGAGCCGGTGCCGCCGGAGATCAGGCAATTCACCCGGCAGCGACCGATGATGCGCAACACTTCGGCGCCCTGTTCGGTGATCGAGCCGAACTTGACCAGCTGATCGAGCGTCAGCTTGTCCTTCTTGAACTTACGAATGGTGAGCGCGGGGCCGTCGATAGCCAGCGGCGGGACGATCGCGTTCACACGAGAACCGTCCGGCAAACGCGCGTCGCAAATCGGCGAGCTTTCGTCGACGCGGCGGCCGATCTGGCTGACGATGCGCTGGCAGATGTTCAGGAGCTGCTGGTTGTCGCGGAAGCGGATGCCGGTGCGCTGGATCTTGCCCTTGACTTCGATATAGACCGTGCCCGAGCCGTTGACCATGATGTCGGAGATGTCGTCGCGCGACAGCAGCGGCTCGAGCGGGCCGAAGCCGAGAACGTCATTGCAGATGTCGTCGAGCAGTTCTTCCTGCTCGGAGATCGACATCACGATGTTCTTGATCGAGATGATCTCGTTGACGATGTCGCGGATTTCCTCGCGCGCCGAATCGACGTCGAGGCGCGCCAGTTGCGCCAGATCGATGGCCTCGATCAGCGCGCCGAAAATCGTGCTCTTGGTGGTGTAATAGGCTTCCGAACGCCGCGAATCGACCGAGGTCGGCACCATCGTATGGGCCGACGGCGCGCGCGTCGGCGCCGGCGCCGGCACCAGAGGCGCGCCCAATCCATCGGACGGAAACGGCGTGCGGCCGGTTTCCATCGCGGCGCCGGTGGTCGACTTCTGCGGCTCCGCCACCGGTGCGGCAGGCGCGGCAACGGGCGCCGCCGCCACATGGGCTACGGGCGCCGGGCTGCGCGCTTCATTGGCTCCGCTACGCTTTCCGAACAAGGCAAGTTACTCCAGACAACTCACAAGACGTCTTCGGGCCGAAGGCGTCTTATCGTTTCATCAGCTTCGACAGCAGCGGCGACAGCAATCCGGTGCGCGCGCGCTTGGCTTCGGCGCGCCCGGTCAACACCTGGGCCATCTGGCGGAACAGGTCCGCCGTCTTGTGGCTCGACGACACCTCGGCAATCATCTGGCCGTTATTGGCGGCGGTGCCGAACAATTGCGGCTCGAACGGGATGATGACCAAAGGTTCGTCTTCCAGCGCCTTGGCGAAGTCGCCCGGCGCGATTTCCGGGCGTTTCGGCACGCCGACCTGGTTGAGGCAGTAATGCGGGCGATGATCGTTCGGCCGCGCCGCGCGCAACAGATCGACCATGTTCTTGGCGTTGCGCAGATTGGCAAGATCGGGACCGGCGACGACGAGAATTTCGTCGGCGCTGACCAAAAGCCGCTTGGTCCAGCCCGACCACATATGCGGCACGTCGAGCACGACGCAGGGAATCGACGAGCGCATCGAATCGAGAATGGAATCGAAAGCCTCGGGACCGAAATCGTAGACGCGGTCCAGCGTTGCCGGCGCCGCCAGCAGGCTGAGATGCTCGGTGCATTTCGACAGCAGCCGGTCGATGAAGGCGGTATCGATGCGGTCCGGCGAGAACACCGCGTCGGCGATGCCCTGCGGCGGGTCCTGATTGTAGTCGAGGCCGGCGGTGCCGAAGGCGAGATCGAGATCGGTGACGACCGAATCCAGCGCCAGGTCGCGGGCGATCGCCCAGCCGATATTGTGCGCGACGGTCGAGGCGCCGACGCCGCCTTTGGCGCCGACCACGGCGATGATGCGGCCGACCGGCTTGGCTTCGGGCGACGAGAACAGGCCGCAGATGGCGCGCACGACGTCGATGGTGCCGACCGGCGCGATCAGGTAGTCGCTGACGCCGCGCCGCGTCAGTTCGCGGTACAACGTCACATCGTTGATGCGGCCGACCACGATGACGCGGGTGCCGGCGTCGCAGACTTCGGCGAGCTGGTCGAGCCGGCCGAGAATGGAATCGCCGCGGCTCTCCGCTTCGATCAGGATCACGTTCGGCGTCGGCGCGCTGCGATAGGCCTCGACGGCGGCGGTGGCGCCGCCCATCTGGATTTTGACATGCGCCTTGCCGAGCCGGCGATCCTCGCCGGCCGCTTGCACGGCGGCGGCGGTCTCGACCGTTTCGCAAAACGCCTGCACCGAGACGCGCGGCGCCGGCGCGATATGTTCTTCCGGCGCGGCGATAGCCTCCGCCGGCATCGGCTCATCCTGCGCGACTGCGACCTGACTGGCGTGCTTGATCATTTGCCGATTTCGCTGATTTTGCTGGTGTCGAAGGCCGGCGCGCCGGCGCCGGACGGGTTCTCGCCCTTGCGGTATTTGTCCATCGCGATCGAGCGGCGCGCCGTATAGGCCGGCGTCTCGCCGCGCGGCTGCACCAGGTCGGCCGGATTGTCGATCATTGCGGCCATGTTGCGCTGATAGGCGCACCCGAGATTATGGTACGGCCGGTTGTCCTGATAGCTGGCGTCCTGGCCGGGGCCGAGATTTTCCGGCCACTGGCCGCACGGTCCCGCTTCGGCAACCATCCGGGTGTAATTGATCTTGATGCTGACCAGCGACGTCGCCGGCGGCCGGTAGTTGCGCACATAGACCGCGTTGCGCGGCACGCCGGAGGCGGCGAGGATCGAATGAACCTCGCGCATCGACTCGTTGGCGGCATGCTCGGTTGGCCCGCCCTTCGGCACGTCGATGACGATGCCGCTGGTGGCTTCGCGCTTCCACAATTGCGCGAACGACAGCACGTCGGCGCGCTGCGCCGGGTTGAGCCCGCCGCGATTGCGGCCGAGGAAGATTTCGACGCGCCGGTCGCCTTCCTTCAAGGTGATCGGATGGCGCTCGCGGTAATCATGCGCATAGGCCTGCCGGGCGGTCTGCGATTGATAGCAGCCGGAAAGCAGCGTGGCGAGGCAACCGGCCGCGACCAGGCGTAAAGCGGCGCGGCCGCGCCGTCCTGCCATCGCCGTGTAGAGTGCTGTCATCGAACCGTCTCCGCCGCTCAATCGAGAATGAAACCGTATTTGCCGCGCTGGTTCGAACCGGGTTGTTGCGGTTCGGGCTTGGTCGTGTTGCTGCCGTAGATGCGGTTCAGGCGGCCGAGCAGCGCCGACGAGGGGTCGCTCGCGTCGGCAAAGCCGTCGTCCGGCCGCGACAATTGTTTCGCCGCGACCGCGTGCACCATGTAGGGCGTCACGATCACGACCAGCTCGGTCTGGTTGTTGATGTAGTCGCGGCTCTTGAACAGCGCGCCGAGGATCGGCAATTGCATCAGGCCGGGAACGCCGTTGATTTGCGACTTGGTCTTTTCCTGGATCATGCCGGCCAGCGCCAGCGAACCGCCCGAGGGAATTTCCACGGTGGTTTCGGCGCGCCGCGTCGAGATCGACGGGATGGTCAAGGTTTGCGTCGAGCCGGGAACCGACAGTGTCAAGCCGTTGTCGGTCGACAAGTCGGAGACTTCGGTCATGACCTTCAGGCTGATGCGGCCTTCGGTCAGCACGACCGGGGTGAACACCAGGCTGACGCCGAATTTCTTGAAATCCACCTGCGCCTGACAGACCGGCGGCGATTTGGTGGTGTCGCAGGAGAGGCCGTTGGGAATCGGGAATTCGCCGCCGACGACGAAGCTCGCGGTTTCGCCGGAAATCGCCGTCAGGTTCGGCTCGGCCAAAGTGCGCAGAACGCCGGCGCGGTCCATCGCCCGCAACGTGGCGGTGACACCCTTGAGATTGCCGGTGAGCGCACTGTTGCTGAGCGTCTGGCCGGTGGCGGAAAAGGCGTTCTGGGTGTTGAGATTGACCACCGACGAGCCGTAATTGAAGCTGCCGGAGAGGTCGACGCCGAGCTGCTTGATGACGTCGCGGCGCACTTCGGCGACCGTCACCTTGAGCATGACCTGATCGCGGCCGCGCACCGCGATGCCGTTGACGACCTTGGCGGTGTCGCCGACCAGCCGCGAGGCGAGATCGAAGGCCTGCTGCGCCTCGGCGGCGCTGGCGGCGGAGCCGGTGAGCATCACGCCGTCATTGACGCCTTCGATGCGGATGTCGGCGTCCGGCATGGATTGCCTGAGCGCGGCGCGCAGGCCGTTGAGGTCGCGCGTCACCGCGATATCGAAGCCGGCGATCTGCTTGCCGTTGGCGTCGAAGAAGAAAATGTTGGTCTGGCCGATCTTGACGCCGATCATGTAGACGCGGCGCGACGAGCGCACCACGGCATTGGCGATGGTCGGGTCGGCGACCAGCACATCCTTGATGTCGGCGGGCAGGTCGATGGCGACGGATTTGCCGATGCCGAGCGGCACGAAGCGCGACGTCGCTTCGCTGGCGGCGACCTGGATGACCTGCGTCGGGGCCGGATCGGCGGCACGCGCGATGTGCATCGTCGCCAGCGAAACGCCGGCGATCGCTATGGCCATCGCTCCGCGGATCACAGTGCTTTTGGCAATTGCCTTGGCCATGTCAGTTACGTCCCCAACTCGATTACGTCCCGATGTTTCTTTGCGTCCCCGGTGAAACCTCACCGGGGCGTCGTTATTGTGCCGACACCGAAACGAACGATGTTGACGCCGCCGCGGCGCGTGTCTTCGGTCGTGTCGGGCTTTTGCGAGGCGTCAGTGATGCTGCGCAGCGACAGGCTGATCTGGCCCTGCGACTGGCCTTGCGACAGCAATTCTGCCTGTTGCTGGCTCAGTTCGAGCGTCGCGGTCGAGCCGGCCATCACCTTCTGGCCGCCTTTTTCCTCGATGTTCTGGTCGATCGCCAGAACGCGGATATTGCTGAGAATGGTTTCGGTTGGCGAGGCGCCGCTGCGGTCGCCGTCGCGGCGCGTCAGGATGACATCGACCCGGTCATTGGGCAGGATGAAGCCGGCGGCGCCGGTCTCCGGGCGGATCAAGGTCGAGACGGCGCGCATGCCGGTCGGCAGGATCGCGGCCATGAAGCCGGAGCCCTTGGCGTTCACTAGCTTTTGTTCGCGGATCGGTTCGCCGGCGACGAAGGGCACGCGCGCGATCTGACCGGAAAGATTTTCAATCGCGCCGGGACGGTCGGGCTTGCGAATGAAGTTGCCGGTGGCGGCGCTGGCCGGCCAGGCCTGCCATTGAATTTCGTTGGGCGACAAAGTGAAGCCCATCGGAATGTCGGACCGCGCCACCAGGATATCGATGGTTTCGGGGACGGCCGGCGCGGCGACCTCGGTCTCCGGGGGCTTTTCCGAACGGCCGGCCAACATCGCAGCAATGCCACCGGCACCGATGGCGACCGTCAGAACGACTAGACGCGCGGCTTTCATACGCTCACTCTCACCGACAGAGCGGCCGGATTGGCCGCTTAATCCACATGGCGACCGAGGCGGTCGCTTACACGGGATTTGACCAGCTAAAGGTCAAGGCATGGTTAAGGAGCGGTGACTAAATCGAGTTAATATAGTGTTGCGGCAGTGCACGAAACTAAAAATTAGAACTCAATTTAAATTTCGAATTAAGATTCAAAATCAAATTCAGAGTCCGGCCATCCATCCGGTTTTCGGATAGATGATGAGCGCCGCGGCGGCGAGTGCAATGCCATAGGGAATGCCGCCGTCGCTTTCGTGCAGGCGCATGATCCATTTCTGTCGCGCCATCGCCGCCGGCAACGGCAATTTGCGGAACTGGAGCAGCGCCAAAGTCAGAACGCCGCCGAACAGCGAGGCGTAAGTCACATAGTCGAGCAGGTGATCGAAGCCGAACCACAGCGCGGTCGCGGCCGCCAGCTTGGCGTCGCCGCCGCCGATCCAGCCGCGCGTGAAGAAGCCGAACGTCACGACCAGCACCAGCGCGCCGGCGGCGAGATGCAGTCCGAGCGCGGGCAGGCTCATGCCGGTGACGATCGCCAGCAGCGCGAAGCCGCCGGCCAGCGCCAGCGACAGCCGGTTCGAAATCGTCATGGTGAAGAGGTCGCTGGAGGCGGCAAAAGCCATCAGCGCCGGGAACAACAGCAGCCGGATCGTATCGGTGAGCGTCATGGCTTTTCCTTCGGCGCGGTCGCCGCGGTCATTTACGCGCAGGATAGTTGCCGATCGGTTAGCGGCGTCGCACACAAAAGCTTTCCACAGTGTGCAAGGGTTCTTCGATGCATGGCTGTTCTGCGGCGGATGCGCCCGGAGTCCGCGTCCCCTTCATCGCTTCTTAACCAGGCGGCGCGATACCGGACAGGTCGGATTTCGCCGTCGGTAGGCCATAAAACATGCTCGCTGAATTCGTTTCCGTCTTTCAGGTCGCCGGACAAACCATCCTCAAGATCATCCCGATCACGATCGCCATGGGCATCGTGTTCGCGGTGCTGACGCACTGGTCGGCGTGCAATCCCGGCAGCCCGTGGTGGCGCAAGCGCGAGATCGTCACCGACGTCCTGTACTGGTTCGTCATCCCGACCGTGGCGCGCTTCGTCCGCATCGGCCTGATGGCGATGGGCGCCGCCTATATCTACGGCATTCACGGCTCCGACGAATTGATCGCGTTTTTCGACGACGGCTTCGGCCCGCTGGCGCAATTGCCGCTGTGGGCGCAGGCCTTGGTTTTCCTCGTCGTTTCCGACTTCCTGCTGTACTGGTTCCACCGGCTCTATCACGGCGCCAGGATGTGGAAGTACCACGCCATCCACCATTCCTCGACCGAAGTGGACTGGATTTCGGCGGCGCGATTCCATCCGATCAACATTCTGTTCGGCACCGTCATCGTCGATGTCGCATTGCTGCTGGCCGGCATTTCCCCGAACGTGATGCTGTGGGTCGGGCCGTTCACCACCGCGTCCTCGGCCTTCGTGCATGCTAACCTGAACTGGACGCTCGGACCGTTCAAATATGTGATGGCCGGCCCGGTGTTTCACCGCTGGCACCACACTGCCGCCGACCGCGGCGGCTCGAGCAACTTCGCCGGCACCTTCCCGATCTGGGACCTGATGTTCGGCACCTGGTACATGCCGAAGGGCGAACTGCCCGACGCATACGGCGTCGATGACAAGGAATTCCCGGAAAGCTTCGGCGGCCAGATGCTCTATCCGTTTCGGCAATAGGCGGACAGCGCGCGCATCTTTGCTTCTCGTTTACCAATTACAATCGCACTTCATTCACCAATTTGCAGTCAACTGAGGGCCTGTTGAGGTTCCCCGGCGCGTATGGCCGCGGGTCAGTTGCGTAAGCGTTGGAGAGTGCAATGTCGGCCGTGTTCGGGCGTCGCAGCCGGTTGTTGGGTGCTTTGGTGGGCGCGCTTGTTTTGGCGGCGCCGGCGCAGGCCGACACCGTCAACGTCTCGGTCGACGAAGCGCGCATCATGAAGATGCCAGAGCGCGTCGCCACCATCATCATCGGCAATCCTTTGATCGCCGACGCCACGCTGCAAAGCGGCGGCGTCCTGGTGCTGACCGGCAAGGGCTTCGGCTCGACCAACATGCTGGCGCTTGACCGCGCCGGCAAGGTGGTGATGGACACCCAGATCCAGGTGATCGGCCCGGGCAGCCGCGATCTGGTCGTGGTCTACAGAGGCGTTGAGCGCGAATCCTATAGCTGCGCGCCGGAGTGCGAGCGCCGGCTGACGCTCGGCGACTCGGCGCCGTATTTCGGCTCGATCCTGTCGCAGTCGGGCAGCCGCACGGGCGGCGCGCCGGGCGGGGCGCCGCCGGCGGCCCGCTGAGCGGTCGCGGCTTGCGCTCATCGCAACGGTTAGCGGCGTCTTAAAGCGCCCCCCGGGTTTGTCGGCAATCCGCGCAAGAAATTTAAAAGTCGCCTTTGATATAAAAGATGCAGGGAATTTGTTGTTTCTGACGCATCGAGATAGCGGTCATGTTTGAAACCATCCAGATGACGGCTGCGCAGGTTCGGCGCCGGTTGCTGCGCTCACGGTTGCTCCGCCGCTTCGTGCGGCACGAAGACGGCAGCTCCGCGGTCGAGTTCTCGCTGATCGCCGCGCCGTTTCTGGCGCTCCTGTTCGCCATCATCGAAACCGCGCTGGTGTTTTTCGCCGGCCAGACATTGGAAGCTGCCGCCGCCGATTCAGCGCGCCTGATCATGACCGGCGAGGCGCAATCGAAAGGCTTCAGCCAGGCTGATTTCAAGACGCAGGTCTGCAACCGCATCTTCGGCTTGTTCGATTGCGCCGGCGGTGTGTATGTCGACGTCAAGAGCTATTCGAGCTTCACCGCGATCTCCACAGCATCGCCGGTCGTCAACAAGACCTTCAACACATCGATGAGCTACAACCCCGGCACCGTCGGCGATATCGTCGTCGTGTCTTTGTATTATCAGTGGCCGATCTTTGTTTCGATGCTTGGCAACAACCTGGAAAACCTCAACGGCAACAAGCGCCTGCTGGCGGCGACGTCGGTGTTCCGCGTCGAGCCTTACAAGTGAGCAATCAGGTCATGCGTCATACGGCTTGCAAATCCGGCTTTCTGCGCCGTTTCGTCGGCGACCGGCGCGGCGTCTCGGCGGTCGAGTTCGCGCTGGTCGCGCCGGTGATGATCGGGCTTTATTTCGGCGTCGTCGAAGTGTCGGACGGCGTCAGCGCCGACCGCAAACTCAGCCTGACCACGGCGACGTTGGCGAACCTGGCGTCGCAGGTGGCGACTATCTCAAGTTCCGACATGACCAACATTCTCGATGCGTCGAGCGCGGTCATTGCGCCTTACGACCAGAGCAAGCTGAAGGTCACCATCTCCTGCATCAGCATCAATGCCAGCCGGGTGGCGACGGTGAAGTGGAGCGTGACCCGCAACGGCACCGCCAGTTCCGGCGCCGTGACGCTGCCGACGGCGCTGGCCGTGGCCAGCACGCAGATCATTCTGGCCGAGGCGTCGTACAGCTACACGCCGATCGTCGGCCACAACATTACCGGCACGATCAATTTGTCCGACAAGATGTATATGAGCCCGCGCATCACCGCGCCGGTCTACAACGGCACCGCCTGCACCTGAACGGCGTTTAGTTCGACCGCGCTTCCGATATCGGCAGCGCCGTGGTCGACTTGATCCGCTCCATGGCGAAGCGCGAGGTGACGTTCTTCAGCGGCACCGTGGCGATCAGCTTCTTGTAGAACGTGTCGTAGCTTTGCATGTCGTGCACGACGACGCGCAGCACGTAATCGACGTCGCCGGCCATGCGGTAGAATTCCATCACCTCCGGCATGGCGTTGACGACCTCGGCGAATTTCGACAGCCATTCCTGCGAATGATCGCCGGTCTCGACCGAGACAAATACGGTGATGCCGAGCCCGACCTTTTCCGGATCTATCAGCGCGACACGGCGGGTGATGACGCCGTCCGCCTCCAGCCGCTGCAAACGCTTCCAGCACGGCGTCGAGGACAGGCCGACGCGGCTGCCGATTTCGGCGACCGAGAGCGAGGCGTCCTGCTGCACCACGGCGAGGATCTTGCGGTCGATAGCGTCCATTCTCCAATCCCCTTTAATTCCAGCATGCGCCGTCTACGAGGGTGGCGCGGAATAGAATGATATTCTTATTTCGGCAGATCCTCTGTCTTTATAGAGAAAAATATTCTATTTCAAGAGCAATCTGACGCGCCATGGGGCGCTTTATGCCAACCGGATCCGTGCCATGAGAATTTTCACCTCCTTGTTCGCCCGCCGCACCCGCGCCGCCGCCCTGGCCGCAGTAATGGCTTTGGGCGCGACCTTCACCGCATCCGCCGCTCCCGCCGCCGGTGCAACGCCTTTGGTGAGCGTCGAGTGGCTCAAGAGCAAACTGAACGACAAGGATGTCGTCGTGCTCGACATTCGCTCCGCCATCGATGGCGGCGGCGCCAAGGCCTTTAGCGAGGCGCACATCCCCGGCAGCGTGCACAGCGATTACGACAAGGCCGGCTGGCGCGTCACCCGCAACAACGTGCCGTTCATGCTGCCGACCACGGCGGAACTGGAAAAGCTGATCGGCGATCTCGGCATCGACGAAGACAAGCATGTCGTCGTCGTCCCGGCCGGCGTCAGCTTCACCGATTTCGGCGCGGCGGCGCGCACCTATTGGACTTTGAAGGTCGTCGGCCTCAAGAACGTGTCGATCCTCGATGGCGGCGTCGCCGCCTGGCGCGCGGCCGGCCTGCCGGTCGAGAGCGGCGAGCGGAAGCCGTCGGCGACGATCTTTGCCGCCACCATCAACCAGAACCTAATCGCGCAGGGCGCCGAGGTCGAGGCGCTCGAAGCCAAGGGCGGCGCGACTTTGATCGACGCGCGCCCGGCCTCGTTCTTCCTCGGCAAGGAAAAGGCGCCGAACGCTGCCGCCTATGGCCACATTCCGGGTTCGCTCAATGTCGACAGCGCCGGTTACTACGACGCCAAGACCAACAGATTGAAGCCGAAGGCCGAACTCGCCGCGCTGTCGGCGCATGTACCGGCCGGTCCGGCGGTCAGCTATTGCAACACCGGCCACTGGGCCGCGACCGACTGGTTCGTGCTGCACGAAGTGCTCGGCCGCGAGGGGGTGCGCCTTTATGACGGCTCGATGGTCGAATGGACCGCCAATCCCAATCGCCCGGTTGAATCGTCGCGCACGAAGTGGGATGACTTGAAGAAGAAGCTCGGTCTGGGGTCCTGATCGAGATTCTCCGTCACCCTGAGGTGCCCGCCGAAGGCGGGCCTCGAAGGGCGACGGCCAAAGTGGTTCCGCATTAGGGCCGTTCATCCTTCGAGGCTCGTGCTTCGCACTCGCACCTCAGGATGACGGAGAGAGAAAGTCATCCATGTCTACCGCTACAATCTCGGCGTCTGCTTCGTCAGCCGCTCCCCGCATCGATTACCTCTTTCTCGGCGCGGCGGTGCTCGCCACCGCGATCCTGGTGACGCTGGTTCTGCTCGACGGCCAGACCGCCTCGGCAGCGCTAATCCTCGGCGGCTTTGCCCTCGGCATCGCCTTTCTCAAGGCCGAATTCAGCTACACCGCCTCTTGGCGGCGCTTCCTCAATCGCGGCGAAGCCGGTGGTCTGATCGGAGGCCTCATCGTCATCGCCGTTTGCGCGCTCGTCGTCGTGCCGGTCGCGGCGCTGCTGCCCGGGTTCGGCGGCGCCATTGCGCCGCTCGGGCCTTCCCTTGTCATCGGCGCTTTCGTCTTCGGCATCGGCATGCAACTCGCCAATGGCTGCGGCTCCGGCACGCTCTACACCGTCGGCGGCGGCTCCGGCCGCATGCTGGTGACGCTCGCCTTCTTTATCGTCGGCAGCGTGCTCGGCTCGCTGTCGCTGCCGTCGTTCCTCGCTCTTGGCGGCATCAATCCCGTTCTCGCTTCGGACTATCTCGGCCCCTGGGGCGGTCTGGTGGCGACGCTCGCCAGCATCGCGCTCGCCGCGGCGATCATGGCGGCGGTGGCGAAAAAGCGCGGCGCCAATTTCATGCCGTCGCGCACGTATATCATCGGCGGCCTCGTCATCGGCATTCTGTGCATCGGCGTGTTCTTTGCCGGCGGCCATCCGTGGAGCGTGACCTTCGGCTACACGGTGTGGGGCGGAAAGATATTCGCCGCGCTCGGCTTCGATTTCTCGCAGGCCGAATTCTGGCAATGGCCCGGCCCGAAGCGCGCGCTCACCGGCTCGGTGTTGAGCGACACGTCGAGCCTGACCGACTTCGGCATGATTTTCGGCGCGATGGCGGCGGCTGCCGCCACCAAGCGTTACGCCGCTGCGGCCTGGCCGCCGCTCGGATCATTGCTGGCCGCCGCGATCGGCGGGCTGCTGTGCGGCTGGGGCGCGCGTATCGGCTTCGGCTGCAACATCGGCGCCTTCATCGGCGGCGTTGCCTCAGGCTCGCTGCACGGCTGGATCTGGTTTCTCGCCGCCTTGCCGGGCTGCATGATCGGTATCCGCTTGCGGCCTTTGTTCGGCATGTCGAGGGATTAGCGCCATGCGAACAACTTACATCGCCGTTGTGTTGCTCGCCGTGATCGCCATCGTTGGCGATCATCTCACCAGCCCGTCGAGCGGCCGCGCCGTGTCGCCGGAGGATTTCGCCGGCGCCTGCGCGCCGTGCGGCGCACCGTGCCCGGTGAAGAAATAGGGCTTACGCCCGTTCCTTCAAAAACGCCTCGACCTCGGCGCGCGTCGCCGCGCCCATCAGGCCGCCGAAGCGCGTGCACTTGATCGCTGCCGCGGCGGCGGCAAAGCGCATGGCGTCGATTTCGTCACCGGTTTCCGCCAGCCGGTAGGCGAAGCCGCCGTGAAACGTGTCGCCTGCGCCCAACGTATCGACGGCATCGACCTTGAACGCCGGCATGTGGCGCACGGCGCCGCCTTCGAGCCAATACACGCCATTCGGCCCGTCGGTGACGGCGAGAAAGCCTTTGTACCCTTCGCCGTATTTCTTCAAAGCGGCGCTGTAGTCCTTCATCCCCGTGCTCTCGCGCATCGCATCGGCGGAGGCGATGACATGGGTGCAGCCTTGCGTCAGCGGGTCGTGCGGCGGCGCCGGCTTGTCGAGATCGAGCACGCGCGGAATGCCGCGCGCCTTGGCGGCCTCGCAGATCGGCAGCGAAATGTTGGCGTAGCGATTGTCGAGCAGCACGGCGTCGAGATCGGCGACCGCGGCCTCCGGGTCAGCCGGCGAAGCTTCGGCAAGACCCTGGTTGCGGCGCGTGGCGATCATCTTCTCGCCGCCGGCATCGATCAGGATCAATGAGGCCGACGACCGCGCGCCCGGCACGCGGATGGCGCGGCTGACATCGATCTTCTCTCCGGCGAAAGTCTTGATGATGGTGTTGGCGACGTCGTCGGTCTCGTCGCCGAGCGCGCCGATATAGCTGGTGACGGCGCCGAGGCGGGCGACCGCGACCGCCGCGTTGCCGGCCTGGCCGCCGCTGGTGATGATAAAATCAGTCGCCGTGACCTTCTCTCCGGGTTTCGGAAACTGCTCCACCCGCATGATGATGTCCTGCACGGCGCCGCCGGCACACAGGATTTTCGGCGGGCGGGCAAGCGGCAAACGTTCAGTCAAAGCGGACTTCATCCTCAACCCAACTGCGGACGATGTGATGCGCGATCGCCACCGGCGGCGGCATGGTCAAGCCTTCCGGATGGTTGCGCATCAGCATGGCGATGCATTCATGCTTGCTAAACCAGCGGGCGTCTTCCAGTTCCGTGCGATCGACGACAATATCGCGGCTTAATGCCTCGGCGTGGCAGCCGATCATCAGCGAGGTCGGGAACGGCCAGGGCTGCGAGCGATAATATTTGACGCGTCCGCAGACGATGCCGGCTTCCTCGCGGGTCTCGCGGTGCACGGCGTCCTCGAAGGATTCTCCCGGCTCGATGAAACCGGCCAGGCACGACCACATGGTCGGCGCGAAACGCGGTGAGCGGCCGAGCAGGCAGTTGTCGCAATCGACGATCAGCATGATGACGACCGGGTCGGTGCGCGGAAAGTGCTCGGTCTTGCAGGACGAGCACGAACGTTTCCATCCGGCATCGATCGCTTCGCTCGGCGCGCCGCAGTTCGAACAGAAACGATGACGTAAGTGCCATTGCAGCACCGCCTTGGCCTCGGCGATCGGCGGCAGGTGGTTGGCATCGACAAGGCCCTGCACGGCGATCGAGCGCAGGTCGGTGACCATCAGGTCGTCGCGCGCCTTCAGCGCTTCGGCGGCGTCCTGCGACATGCCGAGGCCGAAGCGGCCTTTGTTATTGTCATGGCCGAGGAAAATGGTTTCGGTGAAGGGGCCGAACGCGCGCGCTTCGGCGAGCGTGAACAGCGGATCGTTCAGCGGCGCGGTTTTTTTGGTGACGACCAGTTCGCCGCCGATGACATAGAAGCCGGCGAAGGGGCCGCCGGCCATGGCGTCGATCGCCGCTCTGTCGGTGCGCAGCTCTGCGGCGCGCGCGAGGCGGTTTTCCGTGTAGCCGAGGTGGGGTTTCGGGCCGAGATTCGGGGGAGGTGACATCGGCGCGGAAACTCGCATGGGGCAGGGCAGAGTGCAACGACGGCTATGTGACCTTCAACGCCCGCCGCAACGCGCCGATAAAGCCGTCGCGCACGGCCGGATCGTAAGCCGCCGACGGCGCCGCGCCCCAGACCGGCTTCGGCCAGGCCTTGTCGGAATGCCTGCGGCCGATGACATGGACATGAAGCTGCGCCACCACATTGCCCAGCGCCGCCACGTTGAGCTTGTCGCATTCGGTGATCGACTTGAGCGCGCGGGCGGCCGCGTCGGTTTCCCGCATCAGAGCGAGCCGGTCGTTGTCCACTAGGTCGACGAGTTCCGTGATCCCGGGGCGGCGCGGCACCAGGATCAGCCACGGGTAATTGGCGTCGTTCGCCAGCAACACGCGCGACAGCGCCAGGTCGCCGACCGGAACGGTGTCGGCGGCCAGTTGCGGGTGGAGGGACCAAGCTGATTCCATGGTCCCGAGCCTAGTGCGAATGGCGGCCGGCGTCATTTCAGCCTCGCTTGCATTCTCCCCGTTTCCGCCCGATATAGGGGCCGGGAGGTTGGCGGTGGACGAGCCACTCGCCAACCGGGTCAGGTCCGGAAGGAAGCAGCCCTAACGAGCCCGGTTCGGGTCGTTGTCAGCCTCCCACCCATTTTTTCCACCATTCGTTAGGCGTGAAGTGCCCCGCGCCGCCGCGGCGGGTGGCTTCGACGGCCAATGGCTGCGAGAATAGGCGCAAAGAGAAAGCGCATGAGCGAACCCGAGAACCCTGCCGTTCCTGGTTCCGCCCCGGCCGAGACGCCGGCCGGCGGCTATCGCGTCCTCGCGCGCAAATACCGCCCGTCCAGCTTCGAGGACCTGATCGGCCAGGAGGCCATGGTCCGCACCATTTCCAACGCCTTCGAATCCGGCCGCATTCCGCAGGCCTGGATCCTGACCGGCGTCCGCGGCGTCGGCAAAACCACCACCGCCCGCATTCTCGCGCGCGCGCTGAACTACGAACTGCCGGACGGGTCGATCAAGGGCCCGACCATCCACATGCCGGTGATGGGCGTGCAGGATCAGGCGATCATCGACAGCCGCCACATCGACGTGCTGGAAATGGACGCCGCCTCGCACAACTCGGTCGATGACGTGCGCCAGATCAACGACGCCGTGCGCTATGCGCCGGTGTCGGCGCGCTACAAGGTCTACATTCTCGACGAAGTGCACATGCTGTCCGGCGCGGCGTTCAACGCGCTGCTGAAGACTTTGGAAGAGCCGCCGCCGCACGCCAAATTCATCTTCGCCACCACCGAAATTCGCAAAGTGCCGGTGACGGTGCTTTCGCGCTGCCAGCGCTTCGATTTGCGCCGCGTCGATGCCGCCGTGCTGGTCGAGCATTTGCAGAAGATCGCGGCGAAGGAAAATATCGAAGCCGAGCCTGCCGCGCTCGCTTTGATCGCGCGCGCCGCCGAAGGTTCGGTACGCGACGCGCTGTCGCTGTTCGATCAGGGCATTGCCCATGCGGCCGGTCCGGTGCGTGCCGAAGACGTGCGGCAGATGCTGGGGCTTGCCGACCGCGTCCGCATCGTCGATCTGTTCGAAGCCCTGATGAAAGGCGACATCGCCGCAGCTTTGTCCGAACTGCGCGCGCAATACGATATCGGCGCCGATCCCGCCGTTGTGCTCGGCGATCTCGCCGAGTTCACCCATTTCGTTACCCGCGTCAAAGTCGTGCCGACGGTCGCCGACGATGTGTCGCTGTCGGAGGCCGAGCGTGTGCGTGGCCGCGCCTTTGCCACGCAGTTGTCGATGCGTGTGCTGTCGCGCTGCTGGCAGATGCTGTTGAAAGGCGTCGGCGAGGTGCAGGCCTCGGGCCGCCCGGTCGCCGCCGCCGAAATGGTTTTGGTGCGCATTGCCTATGCCGCCGATCTGCCGACGCCGGACGAGGTCATCAAGTCGCTTGGCGAGGGCGGCAATGCGCCGGTCTCGCGCGCGCCGTCCAATGGCGGCGGCAATGGCGCCTCTGCCGGGCCGAGTGCATCGCAAAGTTTCGCGCCGCGTTTCGAAGCCTCCCGCGGTGCGCCGCGCGCCTCGGCGGCGACGTCGGCACGTCCCGCGGAAGAGCCCGTGGCGCAGCTCGGCACCGCCGAGCCGGCAGCGCCCACCTTATCGCTCGGCACCTTCGAGGCGCTGATCGCGCTGGTGTCGGAAAAGCGCGACATCACCACCAAGATGGCGCTGGAGCGCGACGTCCGGCTGGTGCGTTACGAGGACGGCCAGCTCGAGATCGCCTTGCAGCCGAATGCGCCGAAAACCTTCGTGCACGACCTGCAACGCAAGCTCACCGCCTGGACCGGCAAGCGCTGGGTCGTGGTCGTGTCGCGCGAACAGGGCGCGCCGACCATGCGCGATCAGGCCGACGCCCGCCAGGCCGAGGTCGAGCGCGACGTGCAGAGCGATCCCTTGGTGCAGGCGGTGCTGAGCAAATTTCCCGGCGCCAAGATTGTCGCGGTGACGCAGACCGCGCCTGACGCGGGCATGCCCGACGCAGCGCCCAGTGAAGATAGTGAGGACGACTAATGGACTTTCTGGGCATGATGAAACAGGCGACGCAACTGCAATCGAAGATGCAGGCGTTGCAGGCCGAACTCGACACCATCACTGTCGACGGCACCGCCGGCGGCGGCATGGTCACGGTGACGCTGACCGCCAAGGGAGATCTCAAGGCGGTCAAGCTCGACGACTCGCTGATCAAGCCCGGCGAAAAGGAAATCGTCGAAGACCTCATCGTCGCCGCGCATGCCGATGCCCGCCGCAAGGCCGAAGCCGTCATGGCCGAGAAGATGAAGGCGGTGACCGGCGGGCTGCCGTTGCCGCCGGGGCTGTTGGGGTAACTTCGTTTGGACGTGATTTTTTATAGCAATGCCTGCGCTTCTATCGCTCCCTCCCCCTCAAGGGGGAGGGAGCGCGCTGCGGCAAACGGCAAAGGACGCGGATAACACATGGCCACCGCCGTCGCCGGTCCTGAGATCGAAAAGCTGATCCAGCTTCTGTCCAAACTGCCGGGCTTAGGTCCCCGCTCGGCGCGGCGCGCCGCGCTGCATCTCATCAAGAAGCGCGAACTCCTGATGGCGCCGCTCACTGCCGCCCTGCAAACCGCCATCGACAAGATCGTCGTCTGCAAGACCTGCGGCAATATCGATACGCACGATCCGTGCACCGTGTGCACCGACTTGCGCCGCGATCCATCCATTCTTGTCGTCGTCGCCGATGTCGCCGATCTGTGGGCGCTGGAGCGCGCTACCGCCGTCAATGGCCGCTACCATGTGCTCGGCGGCACGCTGTCGCCGCTCGACGGCGTCGGCCCCGGCGACCTGTCGATCGATTCGCTTATCGCGCGGGCGCACGAGCCGCAGGTCAAGGAGTTGATCCTGGCGCTTAATGCCACAGTCGACGGCCAGACCACGGCGCATTACATCACCGAACTGCTCGCCGATGCCAATGTGAAAGTCACGCGGCTGGCGCATGGCGTGCCGGTCGGCGGCGAACTCGATTATCTCGACGAAGGTACTTTGTCGGCGGCGATGAAGCAGAGGACATTGTTTTGATGGCCCGCATTATTGTGTGCGCAATGGCTCTGGCGCTGTGCACGGTCACGGCTCAGGCACAAGAATCGAAACAAGAGTCGAAGCAGGAATTCCTCAAGTACGGCGATGTCATCAGCGGCCAGGTGCGCGCGGTGCAAAGAGGCGGCGAGCCGGTCTACCAGATCGTCAGTGACGCGCCGAAGGCCTTCGCGCACAGGGATGCTTGCAAGAGCGCGGCGCCGAAGACTTTCCATCTTGCCGAGACCGACAACAAGGCCAAGACCATCCGGCTGAAGCGCTCGGTCGGTCAGAAGGCCGAGATTGTTGCTGATGAATTCACCTGCACGGTTCCGCACAGCGGCGATGCCATTGTCACCAAATGGCGCTTCACCGGGCCGCCGCCGAAGAACTAGGCTGGCTTTACGTCAAGCGCCTTGAAGTGCCCGCGCGCTTGCAACCACCACAGCAGCAACAGACTGGGCAGGCCGACCGCGGCACTGACAACAAAGAACAGCGGCCAGCCGATGCCTTCGGCGAGATAGCCGGCGGTCGCCGACAGATAGGTGCGGCCAAAGGCGGCGAGCGCGGTGAGCAATGCATATTGCGTCGCCGTGTGCAGCGGCGAGCGGCACAATGAGGACAAATAAGCGACGAAGATCACGGTGCCGATGGCGCCGGTAAAGCTCTCGACCGTGATCGACACCGCCAGCGCCCAGTGATTGAGGCCGATATAAGCCTGCCAGACGAAAACAAGGTTTGACGCGATTTGCAGGAATGCGCCGATCCACAGCGCTGTGGCGAGCGGCAGCGCGCGCGCCACGAGGCCGCCGGCGAATCCGCCGATCAGGGTCGCGCCAAGACCGAGGCCTTTGACGATGTTGGCATAGTCGGTGCGCGTGAAGCCGAGATCGATGACGAACGGCGCTGTCATCGTGCCGGCAAAGGCGTCGCATAGCTTGTAGAGAATGACGAAAATCAGCACGGCGATTGCCGCATCGCGGCTGAGAAATTCCGAGAACGCCGCGACCGCGGCGCTGAACACCCGCTTGATCGGGCTCTCGCCGGCATGCACAGCATTTTCCACGGCGGCGGCCTTCGAGCGCGCCGGCTCCTTGGCGAACAAGGTCGCCAGCATGCCGATGCCGACCATCGCCGCCATCACCGCGTAACCGAGAGACCACGCGGCGTCCTTGCCGCTGCCCAATACTTCGAAGCCGCTGACGACATAAAGCGCCCCGGCGGTCGAGATCAGCATGCCGACCCGATAGGCGGCGACATAGGCTGCCATGCCGGCGGCCTGCTCGTCGACATCGAGGCTTTCGACGCGGAAAGCGTCGATGACGATGTCCTGCGTCGACGAGGCGAGCGCCACCAGCAATGCGGCGCCGGCAACCACGTAGAGGGCCGAGAATTTCGGATTGCTCGCGGCGAGAATGAGGATCGCCGCCATCAGCATGATCTGCGACAGCATCAGCCAGCCGCGCCTACGGCCGAGCAGGCGCGACAGCACTGGCACGTTGAGCGCATCGACCACCGGCGCCCACAGAAATTTGAGCGTGTAGGGCGTGCCGACCAGCGCGAACAGGCCGATGGTGCCGAGATCGACGCCGACCTCGCGCATCCACACCAGCAGCGTCGTGCCCGACAGCGCCAGCGGCAGGCCGGAGGAGAAGCCGAGCAGCAGCACGATCAGCACACGGGGTTTGAGGTAAACCGCCAGCGCGTCGGCGAAGGAGAGTTTGGGTGCAGCCTCGGGGGCGGTGGTCATTCCTTATTCCGCCGCGCCCAATTTCCGCACCGGCGCGGCGAGCAGGTCGGCGCTGGCCGGATTGTCGGCGTCGAATTCGAGCGCCTCGATCTTGCCGCCGCGCTTCTCGATCTTGCCGGTGGAGATCAGGATCGAGTCGATATCGGCATTGGTCTGGTTGAGGTGGTTCTGCAATTTGCGGACACGGTCGCTGAGCAAGGTCACGTCCTTCATCATCATGCCGACCTCGGTGCGGATCTGGTCGGCGGCCTCGCGCATTTCGGCGTCCTTGCGCACCTGCTTGATGACCTGGATCGCCATCACCATCAGCGTCGGCGACACGATCATGACGCGGGCGCGCTGCGCCTTCTGCACCACGTCGTCGAACTGCTCGTGCAGGTCGGCGTAGACCGACTCGGACGGAATGAACATCAGCGCGATGTCCTGGGTCTCGCCGGGAATGAGGTACTTGCCGGCGATGTCGGTGACATGCTTGGCGATGTCTGTCTTGACACGCGCCACCGCGAATTTGCGCTCCTCGTCGGTCGAAGCCGCGCGCAAGGCGGTCATCGCTTCGAGCGGAAACTTGGCGTCGATCACCAGCGGACCTGAGTCGGGCATGAACACGACGCAGTCCGGCTTGGTGCGGTTCGACAAAGTATACTGGAATTCATAGGCGCCCTTGGGCAGCACGTCGGCGACGATCGCCTCCAGCTGGCCCTGGCCGAAGGCGCCGCGCGACTGCTTGTTCGACAGCACGTTCTGCAACGAGGTCACCGTGCCGGCCAGATCAGTGATGTTCTTCTGCGCGTTGTCGATCACGGCGAGCCGCGCATGCAGCTGCTGCAAATGGTCGGTGGTGTTCTTGGTCGTCGTCTTCATCGACTCGCCCAGATTCTGGCTGACCGCGTCGAGCCGCGTATTCACCGTGTGCTGGAGTTGGGTGTGCGAGTTCTGCAACCAGCTTCCCATCGCATCGAGCCGGGCATTGAGCGCCATCAGCCGCTCCTGGGCCTCGACATCGACGACCGGTTCCGGCTTGCGCACCAGCAGCGCGATGACGGTCACCAGCCCGATGATCAGCAGCAGGCCGATGGCGAGGCCTGCCATCAGCGGCAGGTTTTGCGGCAGCATGAGGTCTTCAAAAGTGAGATTTTGCAGCATGGGCCGCTTCTAGCGTGATTCGGGCGGGCGGTGCGAACGAAGGGCGAACGGTAGGGCCATTGGCCGGGCGGCTCAAGGGTCTGAAAACGGCCGAAAACCCGTCATTGACCCCGTCCCGCCCAGCCCTTAAATCGCGGCCATGGCGATCCGTGACATTCTCATCATTCCCGAAAAGAAGCTCCGTCTGAAATCGGAACTTGTCAAAACCATCGACAAGCCGCTGCGCGCGCTGGTCGATGACATGTTCGCGACCATGTACGAGGCGCCCGGCATCGGCCTGGCCGCCATCCAGATCGGCGAGCCGTTGCGGCTCATCACCATGGATGTCGCCGGCAAGGAGGAGCCGAAAGATCCGCGGGTGTTCATCAATCCGGAGATCGTCTGGTCCTCGGATGACACCTCGACCTACGAGGAAGGCTGTCTGTCGATCCCGGAATATTACGAGGAGGTCGTGCGGCCGGCCTCGATCAAGGTCAAATTTCTCGACATCGACGGCAAGGAGCAGGAACTCACCGCCGAGGGCCTGCTCTCCACCTGTTTGCAGCACGAGATCGACCATCTCAACGGCGTTTTGTTCATCGACCATATTTCCAAGCTCAAGCGCGACATGGTGATGAAGAAGTTCAAGAAGGCGGCGAAGAAATCCGGCGGCGATCTCGCCAACGACAAAGAGCCGTCGCATCATATTGGGTGATACCGTCACCCTGAGGTGCCCGCCGAAGGCGGGCCTCGAATGGCGACGGCCCCGACCTTGAAGGCATTGGCCGACATCCTTCGAGGCTCGCGCGTTGCGCTCGCACCTCAGGATGACGGATTGAAGGATTGTCCGACTTGCCCCTGCGCCTCATCTTCATGGGCACACCCGATTTCGCGGTGCCGACCTTGCTGGCGCTCGTTGCCGCCGGCCATGACATCGCCGCCGTCTATACCCGCGCGGCGAAGCCAGCCGGGCGCGGCCTGGACCTGCAGGTGACGCCGGTCGAGCGCAAGGCGCGAAGTCGTTCGCTGCCCGTCTTCACGCCGAAGACTTTGCGCGACGAGACGGCACAAGCGGAATTCGCTTCGCATAACGCCGACGCTGCCGTGGTTGTCGCCTACGGCCTGATCCTGCCGAAAGCCGTGCTGGAGGCGCCGCGTCTCGGCTGCTTCAACGTCCATGCGTCCTTGCTGCCGCGCTGGCGCGGCGCCGCGCCGATCAACCGCGCGGTGATGGCGGGCGACGCCGAGAGCGGCGTCACCATCATGCAAATGGACGAAGGCCTCGACACCGGCGCGATGGCGATGCGTGAGGCATTGCCGATCCTGCCGGACATGACCGCCGGCGAACTGCACGACGCGCTGTCGCAACGGGGCGCGCGGCTGATGCCGCTGGCGCTCGCCGCCGCCGAGCGCGGCGCGCTGGCGCTGACGCCGCAGCCGGAGACGGGCGTCACCTACGCCGAGAAGATTTCGAAATCCGAAACCCGCATCGACTGGTCGAAGCCGGCGCACGAGGTGCATAACCACATCCGCGGCCTGTCGCCGTTTCCCGGCGCCTGGTTCGAACTCGACGGCGTGCGCGTCAAGGCTTTGCGCACGACGCTTGCCCAAGGTTCGGGCGCGCCCGGCACCGCGCTCGACGACGCGCTCACTATTGCCTGCGGCGATGGCGCTATTCGTCTCGTCCAGATCCAGCGCGCCGGCAAGCAGCCGATGCAGGCGGGCGACTTCCTGCGCGGCACGCCGGTCAAGGCCGGCACGGTGATGAACTGATGCCGCGCTACAAACTGACCATCGAATATGACGGCGCGCCGTTCAGCGGCTGGCAGAGCCAGGCCGACCGCGTCACCGTCCAGGGCGTGCTGACCAAGGCGGTGGCGGCGCTGACCGGCGAGGCCGTGCCGGTGCAGGGCGCCGGGCGGACCGATGCTGGCGTTCACGCGCGCGGGCAGGTGGCGAGCATCGAACTGAGCAAGGATTGGGAAACCGATACGGTGCGCGACGCGATCAATGCTCACCTGAGACCACATCCGGTCGCGGTGCTGAAAGCGGAACGCGCGGCGGCTGATTTTGATGCGCGCCATTCGGCGGTGAAACGGCATTACTTCTACCGCATTATCAACCGCCGGCCGGATCTGACTTTCGATTTGAAATATGCCTGGCGCGTGGTGCGTCCGCTTAATGCCGAAGCGATGCACGCCGCGGCGCAACGGCTCATCGGCAAGCACGACTTCACCACCTTCCGTTCGACCGAATGCCAGGCCCAGTCGCCGCACAAGACGCTCGACCAGCTCGATGTCGTGCGCGCCGGAGAGGAAGTGCATGTATTTTCCTCGGCGCGCTCGTTCCTGCACAATCAGGTGCGCTCGATGGTCGGCTCGCTGGTCAATACGGGGCTGACCGGGCCGGGCGCCTGGAGCGCCGACGATCTGTGGAACGCATTGCAGGCGCGCGACCGCGCTGCTTGCGGCACGGTGGCGCCGCCGGACGGGCTCTATTTGATGAAGGTTGACTACTGAACAACGCTGGCGCCGCCGCGTTGGCTCCTTATATCCAGCCTGTTCGGGCGGGAACATCTCAAGGAGCATTTCATGAGCACATATGGATCGGCCGTCTGGTCGGGCGGCCTCAAGGACGGCAAGGGTTCGATTTCCACCAAAAGCGGCGCGCTGAAGGATTATCCCTACGGCTTCACCGCCCGCTTCGAGGACGGCAAGAACGGCACCAATCCGGAAGAATTGATCGGCGCGGCGCATGCCGGCTGCTTCACTATGGCGCTGTCGAACATTCTCGGCGAGGCCGGGTTGACCGCCGAGAAGATGGAAACCAAGGCCGAAGTCACTTTGGTCAAGCAGCCGGACGGCTTCGCCATCACCAAGGTGCATCTGACCTTGAAAGCGAAAATCCCCGGCGCGGATAATGCGAAGTTTCAGGAACTCGCGGCCAAGGCCAAGGCGGGTTGTCCGGTGTCGAAGGTGTTGAAGGCCGAGATCACGCTGGATGCGAGTTTGCAGAGCTAGGGAGTTTTGGCTGTCGTCCCCGCGAAGGCGGGGACCCAGTAATCACTGCGCTATCGGTGTTTACTGGATGCCCGCATTCGCGGGCATGACAGCTGCTCACCCAAAATACCGATCGACAATCTTCCGGTAGATCGCCGTCAGCGCGACGAGCTCAGCCACCGGCACGCGCTCATCGACCTGATGCATGGTCTGGCCGACCAGGCCAAATTCCACCACCGGGCAATGATGCGAGATGAAGCGCGCGTCCGAAGTGCCGCCGGTCGTCGACAGCACCGGCTTGCGCCCGGTCACGCTCTCGACCGCGCCCGCCACCATGTCGGTGAACGGGCCCGGCTTGGTGACGAACACGCCGGCATTCGACGGCTGAAACTTGAACTCGAACTTGATCTCTCCGCCGGAGGCCTTCTCGGCGCGCGCCTGCAACAGCGCCTTCAGCGAATCGAGGGTATGCATGTCGTTGAAGCGGATGTTGAACATTGCGCGCGCTTCGCCGGGAATGAGATTGACGGTCTTGTTGCCGACATCGACCGAGACGAATTCCAGGTTCGACGGCGGAAAATTCTCGTTGCCTTTGTCGAGCGGCTCGGCCTGGATCGCCTCGATCAGTTTGACGATGCCGCGCACCGGATTGATGGCGCGCTCCGGATAGGCGACATGGCCCTGCTTGCCGGTGACGATCAGATGGCCGTTGAGCGAACCGCGGCGGCCGATCTTGATGGTGTCGCCAAGTTCGTTGACGTTGCTCGGCTCGCCGAGCAGGCAGTGATCGAACGCCTCGCCCTGCTCGGTGCACCATTGCAAAAGCTTCGGCGTGCCGTTGACGGCGATGCTCTCTTCGTCGCCGGTGATGAGGAACGAAATCGAGCCCTTCTTGGGCTTGCCGCCATTGGCGGCGAGATGATCGAGCACGGCGGCGACCATGCAGGCGATGCCGCCTTTCATGTCGGTGGTGCCGCGCCCGTAGAGGATGCCGTTGTCGATTCGGCTGGCGAACGGCGGATGCGTCCATGCGCCTTCGTCGCCCGGCGGCACAACGTCGGTGTGCCCGGCCAGCACCAGGTTCGGCGCCTCGGTGCCGATGCGCGCGTAGAAATTCTCAACGTCCTCGGTGCCCGGCTCGCTGAAGGTCATGCGGTGCACGGTGAAGCCGGCGGCCTTCAGCGTCTTCTCGAGAAATTGCAGCGCGCCGCCTTCCGCCGGTGTCACCGACGGACAGCGCACCAGTTCTTGCGTTAATGCGATTGGATCGGCGGACATTATTGAACGCTCATTAGCTCGAGTAGGTCGGGTAGCACCAAAGCAATCTCATGAAATACTTCGGGCAATGTCTCGGCTTCGATCACGAGCCCCTGGATGTCATTGCTTGTCGCAGTCCAGACTTTGGCTTCGTCGTCCCACCGTGCCCGAACGTTGATGTCGAAAGACATGGCTTCCTGTTCTTTCTGTCATCACCGGGCTTGTCCCGGTGATCCCGCTTAGGAAGGCAGTGCGTCCCTAAGCGGGATGGCCGGGATGAGCCCGGCCATGACAGAAATTGAATTAGTCGCGCAACAACTCATTGATGCTCGTCTTGGATCGCGTCTTTTCATCGACGCGCTTGACGATCACCGCGCAGTAAAGGTTCGGCCCCGGTTCGCCGTTCGGCATCGGCTTGCCCGGCATGGTGCCGGAGACGACGACGGAATAGGGTGGCACTTCGCCATACATCACCTTGCCGGTTGAGCGATCGACGATCTTGGTCGACTGGCCGAGATAAACGCCCATGCCGAGCACCGCGCCTTCGCGCACGATCACGCCTTCGACCACTTCCGAGCGCGCGCCGATAAAGCAGTTGTCCTCGATCACCACGGGGCCCGCCTGCAACGGCTCGAGCACACCGCCAATGCCGACGCCGCCGGAGAGATGCACATGCTTGCCGATCTGCGCGCAGGAGCCGACGGTAGCCCAGGTATCGACCATGGTGCCTTGCTCGACACGGGCGCCGAGATTGACGAAGGACGGCATCAGCACCACGCCCGGCGCGATGAAGGCCGACTTGCGCACGACGCAGCCCGGGACGGCGCGGAAACCTTCTTTGCGGAAGCGCGCCGCGGTCCAGCCCTTGAACTTGGAATCGACCTTGTCCCACCACACGGCTTTGCCGGGGCCTCCCGGGATCACGCTCATGTCGTTCAAGCGGAATGACAGCAGCACGGCTTTCTTCAGCCACTGGTTCACCTGCCAGTTGCCGTCGGCCTGCTTCTCGGCGACGCGGGCGGCGCCTGAGTCCAGAAGGCCGAGCGCGGTATCGACCGCCTTGCGCACTGCGCCCTTGGTCTTCGGCGTGATCTTGTCGCGGGCTTCAAAAGCCTCGTCGATGGTTTTGGCGAGCTTGTCGTTGGACATGAGGTTATCCCCGGCGCTGAATGTGGGGCGTTTTGTCGGGGGCCGGGCAGGGGATGTCAAGCCGCGCAACCTCGGCTAGGGTGACGCGGCACAAGGAGCCTGCCCGTGACCGCAAAAGCCCTTCGTCTCATGACCTCCGCCGCCGCTAGCCTCGTCGCGAGCCTCGCCGCCGCGCCGGCTTTTGCCCATCATCCCATGGGCGGCGCGCTACCGGGCACCTTTATGCACGGCCTGCTGTCCGGTCTCGGCCATCCGGTCATCGGCCTCGACCATTTCGCCGCCGTGGTCGCCGTCGGCTGCCTCGCCGCCGCGCACCCGAAAGGCTGGGGCCTGATCATCGGCTTTGTCGTGGCGATGATGGCCGGCGTCGCCGCGCATCTTCAGGGCGCGACGCTGCCGGGCGCGGAAATGATCGTCGCCGGCACGGTGATCGCGCTCGGCCTGATCCTTGCCATCCGCCGCGACCTCAGCGCCGCGGTGGCGCTCGTGCTGTTCGCCGCCGTCGGCTGGGTGCATGGCTATGCGCTCGGTGAATCCATTTTCGGCGCCGAGCAGACGCCGCTCGTCGCCTATCTGATCGGCCTCGCCGTCATCCAGAGCGCTATCGCGCTCGCCGCGATGCGCGTCGCGCTTCTGCTGATGCAGGGCGATGCCTTGCGCTTGCGGCTGGCCGGGTCCGGCATCGCCGGGATCGGATTTGCGCTTCTCGTGCAGCAGGCTGTGCCTGCGGTGTGATCGCCCGCACTGCCGTTAACAAACTCCCGTCACTTTTCCCGGGCTTCTTTCCGGTTCTCATGCGTTGACAAGGCGCTGGCGAGAACCATCGCGATCCCGGAGATGCAAGCAATGGATGTTCCAAACGTTACGCAGATTGGCAGCGAAATCAGCGTTTTCGTGACGCAATTGACCGCATGGGCGGCGGTCGCGCTGCCGAGTTTCATCAGCGCGATGTTGATGCTGGTTGTCGGCTGGTGGCTCGCCGGGCGTGCCGAGCGAGGCATCCGGCTGTTGTTTGGCAATCAGCAGCGCCTGGATCCGACACTCGGCGGCGTCATCGCGACTTTGGTGCGTTACGCCATTCTCGTTCTTGTCATCGTCGCCGTGCTCGGCCAACTCGGCATCCAGACGACCAGCATTCTTGCCGCTCTCGGCGCCGCCGGTCTGGCCATCGGTCTTGCCATGCAGGGCACGCTGTCGAATATCGCCGCCGGCATGATGCTGTTATGGCTCCGGCCGTTTCGCGTCGGCGATTATATCGACACCGGCTCGGTCGCCGGCACCGTAAAAGATGTCGGCCTGTTCGCCAGTGAGTTGCACACCTGGGATGGCATTTTTCTTTTCGTTCCGAATTCCGAACTGTGGAACAAGCGCATCATCAATTACTCGCGGTTGCCGACGCGGCTGATCGATCTGAAATTTGGCGTTGCCTATAGTGACGATCTGGAAAAAGGCCAGGAAGTGCTGATCGGCATCGCCGGCGAGCACGAGATGGTCACCGACCAGCCGTCGGCGCCGAGCTGCTTTGTCGATGAACTCGGCGACAGCGCGGTCGTGCTGCGCCTGCGCTGCTGGACCGCCACGCCGGAATATCACGCCGTGCGCCGGGCTTTGACGGCACGCGGAAAGGCGGCGCTGGAAGCAGCCGGGCTCTCGATTCCATTCCCGCAGCGCGCTGTTCATGTCCAGGCTGCCGCGACACCGGCATTACCCGACAGCCGTCCCGCCTAGCGTTCGTGCAGCCTGCGCGGCAGCGGTGTTATTTGCCGACCGCCTGCTTCAAAAATCCCGCCAGATCGTCGGTCACATGGTCGACATGCGGTTCGCCACGGCCTTCCATTTCCCAGCTCTCGCGGAACACTTCGCGCTGGCCTTCCGGCACGATCAGCACCGTGGTCATGCCGAGCGCATGCGGCACTTCCAGATTGCGCGCGAGGTCCTCGAACATCGCGGCTTTCAGCGGATCGACGCCGTGCCGCGCCAGAAACAGGTCATACGCGCTCTTTGACGGTTTCGGCTCGAGGTTGGCGGCGATGATGTCGAACACGTCCTCGAAATGGTGGTCGATCTCGAGGCGCTTGAGCACCGCGTCGGCATGCGCCACCGTGCCGTTGGTGAGAATGAGCTTGCGGCCGGGCAGTTTCTCGATCGCCGCGCCCAGCGCCGGATTCGGCTCCAGCGGCGAGTGATCGATCTTGTGCACGTAGTCGAGATAGGCGTCGGGATCGAGGCCGTGCTCGGTCATCAGCCCGCGCATCGTCGTGCCGTAGCGCAGGTAGTAGTCCTTCTGCACCTTGAAGGCTTCGTCATGCGTGACCTTGAGGAATTCGGCGACGTAATCGCGGATGCGGTCGTTGACCTGCTGCCACAGCAAATGATGCGGGTAGAGCGTGTTGTCGAGATCGAACACCCAGGTCTCGACGTTATCGAAGCCGCGCACCTTCTTATCCAAAATCAAGGTTCCTTGAATCGCACGACGGTCGACGGCTGGCCGCCGGTATCGACCGCCGCGAAGCCGGTCGCATTGAGGCCGCGGACGACGCAGTCCTTCTGGTCGCTGAGTTCGAATTTGCCGTCGCGCGTGCACAGTTCGATACTGCCGCCCCACGCCACCGGTCGGTCGTTGCGCTTGAGCGTGCGGCCGCTTGAATCGACGGCTTCGCCGTAGCTGAAAAGCTTCTGCTGGTCGCCGCGCACGTCCGGCCGCAGGCAGGTGCCGGCGTCGATGCGGTACCAGCCGCGCGTGATCAAAGTGCCGCTTTCCGTGGTACCGAGCGCCGCCATCACCGGGTATTTGCTGTCGTTGCACCAGGAAAAGCCGCGGCCTTCCGGGCTTTGTGCCGCGGCGATCAGGGTCTCGAAAAAATTCGCGCCCGACGCGTGGTCGGCGGCCAATTTGCGGTCGGCGAGAAACTTGTTCAGCGCCGCCGTGGTCTTGCCGCCCTGCACGCCGTCGATCGGATTGGCGTCATAGCCGGCGATCACCAGCAAACGCTGGATGCCGGCGAGCCGCGCCTGCGCGTCGTCATAGTCGGCTTCCTCGGCGAGATTGATGGTCGGGCCGCGTCCCGGCACATCGGTCGGCCGGGCCGGCGTGAAATGCGCCTGCTGGCTCATCGGGCATTCGCGGCCGTTGGCGATGGTGAAATCGCCGTCGCGCACGCAGAAATCCGCACTGCCGTTCTGCGGCAGCGGCGCCGAGCCGTAAACCTGCGGCGTGCGCGCATAGACGTAAGCCATCTCGGCGTCATAGGGGCCGTCGATCACCAGCCGGCACTGGCCGGGATCGATGCGGAACCAGCCGCGCGTCTCGACAATGGCGCGCGTCTCCAGGCCGATCGCGGCGTCCATGCGATAGCTTGTGCGATTGCACAACGTCAGCTCGGCCTGCGCCGGCGACGCCAGCACAACAACAGCCAAAGCTGCGAGCCAGGCTGCCCGCATCACTTGTGCATCAAGGTGCCGATGCCGTGATCGGTCATCAGTTCGAGCAGCACGGCATGCGGCACCTTGCCGTCCATGATGACGACGCCCTCGACGCCGGCGTCCAGAGCATAGATGCAGGTTTCGACCTTGGGGATCATGCCGCCGGAAATGGTGCCGTCGGCAATCAGCCGACGCGCATCGGCGACCGACAGATCCGTGATCAGGTTCTTGTCCTTGTCGAGCACGCCCGGCACGTCGGTCAGCAGCAGCAGCCGCTTGGCCTTGAGCGCACCGGCAATGGCGCCGGCGAACGTATCGGCGTTGACGTTGAAGGTGCCGCCGTCGGCCGAGGTCGCCACCGGCGCCAGCACCGGGATCATCTCCTTGCCGAGCACGGCGTTGAGCACGAACAGGTCGACCTTGTCCGGCTCGCCGACGAAACCGAGATCGACCACCTTCTCGATCATCGAATCCGGATCGACCACGGTGCGCGTCGCCTTCTTGGCGGTCACCATGTTACCGTCCTTGCCGCACAGGCCGATGGCCT
This sequence comes from Rhizobiales bacterium Ga0077525, assembly GCA_001464835.1. Taxonomy (GTDB): domain Bacteria; phylum Pseudomonadota; class Alphaproteobacteria; order Rhizobiales; family Xanthobacteraceae; genus Pseudolabrys. Next base: position 12,261 of record LNDS01000038.1, on the reverse strand, counting down.
TGCCGCCGGCGGCGTTGATGTAGCCGACGATCTGCTTGTTGATCGAGCCGGCCAGAACCATCTCGACGATCTCGATGGTCGCTTCGTCGGTGACGCGCAGGCCGGCGGCGAATTCCGACTTGATGCCGAGCTTCTTGAGCATGGCCGCGATCTGCGGCCCGCCGCCATGCACCACCACCGGATTGATCGCCGCCTGTTCCAGCAAGACGATGTCGCGGGCGAAGTCGCGCGCCGCCTGCTCGTCGCCCATGGCGTGGCCGCCATATTTCACGACGATGATCTCCTCGTCATACTGCTGCATGTGCGGCAGCGCTTCCGACAGGATGCGGGCCTGCTCTTGTGGATCGATTTTTTGCGGATCGATGGGGGATTTGCTCATGTGCGGCGGGGTCCCGTGGAATGCGGCGGTTCTAGCGATAAAGCCCCGGCCAGACAATCCATCCAGGGAACGTTTCAACCTCCGCCGGCGCGTCATGACGATTTGCGATTTTCCGGTATTTGTGAGTTTACTGCGGAATGACCTCCAGCTCACTTGTTACAGCGTTAAATCGGGAACTTGCTGCCGCCAGCCCCGATCTGGTCGGCAATGACGACCTGCTGCGCGGCGTGTTGTCCGGCTGCGGCGACTGCATCAAGGTTCTCGATCTCGACGGCCGGCTCCAGTTCATGAGCGAGGGCGGCAAGCGCGTCATGGAGGTCGAAGACTTCAGCCTGCTGAAAGGCTGTCCGTGGCCCGGCTTCTGGCCCGGCCAGGGCGGCGCCCAGGCCATGGCCGCGGTGGCGGACGCGAAAGCGGGCAAAACGGCGCGCTTTCGCGGGCCTTGCAACACCGCCAAGGGCACGCCGCGTTATTGGGACGTCCAGGTATCGCCGATTTTCGACGCCGACGGACGCGTCGCCAACCTGCTGTCGATCTCCCGCGATGTCACCGAGGAATGGGAGGCGTCGCAACGCGAGCGCTTCCTCACCGAAGAACTCGAGCATCGCGCCAAGAACGCGTTCGCCATGGTGCTGTCCATCGCCAACCAGACGTTTCGCGACGACGTCCACGCCGCCGCGCTGAAGGCCTACCGGGCGCGGGTCGCCACGCTCGCCAAGGCGCACGAGATCACCAAGGAGTCGAACTGGTCGGCGACCCCGGTCGCCCGCGTCATCGAAGGCGCGCTCGCCTCCTACCTGTCCGGCGGCGGCGTCATCAATGTGTCCGGCCCGGCGCTGACCATCAAGCCGCGCCAGGCTCTGTCGCTGACGCTCGCCATCAACGAACTGGCGACCAACGCGCTGAAATACGGTGCGCTGGCCGTCGCGCAGGGCCAGGTCGATATCACCTGGTCGACGTCGGTCGACGGCGCGCCGGTGTTCACCTTGCGATGGCAGGAAAGTGGCGGCCCGCCGGTCGCCGCGCCGAGCCGCACCGGATTCGGCACGCGCGTCATCAAGGATTTCATGGCCAGCGATTTCGGCGGCACGGTGCAATTGACCTACGCGCCCGGCGGCCTGACCTGCGAGCTGTCGGCGCCGCTGCAGAACCTCAGCGCTTAGCGCTTGCGCTCGTTCAAAAGTCGCGCCACCGCCGCCCGCAAGTTCGGAATTCCGGTGCCCTCATGGCCGGAGGTCGCCACCACGGTGGGAAAAGCCGATGGCCATTTCGCCAGTCCCGCTTCGACTTCCTTGATGCGCGTTTCCAGTTCCGACGGCTTGATCGTGTCGGTCTTGGTCAGCACGATCTGGTAGCTCACCGCCGCCGAGCCGAGCACCTTGAAGGTGGCGTCGTCGGTGTCCTTCAGCCCGTGCCGTGAATCGATCAGCACATAGACGCGGGCGAGGTTGGCGCGGCCCAGAAGATAAGCCTCGATCAGCGAGGTCCACGCCGCGATCTTGGATTTCGCCGCTGCGGCGTAGCCGTAGCCCGGCATGTCGACGAGGTTCAATTCGCTGCCGCCGTTGAAGAAGATCAGCTCCTGGGTGCGCCCCGGCGTGCGCGAGGTGCGTGCCAAAGCCTTGCGGCCGGTCAGCGCGTTGATCAGGCTCGACTTGCCGACATTGGAGCGGCCGGCAAAGGCGATCTCGGTGCCGTGCATTTTCGGCAGCGATTGCGGCGTCGAGGCGGCGGCGAAAAACTGCCAGTCGGCGTTGAACAGCTTGCGGCCGGTCTCGATCTCGTCGCGGGTGTATGGCTCGGTCATGGTTCGCCCTGTCTGTCATGCCCCGGCGCAGCCGTCCACCTTTCGGCATGGCCTTGCTGGCGCTCCGCTTCCTTCGCCTTTTTCCGCGTCCACCAGGCCTTGGAGCCGCCGCGCCAGATCGCGGCGAAATTCGTCGATGTCCTCCGGCGTGTCGTCGTCGTCAGCCTCCGCTCTGTGCTGGGCCAGCAGGCCGTTCAGCTCGCGCAAGGTGCGCGTCAGCGCACTCAGCGTGCGGCCGGCCTGTTCCATTTCGCGCGGATGCTGCGCGCCGGCCGCAAGCCGCGCGATGGTCGTCTCGATGGCGGGCAGCACCCGCGCCACCGCGCTTTGCAGGCGCGGGACGATGGCCGTCTCTTCTTCTTTCCCTCCCCCCGCGAAGCGGTGGGGAGGGTCGCCCGCCGGAGCATCAGCGAAGGCGGGCGGGGTGGGGGGTGATGCCGCGGTGGAAACGATTTCACCCCCCACCCCCAACCCCTCCCCACCATTCGCTGCGCGAACGGGGGGAGGGGAGAAGACCTCCACCTTCGGCGGCCCCTGGCGCGGAACGAACGGCTTGCGCCGCGTCCACCCCCACTTCTTAATGCGGTAGCGCAGCATCGGAATCGTAATCTCGTGCGCGTCACAAATGTGCGCGAGCGGCTGGTCGGTGTGTTCATAGGCATGGCGGATGAGCGCCCAGGCTTCGGGCGTGGGTTCGGGCATGGTGGTTGTTCCTGTGGATGTGGATGTGGATGGCTGGTGGCGATCCAACCTCCGCTCATCCCCGCGAAGGCGGGGATCCAGAGCCAAAAGTCGCGGCCATTCACGTCTTGCTTTGCAGCAAAGACAGGAATGCGCGATCGGCAGCAAACTCAATTGTGGAGAATGCGCCTTTCCTAGCCCACCAGCGTCACGCTGTCAAGGACTATAATCAGCGCTGCCGGGCGGGCCGTTTCGTGCTATACTTCCGCCATGCACAGGCTCGGACCCTTTGCCGCCGTCGTGCTGGTCGCAGCGCTCGATGCGCTGGTGACGAGCGCCGCCGCCGACTGCACCTGCCGGGCGCAAGGGCGCAATTTCGAACAGGGCCAGACCGCCTGCCTGATGTCGCCGAAGGGGCCGCGGATCGCCACTTGCGGCATGGTGCTCAACAACTCGTCGTGGGAGTTTTCCGACGCGCCGTGCTCGGTGTCGGGCGTTACGCCGTCCCGTTCGCCGCGCGCGTTGGCGCGTGTCGCAGCGACGGTGCCTTCAGGCGAATGATGCAGGCCATCGCCCTTTAACCCGTCATCCTGAGGTGCGAGCCATCTTATGGCGAGCCTCGAAGGATGAACGGCCAAGGCGCCGCAACAAAGGGCAATCCGGCCGTCGCCCTTCGAGGCTCGCTGCGCTCGCACCTCAGGGTGACGGGTCGGAAAACTGCTCTTCAATATCCTGACGCCCATCCAGTACGCGCACGATCTCCGGCGTGTCTTTCACGACGCGATAGAAGACAACATGAGGCGCGGCGACGAACGATCTCAGCCCGGCGCGAACCTCGTTTCGGGCGCGTCCGGCAAAAGGCCGATCCTCGATCAGGGCGATGACGTCAGCGAGCCTGAGAAATATTCTTGCCGCAGTATCTGTGCCTGCGACGCCGACATAGTAATCCCAAATCCGTTCTCGATCCTCGATGGCCTCACGCGACCAAATCGCGGTGCGGCCGGCGCCAGCCATCTACCGATTCTTGTGCCGGAGAAAATCGCCGATGCTGGATTCCTTGCCCTCGCCCGCATCGAGTGAGGCAATGCCTTTGTCGATCTCGGCGCGCAGGGCGCGCAGTTTTTCAACATGAGAGAGCAGCGAACGGCCGATCTGTTCCTGGTCCTCGGCGGGCAGGCGCTCCAGTTCGGCAATGGCCGCTTCAAGAGATTTGACCATGACGGCACTATAGCAGCTTGGCGGCCATAAAACAGGGGCGGCGAGGGGGCACTGGCTCGCCTTGCCCGCATAAAAAAATGGCCGGGCATTTGCCCGGCCATTTGTCATTCCTGAAAACTATCGCTTGGTAAGACCTACGTCTTCTTCTCTTCCGGCTTCCGCTTCACCCCGAATAACTCTTTCACATTATCCCACAGCTCGATCTTCGAGCCGTGCTTGTTCATGATGTAGGCCTGCTGCGCCACCGACAGCGTGTTGTTCCACGCCCAGTAGATGACGAGGCCGGCCGGGAAGCTCGCCAGCATGAAGGTGAAGATCAGCGGCATCCAGTCGAAGATCATCTTCTGCGTCGGGTCCGGCGGCGCCGGGTTGAGCTTCATCTGCGCCCACATCGTGATGCCCATGATGATGCCCCACAGGCCGACATGCAGGAACGAGCCGATCGCCGGTCCGAGATAGGCCGACGGCTCCGGCAAGAGGCCGAACAGGCTGAAGATGTTGGTCGGGTCGGGCGCCGAGAGGTCCTTGACCCAGCCGAAGAACGGCGCGTGCCGCATTTCGATGGTGACGAACAGCACCTTGTACAGCGAGAAGAACACCGGGATCTGCACCAGAATCGGCAGACAGCCGGCCAAAGGATTGATCTTCTCTTTCTTGTACAGCGCCATCAGCTCTTGCTGCTGCTTGGCCTTGTCGTCGGGATAGCGTTCGCGCAGCGCCATCATCTGCGGCTGCACCAATTTCATTTTCGCCATCGAAGCGTAGGATTTGTTGGCGAGCGGGAAGAACGCGATCTTGATCAGCACCGTCACCAGCAGAATGGCGACGCCGAAATTGCCGACCAGGTGGAACAGCCAGTCGATCAGCACGAACAGCGGCTTGGTGATGAAGTAGAACCAGCCCCAGTCGATCAGGCGGTCGAAGCGGTCGATGCCGAGCGCCTTTTCGTATTCATCGACGACGCGCACTTCCTTGGCGCCGGCGAACAGCCGCGCATTGGCGGCGCCGGTGGCGCCCGGCGCGATGGTCTGCTGGTCGAGAATGTAGTCGGACTGATAGGTCTTCACGGTGCCGAGCGTGCCGCCGGAGAACTTCGCCTTTAAAAGATTGGCGGCGGGTTCGGGCACCAGCACCGCGGCCCAGTATTTGTCGGTGAAGCCGAGCCAGCCTTTGGTGTTGGCGTAGGAGAATTCCTTTTTCTCCGTCAGGTCCGAATAGCTCTTCTCGAGCAGGCCGTTCTCGCCGAGCACGCCGACCGGGCCTTCATGCAGAATGTAGTAGCCGGCGGTCACCGGCGTGCCGTGCCGCGACACCAGCGCGTAGGGAAACAGCGACACAGCTTTGTCGGTTTTGTTGGCGACTTCGTCCTTGATGGTGAACAGGAACTTGTCGTCGATGGCGATGGTGCGGCGGAATTCGAGGCCGGCGCCGTTGTTCCAGGTCAGGGTCACCGGTTTGCCGACGTCGAGGCTGCCTGCGCCCTGTTGCGTCCACACCGTGTTGGCGTCGGGCACCTTGATGTCGGGGGTCGCCGGGCTCCAGCCGAATTCGGCATAGAACGGCTCGGCGCTGCCGGACGGCGACAGCAGCACGACCGGCGGCGATTTCGGATCGACGGTCTCGCGGAATTTCAGGAGCGCCAGATCGTCGATGCGGCCGCCCTTGAGCGAGATCGAACCCTGCACGCTGGTCGTCGCGACCGGGATGCGCGGGGAGGTGGCGAGCGCGGCGGCGGCGGGTGCGCCGGGCGTAGCACCGGGAATGGTCGGCGTCGCCGTCTGTCCGGGCTGGCCGGGCGCCCCGGGCGCTTGCGGCGCGGTCTGTTGCTGGGCCTGCTGCTGCGCCTTCTGCCTTTCGGCCTGCGGCATGGCGTAGAAATATTGCCAGGCGATCAGCACGATCGCCGAAAGCACGATGGCAAGAATGGTATTTTTACTGTCGGTCATCGGGATCCCGTGTTGCAGCTAGCGCCCCCGGATGGGCACGCCGCAATGCCCCCGCGAAATCGTTGATTATTCGGTCAAATGGCAGTTTGAGTGCCGCCTGGCGTCCGACTAGCACATAATCGTGTCCGCTGTGCATCCGGATTGGGTCGGCGAGCCGCACGACTTCCTTCAGGCGGCGGCGGACCCGGTTGCGCTGGACGGCATTGCCGACCTTTTTGGACACGGTAAAGCCGAACCGGACCGGCCCGTTATCGGCGCGCTTGCGCGTTTGCAGCACGAAAGCGGCGGCAGGCACCTTGATTCCGGTGGCCGCCGCCAAAAAATCCGCCCGCTGCTTCAATCGTTGCATTTAAAGCAAACTGCGGCTGGTTGACCGCTGTCTTTAAGCGCTCAGCCGCTTGCGTCCGCGTGCCCGCCGCGCTGCCACAACCTTGCGTCCGCCGGTGGTGGCCATGCGCGCGCGGAAACCGTGACGGCGCTTGCGTACAAGCTTGCTCGGTTGATAGGTCCGCTTCACGTTAAATTCTCCGCTGGTCGCGCCGCGCTGGAAAGGGCGCTCGAATTGGCCCCCAAATCCACCATGAAAACCCGAAATACCCGCCGGATCGGCACTAGATTTGCGCGGCTTATAAGGGAGGCAGGCAAGCCCGTCAATGCGACCGGCGGCCCCGGCGGCGGCCTGTTTCCGGCCCCGATCGAGGGCGGGCGGGCAAAGGTCAAAAATCCTCACAACACGGTGAGGTGACAGGTTTCGGGGTCCCGGTCGTGTATATACGCCATCATGCCTGAGCAGCCGCGTTTGGACGGGAAATACAAGCATTCTAGCCGCCGGCTGGCCCTCGTCGCGACGGTCATTGTGCTGGCGGGGCTCGCTTATTACACCCTGGGCCGCGACGGCCTGTCGCTCGAGGCGCTCATGCGTCACCGCGAGGCCATCGACTCCTTTGTAACCGGGCAGCGGATTCTGGCGCCGCTCGCCTATATCGGCGTCTATATCCTCGTCGTGGCGCTGTCGCTGCCGGGCGCTGTGTTCATGACCGTCGTCGGCGGATTCCTGTTCGGCCTGGTGATCGGCGCCGCCGCCGCGGTCACCGGCGCCACCATCGGCGCGACGCTCATCTTCCTGCTGGCGCGGACCGCGCTGGGTGAACCGCTGCTGCGCAGAGCCGGCCCGCGCGCGGTCAAGCTGGCGCAAGGCTTCCGCGACGATGCTTTCAGCTATCTGCTGTTTCTCCGGCTGGTGCCGGCCTTTCCGTTTTTCCTGGTTAACCTGGTGCCGGCCTTCGCCGGTGTCCGGCTGTTGCCCTTCGTTACGGCGACGGCGCTCGGCGTCATTCCAGGCTCGTTGGCCTATGCTTTTGCCGGCACCGGGCTCGACAGCGTCATCGCCGCCGAGCGTAGCGCCTATAATGCCTGTCTCGCCGCCGGCCGCTCCGATTGCCAGTTCGCCTTCGATGCCATGGACATCCTGACGCCGCAGCTCCTGGGCGCGCTGGTCGGGCTCGGCCTGCTGGCCTTGGTGCCGGTGGCGGTGCGGCGCTGGCGCGCGCCGGCGCGCATATGATCGCGCGTGTGACTCTGAGTTGATGCAAGGAAATATGAGGCCGCGGTGGACGTCTTGAAGCCCGACATTTGCGTGATCGGCGCCGGCTCGGCCGGCTTGTCGGTGGCCGCCGCCGCTGCCGCCTTCGGCGTGCCGGTGGTGCTGATCGAAAATCACAAAATGGGCGGCGACTGCCTCAACACCGGCTGCGTGCCGTCTAAGGCCTTGCTGGCGGCGGCAAAGCACGCACACGCCATGCGCAACAGCGTCGCGTTTGGCGTCACCGCCGGCGATGTCGATATCGACTTCGTCAAGGTACGCGACCATGTGCGCGGTGTGATCGCTTCAATCGCGCCCATCGACTCGGCCGAGCGCTTCACCGGTCTCGGCGTGCGCGTCATCAAGGGCCACGCAACCTTCAAGGACAAGCGCACCGTCTCGGTCGATGGCAAGATCGATATCCGCGCCCGCCGCTTCGTCATCGCCACCGGATCGACGCCGGCGCTGCCGCCGATCCCCGGCCTCGATCAGGGGCCTTATCTCACCAACGAATCCATTTTCGATCTAGACGCTTTGCCCGGCCATCTTGCCATCATCGGCGGCGGACCGATCGGACTGGAATTGGCGCAGGCCTTCCGCCGTCTTGGCAGCGCCGTCACCGTCTGCGAAGCGGCGAAGCCGCTGGCCAAGGACGATCCGGAATGCGCCGCGATCGTGCTCAACCAGTTGACGCGCGAAGGCATCACCTTGCGCAGCGGCATCAAGGTGACATCGGTCGCGTATGGCGCCGGCAAAGTGACGCTGACGATCGAAAGCGAAAAGGGTGAAGAAAAAATCCACGGCACGCATCTTCTTGTCGCCGCCGGCCGCAAGCCGACGGCCGATGGCCTGTGCCTTGAAGCGGCAGGCATCAGGTTCGATAAATCCGGCATTGCTGTCGGGAAAAACCTGAAGACGTCGAACCGGCGCGTCTATGCGATCGGCGATTGCGCCGCCGGCCAGTTGCAGCTCACTCACGCCGCCAATTATCACGCTGGCCTGGTGATCCGCAGCGCGCTATTTCGCCTGCCGGTCAAAGTGAACAACGACGTCATTCCCTGGGTCACCTATACAGAACCGGAACTCGCGCAAACGGGTTTAAGCGAAGCGGAAGCGCGCAAGCGCGGCCACACGATCCGCATTATGCGATGGCCGTATCACGACAATGATCGCGCCCAGGCCGAACTCATGACCCACGGTCATGTCAAGGTCATCACCTCGGCGAAGGGCGCTATCCTCGGCGTCACCATCGTCGGCGCGCAGGCTGGCGAACTGATCACCACCTGGACGTTGGCGATCGCGCAAAAGCTCAATATCCGTGCCATGACGGGTATCGTGGTCCCTTATCCGACCTTGTCGGAGATCGGCAAGCGCGCGGCCATAGACTATTTTACGCCCAGTTTGACGAAGCCTTTGCTGCGGCGCATCATTGCCTGGCTACGAATATTCGGCTGAGGCTGCATTGGAACCCGTCACCGAGCCTACGAACGACAAGGCACTCGACCCGCCGCAACAGGCGCGTCCCGTTCGCGTCGGCCTGTCCGGCAAGCTGCTGTTTCTCACCGTCGTCTTTGTGATGGTGGCCGAAGTCCTGATCTACGTTCCTTCCATCGCCAATTTTAGATTGAACTGGCTCAACGACCGGCTGGCGGCGGCGCACACCGCGGCGCTGGTGCTGGATGCGGCGCCGAGCGGCATGGTGCCGGAAAGCCTGGCCAGGAAAATTCTCGACAGCATCGGCGCGCGCGCGGTGGCCGTGAAAATGGGGGATCAGCGCCGGTTGCTGGCCGTCTCCAATCTGCCATCGGCGATCGAGCAGGATGTCGACATGCGCGACGTCAAATGGTGGCACGCGATCCGCGACGCCTTCGAGGTGCTGCTGTTCGATGATCCCGCCGATGTGATCCGCGTCGTCGGCCCGGCGCCGATGACCGAAGGGCAGTTCATCGAAATCATTCTCGACGAAGCACCGTTGCGCATGGCCATGCTGACCTTCTCGGTTAACATCCTGCTGCTGTCTCTTGTTATCTCCGGCGTCACCGCGACGCTCGTATTTCTGGCGCTGCATTATCTGCTGGTGCGGCCGATGGGCCGCATCACTGCGAACATGGTGGCGTTCCGCGCCGATCCGGAAAATGCCTCGCGCGTCATTACGCAATCGGGCCGCCGCGACGAAATCGGCACCGCCGAGGAAGAACTCGGCGCGATGCAGCGCGACCTGGCATCGATGCTGCATCAAAAAAGCCGTCTCGCCGCGCTCGGCCTGGCGGTATCGAAGATCAATCACGACCTGCGCAACCTCTTGGCCTCGGCGCAACTATTCTCCGATCAGCTCTCGAACCTGCCCGATCCGAAGGTGCAGCGCTTCGCGCCGAAGCTGATGATCGCGCTGGAACGCGCCATCGCCTTCTGCCAATCGACATTGTCCTACGGCGCGGCGCAGGAAGCGCCGCCGGAGCGCAAGATGATCGCGGTCGAGCCGTTGATAGAGGAAGTGCATGAGGCTTTGGGCCTGAGCCTCGATGTGCCTGTGCGCTGGATCGTGGCGGTGGAGCGCGGCCTCACGGTCGATGCCGACCACGATCAGTTGTTCCGCGTCATCGTCAATCTGGCGCGCAACGCTATGCAGGCGCTGGAGGCACGCGGCGCGCGCGATCCGGCGCGCGACCAGATCCGCATCAGCGGCCGGCGCGACGGCGGCGTCGTGGTCATCGAAGTGTCCGACACCGGACCCGGCATCTCGGAGAGGGCGCGCGCTCACCTTTTCCAGGCGTTTCAGGGATCAACCCGCTCCGGCGGCGCCGGCCTTGGGCTGGCCATCGCCGCCGAACTGGTCCGCGCTCATGGCGGCGACATCAAACTGGTGCCCGGAACCATCGGCGCCACCTTCAGTATCGCCATTCCCGACCGGGCCATCGATCTCGACACGCGCCGCGGCGAGCGCGCCCGCGCCTGAGGGCGTTTTGGGCAGCCGGGGCCTTCGTTTAACGAAATACAGAACGTTTCACGAAATACCGGGTCTGTGGCCGGATAGGCTTGCCAATGCCGGGGCAAGGCGATAGCTATGCCCCGTCGCCGGGCCCCTCGCGGGCTGCGGCATTAGCGCCCGTAGCTCAGCTGGATAGAGCACCAGACTACGAATCTGGGGGTCAGGAGTTCGAATCTCTTCGGGCGCGCCACCAACCTACTTCAAACACAAACTAATTCTCACCGCCCGTATTTGACACGTATCTCAGTTTGCAGAAGGTTTGCAAAAACTGTTCGCCATGAGTTCGCATACAAATTTGGGTACTGGCCTGTTTCGACCCCTAATGGCCTAGTTTGAATACGTCAGTGGCCTAGTTTGATATTTGAACTTCTGGAACAGAGCCGTAAAATGGAACTCTCTACTGGCGACTGAGAGGCATACCGCGCTCCCGAGTTTGCCAGCTTGGGGCTAAAGCTCACGTTGCCGATCAGTTGCCCTCGCCCATCGCCCGTGAAAAAAATCGGAATCCAATTTACGCGTAACGTCGGCAATCGGTACGCTGGGCACCTCGCCGCGTTGCATTTTGGCGATCCAAACGTCAAAGACCTCTCGGCAAAAAAACTGAATAAAATATGGATAACCAGCGGTCTGATCGATGATCGAATTGATAGTGTGATCGGAAAAGGTGATCGGACATTTCCCGTCTTGCACAGGCCGCGAAATTGCCTCTTTGGCATCCTTCGTATCTAACCGCTTCAAGAAAAGGGTGTGGAACATTCGCTCTGAATATGTGCGCGCTTCCACCAGTTTTGAGGAAAGCGTGGGGAGCCCCGTCAGGACCAGCAAAAGGTATTTCTTTTCGCTGGAGCGATTGGAAAACATCAAGCAATAATGAAAGTGGAAACTGTTTATCTTCTGCGTGATCCGCCAAGGTTTGCGCTTCGTCATAGGCAAAGATGACGCCAGAGATTGCTCCGTGGGGCCAAAACAGCGGTTTCCTAAACCGAAGGTCGGAGGTTCGACTCCTCTCGGGACCGCCATGAAAACAAACAAGAAATTTCCGTTTGTAGCCCGACCAAATCTCGCTTGTTCGTGAAACATGCCTCTGGGGCTACATGGGGCTACAAGCGCTGACGGACTACAAACTCGTGACTACCAAGGCGGCCGTCTCGCGGTTCGATCCCTGCCACCCCAGCCAGCCAGTCCAGTCTCCGCAGGGTGGGCGCCAAGCGAGACCCAAAGGGCGCGATACCGCGCGAATGTCGCGATAGGCTCGTCTCCGGTGTGGCCACTTAGCTCGTGGGCCATGGCTTTCTCCCGGAAATCTCCCGGCATGGTTTGGAAAATTCCCTTTTTGGCGAGGCTAGCCCCAGAGACCGTGGCGAGGCCGACACTGGCCGCCACCGGCGTCAGTGTGGGGGAAAGAGCCACACTGATTATTCGCCAGTATGTAGCCATCGCCCTCTGTGCCCTGAGAACCTTCTTTCGTCGCATGTAGTCTTCAAAGCGATACCAATGGCTGTCAGGAGCCGTCCACACAGCAGTCGACGATTTCGGCGCATCATCGTTGACATCGTCCGGATTGGCCTGCACCCGGTTTCGAAGACACCAAGTTAGGTGTTTTAATGGAACCGGAGGTGCGTCATGGAACGTCGGAAGTTTACACGGGAGTTCAAGCTT
>LNDS01000037.1 GCA_001464835.1 Rhizobiales bacterium Ga0077525 | reverse complement strand
AAGCTTGAACTCCCGTGTAAACTTCCGACGTTCCATGACGCACCTCCGGTTCCATTAAAACACCTAACTTGGTGTCTTCGAAACCGGGTGCAGGCCATGTCGGCCTCATCGAGCGCCTGCGCCCTTGTGACGCCGATATCCTCCAGCAAGTGTGGATCGTCGACGAGCAGCCGCAGGGCTTCGCGTTGGCGGTGCCGCGCCCATTGAAGACGCAGCCTTCGCCATCCAGCCGCTCGCATGGCTCCCCAATTATGTTGATGAAGTCGAGGGCCGGACCGGGCCGGCTGCAAAATCAGGCTTGGCATCGACACGCTCCAAAAGTCGTGAAATGCTGTATTGAGTGTTGCTATAAGGTCAACAAAGGTTCGACCGCAAAGCATGCTTTCTCTGGCCTGCCGTAGTTTTTCTAATGATGTCCAGCGATGCGCCCGCGCCTACCGCCGCTCAACGCCCTGAAGGCTTTCGAGGCCGCCGCCCGGCACGAGAGCTTTACGCGCGCGGCCGAAGAGCTCTGCGTCACACAGGGGGCCGTCAGCCATCAAGTCAAAGCGCTTGAGACCGACCTGGCGCTTAAACTGTTTAATCGTGAACGCCAGCGGCTGATCATCACGGAGGCGGGCCGCGACTACCTTGCGGTCGTGCGCGACGCTCTTGACCGGATCGCGGTTGGCACAGAACGTCTGCTACAGCGACAAAATGCGGGCGTGCTTACGGTCAGTACGTCACCCGATTTTGCGGCCAAATGGCTGGTGCACCGACTCGGTCATTTCGCCGAAGCACATCCCAGCATCGACCTGCGCATTTCGGCGAGTTTGCATCACGTCGACTTTGCGCGCGAAGACGTCGACATGGCCGTCCGGCACGGCGACGGCAACTGGCCCGGATTGGAAACCGTCCAGTTGTGTAACGAAGAACTCTTTGCCGTCTGCAGCCCGAAGCTGTCCGCCGGACGAGCGCGGCTCGACAAGCCGGCCGATATTTTGAAATTTCCGCTGATTCATCTGAACAACCGAATGGACTGGACGAAGTGGCTGCGCACGGTCGGCATTGCCGATGGCGACGTTATGCACGGACCCGTTCTCAATACCGCAAGCATGGCAATCGATGCCGCTATCAATGGCCAGGGCATTGCATTGGCGCGAAGCGCCTTGGCCGCTTGGGATTTGATCAACGGCCGATTGGTGCGCCCTTTCGCAAAAGCGCTGCCGCTGTCAAAGACCTACTGGATCATTTGCCCGAAAGCCGTATCCAATACACCGAAGATCGTCACCTTCCGTGACTGGCTTATGGACGAGGCTTTGCAGGACTTGCGTGCCTTGAAAAAGATCGGCTGGTCGCCGAAATCGACCTGACCGGCCCGCAGCAGCGCGTGACAATCGCACTGCGAAACCCAACTGCACCGGAGAAACCGTTACCGTGCCGACTTGGCCCACTTTCGACTATACCGTGCTCGAGCGCTTCCTGCGTTACGTCGTCATCGACACGCAGTCCGATCCTGACTCACCGTCATGTCCCTCGACCGAGAAGCAAAAAGACCTCGGCCGCCTGCTGGTGACCGAACTGCGCGCTATCGGCCTCCGCGACGCCGATATCGACGGCAACGGCTATGTCTATGCGACCCTTCCGGCCAACACGGGCAAGTCCGTGCCGGTGATCTGCTTCTGCTCGCATATGGACACCTCGCCGGATTGTTCCGGCACGAACGTCAAGCCGCAACTGTGGCGCAACTATCAGGGCGGCGACATCACGCTGCCCGGCGATCCAAGCCAGGTCATCCGTGCCGCCGAGCACCCTGCGCTAGCCGCGCAGATCGGCAACGAAATCGTCACCTCCAACGGCACGACATTGCTGGGCGCCGACAACAAGGCGGGACTGGCCGAGATCGTCGATGCCATGCGCTTCCTGGTGCAGCACCCGGAAATCAAGCACGGCACCATCAAGGTGCTGTTCACGCCCGATGAAGAGATCGGCCGCGGCGTCGATAAGGCCGACCTCAAGCGGCTCGCCGCCGACTTCGCCTACACGATCGATGGCGAGAGCGCCGGCCATATCGAGGACGAGACCTTCTCGGCCGATGGGGCAACCGTCGTCATCGACGGCGTTTCCGCCCATCCGGGCTTTGCCAAGGGCAAGATGGAAAACGCCATCAAGATCGCGGCGCGGATCATCGACGCGCTGCCCAAGGACACCTGCACGCCAGAGACGACCGAGGGCAAGGAAGGCTTTCTCCATCCGCACGGCCTCAGCGCGCAGCTCGGCCAGGCGACGCTCAAGTTCATCGTCCGCGATTTCACCGAACAGGGCCTGCGCGACAAGGAGGCGCTGCTCGAACAGACAATCAAGCAAGTGTTGCGCGATTTCCCGCGTTCGACCTACCGACTCGAGATCAAGCCGCAATACCGCAATATGAAGGAGGTGCTCGACAAGCACCCGCAAATTATCGACAACGCCATGGAAGCGGTGCGCCGCGCCGGCCTTGCGCCGGTCAAGAGCAGCATTCGCGGCGGCACCGACGGCTCGAGGCTATCCTTCATGGGCCTGCCCTGCCCCAACATCTTCGCCGGCGAGCACGCCTTCCACTCAACGCTGGAATGGGTTTCGGTCCAGGACATGGAAGCCGCGGTGCGCACCATCGTGCATCTGGCGGCTTTGTGGGAAGAAAGGGCGTAAACCGCCGCTTGTTCACCGGCCGATATAGCGATAAACGACACAAATCGGGCGATTAGCTCAGTTGGTAGAGCGCCTCCTTTACACGGAGGATGTCGGCGGTTCGAGTCCGTCATCGCCCACCAGTTTCCAAGCAAAAACGGCGCCCCTTACGGAGCGCCGTTCTGCATTGGTGTTGGCCGGTCCGGCCTAGTGCGCGGTGATGCCGTCCTCGTCGATCACCGGCGGCTCGCCGGCCGTGGCCGCGGCGGCCGCCATCTTGGCGCTCGCCTCGTCCCACTCGATCGGCTCCGGCTTCCTGACCAGCGCACGAGCGATGACCTCGTCCATGCGGCTGACCGGGATGATCTCGAGGTGCTTCTTGATCGCCTCGGAAATCTCCGGAAGGTCCTTGGCGTTCTCTTCCGGGATCAGCACGGTCTTCATGCCGCCGCGGGCAGCGGCCAGCAGCTTTTCCTTCAGGCCGCCGATCGGCAGCACGCGGCCGCGCAACGTGATCTCGCCGGTCATGGCGACGTCACGACGCACCGGAATGCCGGTCATGATCGAGACGATCGCCGTGATCATGGCGACGCCGGCCGACGGTCCGTCCTTCGGCGTCGCGCCTTCCGGCACGTGCACGTGGATGTCGCGCTTGTCGAACAAAGGCGGCTCGATGCCGAAGGCGACCGCGCGCGAGCGCACGTAGGACGCCGCCGCCGAGATCGACTCCTTCATCACGTCACGCAAATTGCCGGTGACGGTCATCTTGCCCTTGCCCGGCATCATGACGCCCTCGATGGTCAGCAACTCGCCGCCCACGTCGGTCCACGCCAGTCCGGTGACCATGCCGATCAGATCCTCGGCTTCGATCTCGCCGTAGCGGTACTTCGCCACGCCGAGATAATCGGCGACGGTCGCCGCGGTGACGGCGATGGCCTTCTTCTTCGACGTCATCAACTCCTTCACCGCCTTGCGGATCAAAGTCGACAATTCGCGCTCGAGACTGCGGACGCCCGCTTCCCGCGTGTAACGGCGGATCATCAGCAGCAGGGCCTCGTCGTCGATCGACCATTCCTTCATCTCGAGGCCGTGCTTGGCGACCGCGTGCGGAATCAGATGCTTGCGCGCGATTTCGACTTTCTCGTCCTCGGTGTAGCCGGCGATGCGGATGATCTCCATGCGATCCATCAACGGCCCGGGAATGTTGAGCGTGTTGGCGGTCGTGATGAACATCACGTTCGACAGATCGTAGTCGACTTCCAGATAGTGGTCGGCGAAGGTCGCGTTCTGTTCGGGGTCGAGAACCTCAAGCAGAGCCGATGACGGATCGCCGCGGAAATCGGCGCCCATCTTGTCGATCTCGTCGAGCAGGAACAGCGGGTTCGAGGTCTTGGCCTTGCGCATCGACTGGATGATCTTGCCGGGCATCGAGCCGATGTAAGTCCGCCGGTGACCGCGGATTTCCGCTTCGTCACGCACGCCGCCGAGCGACACGCGCACGAACTCACGGCCGGTCGCCTTGGCGATCGACTTGCCGAGCGAGGTCTTGCCGACGCCCGGAGGGCCGACCAGGCACAGGATCGGGCCGGTCAACTTGTTGGCGCGCTGCTGCACGGCGAGATACTCGACGATGCGCTCCTTGACCTTCTCGAGGCCATAGTGATCGGCATCGAGAATCGTCTCGGCGGCAGTGAGGTCCTTCTTGACCTTGCTGCGCTTGCCCCACGGGATCGACAACAGCCAATCCAGGTAGTTGCGCACGACGGTGGCCTCGGCCGACATCGGCGACATCTGGCGCAGCTTCTTGAGCTCATGGGTCGCCTTGTCACGGGCTTCCTTCGACAGCTTGGTCTTCTTGATCTTGTCTTCGAGTTCGGCAAGTTCGTCCTTGCCCTCCTCGTCGCCAAGCTCCTTCTGGATCGCCTTCATCTGTTCGTTGAGGTAGTACTCGCGCTGCGTCTTCTCCATCTGCCGCTTGACGCGGGTACGGATGCGCTTTTCCACCTGCAGCACCGAGATCTCGCTCTCCATCAGGCCGAGCACCTTCTCCAGGCGCGCGGTGATGGACGGCGTCTCGAGGATTTCCTGCTTGTCCGGAATCTTGACGGCGAGATGCGAAGCCACTGTGTCGGCGAGCTTGGCGTAATCCTCGATCTGCTGGATCACGCCGACAACTTCCGGCGACACCTTCTTGTTCAGCTTCACATAGTTTTCGAATTCGGTGACGACCGAACGCGCCATCGCCTCGGCTTCGACCTTCTCGCCCATGTCGTCGGCGAGCGCGGTGGCGTCGGCTTCATAATATTCTTCGCGGTCGTTGTACTTGATGACCTTGGCGCGCGTCGCGCCTTCGACCAGCACCTTGACGGTGCCATCGGGCAGCTTGAGCAGTTGCAGAACGCTGGCCAGCGTGCCGACCTCGAAGATCGAGTCGACTGCCGGATCGTCGTCGGACGCGTTCTTCTGCGTCGCCAGCAAAATGAAGGTGTCGGAGCGCATGACTTCTTCAAGCGCCTTGATCGACTTTTCGCGGCCGACGAAGAGCGGAACGATCATGTGCGGAAACACCACGATGTCGCGCAACGGCAGAACCGGATAGGCGCGCGTTTCGCCAGGCTGCAGCGTGGGTCGTGGCTTGGTGGTCATTTCACTTACGTCCTTTTTTGTTGCGCCCCCGTCCTTCGACCCGCCAAGGCGGCATCTTAAGAACAGTGCCAGTCGTGTGTGGGGGTGAGGGCCGCTAACGAACGCCGTTTCACGGAACCTTGAGGGACGGTCCCCAAAAGCCTCACCCGGAAGTCGCTTCGATGATTTGCACTTAAGCCCGTCTTCGACACTATACGTAGGATGACGCTTTACGCTCCGCAAGTAAGCCCCGGAATTCACGTTAAGATGGGACTTAAGAGACGCAACGACACCACAAACGGGTCGATTCGGCTAACAATCCGCCCTACCGAGGTAGGTTATCCCGCGTCGGGGTTCCTCGCGGGCACGAAGCCCCGAATCCCCGGAAACTCAAGGCCGGTTTCCCGGCCTTGACGCTATTCAGTCGATGCCATTTAGGCGCTGGCTGAACCCTGATCAGCCGTGCGGTCGGAACGGTCGGCGTAGATGTAGAGCGGGCGCGCTGTGCCCTCGACCACTTCCTTCGAGATCACGACTTCCTCGACGCCTTCCAGGCTCGGCAGATCGAACATGGTGTCGAGCAGGATGCCTTCCATGATGGAACGCAGGCCGCGCGCGCCGGTCTTGCGTTCGATCGCCTTGCGGGCAATCGCGCCAAGGGCCTCTTCGGCGAGCGTCAGATCGATCGACTCCATTTCGAACAGGCGCTGGTACTGCTTGACCAAAGCGTTCTTCGGATCGACCAAAATTTTCTTCAGCGACGTTTCGTCGAGATCCTCAAGCGTCGCCACCACCGGCAGACGGCCGACGAATTCCGGGATCAGGCCGTATTTAAGCAGATCCTCAGGCTCGACCTCGCGGAAGATTTCGCCGGACTTGCGGTCTTCCGGCGCCGAGACGCGGGCGCCGAAGCCGATCGAGGTCGACTTGCCGCGCGACGAGATGATCTTGTCGAGGCCGGAGAACGCGCCGCCGCACACGAACAGGATATTGGTGGTATCGACCTGCAAAAACTCCTGCTGCGGATGCTTGCGGCCGCCCTGCGGCGGCACCGAGGCAACCGTGCCTTCCATGATCTTCAGCAAGGCCTGCTGCACGCCCTCGCCCGACACATCGCGGGTGATCGAGGGATTGTCGGACTTGCGCGAAATCTTGTCGATTTCGTCGATATAGACGATGCCGCGCTGGGCGCGTTCGACATTGTAGTCGGCGGCCTGCAACAGCTTGAGAATGATGTTCTCGACGTCCTCGCCGACGTAACCGGCTTCGGTCAAGGTCGTGGCGTCCGCCATCGTGAACGGCACGTCGAGGATGCGCGCCAAAGTCTGCGCCAGCAGCGTCTTGCCCGAGCCGGTCGGCCCGATCAGAAGGATGTTCGACTTGGCCAGCTCGACGTCGTTGTGCTTGGCCTGGTGATTGAGGCGCTTGTAGTGATTGTGCACGGCGACCGAGAGCACGCGCTTGGCATGCATCTGACCGATCACGTAATCGTCGAGGACCTTGCAGATTTCTTTCGGCGTCGGAATGCCGTCGCGCGACTTGACCAGCGAGGATTTGTTTTCCTCGCGGATGATGTCCATGCACAGCTCGACGCATTCATCGCAGATGAACACGGTCGGGCCGGCGATGAGCTTGCGCACTTCGTGCTGGCTCTTGCCGCAGAACGAGCAGTACAGGGTGTTCTTGGAATCGCTGCCGCCGACTTTGCTCATTCCATTCTCCAACGTCACACTCGATCGAGCATAACTCGTTCGAACTCTCCGCGGTCGGCGAACCGGAGTTACTCGCCACATCCAACGAAGCAAGTTTCGCGCCGGGTATCCAGCACGGCGGCCAAACCATCGGGAGGCCTGCGATCCCGTCTTACACTCCCACACCCTAAGCGAAGCATGCTAACGGCATGATAATCAAGAATGTATTAACGATAACGTGCGGCCAGATTGTGCAGAATATGCACTTTTTCGACACCACGTTTTGCGGCCCGCCTTCCGGACCGCAAGGAACTTTCGCCCCGACGAAGCCCACCGGAACCCAAACTTGAACTCCATCGCCGGCGACGCCGCGCCCCGCACGGAAACTTTTGCAGGCAATCACGCAGGTTTGGGAAGCAGTTCCTGCGGCCGCTTGTCGATGACCTTGTCGACGATGCCGAAATCCTTCGCCATGTCTGCGGTCAGGAAGTAGTCACGCTCCAGCGCATCTTCAATCTTCTTCAGCGACTGCCCGGTGTGGTGCACGTAGATTTCGTTCAGCCGCTTCTTGAGATTCAAAATCTCCTGCGCGTGCAGCATGATGTCGGTCGCCTGGCCCTGGAAGCCGCCGGACGGCTGATGCACCATGATGCGCGCGTTCGGCAGCGCAAAGCGCATGTCCTTGGCGCCGGCGGCAAGCAACAGCGAGCCCATCGAGGCCGCCTGGCCGACGCACAAGGTCGAAACCTGCGGCCGGATGAACTGCATCGTATCGTAGATCGCCATGCCCGACGTCACCACCCCGCCCGGCGAGTTGATGTACATCGAGATTTCTTTTTTCGGGTTCTCGGCCTCGAGAAACAGCAGTTGCGCCACGACGAGCGTCGCCATGCCGTCCTCGATCGGACCGGTGATGAAGATGATCCGTTCCTTGAGGAGCCGCGAAAAAATGTCATAGGCCCGTTCGCCGCGGTTGGTCTGTTCGACCACCATCGGGACAAGGTTCATGTAGGTATCGACGGGATTTTGCATTTCGGCTCCAGGGCAAATCGACACGAATCGTTCCGGCTAGATTAGCCGCAACGCATCGCAGCGATGATCTATTTTCGCAACAGCCTCCGCGCAAGACCCCAAACAGACGAATGACGGAGACCGTTAAGGCTCCGTCACACGCCGCTGTACAAAATCGTCGAGAATCGACAGGCCGGACTAGGCCGCCGCCGATTCGTCGTCCGGCTTGAACAGCTCTTCTTTCGATACCTTCTTGTCGGTCACGTTGGCGAGTTCGACGATGAAGTCGACCACCTTTTCCTCGAAGATCGGCGCCCGCACGCCGGCGACGGCCTGCGGGTTCTGGCGGAAATAATCCCACACCCGCTGCTCCTGCCCGGCGAACTGGCGCGCCCGCTCGGCGATGGCGCGGCTCAACTCGTCATCGGTCACGGTAATATTGTTCTTCTCGCCGATTTCGGCGAGCACCAGGCCGAGCCGCACGCGGCGGGCGGCGATGGCGCGGTATTCCTCGCGGGCCTTTTCCTCGGTGGTATTCTCGTCCGCAAAGCTCTTCTTCTCGGCGGCCAGTTCTTCATTGACCGACGTCCAGACGCGGCTGAACTCGTCTTCCACCATGGTCGGCGGCGGTTCGAACGTGTGCAGCTTGTCGAGTTCATCGAGCAGCGCGCGCTTGAGCTTTTGGCGCGACATCGCCTGCATGTCGCGGCTGAGGCGGTCCTTGACCGCGTCGCGCAGCTTGGCGAGCGATTCCAGGCCGAGCGACTTGGCGAACGCGTCGTCGACGGCGAGCGCGCCCGGCGCTTCGATCGACTTCGCGGTGACGGCGAATTCGGCTTCCTTACCGGCTAGTTCGGCATTGGCATAGGCGGTCGGGAACGTCGCCTTGACGGTGCGGTTCTCGCCGGCAGCGATGCCAATGAGCTGCTCCTCGAAGCCCGGGATGAAAGTGTTCGAGCCGATCTGGACGTCGATGTCTTCGCCGGTGCCGCCTTCGAACGGCACGCCGCCGATGGTGCCGACGAAGGCGATCTTGACGCGGTCGCCAGTCGCGGCCTTCTCACCCTCGGCCTTGGGCGCATAGGGGCGGTTCTGATCGACGATGCGGGCAATGCCTTCGTCGATTTCGCTGTCGCTGACATCGGCGACCAGTCTGGTCAGCTTGATGTCCTTGAAGTTGGCGAGCTTGATCTCCGGCACGATCTCAATGCCGACCGTGTAGCTCAGGTCGGTGCCGCCATTGATGAGCTTCTCGACTTCGGCCTGTTCGGTCGGCAGCGTCACTTTCGGATCGGAGGCGAGCTTGAAGCCGCCATCGGTGACAATCTTGTTGTTGGTGTCGCGCACGGTGGCGTCGATCACTTCCGCCATGGCGGAGCGGCCATAGACGCGCTTGAGATGCGCGACCGGCACCTTGCCCGGACGGAATCCGTTGATCTTCACGCGGTCCTTGAGTTCGTCCAGGCGCGTATTGACCTTGGCTTCCAGCTCGGCGGCGGAAATGACCACAGCGTATTCGCGCTTGAGGCCTTCGGACAATGTTTCGGTAACCTGCATGATCTCACTACTTCGTTGCTGTCGCGCGCGCGCCGGCCTAACAGTATGGCGGGGCGCGCCGGAGGTGTCGGGATGCGGGGACCTACCCGCGTGCATCAAAACTCTGAAACTCTAAGCTCGCAACGTCCACGAGACGGCCGAAAGCTGGTGCGGGCGGAGGGACTCGAACCCCCACGACTTTCGTCACTGGAACCTAAATCCAGCGCGTCTACCAATTCCGCCACGCCCGCAAAGGGCCGTCAAAGGACGATTTTCGTGCGCGGGCATAACGCGCCGGGCCGCATCGGGCAAGGCAGAAACAGCACCACTCTCGAGGCCGGCCGCCGCCTCAAGGCCCCGGCGCGGCACGGCGCGCCGCAAAAGACGACACAAACACGCCGTTTCGTTACAAAATAGCCACTAATTGCGCTAGCTCAAGAGGCCGCCATCTCGAGCTTGTAGCCTTCAAATGGGGCGGTACGAAGCAGCGAGGCTAGACAATGGCCGATGGTCCGCTCGATAAGCCGAAGGGGCCGCCTGTGGCCGTCAACCGCCGATCCTGGCTCGCCGGCGCAGGCGCCAGCCTGACCGCCCTTGCCCTGATGCCTCCCGCGACCGCGCGCGGCCAAGAACTTGGCGCCGATGGTTTCCGCCTCCTGCACGCCCGCCCCGGCATGGCGCCGCTGCGTGGGCCCAATGCTCCGCCGACGCCGATCTGGGGCTATGATGGGTTGTCGCCTGGTCCCACGCTGCGGATAAAACAAGGCGAAGAACTCAAGATTCGGCTGGTCAACGACCTGCGCCAACCGACGGTCATTCATTGGCATGGCATTCGCCTGCCCAACGCCATGGATGGCGTTCCGCACTTGACCCAGATGCCCGTCGAACCCGGCGCGAGTTTCGACTACCGCTTCACGCCGCCGGATGCCGGCACTTTCTGGTACCACTCGCACTTCCTGTCGTCCGAGCAAATGGCGCGCGGCCTCGCCGGCGTGCTGATTGTCGAGGAGCGCGACCCGGTCGCGGTCGATCAAGACATTGCGCTGGTCGTCAATGACTGGCGGCTGAACAACGATGGCGCCGTTCACCCCAGCTTCGGCAACATGCACGACGCTATGATGGCCGGCCGGCTCGGCCAGTACATCACGCTCAACAGCCAGGACACGCTCGACCTGAAAGTAAAGAGCAATGAACGGATAAGGCTGCGCATCATCAACACCGCGAATGCACGCATCTTCGAGTTCCGCATCCCTGAGCATGTCACGCGCATTATGGCGGTCGATGGCCAACCCTGCCCGCCTGAGGTTGTCCCGGACGGCGTCCTGCGGCTCGGCCCCGGCACCCGTGTCGATCTGTTTCTCGACCTGACGCTGAAACCGGGTGCCAGCGCACCGATCTTGATCGACGACTTGCGCGGCGGCTGGCTGGAACTTGGCCGCGTCGTTTATGACGGCGGCGCGCCGTTGCGGGCCGAACCGTTGCCCGAACCGAAAGCGCTGCCGGCTAATCCACTGCCGCAAAACTTCGACTTTGCGGGTGCCCTACAGGTGGCCATACCGCTCGACGGCGGCGGAATGGGTATGATGATGGGGCGCGGCAGCATGATGGGTGGCGGCATGCGTGGTGGCATGGGCGGCATGGGCGGCGGCGCCGGTTTCGGCGGCCACGGCCTACCGCCACAAGACCGCATCTGGGCGCTCGCAGGCATTGCGTCGAGCGGCCACGATGGCCCGCCTATCTTCAAAGTGGAACGCGGGCGCACTGTGGTGCTCGACTTCGCAAACCGCAGCGCCTTGCCGCACGCCATGCATGTGCACGGCCACCATTTCCGCAACCTCATCGGCAATGGCGAGAGCCATAAGCCCTATTGGCTCGACACCGTGATCGTCGATCCTGAGCGCACTGAACGCATCGCCTTTGTCGCCGACAATCCCGGCAAGTGGATGATCCATTGTCACATGATCGAACACATGGCGACCGGCATGGCGGCCTGGTTTGAGGTGACTTGAGCGTCTTCGGCGCGAAGGTCATCGCCGGACAGCCAAAGCGCGATCCGGGATCTTGAAGCTATCGGTCTCTTGCCGGCTCCAGCGCAGTAAACAGTCCCCGATAGACCCCCGGGAGGGCTTCCGGCAGGTCCTCGGCGATCAAGCCGGGCCCGAACGTCGAGCCCGCCTCGCCATGCAACCAGACGGCCGCGCTGGCGGCCTCGAATGGCGGCATTCCTTGCGCGAGAAGGCCGGCGATCATCCCGGCCAAAACGTCCCCAGATCCTGCGGTCGCAAGATAAGGCGGGGCGTTATCGGCAATCGAGGCGCGGCCGTCCGGGGCCGCCACCACCGTATCGGCGCCTTTGAGCAGCACGACGGCGCCGCTTTCGTGCGCCGCTAAACAGGTCCTTTCAAGTTTTGCGTTAGCTTGAATATTGACACCTATTGTTTTGAATAGTCTATAATACTCGCCGTTATGTGGCGTCAGAACCACGCCCCCGCCAGCCCGTTTTTTGATCGCTTCAAACAGCGCCGCCGGGGCCTCGGCAAAGCTGGTCAGCGCGTCGGCGTCCAGCACCACCGCCGCCTCGCTGGCGAGCGCGGCGAGCACCAACTGCCGCATACTCTCTCCGACCCCACCACCTGGCCCCAACAGCACCGCATTGCGCCGCCGGTCCCTCAGGACGTCGGCCAGCGCCGCCGCGCCGTCGACCGGCCGCACCATCACCGAAAGGCTCGTCGCCGCATTGACCGCCAGCGCCTCGGTCGGGCTGGCGATGGTCACCAGACCCGCCCCCGCCCGCAAGGCGCCGCGCGCCGCCAGCCGCGCCGCCCCGGTGGTCGTCAGGCCGCCGGAGACGACCACGGCATGGCCGCGGACATATTTGTGCCCATCCACCTGCGGCACAGGAAACCGCGCGCCCCACAAAGCCGGTCCGTTGGCGAAGGTCGTCGGCTTGATCGCGTCGAGCACTTTGGCCGGAATCCCGATATCGGCCACCGTCAGCACGCCGCAATGAGACCGGCCCGGCAGCAGCAGATGACCGGGCTTGCGGCGGAAGAAGGTCACCGTATGGCTCGCCTTCACCGCGGCACCCATCACCGCGCCGTTGCTGCCGTTGCTACCGCTCGGCAGATCGACCGCGATCACCGGCACGCCTGAAGCGTTGATTGCCTCGATCATCGCCCGCGCAATCCCGGTCACGTCGCGGTCGAGCCCTGCGCCGAAAAGCGCATCGACGATGATGTCGCAGTCCTTGATTTGTTCGGGTGCGGCCGCGTCCACCGGCCCGCTCCAGCGCGCGCTTGCCGCCGCCGCATCGCCCTTCAGCATCGACCTTTCGCCAACGAAGCTGACCCGCACCGTGTAGCCGCGCTCGGCCAGATGCCTTGCCGCGACGAAACCATCGCCGCCATTGTTGCCCGGCCCCGCCACCACGACAACGCGTCTGCCCGCAATCGCGCTCGCCGCATCGGCCACCGCGATCCCGGCTGCTTCCATCAAGACGATGCCCGGCACGCCGCCGGCGATCGTCAGGCGGTCGGCCTCGGCCATCTCATCCGTCGTCAGCAGCTCAATGCCAATGTCGGTCATGGCCTCGACACTATCGGCCGCGATCATGCGCGACAATTCGTTGCAACTCGCTGCGCCGCAACAATATAATTGGTCATGTTTAAATGTTAGGCATCGTGCTTAGTTTCAAGGCGCTGACATTTAGGCAGTTATGGTATGGGGTGCGGGGTGCCCGTGTAAGCATCTGCTGTAGCGTGCTTTTTCAAACCGCCGGGGCTTGGCACAAGACCTGCTAACCGATGGCGACGACAGCACCTTTTACCTTTGCGACGACCCTCAAGTCGGTATGGGAGAGAGATTTCGTAAATGAAGAAAATCGAGGCCATCATCAAGCCCTTCAAGCTCGACGAGGTGAAGGAAGCGCTGCAGGAAGTCGGCCTGCAAGGCATCACCGTGACCGAAGCCAAGGGCTTTGGCCGCCAGAAGGGCCATACCGAGCTGTATCGCGGCGCCGAATATGTCGTCGATTTCCTGCCCAAGGTGAAAATCGAGATCGTGCTCGGCGACGACATGCTGGACAAGGCGGTCGATGCCATCCGCCGCGCCGCCCAGACCGGCCGCATCGGCGACGGCAAAATCTTCGTTTCCAACATCGAAGAGGCGATCCGCATCAGAACCGGTGAATCCGGTATTGACGCCATCTAGCGCTTGGCCAAATGTCCCGGCTGGATAACCAGCCAGTAAGGGGAAACGCTACCCATGACGACAGCCAAGAATGTCATGAAGATGATCAAGGACAGCGACGTGAAATACGTCGACTTCCGCTTCACCGATCCGCGCGGCAAGTGGCAGCACGTCACTTTCGACGTCAGCATGATCGAGGAAGACACCTTCTCGGAAGGCCAGATGTTCGACGGCTCGTCGATCGCCGGCTGGAAGGCGATCAATGAATCCGACATGTGCCTGATGCCCGACCCGGCCTCGGCCTGCATCGACCCGTTCTTCGCCGAAACCACCCTCGTCCTGGTCTGCGACGTGTTGGAACCGACCACCGGCGAATCCTACAACCGCGACCCGCGCGGCATGTGCAAGAAGGCCGAAGCGCTGGTGAAGTCGATGGGCCTCGGCGACACCATCTATTTCGGGCCGGAAGCCGAGTTCTTCGTGTTCGACGACGTCAAGTATAAAGCTGACATGTACAACACCGGCTTCAAGGTCGACTCGCTCGAACTGCCGACCAACTCCGACACCGACTACGAAGGCGGCAATCTCGGCCACCGCATCGGCGTCAAGAAGGGCTACTTCCCGGTGCCGCCGCAGGACAGTGCGCAGGACATGCGCTCGGAAATGCTCGGCGCCATGGCGCGCATGGGCGCCAAGGTCGAGAAGCACCACCACGAAGTGGCGTCCGCCCAGCACGAACTCGGCCTCAAGTTCTCGCCGATGACGCAGATGGCCGACATGATGCAGGTCTACAAATACTGCATCCAGCAAGTCGCGCAGATCTACGGCAAGACCGCGACCTTCATGCCGAAGCCGATCTATGGCGACAACGGTTCGGGCATGCACTGCCACCAGTCGATCTGGAAGGACGGCAAGCCGATGTTCGCCGGCGACAAATACGCCGGTCTCTCGGACATGTGCCTCTCCTACATCGCCGGTGTCATCAAGCACGCCAAGGCGGTCAATGCCTTCACCAACCCGACCACCAATTCCTACAAGCGTCTGGTGCCGGGCTATGAGGCGCCAGTGTTGCTCGCCTACTCGGCGCGCAACCGTTCGGCCTCGTGCCGCATTCCCTACACCGAGAGCCCGAAGGCCAAGCGCGTCGAGGTCCGTTTCCCCGATCCGCTGGCCAATCCGTATCTCGCTTTCGCGGCGTTGCTGCAGGCCGGTCTCGACGGCATCAAGAACAAGCTCCACCCGGGCGAGCCGATGGACAAGGATCTCTATGACCTGCCCAAGGCCGAATTGAAGCAGATCCCGACTGTCTGTGGTTCGTTGCGCGAAGCGCTCGAGAACCTCGACAAGGATCGCGGCTTCCTCACCGCCGGCGGCGTGTTCGACGACGACTTCATCGACAGCTATATCGAGCTGAAGATGACCGAAGTCATCCGCTTCGAGCACACGCCGCATCCGGTCGAATACGAGATGTATTATTCGGCTTAGAGCTTCTTCGTCGATCAATAATCGATGCCGTGATCAGGGCGCCCGGTACCGGGCGCCCTTTTTTTTGCCGGCGACTGGCCGCTGTCACGGACCGGTCATTTCCGCTCATTAGACTGGTTCGCAACAATCCGAACACACGGACGATCCAGGAGACGGCGATGAGCGACACCATGCAGACGCGCGCCCAGGCTTGCGAAGAGGCGGAGAACATTGGCAGTAACCCGAGCGCCAATGCCAGCATCGGCGACATCATCGCGGCCCGCTACCACCGCCGCGATATCCTGAAAGGCGCGCTCGGCGTCGCCGCAATTGCCGCGACCGTCAGCCCGCTGGCACTCGCCGCAACGCAGACGGCGCGCGCGGCCGGCACCGGATTCTCCTTCAAGGAAGTCGCCGCCGGCGTCGACGAGCGTCACCACGTCGCCGAAGGTTACAACGCCGATATTTTGCTGCGCTGGGGCGATCCGGTGCTGCCCGGCGCGCCGGCCTTCAATCCCGCGCAGCAGAGCGCGGCCGCGCAGAAGGCGCAGTTCGGCTACAACAACGATTACCTCGGCTATCTGCCGCTGCCGGGCGCGGCCAATCCGTCGCAGCACGGCCTCCTCGTCGTCAATCACGAATATACCAACGAAGAACTGATGTTCGCCGGCATTGGCGAGCAGGATTCGAAAGCCGCGGCGTTCGGCAAGATGACAAAAGAACTCGTCGATATCGAGAAAGCCGCGCATGGCGGCGCGGTGATCGAGGTCAAGCGCGAGGGCGGGCAATGGCGTGTGGTCGCGGATTCCAAATATGCCCGGCGCATCGACGCCGACACCGTCATGGAGATGACCGGCCCGGCGGCCGGCAGCGACCGTCTCAAGACCAAGGCCGATCCGGGCGGCCGGCGCGTGCTGGGCATGCTCAACAACTGCGCCGGCGGGCTGACGCCGTGGGGGACCTGGCTTTCCTGCGAAGAAAACTTCAACGGCTACTTCTGGGGCAAGCTCGGCGATGCCGATCCGCAGGCCGCGGCTTTCAAACGCTATGGCGTGCCCGGCAACTGGTATGCGTGGGGCAAATTCGAGGATCGCTTCGACATCGCAAAGGAGCCGAACGAGGCCAACCGTTTCGGCTGGGTGGTCGAGATCGATCCGTTCGATCCGGCCTCGACGCCGAAGAAGCGCACCGCCATGGGCCGCTTCAAGCATGAAGGCGCCGCCGGCATCCTCAACAAAGACGGCCGCTATGTCGTCTATCAAGGCGACGACGAGCGCTTCGACTATGTCTACAAGTTCGTCACCGCCGGCAAAGTCGATCCCGCCAATCGCGCCGCCAACCGTGACCTGCTCGACGCCGGCACGCTGTATGTCGCAAAGTACAATGCCGACGGCAGCGGCGAATGGCTGCCGCTCACCTTCGGCCAGGGGCCGCTCACGGCCGCCAACGGCTTCAAGGACCAGGCTGACGTTTTGATCGAGGTGCGCCGCGCTTCCGATCTGCTCGGCGCCACCAAGATGGACCGGCCCGAGGACGTCGAAGTCAACCCGACGACCCAGAAGGTCTACGTCATTCTCACCAACAACACCGCGCGCAAGGCCGATCAGGTCGACGCCGCCAATCCGCGCGCCGACAACAAGTTCGGCCATATTATCGAAATGCTATTGGCCGGCGGCGACCATGCCGAGACCAAGTTCACTTGGGAAATTTTGGTTAAATGCGGCGATCCCGCCGTTGCCGACGTCGGCGCCACGTTCTCATCCGCCACCACCAAGGATGGCTGGTTCGGCAGCCCGGACAATTGCGCGATTGACGCGGCGGGCCGCCTCTGGATTGCCACCGACGGCAACTCCGGCAAGGCCACCGGCCGCACCGATGGCCTGTGGGCGCTCGAGACCGAGGGCGAAGCCCGCGCCACCTCGAAACTGTTCTTCCGCTGCCCGGCCGGCGCCGAGCTGTGCGGGCCGGAATTTACGCCCGATCTGGAAACCTTGTTCGTTGCCATCCAGCACCCGGGCGATGACGGGCCGCAGTGGCCGGCTTTCGGCCGTGCCTCGACCTTCGACGACCCATCGACGCGCTGGCCCGATTTCCAGCCGGGCATGCCGCCGCGTCCCTCGATTGTCGTCGTCACACGCAACGGCGGCGGCAAGATCGCAACCTGACGTCAACGTCGCCGACCGCCATGCCGGCAAATACCAAGGGGCGTCCGCAAGGACGCCTCTTGCGCGCAGTGTCGCCGTTCGATCTAACATCGCCGCTTGTAATCGCCGCCCAATCGTTCAGAAATGAGCAACCGGGCGGAAGGACAACAAGCGAGTTGACGAAGTGCCCGACCTGAACCTTGTCGTCGCCGAGATAGCTGACGAGATGCGACAACGCCGGGACCGCGGCACGGTCGCGCATTACATTCCCGAACTGGCGCGCGTCGACCCGAAGCATTTCGGCATCGCCGTCGTCGCCGCCGACGGCACGGTGGCAACCGGCGGCGACGCCGCCATGCCGTTTTCGATCCAGAGCATCTCCAAGGTCTTTACGCTGACGCTCGCTCTTGGCCGTTATGGCGACCGGCTGTGGCGGCGCGTCGGCCGCGAACCGTCCGGCTCGCCGTTCAACTCGATCGTCCAGCTCGAGCGCGAGCAAGGCATCCCGCGCAATCCCTTCATCAACGCCGGCGCCATTGCCGTCACCGATTTGATCTTGTCCGGCCACCAGCCGCGCGAAGCGCTTGGCGAAATCCTGTCCTTCATGCGCTTTCTCGCCGACGACGCCGACATCAGCATCGACGAAACGGTGGCGGCGTCCGAACAGCGCACCGGCTTTCGTAACGCCGCGCTCGCCAACTACATGAAGTCGTTCGGCGTGCTGGAAAATCCGGTCGACCTGACGCTCGGCGTTTATTTCCACCAGTGCGCCATCGCCATGTCGTGCCAGCAACTGGCCATGGCCGGGCGCTTTCTGGCGCAGTCGGGACGCAATCCATCGACCGGCCTGCAGGTCATTCAGCCGGAGCGCGCGCGGCGCATCAACGCGGTGATGCTGACCTGCGGCCATTACGACGGGTCGGGGGAATTCGCCTACCGCGTCGGCCTGCCGGGCAAGAGCGGCGTCGGCGGCGGCATTCTCGCCGTTGCGCCGGGCAAGGCGTCGATCGCGGTCTGGTCGCCGGGCCTCGACGCCGCCGGCAATTCGCATCTCGGCCGTGTCGCGCTCGAGGCGTTGAGCCGGCGCATGGACTGGTCAATCTTCGGCGCGTGACAGCACCCATAAAAAATGGCGCCTCTCGGCGCCACTCGCTTTCGTGCGCGTAACAAGCGCACTGTCGGCCACAACCGTGGCGGGCTTAGTTCGTCCGGTTCGGCTTATCTTCGCGAATGGCTTCTTCGTGATACCAGCTGCCACCAACGGCGATGTTGGCCATGCGCGGCGCGGCCGCGACGTCCGGCAGATTACACTTAAGCCCGGCGCGGCCCCCGGCCGGAAATTGGAAAATCTGAGCCGACTCACGTCCTTGATTGGCGGTCATTTCGTTTCTCCTCAGATCAGCGCCTAACAGCGCGTCCGACAGAACATCTCTTTGTTAGCGGGATAACGTTGTGGAACACATAACGTTCGGTACCAGATTCTGAAGGCCCACGCTGCAGAAACCGCCAATTAAATCAGCACGTTGCCTACGTATTGGGCAGTTTTCAGGCTGCATCGCGAAAAGCATCGCCCTGATCGCCCTCAGGTTTTGCCGATGCCATGCAGCAACGCCGTAGCGCATAGCCTTGCGATGCAGAACGAGAGGCGTTTTTGCTTGTAAAATCCGCACTGCACAACGCGCGGGCGCTGCCATTCGCCAGCCAGTTGCGCTACGCACCCTCGGTGCCCCAAGCGCAGCCAGGCTTGGCATATTGATTGCTTAGGAGGAGGTAGTCGTTAACGGCCGGGAGTGCCTTTGGCGGCTGAACAAGGCACGGGCTTCCCTACACGACTCGTCATCAGCATGAGAGATCCTCAATGACAAAGTACAAACTCGAGTACATTTGGCTCGACGGCTACAAGCCGGTCCCGAATTTGCGGGGCAAGACTCAGATCAAGGAATTCGACAAGTTCCCGACCCTCGAGCAACTGCCGCTGTGGGGCTTCGACGGAAGCTCGACCATGCAGGCCGAAGGCCACTCGTCCGATTGCGTGCTCAAGCCGGTCGCGGTCTATCCCGACGGCGCGCGCACCAACGGCGCGCTGGTCATGTGCGAAGTCATGATGCCGGATGGCGTCACCCCGCACGCCACCAACACCCGCGCCACCATCCTCGACGATGCCGGCGCCTGGTTCGGCTTCGAGCAGGAATACTTCTTCTACAAGGACGGCCGTCCGCTCGGCTTCCCGGAATCTGGCTACCCGGCGCCGCAGGGCCCGTATTACACCGGCGTCGGCTTCAAGAATGTCGGCTCGGTCGCGCGCGAGATCGTCGAGAAGCATCTCGACCTCTGCCTCGCCGCCGGCATCAACCACGAAGGCATCAACGCCGAAGTGGCGAAGGGCCAGTGGGAATTCCAGATCTTCGGCAAGGGCTCCAAGAAAGCCGCTGACGAAATGTGGATCGCCCGCTACCTGCTGCTGCGGCTGACCGAGACCTACGGCATCGACATCGAATGGCACTGCAAGCCGCTCGGCGACACCGACTGGAACGGCTCGGGCATGCACGCCAACTTCTCGACCGAGTACATGCGCACGGTCGGCGGCAAGGCCTATTTCGAATCCCTGATGAAGGCGTTCGAGAAGAACTGGAAAGAGCACATCGACGTGTACGGTCCGGACAACGACAAGCGCCTGACCGGCAAGCACGAGACCGCGCCGTGGAACAAATTCAGCTACGGCGTCGCCGATCGTGGCGCCTCGATCCGCGTGCCGCACTCCTTCGTCAAGGGCGATGCCTACAAGGGCTACCTGGAAGATCGCCGCCCGAACTCGCAAGGGGACCCCTACGCCATCGCGTCGCAGATCCTCAAGACCATCTCGGAAGTCCCGACCGCCGCCAAGAAATCGGCCGCGGCCTGATACTGAACTAACCTTTTCCTCCCGGAAACTGACTTCAGGGGCGCCCTTCGGGGCGCCCTTTTTCTTTGGTGCTGGCATTAAAGCATCCTAGATAGGCGGCTGGAGACCGCCCATGCCCGCCCCTCACGCTGCCAAAGTGAAATCCGCCAAAGACCCCGCCGCGCGGGATTTCGAAACATGGAGCAAGCTGTGGCCGAGCGGCACGCCGGGCAAATCCGTGCCACTCTTGAAAGCCCTGCATATTCTCACGCGCGAGAGCACGCTCAACGCCGACTCGCGCCGCAAGCTGACGCAGGTACTGCATCTCACCCAGATGCTGCGGCCGGCGATCGAGGACCTCCTCAAGGACGGTGGCGAGCCTGTGCTGGCCGACGTCGGCGCCGGCAAATCCTATCTCGGCTTCATCCTCTATGATCTGATCTTCGGCCCGGCCGGGCGCGGCTCGGTCACCGGCGTTGAGACGCGCGAACAATTGGTCACGTCGTCGCGGGAGCTGGCCGCCTCGTCCGGCTTCGACCGCATGGCATTCATCGCTTCGCCCATTGCCGAGGCGACGCTTCCCGGCGGCAAGGCCGACATGGTCACGGCGCTGCACGCCTGCGACACCGCGACCGACGACGCCATTCGCTTCGCGCTGCGCCACGACGCCAAGGTGATCGCTTTGGTGCCATGTTGCCAGGCCGAAGTTGCGCGCCTGCTCGACGGCCAGCAAGGTCCGTTGCGCCAGTTGTGGCGGCACCCGATCCAGCGCCGCGAATTCGGCGCCCATGTCACCAATGTCATTCGCGGTCTGGTGCTGGAAGCGCATGGCTACAAGGTGCGCGTCACCGAGTTCACCGGGCTCGAGCACACGATGAAGAACGAACTCATTTTGGCCGAGCGCCACCAGCGCTCGAACGCACAGGCGCGCGGCGAGTTGAACCGGCTGATCGACCAGCTCGGCGTCAAACCGGCGCTGCTCGACGTCATGCCGGCTTGAGATTTCGATGACCGACGCCGCCACCATCGCCGTTTACGGCACGCCGCCGGCGGAGGTCGTCGACGTGCCCTCCGGCGCGACGCAGTTCTCGCCGTTGATGCCGGGTGCGTCTTCGCTTGAGCAACAGAGCGACGGCAGCCTTGTCGCAATGACCATGCTCGCCCCGCCGGGCACGCTAGAGCGCCGCTATGTCATCGCCCAGGCTTTGCGCGCGCTCGCGCCACAAGCGCCGTTCACGATCCTGGCGCCGAACGATCGCGGCGGCACAAGGCTGCGCAAGGAATTGCAGGCCTTCGGCTGCGCGATCGAGGAAAGCGCGCGGCGTCATCACCGCATCGTCATCGGCACGCGGCCCGAAAAGCCAGCCGGCATCGCCGACGCACTTGAACAAGGCGGGCCGCGCTTGATCGACGATCTCGGCGTCTGGTCGCAGCCCGGCGTGTTCAGTTGGGACCGGCTCGATCCCGGCACCGCGATGCTGATCGCGCATCTGCCGCCGCTCAAGGGCCGCGGCGCCGATTTCGGCTGCGGCATCGGGTTGCTCGCGCATGCGGCGCTGGCCTCGCCGGAAGTGACGGAGATCACACTGGTCGATATCGACCGCCGGGCGATTGAATGCGCGCAGCATAATGTCGGCGATGCGCGCGCCCGTTTTCTCTGGGCCGACCTGCGCAGCGCCGACCTCACCGGCCTCGACTTCGTGGTGATGAACGCGCCGTTCCACGATGCCGGCGCGGAGGACAAATCGCTGGCGCAGCAGTTCGTCACGCGCGCGGCAAAAGCCCTCGGCAAAGGCGGCGTCTGCTTCATGGTCGCCAACCGCCATTTGCCCTATGAAGCGATCTTGAAGCCCGCCTTCAAGCGCGCCGAACTTATGATCGAAACCGGCGGCTACAAGATCTACGAGGCGCACACATGAGCAAAGCGCCTTCGCTGCGGCTCGACCGCCTGCTATCCAATCTCGGCTACGGTTCGCGCCGCGAGGTGCAGCAACTGATCTGGGCCGGCCTGGTCACGCTCGACGGCGACGTCATCGACGACAGCGACGAAAAGATCGCCGTGACGCGCGACCTCTCCGCGCGCATGAAAGTCGATGGCGAAGCGCTCGATCCGCCGCCCGGCCTCGCGCTGATGATGAACAAGCCGCTCGGTGTCACCTGCTCGCACAAGGAGCTGGGCCCGCTGGTCTATGCGCTGCTGCCGGAACGCTGGCGCCGCCGCGAGCCGGCCATTTCCACGGTCGGCCGTCTCGACAAGGATACCTCCGGCCTCTTGCTGATGACCGATGACGGCGCGCTTCTGCACAAGATCATTTCGCCACGCAGCAATGTCTCCAAGCGCTACGACGTGACGCTCGACCGCCCCTTGCGCGGCGATGAAGTCAAACTGTTTGCCGCTGGCACCTTGATGCTGGAAGGCGAAGATAAGCCACTGCTGCCCGCGCCCATGGAGGTGCTTTCCGAGAGACGCGCTTTGGTCACCATCACCGAAGGCCGCTATCACCAGGTCCGGCGCATGTTCGCGGCGGTCGGCAATCACGTCACCGCGCTGCACCGCGACCGCATTGGCGGTCTCGCTCTGCCGGACGATTTGAAGCCCGGCGAATACCGTCTGCTCAATGACGCAGATTTGGGAAATGTTCTGGAAGCGCGGGTCTAGGTGAACGCCGCGATCAGCAGCGCCACGGTGCCGACGCCGGCGGCGACACCGGCCAACGTCATGAACAACTGGCGGCGCGCGCGCCGCGGTCCGTAAACACCGGCGGCGCGACGTTCGGCGATCAAGGCCGCGTCATATTCGGCGGACGTCGAATAGGAACAGGCCCACGCCGCCCCCGCGCGCTCGGCGTAATGCTCGAGCGAGACGGTATCGGCTTCTGGCGCACTGTTACGGAATCGACTGACCATGGAACAATGTTAGGCGCGCCTGGTAAACGACCCCTTAATTTACCCTGTTGCAGGAACGTCGGCCGCCTTCGGCCGCCGCGCCACCCAGCGCCGCACCAGACCATCGGCCGGTTTCTTGCGCGCCGCCATCCGCGCCCGCGCCTCGTCGCTGCCCGGCTCCTCAGGCGCACAGCGAAAGCGGTTACGGCCCTCGCGCTTGGCCAAATACAAAGCTTCGTCGGCGCGCAGCAGCAGCGCGTCGATGTCAGCGACCGGTTTGTACGACGTCGCCAGTCCGATGCTCACCGTGGAGCCGACGGCGATATCATCGACCATGAGCCCGGCCGTCTCATAGGCCGCTCGCAAGCGTTCGGCGACGTGGCACGCGCCTTCCATCGTCTCCGGCACCATGGCGACAAATTCCTCGCCGCCGAGCCGCGCGACGATGTCGGTCGCGCGCACGCTGCCCATCGCCGTCTGCGCGAACACTTTCAACACGCTGTCGCCGGTGGCGTGGCCGAAGCGGTCATTGACCGACTTGAAATGATCGAGATCGAACATCAGCAAGGTCACCGGCTCGCCGCGTGCGCCCTGCGCCGCATGCATCGCGGTCGCCGCCTCGATGAAGGCGCGGCGGTTGAGCAGTCCGGTCAGGCCGTCGGTGGTCGCCGCCTTGCGATAGAAATGGACGTGATGATCCTTGACCATCAGCATCACAATGAAAGCGGTGCCGACCGCGTAGAAGATCGCCTCCAGCGCCAGCACCGTCAGCCAGTGCGCAGCGAAAACCTCCGGCAGGAACGCGTGCATGCCGAGCGGCACCATGAACATGCCGGCGTAAAAGCTCGGCACCACCGTCGCCGCCAGCCGCGAATAGGCCGACTTGCGCCGCTCGCGCGCCAGCTCGAAGGCGATGAAGAACGTGTAGACCGCGATCATGACCGCGCCGGCGATAATCCGCCCCGGCGAGCCTGCCTCGATGCCGTCGAACTGGCACAGGATCATCCAGACACCGGCGCCGCCGAACACCGCCAGCGGCCACAGTTTGCGGCCGTGGAACAGCCGCACGCCGTTCCACACCATGCCGCAGGCGATGAAAATGAACGCTTCGGGAATTTCCGGCGGCAGCCGCACGACCGGCTCCCGCGCGCCCCATTGCGCGATCGCCGCTGCGCCAATCAGATAGGCCGAGCCCCACCAGGCCAGCGCCCGCACCTCGCGCTGTTGCAGCCATGTCGTCAGCAGCAGCATGCCGAGAAAGCCGACAATGCAAACCGCTGCGAAGACCAAGGTCGGAACGTCCAG
This sequence comes from Rhizobiales bacterium Ga0077525, assembly GCA_001464835.1. Classification (GTDB taxonomy): domain Bacteria; phylum Pseudomonadota; class Alphaproteobacteria; order Rhizobiales; family Xanthobacteraceae; genus Pseudolabrys. Next base: position 80,457 of record LNDS01000037.1, on the reverse strand, counting down.
CAAACCTTGCTGTCCTGCGGCCGCGCTTAGCATCTGTTCTCCATACCGCCTGAACCGGCGTCCTGCCGGTGAGCCACTGGCGAAGTCTGGAGAATAGGCACCGATCCGTGCGCAAAGGCTTGCGGCTGGCGATGGCTTTCGATGCAACCCTTAAGCGAATTGAAGACAAATTGAAACGACCGGGAACATGGAAAAAGGGCCCGCACGTGCGGGCCCTTTGCAGCAATCGTTAAAGCGAAAAACTAGCGCTTCGAGAACTGGAACGAACGGCGGGCCTTGGCCTTGCCGTACTTCTTGCGCTCGACCACGCGCGAGTCGCGGGTGAGGAAGCCGCCCTTCTTGAGGGCGCCGCGCAGGTCCGGCTCGAAATAGGTCAAAGCCTTCGAGATGCCGTGACGCACGGCGCCGGCCTGGCCCGAAAGCCCGCCACCGGAGACGGTGCAGATCACGTCATACTGGGTGACGCGGTTCGCGGCGACCAGCGGCTGCTGGATCAACATGCGCAACACCGGACGGGCGAAAAACTTTTCCACCGTGCGAGTGTTGACGACGATCTTGCCGGAACCCGGCTTGATCCAGACGCGGGCGACGGCGTTCTTGCGCTTGCCGGTGGCATAGGCGCGGCCCTGCTTGTCGAGCTTCTGGACGTAGGTCGGGGCTTCGGGAGCGGCGGGCTTGAGGGCAGCCAGGCCTTCCATGGATTGTACGGTCTCGGCCACGATTAAGCACTCCTCACGTTCTTGCGATTCATCGCGGCGATATCCAAAGGCTCCGGCTTCTGCGCTTCATGCGGATGCTCGGCGCCCGGATAGACCCGCAGGTTGCCGAACTGCACGCGGCCCAGAGGCCCGCGCGGCAGCATGCGCTCGACGGCCTTTTCGACGATCCGCTCCGGGAACTTGCCCTCGAAGATCGAGCGCGCGGTGCGCTCCTTGATGCCGCCGATGAAGCCGGTGTGGTGATAGTAAACCTTGTTTTCGCGCTTGCGGCCGGTGAACACGGCCTTGGCGGCGTTGACGACGATGATGTTATCGCCATCGTCGACGTGCGGGGTGTAGGTGGCCTTGTGCTTGCCGCGCAGGCGCATGGCGACGATCGTGGCGAGACGGCCGACGACGAGCCCGGAGGCATCGACGATCAGCCATTTCTTCTCGATGTCGGCAGCTTTTGACGATTTGGTCGTCTTCATGAGAAATCCTTGGGAATTGGCGCAGACAAAAACCCCCGCGCCGAAGATGCCGCCTTCTAGCCGAGCATTTCGAGCCGGTCAACGCCGAATGGCCTCGAATTATCGTCTAAAATCAAATGCTTGTAAGAATGGTATAAAAATACCATGGCATGGTGCAATATTACCTGTCCTTAATCACTTCTGTTCCGGGATCGAATAGGTCGAGGTGACATGCGCCACCGGCTCGTCCTCGCCGTCGGAATAGATGGTCACCTCGCCGACCGCCAGCCTTTGGCCTAACTTCATCAGCCGCGCATCGGCCAAGAGGTCGGCCTGCCTTGGCTTGCGCAGGAAGTTGATGTTCAGGTTGGTGGTCACCGCCAGGGTTTTTGGCCCGACGGCGGAAAACACCGCGACATACATGGCGAAATCCGCCAGCGCCATCATGGTCGGCCCTGAAATGGTGCCGCCGGGCCGCAAATGGTCCTCGTGAAAGGCCTTACGGATGCGGATATCGGCGTAGTCGATCCGCTCCAGCGACAGCCCGCTGCCGTCGTAGAAGGCCTGCGGGAACTCGGCCTTGAGCAGCGCCTCGATGGCCTCGGCGGTCATCGCGGGTCGTTTGGCCGCTTTCGACATGGTGCGTTCCCTCTGCCGAGAGTCACCCGGCCTGTCCGTTCTTAGAGAGCCATTGCGCCCCGCTCAAGCTTCCTCCGTTCGTCCCCGCGAAAGCGGGGACCCAGGAGCGTCGAACTCATAGCAAAAGACTGGATTCCCGCTTTCGCGGGAACGAACGGAGTGTGGAGCTTGCGCCGTGCTTTCATCGGAATATGGTTCGCGGATGAACGTCCCCACATCCGCCGATACTGCTGTCCTGCTGCGCGAGCGCGACGGCCCGATCGCCATCCTGACGCTGAACCGCCCCGCCGCGCGCAACAGCCTGTCCGAAGCGCTGCTGATCGCGCTGTCGGAAGCCTGGCACGACATCGCCGCCGACAAGTCCGTGCGCGCCGTGGTGCTGACCGGAAACGGTCCGGCCTTCTGCGCCGGTCACGACATGAAGGAAATGACGGCGCGGCGCACCGACGCCGACGGCGGCCGCGCCTACTTCCGCACGCTGATGACGACATGCAGCGCCATGATGCAGCAGATCGTCCATTTGCCGCAGCCGGTGATCGCCGCCGTGCAGGGCGTCGCCACCGCCGCCGGCTGCCAGTTGGTCGCCAGCTGCGATCTCGCCGTCGCCTCGTCCGCCGCCAAGTTCGCCACGCCCGGCGTCGACATTGGTCTGTTCTGCTCGACGCCGATGGTGGCTCTATCGCGCAACGTATCCCGCAAGCACGCGATGGAAATGCTGCTGACCGGCGACATGGTCGAAGCCGAGCGCGCCGCCGAAATCGGCCTCGTCAATCGCGTGGTGCCGGCCGGCGAAGAGCTTGGCGCAGCCCTTGCGCTCGCCGAACAGATCGCCTCGAAGTCCTCCTATACGCTCAAGATCGGCAAGCAGGCGTTCTACCAGCAGGCCGAGATGAGCCTCGCCGCCGCCTACGCTCATGCCTCCGAGGTGATGACCGAGAACATGATGGCGCGCGACGCCGAGGAAGGCATCTGCGCCTTTCTCGACAAGCGCACGCCGACTTGGGAAGACCGCTAGACGAACTGAAAAAACCATCGGGAGATGACGATGCGTGCTGTGCTGCTTGTGACCGCAATTGCTTTTGCCACACTCACCCCCGCCGCCGCGCAGGATTTCACCGCCGCGCAGCGCGAAGCCTGCAAGGCCGACTACGAGCAATTCTGCAAAGGCACGATGCCGGGCGGCGGCCGCGTGCTGGCCTGCCTGAGCAAACAGGACTCGAAGCTGTCGGCGGCCTGCAAGAAGGTCGTCGCCGACGCGAAAAAATAAACAGCAAGCGGCAGTCACGCCGGCTTGATCCGCTCCGGCCCTTTCCGGCCGGAGCGCCAGCGCCTATCTTGGCCGGCATGAACAACGCTTCCCTCGTCTTCACACCGGCCGCGCAACAAGCGCAGGCCGAACGCGGCGCGGCCAAGGCCTATGCGGCGCGGCTGGAAGAAGGTTTTCCCGACAAGGTCACGCCGGAACTGGCCGCCTTCATCGCCGAGCAGGACACCGCCTTTCTCGGCACCGCCAGCGCGCAAGGCGCGCCGTACATCCAGCACCGCGGCGGGCCGAAAGGCTTCATCAAGGTCATCGACGAACGCACGCTCGGCTTTGCCGATTACCGCGGCAACCGCCAATACATCACGCTGGCGAACCTCAGCGAGAACGATCGCGCCTATCTGTTTCTGCTCGATCCGGCGCGCCGGCAGCGCATCAAATTGTGGGGCCGCGCCCGCGTCGTCGAGAACGACCCGGCGCTTGTCGACCGTCTGTTCGACCACGGCTACAAGGCGAAGCCCGAACGCGCCGTCCTCTTCACCATCGAAGCCTGGGACGTGAACTGCTCGGCCCACATCGTCACCCGCTTCACCGAAGCCGAGATTGCCGAAGCGCTCGATAAAGTGCAGAGGAAGATCGCCGAACTTGAAACCGAGAATGCGCGCTTGCGCGCCCTGCTCCAACAGCAGCAACAACAGCAATGAACCACGACTCCTACCCCGACGCCTACATCCGCGGCATTCTCAACACGGTGAAGACCATCGCCATGGTCGGCTTTTCGCCGAATACGGCGCGGCCGAGCTATTTCGCGTTCAAATACCTGATCGAGCGCGGCTTCAAGGTCATCCCGATCAATCCGGGCCATGCCGGCAAGGAGTTTCTCGGCCAGACCTGTTACGCGGCACTTGCCGACGTGCCCGAGCCCATCGACATGGTCGATATTTTTCGCGCGCCGCAGTTCGTGACGCCGATTGTCGAGGAAGCGCTCAAGCTGACGCCGAAGCCGCAGGTGATCTGGATGCAGCTCACCATCCGCAATGACGAGGCCGCCAAACTCGCCGAGGACGCCGGGCTGAAAGTGGTCATGGACCGCTGCCCGAAGATCGAATACGGCCGCTTGTCGAGCGAGATTTCCTGGATGGGCATCAACTCGCGTACTTTGTCGTCGAGGCGCGCCCAGAACCTCGGCGGCGGCTTCCAGCGGATGGGACTGGGGCAAGGCAAGAAGGAAGAACCGTCCGGCTCGTAAGGCGATTTTACTGACCAGCGCATTGCGGCGATAACGCGCACGCCGTTTTCCGGCGAAATTCAAACGACCTGTCCCTTGACCAGTTCCAGCCATTGGCTAAACCTGCGCCACAAGCACGGGCAGCAATTCGGCCCGGCAGCAAGGGATTTATGACCATGGCCGACGCCGAACGCATTCCCGGTTTCAACACGCTCGCGATTCACGCCGGCGCCAAGCCCGACCCGACCACCGGCGCGCGCGCCACGCCGATCTACCAGACCACGTCTTTCGTGTTCGACGACGTCGATCACGCCGCCTCGCTGTTCGGCCTGCAGGCCTTCGGCAACATTTACACGCGCATCGGCAACCCGACCTGCGCCGTGCTGGAAGAGCGCGTCGCAGCACTTGAAGGCGGCACCGCCGGCCTCGCGGTGGCGTCCGGCCACGCCGCGCAGGTCATCGTCATGCAGACGCTGCTGGTGCCGGGCGACGAATTCATCGCCTCGAAGAAGCTCTATGGCGGCTCGATCAACCAGTTCAACCACGCCTTCAAGAGCTTCGGCTGGAACGTGGTCTGGGCCGACCCGGACGATCTCTCCTCGTTTGAAACGGCGGTGACGCCGAAGACCAAGGCGATCTTCATCGAATCCATCGCCAATCCGGGCGGCGTCGTCACCGACATCGAAGCCATCGGCAAGATCGCCCGCAAGGCCAATGTGCCGCTGATCGTCGACAACACCTTGGCGACGCCCTATCTGTGCAAGCCGATCGAATACGGCGCCGACATCGTCGTGCACTCGCTCACCAAATTCTTGGGCGGCCACGGCAACTCCATCGGCGGCATGATCGTCGATGCCGGCACCTTCAACTGGTCGCGCGACAAGAAGTATCCGATGCTGTGCGAACCGCGCCCGGAATATTCCGGCATCGTGCTGCACGAGACCTTCGGCAACTTCGCCTTCGCCATTGCCTGCCGCGTGCTCGGCCTGCGCGATCTCGGGCCGGCTTTGTCGCCGTTCAATGCGTTCCTCATCTCCACCGGTATCGAGACCTTGCCGCTGCGCATGCAGCGCCATTCCGACAATGCGCTGGCGGTCGCCACCTGGCTGACGCAGCGCCCGGAAGTCGCCTGGGTCAGCTACTCGGGCTTGCCGTCGGACAAGTATCATTCGCTGGCGCAGAAATACTGCCCGAAGGGCTGCGGCGCCGTGATGACCGTCGGCCTCAAGGGCGGCTACGACGCCGGCGTCAAGCTGGTGTCGAACGTGAAGCTATTCTCGCATCTCGCCAATATCGGCGACACCCGCTCGCTGATCATCCATCCGGCTTCGACCACGCACAAGCAGTTGTCCGACGCGCAGAAGGTGCAGGCCGGCGCCGGCCCCGACGTCGTGCGGCTGTCGATCGGCATCGAGGACAAGGAAGACATCATCGCCGATCTCGAACTAGGATTGACGGCGAAGTAAGCGCGGTTTGGGCACGACCGCTATTTCTAAACTCCGGTCATCCCCGCGAAAGCGGGGATCCAGCTCTTTTCTGCTTGCAGCGTTTGCGTATCTCTTCTTGAGCGCCACCGCGCAAGCCGCGCCGCTTGTTTACCTGCGCGACATTGATCCGACCATCGCGCAGGACATGCGCTATGCGACGGCCGACAATTTCACCGGCCGTCCGCTGCCCGGCTATACCGCGGCGGACTGCCTGCTGCTGCCGCAAGTCGCGCGCGCGCTGAGCCGCGTGCAATCGGACCTTGCCGCCGCAAACCTGTCGCTGAAAGTCTATGACTGCTATCGCCCGGCCCGCGCCGTTGCGGCAATGGCGGCCTGGGCGCGGGCCAAAGGCGGCGCGGACACGTCGCGCTTTTATCCGGCGCTCGACAAATCGAAACTGTTCGCGCTAGGCTACATCGCCGCGCACTCCGCCCATTCGCGCGGCGTCGCCATCGATCTGACTGTGGTGCCGCGCGGCAGCGCCGCCGCCGCTTTCGACCCGTCTGCAAAGTACGGCCCCTGCACATCCGCGCAACGCGCGCCCGACAACAGTCTCGACATGGGCACCGGCTTCGATTGCTTCGACGCCAAAAGCCACACGCTCAATGCGTCAATCACGCTGGTACAGGCCGCCAACCGCCGCGTGCTGCTGGAAGCCATGCGCAGGCACGGCTTCGCCAATTACAAACGTGAATGGTGGCATTTCGCGTATCGCGGCGCCGATACGGGCGTTGCCTACGATAGTCCCATCGCCCCGCGCTAGCCGCGTTTGGTCAACGTCTTCGCGACATAATCGGCGACACGCGCCAAAGTCTCGCTTTGCGTCCAGATCTCCGTCACCGCTCTGTCGGTCGCCGCCCCGCTCAAGGCCATGCGTTCACTGACGCCCTGGCGCACCTGCATCTTGGTCTGCGCGAAAGCCGCTGGCGACAGGCCCGCATAGAACGCCGCCGCGTCGCGCGCCCGCGCCATCAGTTCGCCCGGCTCGGCCACTTCATCGACCCAGCCTTTCGCCAATGCTTCATCGGTCGGATAGGTCGCGCCGGTCAGCGCGAACTCCGGCAGATAGCGCGGCGGCACCGCGAAGCGCACCACCTCGAACGCCAGGGCCGGAAACGGCACGCCGACCAGCATTTCGGTAATGCCGACGCGGCCGCTGTTCGCGGCCATGATGCGACGGTCGGCGCAGGCCGCCAGCACCGCGCCGCCGGCCATCGCATGGCCGTTGATCGCCGCGATCACCGGTTTCGGATGAAAGAACACCGCGTCATAGAGCCGGTGCAGGCTCGGCAGAAAGCGGCGCACATAATCGGCGCCGCCGGCGCTCAGCTGTTTCAAGTCGACGCCGGCCGAAAAAATATGGCCCTGCCCGGTCAGCACGATGGCCTTGATGTCCTCCCCGCGCAGCGCCGCAAAGCTCGCGGTCAGCGTATCGCAGAACGCGATGTCCAGTGCATTGGCCTTGCCATGCGCCATCGTGACGGTGGCGATGCCGCCCTCGTGCTGGACGTCGATCATGCGCCAAATCCCGCACTTTGCCCCACGGGCCGCAGCGCGCCAGCCGGTGCGCGCCGCGACAACGCTTCGCCATGCACGGCGGCGATGCTGAGCAGCAGCACCGCCAGCATCTGGTGCGACAACGCGAGAGCGAGCGGCGCCGCTTCCAGCAGCGTGACAATGCCGAGCACCGCTTGCAACGTCACGCCGATCGCCAGCAGCAGCGCGCCGCGCGCCGCGCGTCCCGCCCGCCACGCATCGTAGGCGTGCAGCCACGCGCCGATGAACAGCGCATAGGCCAGCAGGCGGTGATTGAACTGCACCGTCAGTGTATTCTCGAACAGATTGCGCCACGCCGGCTGAATGAACCACAGCCGCGCGCCGTCCGGCACCAGGGCGCCGTCGATCAACGGCCAGGTGTTGTAGGTCAGCCCGGCGTCGAGCCCGGCGACCAGCGCGCCGAGATAGATCTGCAACAACATCGCCAGCATCAAGGCCAAAGCGCCGAGCCGCAATCGCGGCGGCGCCACAGGCCGCGGCGTCGCGACGAGACCTTGCGCGGTCCACAGCACCGCGGCGTAGATCGCGCAAGCCAGCGTCAGATGAAAACCGAGCCGGTATTGCGACACGCTGACCAGATTGCTGCCGGCCAGTCCCGACGACACCATCCACCAGCCGACCGCGCCAAGCGCCGCGCCACCGGCGAACATCCCCCACAGCCGCAGTTTCAGTCCCGCCGGCACCCAGCCGCGCCACAAGAAAAACAAAAACGGCAGAAGAAACACAACGCCCGTGGCGCGCGCCAGCAGCCGGTGCGACCACTCCCAGAAATAGATCGTTTTGAACTCATCCAGGCTCATGCCGCGATTGACCTGCTGGTATTGCGGGATCGCCTGATACTTTGAGAATTCCGCCTGCCAGTCGCTCTGCGACAAAGGCGGCAGCACGCCGGTCACCGGCTTCCATTCGGTGATCGAGAGACCACTTTCGGTCAGCCGCGTCGCGCCGCCGACCACCAGCGTCAGAAAGATCATCGCCGCGACGGCGTAAAGCCACAGCCGCACCGCGCGCAGGTGACGCGGCGAAATGTCTGGATTGAGCGTGGTTTCCGGCATGGCGTATCGCATTTGTCGGGCAGTTCTTGGAGCTTGCGGGAAGGTGCGCGAACCATATAGTCAGGGCGTCGAGAAACGCAAATAGCAATGCTGTCATCGTCCGCGAAGGCGGACGATCCAGTAACCCCGGTGTTTCATTGAGGATACAATTCTAGTAAGTGCTGGATGCCCGCCTGCGCGGGCATGACACCGGAGTTTCCATGCCGCCTCGCCTGCGCAAGTTCATTGGCGCCGTCGCCCTCCTCGTCCTGGTCATGGTCTGGGCGCTGCTCGCCATGGCGCTGGCGCAGTCAGTGCTGCTCGACATTAACGGCCTCGTCGCGGCGATCTACTACGCCGTCGCCGGCCTCGGCTGGGTGCTGCCGGCGATGCCGATCATTTCGTGGATGTCGAAGGGGGACCGGAGGAAGGCCTAAGCGCAAGGCCTGAAAGCAATCTGCTACGCGGCGTCCGCCGGCCTCACCCGCTTGGCGATTTCGCCGCCCTTCTCGCGCTCCACCACGCCGATATCGTACTGGCTCTGCAAGTCGAGCCAGAACTGCGCGCTGTTACCGAAATAGCGGCCAAGCCGCACCGCCGTGTCCGCGGTAATCGAGCGGCGCGCGTTGAGAATGTCGGTAATGCGGCCGGACGGCACGCCGATGTCGAGCGACAGCCGATTGGCGCTCAATTTGCGGGCCGTAAGTTCACGCTTCAGCAGACGTCCAGGATGGGCAACCGGCGGCATGATCTATCCCCTGTGATAATCGACAATCTCGACATCGTAGGCTTCACCCTTGCGAAACGTGAAGCAGATGCGCCAGCGCTCATTCACCGACACCGCCCATTGGCCTTTGCGATCGCCTTTGAGCTTATGCAGCCCGACGCTTTTCAGCGGACTAAGATCGCTCAGCGACTTGGCGATATTGAGCGCCAATAGCAGATCGATGGCGGCCTCGAAATCGAGCCCGCGCAGTCCGTTCGGCTGTTCGCCGTCCCAAACCTTGCGGGTCACGGAATTTCGCCACGACCGGATCATGGCATTAATGTACTACGTTTAACGGTGAACTTCAACAGGGCCGCCGGCGCGGTCACGGCCTCCAGCCGACAGGGCCCGACCCTTGCCCTCAATCCTCCCCGCCCCTATCTCACTCCCATGTCCTCAGCCGTCCACGACAATCCCGACCGCAACCGCTTCGAACTGGCGACGCCTGCCGGCACGGCGTTCGCCAGCTACCGGCGCGACGACTTCACTGTGACGATCATGCACACCGAAGTGCCGCGCGCACTGGAAGGCCGCGGCGTCGGCTCGCAATTGGTCGCCGGCACGCTCGACCTCATTCGCGGCGAAGGTCGCAAGGTCGTGCCGCTGTGCTCCTTCGTACGCCACTTCATCAACACGCACCCGGACTACGCCGACTTGGTGCGGTGACGCTTGCGGCTCACGCCAGTCCGGGAATTTCCACCAGCAGCCAGAAGCCGTTGATCGTCAGCAGCAGGCCGACAATGCCGATGACGCCGCCGAAATAAGCCAGCCACGCCAGATTGGCGACGATCGCCACCGAGGTCAGCACAATGGCGATTTGCAGGAGCGCCTCGGCGTAATCGAAATACGGGTCCTGCTTGAGCGCGTGGTCGCGCTTTTCCTCGTACTCCTTGGCGCGCACCATTAATTCCTTTTTGCCCTCGCGCGTTTCCGGCTCGGATTCGTAGCGCGCGATGGTCGCCTTGTAGCGCGTCACCTTCTCGCGGATCGCCTGCTTGGCCGCCTCCGGCGTCGCCGGGTAGGTCAGCCAGACCAGTTCGGCCTCGTCCACGGCAAGGCCGAGCGCAGCCTGGCGCAAATTTTTGGCCTGGTAGAAGTTGAAGTAATTCGAGGCCAGCACGTTGTTTAGCCCCGCTTCCTTGCCGGCATTCGAGCCGCCGAGGCCGCAGATCGCCAGCACCATGGCAAAGGCGGCGATCATCACCGCGGCGCGCTGCTTGAAGCGGTCGCTTTCTGCGCTCTTGTCCATCAGTTCGGCGGCTTCATCGGCTTTCATGGCAAATCCCCGACGTTGTCTCGTGCAACTGGCCGGAACCTAGCCTGCTGGCGGCGGCGGTGAAACGACCGGGAAGCCCGGTATGGGCGCCGTGCACAGGAACGTCGCGCGCGGGTCCGGTCCGGCCGAAACACCACTGCGCCGTCCTTTATAAATAATCCTAAACACCGCTTGACCACTATCCATTATAGGATTATAGATATTCCTGCTCGCCCCTCGTGAGGGGGACGCGAACCGGTTGCTCCGGCTCGCGGGGGGACGGGCCGGCGTCCGCGGGCGTTTCCTCAGCAGGGAAGCGCGCTCGGGCGGTGCCGGGGCTCCACCCGGGGGCACTAGGACCCCCCGCCGGGAGCCGGCTGACGGTGCGAAGCCGTTGGCCTTGCCGGGGCAAAAGGGTTCTCGGTGCCCAAAAGGGCCGAGCGCCCGGCCGCCCTGGGAGGTCAATAGCCGCCGGAAGCGTGGCCCGGCTGCCGCGAAAGCGCCGGACGGCGCGCCGAGAGGCGCCACGCATCCGCGAATGGATGCGTGCAGCTTAAGGAGACGCGCCTTTCGGTGCGCCGTCCCCCTCTTCTTTCTCGAAGAGGGCCTCTGTCATAGCTCGGGCGCGATGACGCGCCGCGAGAATGCCGAAACACGCCCCCAACCCCCAAGGTTATCGCCATGAACAAGGAAGACCGGGAGAAACTGCGCGAACACATCGAACGCGTTCAGTTCAAGATCGTCGATGCGGCCGCGCACATCGTCGATGCCGTCGCCGCCAACATGAAGCAATCGGCCGAGGGACGCCAAGCGCAAGCGACCGTGGCCCGCCGCCAGGTCGCTAATCTGCTGCGCGTGTCGCAGTTCTGCGCCAACAAGGCCTGCCGCCGGTCGCATTGCTGCCGCGGCGAGCCGCTGCATTGCTTGCAAAGCGCGATGCCGCTGATGCCGCCGGACGCGTTCGGGGATTTGGTGAAGAAGAAGCGACCCGGCGCTCGTGCCAGCCTTCATCGTCATGCCCGGGCTTGACCCGGGCATCCATGATGAAATTGCTCGAAAGAAAAGCCGTACGAAAATCTTCAGTCCACGGCACTGCATCATGGATTGCCGGGTCAAGCCCGGCAATGACAAGTGAGAACTTACGCCGCGCTCACCCGCCGGAACTTGTTCCAGAACGCGGTGCCCGCCCCGCTCATCAGCACCTTCACATAACGCTGCTTCTGGAATTCGCCGTTGAGCGACAACCGCGGCAGCGCCGTCAGATGATCGGCATGCGCCTTGAACAGCACGCCCGGCCGCGTCGTCACCGCAGTCTTGAAGCCAAGCTCGGCCGCGATGCGGAATTCGCGCTGCCCCGCCGAGGTCGGATCGCCGACCGGATAGGCCAGATGCTGCGGGCGCCGGCCGAGCGCCGCCTCGATCACCGAGCGGCTCATGTCCATTTCGGCGCGTACCACGGCGTCGCTCGGCACTTTCTTGAGCATCATGTGGTTGACGGTATGGGCGCCGATCGTCACCAGCGGATCGTCGGCCATTTGCGCGATCTCGCCCCAGTCCATGCACAGGTCGCGGCAGATCTCGGCGATGTCGACACGATAGGTCGCGCACAGATCGCGCACCACCTTACGCACCTCGTCCTCGGTTTTCATGCTGCGCAGATAACCGTAGAGTCCATCGTAAAGTTCGCGCTTCTCGCGCACATTGCGCGCGTCGAAATATTGCTGCTCGCCGTTGATCACCATGCCGATGCGGTCGTTCTGCGCCACCACGGCTTCCAGCGCCAGCCACCACAATTCACCGATGCGGTCGGGAAAGCTGGTCGGAATATACATCGCATAAGGCAGTTCGTATTTCTGAAACAGCGGATGCGCCCAGCGGTTGAAATCCTTGTAGCCGTCGTCGGCGGTGATACAGACGAAGCGGCGGCCGAAATCGTTCTCGATGAAGCGCCGGTGCATTTCGTCGAGCGTGATGACGTCGAGCCGGCTGCGCTTGACCCTGCGCAGCAGCCGTTCGAGGAAGATGGGCGTCACTTCGAGCAGCCGGTTCGGCTGGAACGCCTCTTTGCGCGGCGGCCGCACGTGATGCAGCGTCAGGATCGAACCGACGCCGCCGATCAACGGCCGCATCAGAAGATGCATGCCGCTGAAATACAGCGCCTCGAAGCCGGTCCGGATGATGGTTTTCTTCATATCAACCAAGTTTGCCGGCAATCGGCCGGTGCGGCGCGGTTAAGCGAACCCAAATCAATATTCCAACCCTTTATTGATATTTCCCTGCGAACCTGCGGCCGGGCGCCGTTATTGCGTCCGGCGCCTGGGAAATCGGGCGACAAGGCCACGAAAAGTCCCATGAAAACCGTCCCGTTACGATCGCTTAACCACGATGACCGCGCCGCTACAGTCGCGCACATCCGCATTGCCCGCGTCGAGGTCTATGACGACTTCGCCACCGCAGAGCCGCATTGGCAGGCGCTCGCGCAATCCGGCAATGTATCGACGCCCTATCAGGCCTTCGATTTCCTGCGGCTCTGGCACAGCCACATCGGCGCCACTGATGGCGTCACTCCTTTCATCGTCATCGGGTACGACGCCGCCAACGCGCCGTTGTTTCTGCTGCCGTTCGGCCGACGCGCCATGCTGGGCGGCGTGCGCGTACTCGAATTTCTCGGCGGCAAGCACGCCAATTTCAACATGGGCCTGTGGCGGCGCGACCTTGCCGCGCAGATCGGTGCCATCGACTTGCAGGCCGTGCTGGCGCAGTTCGCCGGCCAGGCCGACATCGCCATGCTGACCAACCAGCCGATGAGTTGGGCCGGCCAGGCCAATCCCTTCGCGCTGCTGCCGCAGCAATATTCGCCGAGCTTCGGCTTTTCCGGCGCCTTGACCAAGGATTTCGAGGCGCTGCTGGCCGCATGCGCCAGCCCCGTCACCCGCCGCAAGATGCGCAAGAAGGAGCGCACTCTGGCCGGCTTCGGGGCCGTCACTTTCAGCAGGGCCGAAAGCGACGCCGACATCCGCCGCGTGCTGGAAGATTTCTTTGCGCAGAAGTCGGCGCGCATGCGCGCCATCGGCCTGCCCGATGTGTTCGACGCCGCAGACGTGCGCCGGTTCGTTACCGCCGCGGCGCTGACGCCGACGCCGCAAGGCGGCCGCCTGATCGAACTCTTCACGCTATCGCTCGACGGCGTCATCGTCGCCACCATGGGCGGCGTCGTCGCCGACGGCCGCTTCAGCGCCATGTTCTCGTCGATCATTCACGGCCGCTACGCCACCGAGAGCCCCGGCGAACAATTGCTGGTGCACGTCGTGCGGCATTGCTGCGAGCGCGGCTTGCACACATTCGACCTCGGCATTGGCGAGGCGCAATACAAGAGCCTGTTCTGCGGCAATGCCGATCTGATGTTCGACAGCTATTGGCCGTTCACGCCGGCTGGGCGCTGCCTTGCGTTCGCTCTGCGCGCCGCGGCCGCCGCCAAGCGCGCGATCAAGCAGAACCCGACTTTGTGGAAGCTGATTGTGAGCGCCCGCCGCCTGAAAGCGCGGTTGACGGCCTAAGCCGCCGCCGTTTGCGCCGCGCCGGCCACCATCGTGACATCGGCAAATCCGGACATCGACATGCGCTCGCGCGCCGCCCGCGTCGCCGGGTCGGCCGGATTGCCGGCAACCAGCACGGCGACCTGCGCCAGATGCGCGAAATTCTGCACCGGCGCATCGGCCGCCGACCCGGCATCGATCACCACATGATCATAGCTTTGCGCCAAAGCCTCGATCACCGTCTGCAGCATCGGCGACGCCGAGAGCGCCGGTCCGTCAGCGCCGACATTGCCGGTCGCCACCAGATGCACCTGCGAAAACTGATCGCGCGTGATGATGTCGCCGAAGCCGGCCGTGCCGCGCACCAGTTCGGCAATGCCCGGCGCATTCGGATCGGTCGAGATCACCGACAAATTCGGCGCGCCGAAGGCCAGATCGACCAGCACGACATTGGTGTCAGCAGCCAGCGCGCGCGCCAAAGTGATGGCGGCGTAAGTGGTGCCGGCATTGCGCGCCGAACCGACGACAGTGACGCGGCGGCCGCTTTCGCCCGATTGCCGCAGGCGCTGCGCCACCTGCTCGATGCTGCTGACCGGCATGGGCGGCAATGTCGGCATTACAGGGGCTGTTGGCGGTGAAGCCATGCGGGGCAAGGACGGCGGCAATGGGACATCCATGCGCGGCTGAGCGAAAACGGGCGCAGCGTAGCCGCCTGAATTGTAGCCATAGGCGCGGCTGACGGGCGCCGGCGCGAGCAGCGCACCGGTGACAATGAAACCGGCCGACAGTGCGAACGCGGCAAAGGCCGCAATCAACACCGTCGGCATTTTTTTCGGATAGGTGGGCTTGGCCGCCGGCGTGGCCCGCGAAATGATGCGAGCCTCGGGCGGCGCGGCATTGACGTTGTCGCGGGCCGAAGCCTCGCTGTATTTCACCAGATACGACTCGAGCAGATCGCGCTGCGATTTGGCGTCGCGTTCGAGCGCGCGCAACTGCACGTCCTGTTCGTTGGTCTGCGACGCCAGTTTCTTGACCTGATCGAGGCTCGCGGTGACGGCGGCAAGCCGGTCGCCGGCGACCTTGGCGTCGTTGTCGAGCTGGCGCGCCAGCCTTTCGCCTTCGACGCGCTTGGCCCGTTCGATCTCGGCGATCTGCGCGCGCAATTCCTTGATGCGCGGATGCTGGTCCATCAAGGTCGTCGATTGTTCGGCCAGTTGCGAACGCAGCGTATTGCCCTGCTCGGTCAGGCGGCGCATCGATTCCGAATTGGCGATGTCGGAGGAATCGATCGGCTTGCCGGAGCGCACCAGTTCGCGCAGTTGCTTCGCCCTCGCCTCCAAGTCCGCTTTCTGGCCGCGCGCCGCGGCGATCTGCGAGTTGATCTCGGTGAGCTGCTGATTAGGCAGCGACGAATTGTTGGAACCGACGAACAGGTTGGACTGCGAGCGATACTCCTCGACCTTGGCCTCGGCAGTGGCGACCTTGGCGCGCATCTTCTCGATCTCGACCGCAAGCCAGGTGCTGGCGGCGCGGGTCTGATCGGTCTTGGCCGATTGCTGCAAGGTCAAATAGGATTCAGCGACGGAATTGGCGAGGCGGGCGGCCAGTTCGGCATTGGCCGACGAGAAATCGACGCTGATGACGCGCGATTTTTCGATCGCATAGACATTGATGCGGTCGTAATAGGATTCAAGCGTGCGCTCTTCCGGCGTCAGTACGCTGACGTCGCGCGCCATGCCGAACAGGCCGAGAATTGTGCGCATTGGCGTCATGCCGCCGATGGCCGGATCGAACTCGGGATTTTCGTCGAGCTTCTCTTTCTTGATGACGCTGCGCGCCAGATCGCGCGACAGCACCAGCTGGATTTGGCTGGTGACCGCTTCCGGATCGAGATTGGCGCGCTCGGCGCTGCCTTTGTCGGCCTCGGCGCGCATGAACACGCTTTCGCGCGCTTCCAAAAGCAGCCGCGCTTCCGAGCGATAGCGCGGCGTGATCGCATTGACGACCATGAAAGCGACGGCGGCCGAGACCACCGTGAACATGACAATCGTCGATTTCCGGCGCCACAGCGCAAGGCCGAGTCCGCGCAAATCCGGCTCGCCGGCAGGCTCCATCGGCGGCAAAACCGGCATTGCCGGCAGCACCGGCACGGGCGCAGCCGCGGCTGGTTTTGGCTTCTTTCGGAAAAACATCGCTACTCCAACGCACGACTCTGTGGCTTGAGCGCGATCTCACCCTATTATGGTTGCCACCCCGTTAATCGGCCTGCTGCGCTTTCGCCACGGCAAGGTTTTGTTAACCGCGAACACCCCTTATCGTCTTTGATGACGCCCTTGAACATCCTGCACGTCTTTCGCAGCCCGGTCGGCGGCCTGTTCCGGCATGTGGTCGATCTCGCCCGCGAACAGGCGGCGCGCGGCCATCGCGTCGGCTTGATCGCCGACAGCACGACCGGCGGCGAGCGCGCCGACGCGGCCTTGGCGAACCTGCAGCCGCACCTTGCGCTCGGCCTTTCCCGGATTCCGATGAGCCGCCATCTCGGGCCCGGCGACACGTTTGCCATTGCCCACGTCATGCGCCGCGCGTCGCAAACGAAGGCCGATATTCTGCACGGCCACGGCGCCAAGGGCGGCGCCTATGCGCGGCTGGCGCTCGGCAGCCGGCAGGCCGTGCGGGTCTACACGCCCCATGGCGGCAGCCTTTTGTTCGATCACGGCAATCTGGCCGGCAAGTTCTATCTGACCACCGAGCGGCTGCTGATGCCGCGCGGCGACCTGTATCTGTTCGAGAGCCGGTTCTCCGCCGATATGTTCCGCCGCAAGATCGGTGAGCCGCGCGGTTTGGTGCGCATCGCGCACAATGGCGTGTCGAAGGCGGAATTCGAGCCGGTCGAGACGCATCCGGACGCCACCGATCTCGTGTTTCTAGGCGAACTGCGCCACCTCAAAGGCGTCGATGTCTTGATCGAGGCGATCGCCCGCTTGCGTCAAAACGGCCGCGCGGTGACGGCGACGTTGGTCGGTTCCGGACCCGATCGGGACATGTTCCACAACCAGGCCGATGCGCTTGGCCTCAACGACCTGATCACCTTCAAGCCGGCCATGCCGGGCCCGCAGGCGCTCAGACTCGGCCGCGTCATGGTTGTGCCGTCGCGGTACGAATCCCTGCCCTATGTGGTGCTCGAGGCCGCCGCCGGCGGCCTGCCACTGATTGCCACCAATGTCGGCGGCATTTCGGAAATCTACGGCCCCCAGGCCGCCGCCTTGATCCCCTCGGACAACGTCGAGGCGCTGGCGAAGGCCATTACGGGCGCACTCGACGGCGGGCCCGCCACCAAGGCCTTCGCCACCCAACTGCGCAACGGCGTCGCCGCCTCATTTTCGATCGACGCCATGGTCGACGGCGTGCTCGCCGCCTACGGCGCCGCGCTCGACGCCTTGCAGCGAAACGGACGCCGTTAACGAATTTCGGCGCGTTCCGATAAGGCTTTATTGAGAGTCTTTGCCTAGAAATTTACCTGAATTAACAGGCCTTGCCGCCGTGCGCCGCACCGGGCGGCTCAAGAGTATGGCGTACCTATGATCGAATCCGACGTTCGTCCGACCCTCAGCACCGCCGGCGCCGCCGCCGTGTTCGACCGCCTGCGCGAAGGCGCGACGGTCAAGCCGAAGGCCAATGCCGAACCGCTCTCGGACCGCGCGCTGGCCATCGCCAACAAGCCAACCCCGCCGCCGATCTCGCCGATCGTGCTGGCCGGCTTCGTCCGCATGGCCGAGTTCGCGTTGATCGTCCTGGTCGGGTTGGCGATTTACGCGGTCTATCTCGCGCCGCGCGACGAAAGTCTTTTGCAATATGTCATCGCCGTCTTCGCCATCGCCGGCCTGTCGATGCTGGCGTTTCAGACCGCCGACATTTATCACGTCCACGCCTTCCGCGGCCACGAGAAGCAATATATGCGGCTCGCATCGGCGTGGTCCGTCGTCTTCCTGATCGCCATCGGCGCGTCGTTCTTCCTTAAGGCCGGCGACATGTTTTCACGCCTGTGGCTCGGCGTCTATTTCATCGCCGGCCTCGCCGCGCTGATCTTCTCGCGCAAGATGCTTTTCTATGCCGTGCGCAAGTGGACGCGCGAAGGCCGCCTCACCCGCCGCACCGTCATCGTCGGCGGCGGCGAACCGGGCGAGCGCGTCATCAACGACTTGCGCGCGCAAAAGGACACCGGCATCGAGATCATCGGCTGGTTCGACGACCGCACCGGCGAACGCGGCGGCGGCGATTGCGCCGGCGAGCCGAAGCTCGGCAATGTCAGCGATCTGGTCGAGTTCGGCCGCCGCACCCGTGTCGACCTGGTGATCTTCTCGCTGCCGATTTCGGCGGAAAACCGCATCCTGCAAATGCTCAAGAAGCTGTGGGTGTTACCGCTCGACATTCGTCTTGCCGCGCACACCAACAAGCTGCAATTCCGCCCGCGCTCCTACTCCTATATCGGCAAGGTCCCGGTCATCGACGTGTTCGACCGGCCGATCGCCGACTGGGACGTCGTGATGAAATGGCTGTTCGACAAGATCATCGGCAGCCTCATGCTCGTCGCGGCTTTGCCGCTACTGGCGCTTGTCGCGCTCGCCATCAAGCTCGACAGCCGTGGCCCGGTTTTGTTCAAGCAGAAGCGCTATGGCTTCAACAACGATCTGGTCGAAGTCTACAAGTTCCGCTCGATGTACACCGACATGGCCGACGCCAGCGCCAGCAAGCTCGTTACCAAGGACGACCCGCGCGTCACCCGCGTCGGCCGCATCATCCGCAAGACCAGCCTCGACGAACTGCCGCAGCTCATCAATGTGGTGTTCAACGGCAATCTGTCGCTGGTCGGCCCGCGTCCGCATGCGGTCAACGCCAAGGCAGAAGCGCGGCTTTACGCCGAAGCGGTCGATGGCTATTTCGCCCGCCATCGCGTCAAGCCGGGCATCACCGGCTGGGCGCAGATCAATGGCTGGCGCGGCGAGACCGACACGCACGACAAGATCCAGAATCGCGTCGAGCACGATCTCTATTACATCGAGAACTGGTCGGTGCTGCTCGATCTCTACATCCTGGCGCGCACGCCGTTCGCGCTGCTGAAAACCGAGAACGCCTATTGATCACCGCCAACGATATGGCCGCGCGCGCGGCCATACCGGCGGCGGCCTATGCACCGTCTGCGCTGCCTTATGTGAGCGCGCCGATTGCTGTACCATTCCGCGAGCGACTGCTGATCACGGTGCTGTTCCTTGCCGTGCTGGCAAGCTGCGTCGCCTTCATCGAACCCTCGCCGCATGACGCGCTGATGGGCGTGCTCGGCATCGCCGCGGTCGGCGCTGGCGTACGCTTTCATCGCATCCTGCTGGTTCCCTTCGCGCTTCTGATCGCGTGGATCGTGTTCGGCCTGATGACGCTGCTCAACACGCCGGACCAGAAAGAAGCGGTTCAATATGCCGTGACGTCGGCCTATCTCGGCGGAGCCGCAATCTTGTTCGCCGTCATCTTCGGCAGCAATACCGCGGCGCGCCTGGCCTCGTTCCGGACCGCCTATATCATTGCCGCGGCGATCACGGCGGCTTGCGGGATCATCGGCTATTTCCACCTCGTGCCCGGCGCCGGCATGTTCACGCTATACGACCGCGCCACGGGCATGTTCAAGGATCCCAATGTCTATGGCCCGTTTCTCATTTTGCCGATCTTGCTGCTGCTGGAGCGGATGATCAGCCGCCGCATCGAATTCATCAATTTGATGACGGCCGGCCTCATCATGTTCGGTCTGCTGCTGAGCTTCTCACGCGGCGCCTGGTTTCATTTCGCCGTCAGCCTTGCCGTGGTGATCGCGCTCGATTTTCTCACAGCGCCGTCGCCGAAGGCGCGCATGCGCATCATCGGTCTCAGCCTTGCCGGCATCGCCGCGCTCGCCGTCCTGCTGGTTGTGCTGTTGTCGACAACGTCGCTCGGCAGCATGTTCGCGCAGCGCGCGCAGCTTATCCAGAGCTACGACGTCGGCACCGGCGGCCGTTTCGTGTTGCAGGAACTGGCGATGTCTTCGGTTCTCGACCATCCCAACGGGATGGGGCCCTTCGGTTTCGCCGACCGCTACGGCCTGCAACAGCACAACGTCTATCTGCAGGCCTTCCTGGTTTATGGCTGGGCCGGGGGCTGCGCCTATCTGCTGGTGGTGCTGTCGACTCTATGGGTCGGATTTCGCAATGCGCTGATGCCGTCGCCCTGGCAGGGCTACGCCATTGCCGCCATCGGCGCGTTCTTCGGCGCCGTGCTGGAAGGCTTCATTATCGACACCGACCACTGGCGCCATTTTTTCCTGATCATGGGATTGATCTGGGGCCTGGCGGCGGCCAATCGGGCGGCCCGGGTTGCGCCGTTGCCGGCGACCGTTTCCTATTGATTTTAAGGCTAAATTGGTCGGGGCGGCGAGATTTGAACTCACGACCCCTTGTCTCCCAGACAAGTGCGCTAACCGGGCTGCGCTACGCCCCGACCGTTTCCGGGTTATAGGGGCGCGGTCGCGGCCGCGCAACCTCGCATCAATCCGGCGTATGCAGCGAAACGCCGAGCGCCGCGCGACGGCGCAGCCAGGCGGTCGCCCGGTATTTCGGGTCGTGGGCCACGGCCTGCATGCCGTCAAGAACGGCCAGCACGCGGGAAGGCCCAAGCGCGTCGCCGAGGGCCAAAGGTCCTTTTGGGTAGTTCAACCCAAGTTCAGCACCGGTATCGATGTCGGCAGGCTCGGCCACCCTCAGTTCGGCAATGCGGGTGCCGACATTGACGATCATCGCCAAAAGGCGCTGCACGACGAAGCCGGCGCTGTCGTTGATCGCGGTGACCGGTGCGCCGGTCGCGGCCAACGCAGCCACCGCCGCGCCTAATGCGTCCGGCGCGGTCAGTGGATTCTTCATCGCCGTGATGCGACTCTTTAAGTTGCCGAAAATATCGACCGCCACCGTGCGGGCCGGATCGAGCTTGAGCCGCAAGGCGGCGCTGGTGCAATCCTCACCGAGCGGCGTCACCAGACATACGGCGTGCGCACTCGGCGTGCCGCCAAGGGTTGTCGCGATCCCGGCAGCTTTGAGCAAAGCGGCGAGATCGCCGCCGCCGTCTTCATCGGCGATCCACACCGATTTCGGTTTGGCGCAAGGCGCGACAGCGATGGTCGGCGTGCCCGCCGTCACCGGCCCGGAATAGTCGTAAAAGCCCCGCCCGGTTTTGCGGCCGAGCAATCCGCCGGCGACGCGCACCGCCAGTTGCGCCGAGGGCTGGTACATCGGCTCGTCATAGTAACGCGCGTAAATGCTCTCCATGACGGCCTGAGTTACATCGGCGCCGATCAGGTCGAGCAGTTCGAACGGCCCCATGCGGAAGCCGGCTGATTCCTTCATCAAAGTATCGACCTCGAACGGCGCGGCGATGCCCTGGGCGACGATGCGCAAGGCCTCCGGGCCGTAAGCGCGGCCGGCATGATTGACGACAAAGCCCGGCGTGTCGGTAGCGACGATCGGCTGCTTGCCGATGCGACGGGAAAACGCGACCAGCGCATCGGCCAAATCCGGATCGCTGCGCAGGCCGCCAATGACCTCGACCAGTTTCATCACCGGCGGCGGATTGAAGAAATGCAGCCCGCCGATGCGCGCAGGACGTTCGCAACCGGCAGCGATTTCGGTGACCGACAATGACGAGGTGTTGGTGGCAATCACGGCATCGGCGCTGAGATACTTTTCCAGCGCGCGGAACAGCTCGCGCTTGACAGCGAGGTCCTCGACAATGGCCTCGATCACCAGTCCAGCGGATGCCGCATCAGCCAAGGCCGCCATCGGCTTGAACCGCGCCATCACGCCGGCTTTGTCATCCGCCGACATGCGGCCTTTGGCGACCTGGCCGTCGAGCCCTTTGCCGACCGCGGCAAGCGCTTCCGCCACGGCACCGTCACGCGCATCGTACAGCAGCGTTTGTATGCCGGCCTGCGCGCACACTTGCGCGATGCCGCGCCCCATGGCGCCGGCGCCGATCACCGCGACAATCAGATCGCTCTTGCTGAGATAGATCGCCACTTACTTGCCTTCGTAAGCCGGTTTGCGCTTTTCCAGAAAGGCCTTCATGCCTTCCTTCTGGTCGCGCGTGGCGAATTGCAACTGGAACGCCTTGCGCTCCAGCATCAGCGCGGTCTCGAGCGGCGCGTTCAATCCGGCGTTGACGATTTCCTTGATCTGCGCAATCGAGATCGGCGGCATCGCCGCGATCTCCTTGGCCAGTTCAAGCGCGCGCGGCAGCGCCTGCCCTGCCGGAGCCACCTCGGCGGCGACGCCCATGGCCAATGCCTCGGCCGCCCCGAACATGCGGCCGGTCATCAGCAGCAGCATGGCGCGCTGCTTGCCGACAAGGCGGGCCAGTTTCTGCGTACCGCCGCCGCCGGCGAGAATGCCGAGCTTCACTTCCGGCAATCCCAACTTGGCGCTTTCGCCGGCAACGATAATGTCGGCGCATAAGGCCAGTTCCAGCCCGCCGCCGAGCGCAAAGCCCTCGACCGCGGCAATCACTGGTTTCGGGCAGTCCATGATCGCGCGCCAGTACTGCTGTACATTGCGCGCCATCACTTCGACCGGACCGGCTTCGGCCATTTCGGTGATGTCGGCGCCAGCGGCAAACACCGTGTCGGAACCGGTGATGATCAGACAACGCGTCGCGGTATCACTGCCATAGCGCGCGACTTCATCGGCGAGCCGCACCCGCACGTCGAGATTGAGCGCATTGCGCACCTGCGACCGGTTGAGGCGCAAGACGACAATGTCGTCCGAAGGATGCTCGACGAGCAGAACGTCAGTCGCGGTCATGAAGATTGAATCCTAAAAATGCCGAAGCGAATGCGGCAAAGCTACTCCCCACGCGCCATCGCGCTGTCGATGAGCTTGCGGCATTCCATCAGTTCGTGCAGCGCCGCGTGCAGCTTGCTGGCCTGCTCCCGCGCCAGCCCGGCTTTCGGCGCCGGCGCGGCTTGCGTTGAAGGCTGCGAGAAATTCGGCTGCGCCTGATGCGGCGAACCGATGTCGTAGACTGGCCTATCCACCGATTCGATACGCGGCATCGGCGCGCTCTGCAGGGGCGGATCCCGGCGGTCGCCCGGCATGTCGTCACGCTCGCCGAGATCGCGGCCGATCAGCGAAGAAAAACGTTCACGCAAGCCGCGCGACTCTTCCACTGGTTCGGCCTCGGCCTCGACGCCATCGTCGGCGAATTCCTCTTCGTCATTGGCGATATGCGGCGGTTGCGGTGCGCCGTCGCGCCATACCGCTTGCACGAACGACACGCTCTGCTCGCGCAAAATGCGCTGCACGCCCCGAATGGTGTAGCCCTCGCCGTACAACAGATGCTTGATGCCGCGCAGCAGTTCGATGTCTTCGGGACGGTAATAGCGCCGGCCGCCACCGCGCTTCATCGGCTTGATGTCGCGGAAGCGGCTTTCCCAAAAGCGCAACACGTGTTGCGGCAGATCGAGTTCGTCTGCCACTTCACTGATAGTACGAAATGCGTCCGGCGCCTTGTTGTCCAAAGCGGCTCCTCGAATTGCGAATGAACGCTTTTACAAAATTTGCAGCGAGCAATTCGTTTTGAGCATGATCTTGTCCGAAAACCGGTTCCCGCATTTCGGCATCATGCTCTAAGCGTGCTCGGCTTCGTCGGCAACATCGTGGCCGTTGATGCGCTGCTTGAGAATGGCCGATGGTTTGAACACCATCACGCGCCGCGGCGAGATTGGAACTTCCTTGCCGGTTTTCGGATTGCGGCCGATGCGCTGGCCCTTTTTGCGAACGACAAAAGAGCCGAAGGAGGACAGTTTTACCGTCTCGCCACGCTCCAGACAGTCGGTGATCTCTTTCAGGACCAACTCGACAAGCGACGCAGACTCGGTGCGCGACAGCCCCACCTTCTGGTAGACCGCCTCACACAAATCCGCTCTCGTTACCGTCTTACCAGTCATCGCCCAGCCCAACCCCCGGCGAACATATCTCGCTGGAATTATTGACGATATTAGCTTCGGCCCAACCGGTCAACGGTCGTTTTAAGACTTAAGGCCGCTGCGTTACGCTTAAAAAACTACCACCGGAGCATGGCCGAGCCCCAAGTGAAGCCCCCGCCCATCGCTTCCAATAAGATTAAATTGCCGCGTTTGATGCGCCGGTCGGCGACCGCATCGGCCAGCGCCAGCGGGATCGAAGCAGCCGACGTATTGCCGTGGCGATCGACCGTAATCACCACTTTTTCCGGCGAAATTCCGAGTTTATGGGCCGATCCGTCGATAATGCGCTTGTTGGCCTGGTGCGGCACGAACCAGTCGATGTCGGCGGCAGTGGTGCCGGTCGCCTCGAAGGCGTCCTCGATCACGTCGGTGATCATGGCGACGGCATGCTTGAACACCTCTTTGCCTTCCATGCGCAGATGACCGACGGTCTGGGTCGAGGACGGGCCGCCATCGACATAGAGCTTGGACTTGTGGCGGCCGTCCGAACGCAGATGCGTCGTCAGGATGCCGCGGTCGCTGGTCGCGCCGGGCTGTTGCTGTGCTTCCAGCACGACAGCGCCGGCGCCGTCGCCGAACAGGACGCAGGTGGTGCGGTCGTTCCAGTCGAGGATGCGCGAGAAGGTTTCGGCGCCGATGACCAGCGCGCGCTTGTGGCTGCCGCAGCGCAACATGCTGTCGGCGATCGACAACGCATAGACAAAGCCGGAGCAGACCGCCTGCAAATCGAAGGCCGCGCCCTTGGTGATGCCGAGCGCGTGCTGGACGGTGACGGCGGTGGCCGGGAAGGTCTGGTCCGGCGTCGATGTACCAAGCACGATCAGGTCGATGCTGTCGGCATCGACATGAGCATGCGCCAATGCGGCGCGGGCGGCGTGAATGGCGAGGTCCGAGGTCATCTCGCCGGGCGCGGCGATGTGGCGCTCGCGGATGCCGGTGCGCTGCACAATCCATTCGTCGGTGGTTTCCACCGAACGGGCCAGTTCGTCATTGGAGAGAATTCGCGCGGGAAGATAGCTGCCGCAGCCGAGGATCACCGAACGCAGGACGCTCACGAGGCCGCTCCGCTCGCCACGGTTTCTTCGACCACCTGGGCGCTGGCGCGGGCTTTAAGATCGCGCGCCATCGACTGGCCTATCTTGCCGAGCAGTTCATACCTGATCATATCGTATCCCATATCGATGGCGGCGGCGAAGCCTTCGGAGTCGGCGCCGCCATGACTCTTGATGACAACGCCGTTGAGGCCGAGAAAGACGCCGCCATTCGACTTACGCGGGTCCATTTTTTCACGCAATGTCTGGAAGGCCTGGCGCGATAGCAGATAGCCGAGGCGTGCCATCCAAGTCCGGTTCATCGCCGCGCGCAGATACTGCGCGAACTGGCGGGCGGTGCCCTCCGCGGTCTTGAGCGCGATATTGCCGGCGAAGCCTTCGGTGACGACGACGTCAACCGTACCCTTGCCGATATCGTCGCCTTCGACGAAGCCCTGATAGTCGAACTCGCGGAAATTGCCCTCGCGCAGAATGCGCCCGGCTTCGCGCACCTGCTCAAGGCCTTTGACCTCCTCGACGCCGATATTCAGCAGGCCGACGGTGGGGCGGTCGATATCGAACATGATGCGCGCCATTGCGCCGCCCATGATGGCGAGCTTGACCAGGTGGAACTCGTCGGCGCCGATCGAGGCGCCGACATCGAGCACCACGGACTCGCCCTTCAGCGTCGGCCACAGGCCGGCGATGGCGGGGCGGTCGATGCCCTCGATCATCTTGAGATGGAAACGCGACATTGCCATCAGCGCGCCGGTATTGCCGGCCGAAACGGCGACGTCGGCCGCGCCCTTCTTGACCGCGTCGATCGCCAGCCACATCGACGATTTGTGCCGCCCATAGCGCAGGGCCTGGCTCGGCTTGTCGTCCATGCGGATCGAGACGTCGGTATGGGTGAAGGTCGCGTTCGCCTTGAGGCGGGGCAAATTGTCGAGCAAGGGCTCGACCGTGGCGCGGTCTCCGAACAACTGGAATTGGATGCCGGGGTGGCGGATCAGCGCCAGCTCGGCACCTGGCAGCACGACTGCCGGGCCATGGTCGCCGCCCATCGCGTCTATTGCAATGCGAACATTATCTGGCATGGCGCGGGCGTACTCTGGTCGAGTCCAATTGAAGCGGCGTTGGCGTAAGCGCCGGCACAAAGGTCATCCGGATTCGACGCATGGGGGCGAACATACCTTGTGGGCCGGTCCTGACAAGTCGGTCCGGGCCGCCAGTGGAACCTGAACCGGCGGTCACGGCTCGGTCTTCTTCAAGGCGGCCAGCGCCGCGAAAGGGTGCGGACCGTCCGGTTCAACCTCCGGTGGCGCAAACTCGGCACCGGGTTTGCGCGGATATGGCTCGACGCCGAGGATCAGGAATTCGCAGGCAATGGCGCCAAGGTCGATAGCACCGTCAATGAGCGCCTCGGGCAGTTCCTCGTCGGTCTTGCGTCGGTGCGCGTCGTGCGCCTCGGTGCCCTCCTCCGGGACCGGGGCAAACAGCACGTCGATGGGCTCGTCGATCGTGAACTCAAGCGGGTCGAGCGTGACCACACAGTTCTGCCCGACATCGGCGGTGACCCGGCCGGTGACGTGAACGACTTCGCCGGCGCGGCTGAGATCGAAAGTGGCCTTAAGGCCAAATATGGCACGGACTTCGGCCAATTCGGCAACAGCGGCGCAAATCTCGGGACTGGCTTCGATGGTGCGGCTCAGCCCAGTGTCCGGAATCGCATCCACTTTCAGCGGAACGCTCCAGGCCGGCGCGCCGGCGGCGCGGCGCGGCGCGAATTTTGCGCTGGCGGACTTCGTCGCGGACTTGGTCGCGGATTTGGCCGGACCGCCGGAGCGGCCGTCTTTTCGGGTCATCGTCTTCAGCTCTGTTATAGGCCGCTATACAACGGCCGGCGGGATCGTGGCCGGGTCCGGGAAACGCAATGTCCCGGCGGCGAGCGCGCTGGTGTCCTGCGCCTTCAACTCCCGTACCGCTTCCAGCATATAGGCCGCAAGCCGGGGCGCCGCAGCATGCGCCGAGGGCGCGCCGCCATAGATATTCCGGCTAAGGGCCTCAATGAGCGCCCGGCTGCCGTCGCCCGGCTGTAAGGCCGCCGGGATCGCATTCAGATAGGCCTGCGAGCGGCCATAAAAGGCCTCGCCCATGCGCCGCATTTCCTTAGGGACCTTGAGGTCCCCGATACCCATTTCCCGCAGATTATCGTCCATATCCCGGCAAAAGGCGTCGAAAATGCCCTGCCCCAGGTCTTTGGTTGCCGGATCCGGGATCAAACGGTCCATCACCAAAGCCAGATGCAGCACGATCAGGTCGAAACGGCCGTTAACCGTGTCGGCGACCGCATAATCACGGTAAAACACCGGCAATCGCGCCTGCGCCACGATCATGCCATACAGGATCGAAATGGTGTCGCGCTCAGGCGCGCGCCGGAACAGTGAAAATATCATAGGATTGCTTCAGATTGCTTTTTGCGCCGATTGTCGCTTGCCGCCGGTTTAGTCCACACCGGCGCGGATGCAAGAACCAAATCGACGCGTTTAAAAGGTCCCAAATCTAAAGGTTCCGGACCGAACGAGGATCAAGATACCGATGGCTTCGAAGACAATTACAATCGCACAACCAGGTAGCCGTTTTGCACGCAGCCGCATCGCCCGCCTGACGCCGGCGCTGGCGCTTGCCTGCGTGCTGGCCGGACCTTTGGTTCTCGCCGGCTGCGGCAGTTTCCAGGAAACGCTGCAGCGCGGTTACGTGCTGCCCGACGGCGCGCTGGAACAGATACCGATCGGCGCCACGCAAGAGCAGGTCCTGATCGTGCTCGGCACGCCGTCTACCGTCGCGACAGTCGATGGCGATGCATTCTATTACATTTCGCAGAAGGCCGAGCGCAGCGCCGCCTTCATGCCGCACGAGACCGTCGATCAGCGCGTCATCGCCGTCTACTTCGACAAGAATCGCACGGTTACGCGGCTGGCCAATTACGGCATCAAGGACGGCAAGATTTTCGACTTCGTATCGCAGACGACCGAAACCGGCGGCGAGCGGCTGAACTATCTGCGCGGGATCTTCCGCAACTTCAAGATGTTCTAGAAGCACAGCATAATCGCTCCATAAAAAAGGGCCCGCAACGCGCGGGCCCTTTTCGTTTGTCGTAAGCGGCGCGATTAATGCGCCAAAATCGCCAACAGCAGCAAAGCAACGATGTTGGTGATCTTGATCGCCGGGTTGACGGCCGGGCCCGCGGTGTCCTTGTAGGGATCGCCGACAGTGTCGCCGGTCACCGACGCCTTGTGGGCCTCGCCGCCCTTCTGGTGCACGACGCCGTCCTTATCGGTGAAGCCGTCTTCGAACGACTTCTTGGCGTTGTCCCAGGCGCCGCCGCCCGAGGTCATCGAGATGGCGACGAACAGGCCGTTGACGATCACGCCGAGGAGCGACGCGCCGAGCGCCGCGAAGGCGTTGGCCTTCGAGCCGGAGATCCACAGAACGCCGAAGTAGACGACGATCGGCGCCAGCACCGGCAACAGCGACGGGATGATCATTTCCTTGATCGCCGCGCGGGTCAGCAGATCGACTGCGCGCGCGTAGTCCGGGCGCGACGTGCCCTTCATGATGCCGGGGTTCTCGCGGAACTGACGGCGCACTTCCTCGACCACCGAGCCGGCCGCGCGGCCGACCGCGGTCATGGCGATGCCGCCGAACAGATACGGGATCAGGCCGCCGAAGATGAGGCCCGCAACGACATAGGGGTTCGACAGGTCGAACGAGACCACGCCGACATCCTTGAAGTACTCCGCGCCCGACTTGGTGAAGGCCGCGATGTCGTTGGTATAGGCGGCAAACAGCACCAGCGCGCCCAAGCCCGCCGAACCGATGGCGTAGCCCTTGGTGACGGCCTTGGTGGTGTTGCCGACGGCGTCGAGCGCGTCGGTGTTGTGACGCACTTCCTTCGGCAGGCCGGCCATTTCGGCAATGCCGCCGGCATTGTCGGTGACCGGACCGAAGGCATCGAGCGCGACGATCATGCCGGCGATGCCGAGCATGGTGGTCACCGCGATCGCCGTGCCGAACAGGCCGGCGAGCTGATAGGTGACGATGATGCCGGCAACGATGACGATCGCGGGCATGGCGGTCGACTCAAGCGAGACGGCCAGGCCCTGGATGACGTTGGTGCCGTGACCGGTGACCGACGCCTGAGCAATCGACACAACAGGACGCTTGCCCGTGCCGGTGTAGTACTCGGTGATCCAGACGATCAGGCCGGTGATGACGAGGCCAAGAACGCCGCAGATGAACAGGTTCTTGCCAGTGATCGCCATGCCGGCGACGGTCCCGATCTGGCCCCAGCCGATGGTGTAGTGGGTCGCAACCGCAAGGCCACCGACCGACAGCACGCCGCCGACGATCAGGCCCTTGTAGAGCGCGCCCATGATCGAACCGTTGGCGCCGAGCTTGACGAAGAAGGTACCGACGATCGAGGTCACGATGCAGGCGCCGCAAATGGCGAGCGGATAGAGCATCGCCGAGCCGAGGATCGGCTGGCCGACGAAGAAGATCGCCGCGAGAACCATAGTGGCGACGACGGTCACCGCGTAGGTTTCGAACAGATCGGCCGCCATGCCGGCGCAGTCGCCGACATTGTCACCGACGTTGTCGGCAATGGTCGCCGGGTTGCGCGGGTCATCTTCCGGGATACCGGCTTCGACCTTGCCGACGAGGTCGGCGCCGACGTCAGCGCCCTTGGTGAAGATGCCGCCGCCGAGACGGGCAAAGATCGAGATCAGCGAAGCGCCGAAGGACAGCGCGACCAGCGCGTCGATGACAACGCGGCTGTCGGAGGCGTACTTCATCGGCCCGGTGAGAACCGCGTAGTAGATGGCGACGCCGAGCAGCGCGAGGCCCGCCACCAGCATGCCGGTGACCGCGCCGGCCTTGAACGAGATGTCGAGACCCGCGGCAAGCGACTTGGTCGCCGCCTGGGCGGTGCGGACGTTGGCGCGCACCGAGACGTTCATGCCGATGAAGCCGGCGACGCCGGAGAGCACCGCGCCGATCAGGAAGCCGAGCGCCGTCAGGCTGCCCAGCAACCACCAGAGGATCACGAGCACGACCACGCCGACCATGCCGATGGTGATGTACTGGCGCTTGAGATAGGCCTGCGCGCCTTCGGCGATCGCGGCCGCGATTTCCTGCATTCTGGCATTGCCGGCATCCGCCGACATGACCGACTTAATGGCCCAGATTCCGTAAACGATGGAAAGCAGGCCGCAGCCGATGATGACCCAAAGAGAAGTCATGAATCCAACCTCGAGTGAGAATGAAGCGGGCGGGAATTTAAAGCCCCCGCCGGCACGGGAGCGTCGAGGATGGCCGCACAAGGGGGGCGCTTCACCTCGACTTGAAAGCGCGCGGATATAGCCAAAAAAGTGGCAGCAAAGCAACGCGCATTTGACGCCTTCCCAACGGTTTGTGGCGAAAGGCGCGGTCAGGCTGAATTTGCCGGTGAATAAAGGCCGCGGCGGGTTGGCCTAAAGGAGCAGGCGCGCGCCATCGCGCCTGTTTTAACGGCGCGGGGACGCCGGCCTTCCGATTCCGCGCCCTCGGCAAATTTTACCGCGCCCTGGACGGCGTGCGCGTCCTTTGGCGAAGGACGCTGCGTCCGTGGCGCTTATTGCGGTGTCTTATGGCATCCGGGCCGCGCTTCTGGCGGCTAGCCGGCTAAGGCTGCTTCGCACCATCAGCGAACTCCTCGCGGAGGTCATATTGCCACGCAGGCAAGCTTACGCAGTCTGCGCAAGCCAGACTGCTTTGGCGGAGTCCGGCGCCGCCCGGGAGCCAAGGGTGCGTACAGGCACCGCGTCCGATCCACTTCCACGACGCCTCATAAGAGCGCCCTCGGCGGACCGGACCAGAGCATATAAACATAGGATAACAGCCCGATATAGGGGCGCGGTTCCGAAGGCCGCCGGAAAAAACGGTGCCATTGTAAAATAAACGACGAAAACTACCTCCGGCCCCGGATTCTGAAAGCTATGTTCGCTAGCGCACATAGGATTCGTCATGCCCCGTTACGGCTACGCCCTGCACCGTGACTCCGGTCCGGAGCATCTCGGCTTCATCGAAATTCCTTGCGACAGCGAGGCCATCGCCTTCGGCCGCGAGGTCATTATCGACATCATGCAGGAGCCGGACCCGGCGTTCGGGCCGGTCAGCCTGGAAATCACCGATGGCCGGAGGCAGGTCGACAGCGTTTCCCTGCAACTCGCCGAACGGCGCAAAGGCTACAGCTAGACCGCCCTCGCCTCGGCGCGGCGGCGCATCACCAGCCAGACCAGCAACCCGCCGGCAATGGCGACCGTCGGGAACACCACTTCGTTGATCGCCGGCCAGCTCATGTAAGCGAGCATCTGCCCGGACGAGAATGACGATATGGCCATCGAGCCGAAAATGAGGAAGTCGTTGAACGACTGCACCTTGTTGCGCTCTTCCGGCCGGTGGCACTGCGTGATCATGGTGGTCGCGCCGATGAAAGCGAGGTTCCAGCCGAGGCCAAGCAGGATCAGCCCGGTCCAGAAATGCGCCACGGTGATGCCGGCGACCCCGACCGCGGCGGCCAGCGCGATCAGGACAAGGCCGATGAACGTGATGCGCTCGACGCCGAAGCGCGCGATCAGCGAGCCGGTGACGAAGCTCGGCGCGTACATCGCCAGCACATGCCACTGAATGCCGAGCGCGGCGTCGGTGACGGAATGGCCGCAGCCGACCATCGCTAGCGGAGCAGACGTCATTACCATGTTCATCATGGCGTAGCTGGCGACACCGCAGGCGACCGCGACGACGAAGCGCGGCGTGCGCGCGATTTCGCCAAGCGGACGCGAGGTGTCGGCGCGCTTCGGCGCGGTCGGCGGCACCTTGACGAAGGTCAGCACGATGGCCGCGATCAAGGCGCAGACCGACTGGCCGAGATAGCTCGCCGCGAACAGATAGGGCGGCAGCAGGTCCTTGGTGTGGATGACGAGTTGCGGCCCGATCAGCGCGGCAAAAACGCCGCCGGCCAGCACCCAAGACACCACCTTCGGCCGGTAGGCTTCGCTGGCGGTATCGGCGGCGGCAAAGCGATAGGACTGGTGCGCGGCGGCATAGAGCCCGCCGCAGAAGGTGCCGAGCAACAGCAGCCAGAACGAGCCGACCATCACCGCCGAACAGGAGATCAGGCCCGATATCATGCCGAAGACCGAACCGCATTGCAGCGCGAAGCGGCGGTCGAAGCGGCGCGCCAAATAGCCGAGCGGCAGCGTGCCGAGCCACATGCCGAGTACCATGGCGGTGACCGGCGCGGTGGCCAGGCCCGGATCGGGCGCCAGCACGGCGCCGGCAATCGAGGCAGTCGAGACGATGACGGTGTTGTTGCCGCCGGCCAGCGCCTGCGCCACCGCCAGCACCATGGCGTTGCGGCGGGCCAGCCGGTCGTCGAAACTATGCGGCAGCGGTTCGGCGGCGGCCGACATGGAGCGTTTCCCCGGGAGCAATATTTTGCTCTTGTTAGCGGGGTTCGCAGGACGGGGCTACTGCCAAGGACGCAGGGCTGGGATGAGTTTGCTTTATTCGGGAGGAACTAAAACTCAATCCGGCCCGGATGCAGCACCTTGGCGAGCTTCGCCTCGCCCGGATGATGCGCGCCGATCTGGCCGAGCGAGGCCCGCAACTCGTCGATATAAAGATCGATGAGCTGGCCCGGCCCGTCTTCACCGAGCGCGCCGAGCGCCCACAGAAACGACTTGCCGGCAAAAGCGGCGTCGGCGCCTAGCGCCAGGGACCGCATGACGTCCTGACCGGAGCGGATGCCGCTGTCGATCAGGATAGTGGCCTTGGAGCCGACCGCCGCGACGATGGCCGGCAACGCATCGATCGACGGCACCAGAGCCTCGATCTGGCGGCCGCCATGGTTCGACACCCAGATGCCGTCGATGCCGAGCGACACCGCCTTCTCGGCATCCTGCGGGTGCAGAATGCCCTTGATCGTCATCGGCCCTTTCCAGCGGTCGCGGTAGCGCGCGACTTCGTCCCAGAGAAACGCGCCACCCATTTCGCGGCGGGCGAAATCGATGACGCCATTGGTGCTCGGCTTGACGCCGGCATATTGCGCCATGGTGGCGAAACGCGGGAAGCCGTTGCGCAGCAAAGCCAGCAGCCATTTCGGCCGCACGATCATCTCGCGGAACATGCGCGCGGTCGGATGAAATTCGCGGCCCAAGCCGGCATAGGTTTCGCGCGAGCGCGTCGTGCGCACCGGCGTGTCGAGCGTCATCGTCAGGACCTTGACGTTGGCGCGCTGCGCACGGTCGATCAGATCGAAACCGATCTTGTGATCATTATTTGCGAAGCGATAAAGCTGCAACCAGAATACATCGGGCGCGACTTCGGCGATTTGCTCTATTGTTGCGCCGCCGGCGACGCCGAGCGTGTAGGGAATGCGCGCGGCTTGGGCTGCTTTCGCCATGATGAGATCGGCGCCGGGCCAGACGATGGCCGGCCCGCCCATCGGCGCGATACCAATCGGCGCCGAATATTTCGTGCCGAACAATTCAACGCCGACCGGCGGCAGCGTGCCCATGACGCCGTAGCGCGGCACGATCTTGACGTTGTCGAACGCCGCCCAGTTATGCTGGACGCCGACATCGTCACCGGCGCCGGTGTCGCCATATTCAAAGGAGAAGCGCGGGATGTTGCGCGGCGCGTGGCGGCGCAAATAGGACGAGGTCGGATAGTGCTTGAGGTAATCCTGGAAACGCGGCGTCTGCCCGGTCGGCATGAATGCCTTTCGTGCCTTCATTTCGTCCATCGCGCGCTTCCCCCGATTGGTTTGGCCGGCACTATAGCGAAAAGTTCTCCGCTGTCAGATCCGCTGTCAGAAATGACTGAACGAGGCGCGCTTGAAGGTCGACGCCGCGCCTTGCGCATCGTGAAAGTTGGCGCCCTCGCCTTCAGTGATGGTTCCGATCTCGGTGACCGCAACCTTGGCGGCCATGGCGGCGACGCGGAAGCGATCGACCTTGGCTGGCGGTACGGTGCATAGGATTTCGTAATCGTCGCCGCCGGTCAGCGCGGTTTCCAGCGCGGCAGGATCGGCGGCGGTGACGGCTTTCGCGGCAGCCGACAGCGGCACCCGCGTGGCGTCGATGTCGGCGGCGACGCCGGAGACGCGGCACAGTTTGGCGAGATCGCCGACAAGGCCATCGGACACATCCATCGCCGCGGAGGCATAATGCAGCACGGTCTCGGCCAGCGCGCTGCGCGGCAGCGGCAACAGATAACGTTGCGCAAGATGATCGCGCTGCGCCTCGGAGAGCGGCCATGTCGCGCCATTGCGCAGGCCAAGGCCGAGGGCGGCGTCGCCAATGCTGCCGGTGACGAAAACCGTGTCGCCGGCCTTGGCGGTCGAGCGGCGCACCATCATGCCGTCCGGCACACTGCCGAACATGGCCACTGACGCCATAATGGCCCCCGGCGAGCGCACGGTGTCGCCGCCGAACAAGGGGCATTTGTACGTTGCGATATCCTCGCGCAGTCCTTGCGCGAAAGCGCCGAGCCACGGCTCGCCAATGTCTTTCGGCAAAGCCAGCGACAACAGGAAGCCGAGCGGCTTTGCGCCTTTCGCGGCGAGGTCGGAGAGATTGATGCGCAGCGCCTTGGCGGCGATGGCTCCGGCTGGATCGTCGGGAAAGAAATGAATACCGCCGACAATGGCGTCGGCTTTCAACACCAGCTCGCAGCCCGGCGGCGGCTTGATAAAGGCGGCGTCGTCCGACAGGCCGAGCGCGCCGGGATCGGTGGCGAGCGGCGCGAAATAACGCGCGATCAGGTTGTCTTCGGCGGAGGGTTTATCGTCGGCGCTCATGCGCCAACGATACCGTCATTCCCGGCCGTGAGCAAAGCTAAGGCTAGTTGAACTCGTCGGCCCGCACCTTGCGCGCCAACTGGTCGAGCACGGCGTTGACCATACCGGTCTCGTCGCGCTCGACGAAGGCGGCGGCGACGTCGGCATATTCCGCGACGACGACACGCGCCGGCACGTCGCGGCGGTTTTGCAGCTCGTACAGGCCGGCGCGCAGCGCGGCGCGTAACACTGTCTCGATGCGCTTGAGCGGCCAGCCGCGCGCCAGCGCCTCATCGATCAGCGGATCGAGCGTGCGCTGGTCGCGCACCACGCCGGAGACGATATCGCGGAAGAACGCCGCTTCCGCCGGCAGGTA
Source organism: Rhizobiales bacterium Ga0077525 (assembly GCA_001464835.1). Lineage (GTDB taxonomy): Bacteria > Pseudomonadota > Alphaproteobacteria > Rhizobiales > Xanthobacteraceae > Pseudolabrys. The sequence continues at coordinate 45,185 of LNDS01000037.1, read as the reverse complement.
TTGCGCGCCCTCGACCTCGCGGCCGATCCAGTGGCTTTCGAACTCGGCAATGATCTCGTCCAGTCCGCTGCCGGCCAGATCCATCTGATAAAGCGCCTGCACGGCGGCGAGACGCGCGGCGCCGCGCTTGTTCGCCTTGCGCTCTTCCTTCTCGGGTTTGGCGGCCTCCGCCATTATTTGGCGTCCAAATCGCGCCTGAGCGCGATCATCGCCAATGCCGCCTTGGCCGCTTCCGCGCCCTTGTGACCATGCGCGCCGCCGATGCGATCCTTGGCCTGCGCCTCGGTATCGACGGTGAGGATGCCATTGCCGATGGCGAAATGGCGCTGCACGGTGAGGTCCATCAGGCCGCGCGCGGATTCGTTCGAGACGATTTCGAAATGATAGGTCTCGCCCTGGATGACGCAACCGAGCGCGACGAAGCCGTCATAAGGCGTCTTCTTGTTCTTCGGCGCGTCGGCCACCATGGCGATGGCGCCGGGAATTTCCAGCGCGCCGGGCACGGTGATGACGTCATAGGTCGCGCCGGCCTCGTCCAGCACCGCGCTGGCGCCCTTGAGCAGCGCATCGGCGATATGGTCATAGAAGCGCGCTTCGACGATCAGAAGCCGCGGCGCGGCAGACTTAGTGGCGCGCGGCTTCGCGGCGCTGACTTTTTTGGCCATTCAATCAGGTTCCTTGGTTGAGCCGCGTGGTAGCAAGCGCATGGCCTTCAAACAAGGCCCTGCGACGCCGCTAGCGCGCTTCCATCAAACGCGCCGCATAGCGCGCCATGGTGTCGATTTCGAGGTTAACCGCGTCGCTCTCGCGCCAGGCGCCGAGGCTGGTCACCGACAAAGTGTGCGGGATGATCATGACGGTGAAGGTATCCCCCTCCACCTGGTTGACCGTCAGCGACACGCCATCGAGCGCGACCGAGCCTTTCGGCGCGATGAAGCGCGCCAGGTCATGCGGCGCACGCAAGGTGAATTTGGCCATATCGGTCATGTCCTCGCGCGCGATCACCGTGGCGAGGCCATCGACATGGCCGGCGACCAGATGGCCGCCGAGTTCATCGCCGAGCCGCAGCGGCCGTTCGAGATTGATGCGCGTGCCGTGGCGCCACTTTCCGACGCCCGTAACGGCGAGCGTTTCGGCGGCGGCATCGGCGGCGAACCAGACGCGGCCATCCTCCTCGCCGGTATCGACCACGGTGAGGCAGACGCCGGAACAGGCGACCGAGGCGCCCTCGATCAGTTCGGCGCGCGGATAGCGCGTGTAGATCGTCAGGCGCGACAGATTATTGGCGCGCGGATGCACCGACCGCACTTCGCCCAGGTCCGTGACAATGCCGGTGAACATCAGGTGCTCATATACGTTTCGATGGTGTCGGCGCCGACCTGCTCCGCGCCGAGCAATTTCAGTTTGCCGGTCAATGCTTCGAGCTTCATGCCTTCAAGCGCGGCGATGCCGTCGCCGCCGATTTCCTTCGGCCCGCGCAGCAGCACCGCCTCATCGACCAGATCGGCAGCAACGAAAGACGCGGCGATTGTCGGGCCGCCCTCGACCATCAGCCTTGTGATGCCCTGCTCGCCGAGGACCTTCAGCACTTCGTCGAGATCGAGCCGGCCTTGCGTCTCGTCGACGCGAAACACCTTGGCGCCCTTCTGTTGCAGAATGTCCTCGGCAATCGGCGAGGCCTTGTGCGAACAGAACACCCAGGTCGGCGTGTCGCGCACGGTCGAGATTACCGTCACCGACATCGGCACGCTCAATTTCGCGTCGAGCACAACGCGCACCGGCGAGCGCTCGAACATCCCCGGCAGGCGGCAGGTCAGTTGCGGATTGTCCGACAGCACGGTGCCGATGCCGACCAGGATGGCGTCGCTTTGCGCGCGCATCAGCCAAACACGGTCGCGCGCCTCCTCGCCGGAGATGGCGACGGGCTTGCGGCCAGCGAGACCGGCCTTTCCGTCGGCGGAAATGGCGAGCTTCAGCGTGACATGCGGACGTGACTTCTGAATGCGCGTGATGTGGCCGGCGTGCGCGCGTTGCGCCTCGTCGGCCATAAGGCCGACATCGACCGCAATGCCCTTGTCGCGCAGCCGTGCGTGACCCTGCCCCGCCACTTCCGGATTGGGATCTTCTAGCGCCGAGACGACGCGGGCGATGCCGGCCTTGATGACGGCATCGGCGCAAGGCGGCGACTTGCCTTCATGCGAGCACGGCTCGAGCGTGCAATAGAGCGTCGCGCCCTTGGCCCGGCGTTTCGCCTGGTTCAGCGCCACGACCTCGGCATGCGGCCGGCCGCCGGCTTGGGTCCAGCCGCGGCCGACGATGACGCCGTCCTTGACGATCACGCAGCCTACCGCCGGATTGGGCCAGGCATTGCCGAGGCCGCGGCGGCCGAGCGCCAGCGCCAGCGTCATGTAGCGGGTGTCGCCGGGCGGTGTTTGCGGCGGCACGTCGTTTTGGGTTGCGTTCATTGCGTTCTCGTAGCGCAACCCGGGGCGCGGGCCAACCGCCCCGTTCGGCAATATGCAGGCCCCACGCCGGCTAGCGCAGCACCCATCTGATTTTGGAGTTCTCGAGGCCGATCCCGACGCCGCGCGGACCGGAGCTGGTTTTGCCGACGCACTCTCCGCCGCACAGGTTGTATCTGATCGAACCGACCTCAATGAACAGGATCACCGCCGTATCCAGTTCGATCCAGTCGCCGGCCTGCAAGGCGCATTCGCAAGGCACCTCGAAAGTGAAATGATTGATCACCAGCGAAACGCCGACGACGCTTGAGTTTTTACCGTCGATAAAAGAAGTATGGCCATTGGCGGCGCCGACGCCAAGTTCGTTATGGACTTCGCCGATCGGAACGCCGATGGCGAAACGTCCGCCGTTAAAGGTGATTTCCATCGCAGCCCCCTTCGTTGGTGCCGCGTGCGCGCCCTTTAGCCAGCCGACCCGAGCGCGTCCCGCGCAGTCACCGCGACAGCACACAAAAATCCGGCCCTGCCGTCAACTCCAGATTGAATTTACAGCACCCACACTTTGAGGTGGCCCATCCGCCGCTATGGGCTATTTACGAACCGGCGGCGCGGGAGCGTCGTCGTCGCCGGACAATTCGTCGAGCGCGGCGCGGAAGTCCTTGACCTCGCCGAAATTTCGATAGACCGAGGCAAAGCGCACGTAAGCCACGTCGTCGATCTCGCGCAGATGCGCCATCACGGTCTCGCCAATGGCCTCGGACGATACTTCGTTCTCGCCGCCGCTTTCCAGCTCGCGCACGATCTTCGACACCATTTGCTCGATCCGCTCCGGCTCGACGGCGCGCTTGCGCAGCGCGATCTGCACCGAACGCATCAATTTATCGCGGTCGAACGGCACGCGCCGGCCGTTGCGCTTGATCACGGTGAGTTCGCGCAACTGCACGCGCTCGAAAGTGGTGAAGCGGAAATTGCAGGTCAGACAGACGCGGCGGCGGCGGATGACAGCGGAGTCTTCCGTCGGCCGTGAATCCTTGACCTGCGTATCGAGGCTACCGCAACTCGGGCAACGCATGTGACGATCCCTTTAAGGCCCCCTCCCTACCCTCCCCCGCAAGCGGGGGAGGGAAAAGGAGAACTACTGATAAATCGGAAAACGCCCGAGCAATGTCTTCACCTTGTCGCGCACCGCCGCTTCGACAAACGTATCCTCGTCGACGCCCTTCTGCGACAGCACGTCGAGCACTTCGACGATCATCTCGCCGACCTGCTTGAATTCGGCGGTGCCGAAACCGCGCGTGGTGCAGGCGGGCGAGCCGAGGCGGATGCCCGACGTCACCATCGGCTTTTCCGGATCGAACGGGATGCCGTTCTTGTTGCAGGTAATATGCGCGCGGCCGAGCGCCAGTTCGGCGACCTTGCCGGTCAGGCGCTTGGGGCGCAGATCGACCAGCATCAGATGCGTATCAGTGCCGCCGGAGACGATATCGAAGCCGTGGCCTTTCAACGTGTCGGCCAGCACCTTGGCGTTCTCGACGACATTCTTGGCATAGGTCTTGAAGCTCGGCTTCAGCGCCTCGCCGAAGGCAACCGCCTTGGCCGCGATGACATGCATCAGCGGGCCGCCCTGCATGCCGGGGAACACCGCCGTGTTGAACTTCTTGGCCAGCGCTTCGTCATTGGTGAGAATGACGCCGCCACGGGGACCGCGCAACGTCTTGTGCGTCGTCGTGGTGACGACATGGGCATGCGGGAACGGCGACGGATGCGCGCCGCCGGCAACGAGCCCGGCGAAATGCGCCATGTCGACCATCAGCAGCGCCCCCACTTCGTCGCAGATCTCGCGGAAGCGCTTGAAGTCGATGATGCGCGGATAGGCCGAACCGCCGGCGATGATAAGCTTCGGCTTGTGCTCCTTGGCGAGCTTTTCGACCTCGTCCATGTCGATGCGCTGGTCGTCGCGGCGCACATTGTACGGCACCGGCTTGAACCACTTGCCGGACATGTTGAGCGCCATGCCGTGGCTGAGATGGCCGCCGGCGGCGAGGTTGAGCCCCATGAAAGTGTCGCCGGGCTGCATCAGCGCGAAGAACACTTCGGCATTGGCGGAGGCGCCGGAGTGCGGCTGCACATTGGCGAACTGGCAGCCGAACAATTTGGTGACGCGCTCGATCGCCAAAGTCTCGGCGATGTCGACATACTGGCAGCCGCCGTAATAGCGCTTGCCGGGCAGGCCTTCGGCATATTTGTTGGTGAGGACCGAGCCCTGCGCCTCCAGCACGGCCCTGGAGACGATATTTTCCGAGGCGATCAGCTCAATTTCATCGCGCTGGCGGCCGAGCTCCTGGCCGATCACATGGGCGATTTCAGGGTCCACGTCGCGCAATTGCGCGGAAAACAGGCCGTCCGCCGACATTTAAATTCTCCGGGCGCCAGACGATGCGGCGCCGACTCTGAATGGGTTCCGGGATTGAGCGACGCGAATAGCATATCGTCCGCCTAGCGCCAAGCGCTGGCATACGGGACGTCATACAGCCGCAATATATAGGGATTCCGATCAGGATTTCTCGCGGGCGATGCGGGCTTTCAGCTTGGCCAGCGCCAGTTTTTGCAGTTCGGCGTGCGAGCCGTTGGCCGGGCCGATCACCGTGACCTCGATGCCGGTAGTGGCGTCGACCGCCACCAGCTTGGCGCTGCCGCCGATCACGATGCGCTCGAAATAAACCGTCTGTTCGTCCGCCATCGCCGCTCCCGTGCACCGGTAGCATAGACCATCGCCGCTTGAGTCGGGGTGGGTGTGCGACATCAAGGCTGTGCAAACGACAAAAAGCCCCGGCCGGTGGAGGTGTCCGGCCGGGGGCAAGTTGTCTCGCCAGTACGTGCGAGCGCAGAAAACTAGAGGCGATACAGGATCTGGTCGGTCCAGAAGCGTTCGAGCCGGTGCAGCGACTTGTTCAAGGTCGCAAACTCGTCGGCATTGATGCCGCCGACCTGCTCCACGGTACGGACATGCTTCTGATAAAGCGTGTCGACGATGTCGCGCACTTCCTGGCCCTTGGCGGTCAGCTTGATGCGAACCGAACGGCGGTCGACGCGCGAGCGCTGATGATCGAGGAATTCCATCTCGACCAGCTTCTTGAGATTGTAGGAAACGTTGGAGCCGAGATAGTAGCCGCGCGTGCGCAGCTCACCGGCCGTCAACTCCTTGTCGCCGATATTGTACAACAGCAGCGCCTGCACCGAATTGATGTCGGAACGGCCGCGGCGGTCGAATTCGTCCTTGATGACGTCGAGCAGCCGGCGATGCAGCCGCTCCACCAAGGTCAGTGCCTCATGATACAAAGGCTGGATCGTGTCGAACCGCGCTTCGCGCTCTGCGGGTTCGACCGTCTTTGCGACGGCTTTCATTTTAAACGCCCCTTGTTAGTTTAGTTTTGTTTTCACTGGTCACGAGGCCCTGTTTTCCTCGTCCCTTGTGAACCAAACTATGCGGGCCAGTCTAAAATCGGCTTAAATAACAGCATAAAGATTAGGTTTATTTGCAACGGTGAATCCTTCGTTGCACTTTCAATTGCGCGAAATCGCGCAAGGTTTGATTCACTTTGCGCGCGGCGATTTAGCCGCGAATGAAGCGGATAACGCCGGAAAAATCCCGCTCCGCCTCGCCGCTGTCGGCATATGCCGAATAAATCCTTTCAGCGTCCGCGCCCAATTCGGTTTTCGCGCCGGCGGCTTTGGCCGCCCCTTGCGCCAAACGTAAATCCTTCAGCATCATCGCGGCGGTAAATCCGGGCTGATAGTCGCGATTGGCCGGCGACGTCGGCACCGGCCCCGGCACCGGGCAATAGGTCGTCATCGCCCAGCATTGGCCGGACGACTTCGAGGAAATGTCGAACAGCTTCTGGTGGTCGAGGCCGAGTTTTTCAGCCAGCACGAAAGCTTCCGACACCGCGATCATGGAAATGCCGAGGATCATGTTGTTGCAGATCTTCGCCGCCTGGCCGTTGCCGGGGCCGCCGGCATGCACAATGGTCTTGCCCATCTTGTCGAGAATGGTTTGCGCGCGGGTGAAAGCCTGCACGCTGCCGCCGACCATGAAAGTGAGCGTGCCGGCGGCCGCACCGCCGACGCCGCCGGACACCGGCGCGTCCAGCATCAGAAGCCCCCTCGCCTCCGCGGCAGCTGCAACCTCGCGCGCGGTCTCGACGTCGATGGTGGAACAGTCGATCAGCAGCGTGCCGGGATTGGCGTACTCAACGATGCCGCCTGAACCGAGATAGACCTCGCGGACATGCTTGCCGGCCGGCAGCATGGTGATGACGACATCCGCGCGGCTGGCGGCGACCTTGGCGAATTCGGCGTTGACGCCGCCGGACGCGATCAGCTTCTCGATCGAGGCCGGATTGAGATCGACACCTTCGACCTGATGGCCGGCCTTGAGCAGGTTCTGCGCCATCGGCAGACCCATATTGCCGAGGCCGATAAATCCGATGCGCGACATGGTTCGCTCCCTTTAATTTTTTATCTTGTAACCTATTCCGGCTGCTCCTGCGCCGACTTCATCGCCAGCCAGAGATACAGTCCGAGCAGACCGCCCTCGACGATAACGGTGATGAAACCACGGCCATAGACCTGCGGAAAGAAAATCTCGACCGCCAGCATCGAAGCGACTGCGGTCAGCCAGATCACCGCGCCCCAGGCCGCCGCCAGCCACAGGCCGACCGCCGCGACCAGGTCGATGACGGCGAAGAACACCGTCGCCACCTGCCAGGCGATCGAATGCGCCTCGAAATATTCGTTGGGCTCGACGCCGATGCCGCAGACCCGCGACCAGTGATACAGCCCCTTGATCATCGACAGCGCCGCCATTACGCGCAGGAACAGCACCAGCCGCCGCGTCCAGATGCCGACGCTGACCTCGCCCTCTTCCTCGTGAACGGGATCGAGGCCTTTCAGGTCGTCGGCGGAGAACGGTTCGCTCACAGCGTCAACTCGCTGTCGCCGAGCGGCGCGAAGTGGCGCGCCACTTCGGCGTCGCTCACCTGCGCCAAAGAGGGCGGTTGCCACACCGGTTTGTTGTCCTTGTCGACGATCACCGCGCGCACGCCCTCGTAAAAATCATGGCCATGAATGATGCGCGACACTATGCGGAATTCGGTGCGCATGCACGTTGCGAAATCGGCGGTAGCGCCGAAGCGCACCTGCGCCAGCGCGAGCTTGAGACTGAGCGGCGATTTGGTTCGCATCAAGGCCGCGGCTTTGCCGGCCCATTCGGCGTCGATGTTGGTGGAGGCGGCCTCATGGTCAAGCGCGGCAAGAATGCCGTCGACGCTATTGCCGGCGAACAGGCGGTCGATCGCCTCCCCCGCCGGTTCGGAAAAAGCGGAAAGTACGGCATCGACGGAAACATTCCCGGTCAGACCGTCGACCAAAGCGCCGTAGCGCGACGACGGCACGCGGTGCGTGGCAATGCCGGCGGCAACGCCATCGGCAGCGTTGAAGCGCTCGCCGGTCAGCGCACAATAGGCGCCGAGTTCGCCCGGCATGCGCGGCAAAAACCAGGTGGCGCCGACATCGGGGAAGAAGCCGATGCTCACTTCGGGCATGGCGAAGGAGAAGCGGTCGAAGGCGACGCGGTGCGAACCGTGCACCGAAATGCCGATGCCGCCGCCCATGGCGATGCCGTCAATGAGCGCGACATAGGGCTTGCGGTAATTCTTGATCGCGGCGTTGAGCGGATATTCGTCGGCCCAGAACTGCAAGGCTTCCTTGTGCCGGCCGGCCTTGCCGAGGTCGTAAAGGTGGCGAATGTCACCGCCCGCGGAAAAAGCGCGCTCGCCATTGGCCATGATGACCACGCGCGTCACCGCGTCGTCATCGGCCCAGGCCGCCAACTGCGCGCTCAAGGCGTGCACCATATTGTGCGTGACGGCGTTGAGCGCCTTCGGGCGGTTCAGCGTGACGATGCCGGCAGCACCCCGGCGCTCGAATAATATTTCGGCGTCGCTCACGCTTTCAATTCCCCAGCATCGCGCGCGAGATGATGACGCGCATGATTTCGTTGGTGCCTTCGAGGATCTGGTGCACGCGCACGTCGCGCAGCACGCGCTCGATCGGATGATCGCGCAGATAGCCGTAGCCGCCATGCAGTTGCAGGCAGCCATTGACGACGTCGAAGCCGGTGTCGGTGGCGAGACGTTTGGCCTTGGCAGCGAGCGTGGTCGCGCCGGGCTCATGCTCGCCGACGGCAACAGCAGCGCGGTGCAGCAGCAGCCGCGCGGCGTCGATGTCGGTGGCATAATCGGCGATACGGAACTGGAGCGCCTGAAAATCGGCAATGCGCGTGCCGAACTGCTTGCGGTCCTTCATGTAGTCGATGGTGCGGTCGAGCGAGAATTGCGCGCCGCCCAATGAACAGGCGGCGATGTTGAGCCTTCCGCCATCGAGCCCGGCCATGGCGATACGGAAACCCTCGCCTTCCTTGCCGATGAGGTTGCGGGCCGGCACGCGGCAGTTCTCGAACATCACCATCGCCGTCGGCTGCGATTTCCAGCCGAGCTTCTTCTCGCGCGCGCCGAAGGAAAGCCCCGGCGTGCTCTTCTCGACCAGAATGCAGGAAATGCCTTTCGGCCCGGATTCACCCGTGCGCGCCATCACCGCATAGACATCGGACACGCCGCCGCCGGAGATGAAAGCCTTGGCGCCGTCGAGCACATAAAAGTCGCCATCGCGCCGCGCCCTGGTGGTGAGGCTGGCGGCATCCGAGCCAGCGCCCGGCTCGGTCAGGCAGTAACTGGCGAAATGCTCCATGGAGCAGAGCTTCGGCAGATGCTTCTCGCGCAAGACCGCGCTGCCGTAAGTGTCGATCATCCACGCCACCATGTTGTGGATGGAGATGTAGGCCGCCGTCGAGGTGCAGCCCTGCGCCAGCTCCTCAAAGATCAGCGCGGCGTCGAGCCGGGTCAGGCCGGAGCCGCCGACATCGTCCTTCACATAGATGCCGGCTAAGCCAAGGGCCGCCGCCTGGCGCAGCACCTCCACCGGAAACACCTCGCCTTCGTCCCAGGCCGCCGCGTGCGGCATCATCGCCTCGCGGGCGAATGCGCGGGCGGTTGCCTGGAAAGCGCGCTGGTCTTCGGTGAGGGTGAAATCCATGGTCTCGACGGATAGAAGCCGGGCCGGGAGACGTCAACGGCTCCGGAAAGCACCGGGTGGCGTGGCCTCTCTGGACCGGCTAAAAAGGCCTCCGGAGAACGCCATGGCCATCAAATTCGGACGCCCCTTACAGCAAAACATCGGCTTTGTGCCGGGCGAGCCCGATTCCAGCCTCACGGGCCATACGCCGCTCGACCTGCCGACCCGGATGCGCCGCAACCGGCGCAGCGAATGGGCCCGGCGGCTGGTGCGCGAGAACGTGGTCACCGCCGACGACCTGATCTGGCCGATTTTCGTCATGGACGGCGACAACAAGCGCGCCGCTGTCGCCTCGATGCCGGGCGTCGAGCGCCTGTCGGTCGATCAGGCGGTGCGGGAGGCCGAGCGCGCGGCCAAGCTCGCCATCCCCTGCATCGCCCTGTTCCCTTATACCGACCCGTCCTTGCGCGACCCGACCGGCTCGGAAGCGCTCAATGACAACAATCTGGTGTGCCGCGCCATTCGCGCCATCAAGAAGGAAGTGCCGGACATCGGCATCCTGTGCGATGTCGCGCTCGATCCTTTCACCAGCCACGGCCATGACGGACTATTACGCGACGACGGCGTCATCATGAATGACGAGACCGTCGCCGTGCTGGTCAAGCAGGCTTTGGTGCAGGCGCAGGCCGGCTGCGACATCATCGCGCCGTCCGACATGATGGACGGCCGCGTCGGCGCCATCCGCCGCGCTCTCGACGAGAGCTCCCTCACCGACGTGTCGATTATGGCTTACGCGGCGAAATATGCCTCTGCCTTCTACGGCCCGTTCCGCGACGCGGTCGGTTCGTCGAAGACGTTGCACGGCGACAAGCGTACCTATCAGATGGACCCCGGCAATACCGACGAGGCGCTGCGCGAAGTTGCGCTCGACATCGAGGAAGGCGCCGACATGATCATGGTCAAGCCCGGCCTGCCCTATCTCGATATCGTCGCGCGCGTGAAGGAGACCTTCGGCATGCCGACCTTCGCCTACCAAGTGTCCGGCGAGTACGCGATGATCATGGCGGCCGCGAACAATGGCTGGCTCGACGGCGAACGCGCGATGATGGAAAGCCTGACCTCGTTCAAGCGCGCCGGCTGCGACGGCATCCTCACTTACTTCGCGCCGCGCGTGGCGGAGAAGCTGCGGTCAGAAAAATAGTCATGGCTCTAACTCCGTCACCCTGAGGTGCGAGCGCACAGCGCGAGCCTCGAAGGGCGACGGCCCCTCATCAAAACCTTGGCCGTTCATCCTTCGAGGCTCGCTAACGCTCGCACCTCAGGATGACGGGGTCGGGTTCGCAAAACAGAAGAAACTTTGGGTAGGACTCATGGGTGAATTTGGTATCGGTCAGGGCGTGCCGCGTTTCGAGGACCCGCGGCTGGTGCGCGGCGGCGGCTCCTATACCGACGACATCCAGATGCCGGGCATGGCCTATGGCGTCGTGCTGCGCTCGCCGCATGGCCACGCCAAGATCAAGTCGATCGACACAGCCGCCGCGAAGGCCGCGCCCGGCGTGCTCGCCATCATCACCGGCGCCGACTGGAAGGCCGCCGGCCTCGGCGATCTCTTGTCGCACCCCGGCCTCAAGCTGCGCGACGGCTCGCCGATGTTCAAGCCGCGCTATCCGGTGCTGGCCGAAACGCATGTGCGCTTCATCGGCGACAGCGTCGCCTTCATCGTCGCCGATACGTTGGCGCAGGCACAAGACGCTGCCGAACTTGTTGAGGTCGATTACGAGCCGCTGCCTGCCGTCGTCTCCACCGCCGAGGCGACGCAAGGCAAAGCCCGCGTCTATGACGAGTGCAAGGACAACATTTCCTTCGTCGAACTGATCGGCGACAAAGCCGCGACCGAGGCCGGCTTTGCCAAGGCGGCGCATGTCGTCAAAGGCCGCTTCGTCATCAACCGCGTCACCGCGGTGACGATGGAGCCGCGCGGGGCGGTGGCGCATTATCACGCCGGCACCGGCCGTTATACACTGCACACGGCGACGCAGCGGCCGCACGATCTGCGCGGCAATATCGCCAAGATCCTCAACGTCGCCGAAGGCGCGCTGCACGTCATCACCGGCGACACCGGCGGCAGCTTCGGCATGAAGACGCCGATCTTCGGCGAGGTGCCTTTGGTCTGCCACGCCTCGAAGCTGACCGGGCGTCCGGTCAAGTGGATCAGCACCCGCACCGAGGCGTTCCTGAGCGACCCGCAAGGCCGCGACAACGTCACCGAAGCCGAACTGGCGCTCGACAGAGACGGCCGCTTCCTGGCGATGAAGGTCAAGACCATCGCCGCCATCGGCGCCTATTTGCAGAACAACATGCCGGCGTTCTTCCTCAACGCCGGCACGCTGGCAGGTACCTATCGCACGCCGGCGATCTTCGTCGACGTCACCGGCGTTTTCACCAACACCAATCCGGTGCGCCCCTATCGCGGCAACGGCCGGCCGGAGTCGGCCTTCGTCATCGAGCGCATGGTGGAACTGGCCGCCGCGCAAACCGGCATCGACAGCGTCGAATTGCGGCGGCGCAACTATATCAGCCCGAAGGAAATGCCGTTCAAGACCGGGCTGACGTTCACCTATGACTGCGGCGAATTCGAAAAGAACATGGACATGGCGCTGGCCATGGCCGACTTTGACGGCTTCGCCAAGCGCCGCAAGGAAGCGCGCAAACACGGGAAGCTGCGCGGCATCGGCCTGTCCAACACCATCGAGCGCGCCGCAGCACCTGGCACCGAAGGCGCCGAGGTGCGCTTCGACAAATCCGGCGGCATCACCATGTTCGCCGGCTCGAACAGCCAGGGCCAGGGCCACGAGACGGTGTTCAAGCAGATTGTTGCCGACAAACTTGGCATTCATCCGGACGAAATCCGGTACGTGCAGGGCGACACCGATAAAGTGTTCTACGGCGAAGGCACCGGCGGCTCGCGCTCGGCCACCATGGGCGGCGCGGCCTTCCTGCGCGCCAGCGACAAGATCATCGAGAAAGCAACTTTGATCGCCGCGCATGCGATGAAGCTCGATGCCGCCGACATCAAATACGAAGGCGGCCTGTTCTCGTCATCCAAGAGCAACAGCACCATGACGATGAAGGAAATCGCCGCCGCGGCGCAGGTGCCGGCCAAGCTCCCCGCCGGCATGGAGCCCGGCCTTGCCGCCAACGCGGTGCATACGACGCCGGTCAATAATTACCCAAACGGCTGCCACATCTGCGAAGTCGAGATCGATAGCGAGACCGGCGAGACCGCTGTCGTGCGCTACAATGTCGTCGACGATGTCGGCACCGTGCTCAACCCGATGCTGCTGCACGGCCAGATCCACGGCGGCGTCGCCCAAGGCGTCGGCCAGGCGCTGATGGAAGACATTCATTTCGACGAGAGCGGACAAATGGTGACGGCGTCGTTCATGGATTACGCCATGCCGCACGCGCATAATTTTCCAGCAATCCATGTCGAGGCCAATCCGGTGCCGACCAAGACCAATCCGCTCGGCACCAAGGGCGCCGGCGAAGCCGGTTGCGTCGGCGCGCTCCCCGCCGTGGTCAATGCCGTGGTCGATGCGCTGTCGGAATTCGGCATCACGCATATCGAGATGCCGGCGACGCCGGAGCGCATCTGGCGCGCGATGCAGAAGTGACGGCGGCGGCGCGCCATGACCACGCACGCGACGCCGATGTCATCGTCATTGGCGGCGGATCGGCCGGCGCCGCGGTCGCGGCCCGGCTGTCCGAGGACCCGTCACGGCGCGTGCTGCTGATCGAGGCCGGCGCCGATACGCCGCCCGGCCACGTCCCCGACGATATCCGCCATACGTTTCCGGCGGCCTATTTCAACAGCGGATATCTCTGGCCCGGCCTCAAGGCCAGCATCCGCGAGGGAGAAGCGCCGACGCCATTTCCGCAGGCGCGCATCATGGGCGGCGGCTCCAGCGTCATGGGCATGCTGGCCGTGCGCGGCAAGCCGGAAGACTACGATCGCTGGGAGCGCATGGGCGCGGCGAACTGGGGCTGGCGCGACGTGCTGCCGACATTCCAGGCCATGACCAACGATCTCGACGCTCCGGCGCGGAACGCGGCCGGGCCGAATATCGTTCGGCGCATCCCGCGCGAGCGGTGGCCCGCGTACATGCGGCGCGTCGACGAAGTGCTGACGGCGCGCGGACGCCGCAGCCTTGCCGATGTTTATGAAAACGGCGACGACGGTTTCTTCGCCGCGCCGGTAAGCCAGGACGACGAACGCGCCACCAGCGCGCGCTGCTATCTGACGGCCGAGGTGCGGGCGCGCCCCAATTTCAGCATCATGACCGAAACGCAGGTCCAGCGTCTGACGTTCGAAGGCCGAACGGTGCGCGGCGTGATCGCACAGCGCGGCAATGAAACACTCAATTTAACTGCTGCCGAAGTGGTCGTTTGCTGCGGCGCGGTGCACTCGCCTGCCTTGCTGCTGCGTTCCGGGATCGGTCCGGCCGACGAACTGCGCCCGCTGGGCATCGAGATCGTGGCCGACCGGCCCGGCGTCGGGCGCAATTATCAAAATCACGCGCAACTGCATTTCGCCATCACGCTCAAGCCGCAGTCGCGAATGCCGCAATCGGCGCAGCACTACATCATGTCGGCGCTGCAGTTTTCTTCTGGCATCGAGGGCGGCACGCCGGGCGACCTGTTTCATTATTTTACCGGGCGCATCAACCCGAAAGCCTTCGGCCTGCGCATGGCGCTGCTGTCATGCGCGCTTTATGGACCCCTGTCGCGCGGCCGCGTGTCGCTTGCCGCTGCCGACCCGAACATGCCGCCGCGCATCGACCAGCGCATGTTCTCCGACCCGCTGGACGTCAAGCGCATGATCATCGCCGGACATCACGCCTTCAACCTTTTGCTCGAGCCGTCCGTTCGCGCCTGCTTCGAGGAAATCTATCTGATGCCGCGGCAGCCGCCGCTTCGCCTGATCAATGGCACGGGCCTGACCGGCGCTTTGAAAGCGGCGGGTGCGGCGGCGGTTCTTGCATCTCCCGGCAAGGTGCGCCGTGCCATCATAGGCGCCGGGATCAAACCGGGCCGGCTGGTCTGGGATGGCGTCAAGACCGCTGCGCCGTCCGACGACGAAATCGTTGCGGCCGCGGGAGCGATGTTTCATCCGACGTCGACCTGCGCCATCGGCGCGCCGGACAATCCGCTCGCCGTCGTCGATCCCGAATGCCGGGCCTATGGCGTCGAGGGGCTGCGCGTTGCCGACGCCTCGGTCATGCCGTCCATCGTCAGCGCCAATACCAACATGGCGGCCATCATGATCGGCGAGCGCGTCGCAGAATTTATGCGTGCGCGCTGATTACGCGGCGCGCGTGGTTCAGTCGCGCATAACGACCAGCACGATGCGGCCGATCAGTAGCAGGGCGTCGTTGACGCCGGCCATGCGGCGAATGTCGGCATCGGGAACCGGGGCGGTGGTGGTCGGATAAGTCGTCGCCATGTGGCACCTGCTCGATCTGGCAATAGTCGATCGAACACGTGCCGCCGCGGTGCCGGTTCCCTTAAGCCACGCCCTGCCCGAGCCGCACCGGCTCGTAGCCGTCGGCGGCGAGCGCGGCCATGATCTCGGCGGCATGCCTGGCGTCGCGGGTTTCGATGGTAACGTCGAGCTTGGCGCCCTTGGCCGGAACGTCGAGCAGCAGGCGGCGGTGTTCGACCTCAAGAATATTGGCGCCGAGTTCGCCGAGCCGTGTGGCGACGATGCCGAGCACGCCAGGCTGGTCGGGAATGGCGAGGCGGAACGAGACGATGCGCGCCTCGCGCTCCAGTTCGCGCACCATGATGGAAGCGAGAATGCGCGGATCGATATTGCCGCCGCACAGGATCAGGCCGACGCGCTTTCCTTTGAAGCGCTCAGGCTCGGCCAGCAGCGCGGCGAGACCGGCGGCGCCGGCGCCTTCCGCCATCGTCTTCTGCAAGGTGACATAGGCGTTCACCGCGCGCTCAAGATGAGCTTCATCGACCAGCACAACATCGGAGACGAGTTCGCGGATGATCGGGAGCGTCAGCTTCCCGACGTTCTTGACCGCGATGCCTTCGGCGAGAGTCGGCCCGCCGATCGGCCGGTTGCCGTGTTCGAGCGCGTTCCACACCGCCGGATACAACATCGCCTCGCAGCCGACGATCTCGATCTTCGGATTGACCGAACGCGCGGCAATCGCATTGCCGGCAATCAGGCCGCCGCCGCCGATTGGGATGACGAGCTGATCGAGGTCGGGCACCTCCTCCAGCATTTCCAGCGCAATGGTGCCCTGCCCGGCGATCACCTTGGCATCGTCATAAGGATGCACCAGCGTCATGCCGCGTTCGTGCTGGATCGTCTCGCAGCGCGCCTGCGCGTCGGCGACCGTTTGCCCGTCGAGCACCACCTCGGCGCCGTGCGAGCGCGTCGCCGCGACTTTTACAAAAGGCGTCGTCACCGGCATGACGATGGTCGCCGGAATGCCGAGCCGCGCTGCGTGGTAGGCGACCGACTGGGCATGGTTGCCGGCCGACATGGCGACGACGCCGCGCTTTCGTTCGGTCTCATTGAGCGAGGCGAGCTTGACCAGCGCGCCGCGGTCCTTGAACGAGTTGGTGACCTGGAGGTTTTCGTATTTGACGAAGACCTCCGCCCCGGTCAGCGCCGACAGCCGCGGCGCCGGCAGCATCGGCGTGCGCAGGACCACCCCGGCAATGACCCGGCGGGCTTCCTCGATATCGGCGATGGTCACGGTCATCGTTTCAACGTCCCCTCGCGGCGTCTCGATTCCAGTCGGACATAAGCATATCGTCCCCTTGCGCGGGACCGCTATATTCGCCATTTCCAGGGTATCGTTCGGAAAGATCGGGGGCTCATCGATGTCCATGGATATCAAACCGCACGCCTATGACCCGGACCTGAACCCGGAATTGTTCGATGGCGTGCTGGCGCGGCGGGTGCTGGCGTTCTTCATCGATTTTATCGTCATCGCCATCCCGGTGGTGCTGGCGGCAATGTTCATTTTCGTCTTCGGCATCGTCACTTTGGGCTTCGGCTGGGCGCTGTACTGGCTGCTGCCGCCGGCCTCGGTGCTGTGGGCCATTGTCTATTTCGGCGCCAGCGTCGGCGGCGCGCGCTCGGCCACCCTCGGCATGCGGGTGATGGACCTGGAAATGCGCACCTGGTACGGCGCGCCGGCCTATTTCGTGCTCGGCGCCGTACATGCCATCGGCTTCTGGCTGTCGGTGTCGGCGCTGACGCCCTTCATCCTTTTGGTCGCCTTTTTCAACCGGCGCCGCCGGCTGCTGCACGACATCGTGCTTGGTACCGTAATCGTCAACAACCCGCAGCGCGCCGCTTCGTTGCGGCCCTTCGCCGCTTCCGGCCGCTAGGTGCCAAAACCGGGGTTTTGGCCCCCAAGGTAGCCCTTTGACGGAACCGGCGCGGCGCGCGATGCTTGAGCTTCGAGTCCAAGATTCCTAAGTCCCTGGAAGGTCTGAACCCGGTTTGACGCATTGACCCAGCACTCCCGTGACACGCCGCAATTCTACCTGACCGCGCCGTCGCCCTGCCCCTATTTGAAGGGCCAGGAAGAGCGCAAGGTGTTCACGCATCTGGTCGGCGAAAAGGCCGGCGACCTCAACGACCTTTTGACCCATGGCGGCTTCCGCCGCAGCCAGTCGATCGCCTACCGCCCGGCCTGCGAGACCTGCCGCGCCTGCGTCTCGGTGCGCGTCGTCGTCGCCGACTTCAAGCCGTCGCGTAACATGCGCCGCAATGCCGACGCCAATGCCGATATCATCGGCGACATGAGGAAACCGGCGCCGACCTCCGAGCAGTATTCGGTGTTCCGCGCCTATCTCGACGCCCGCCACCGCGACGGCGGCATGGCCGACATGACCGTGCTCGATTACGCGATGATGATCGAGGACAGCCACGTCGACACCCGCGTCATCGACTATCGCAAGCGCTCCCCCGATTCAGGCTTCACCGGCCGCGGCGGCGGGCAATTGCTCGCGGTGGCGCTGACCGACGTGCTGAGCGACGGGCTGTCGATGGTCTATTCGTTCTTCGATCCGGACGCCGCCGACCGCTCGCTCGGCACTTTCATGATCCTCGATCATATCGAGCGCGCCCGCGCCATGGGCCTGCCTTACGTCTATCTCGGCTACTGGGTGCCGGGCTCACGCAAGATGGACTACAAAGGCCGCTTCCTGCCGCAGGAGCGGCTGCATCCGAGTGGGTGGACCCGGGTCGAAGAGTGAGCGCACAACAATCATTAGAAAGCATAGTTCGTGAGTGACGAATTTACGCTGGCAATATTTTCTCTGTGCCTATCAGTTGGGATTCCGTCGGCTATTTTTCTAACGCGAAATTATTTACTCGCATGGATTTCAAGGAGCGTGCAATACCGATTTGATCTGAAAATTGAAGGTATCCGCGCTGAGATTCGACAGAGTGAGGAAAGATTAAAAAGCGACCTTCGAGACAAGGAAGCAGAAATCTCAGCATTGCGAAACGCTGTCTTAAGTGGCAGCGCAAATCGTCAGACTCTATTGGACAAGAGGCGATTTGAAGCGGTGGAACGAGTCTGGACGGCTGTGAACGACATGGCCCAACTCAAGGCGGTAGCGAACATGATGTCCGCCCTGAACTTCAAAGCCCTCGCGAAAAGGACAACCGATCCAAAAATTCAACAATTTCTTGGGATTATCGACACCGCGGCACCTCAAGCAGCCCAGTTCAAGAATGTAGCTCGAGACGAACGACCTTTTTTGCCGGAAATTGCTTGGGCTTATTTCTCTGCGTACACGACTATTCTGCTCGGAAGCTACATGCGACTACAGATCTTAAAAACTGGGATTGAAGATCCTGAGCGCATGTTAACGAATGAAGCTACTGCCAAGATTCTAAAGGCGGCCTTGCCACACCACAGCACCTTTATCGATGAAAATGAGCCTGAGGTTTATTACTACCTTCTCGATGAAGTCGAAAATTCATTACTCTCCGAGCTGAAAAAAATACTTGATGGCAAGAATGCCGACCAAGAAACACTAGCCAAAGCCCGACAAATTATGGCCGAGGTAGAAAAAGCCAAGGTAGAGCCTTCCCCCGCGCAAATGCCAAGTTAATCGATCCCAACTATCTATCTGGGCCGATGGGCCAGTTCTAACCCGCCGAAGAACGTCTCGAACAACAGCTTAACGTTCAGCGCCACTATGATGCCTGCCTGAGGATCATCAGCAGCGCTGTGCCGTGCTCGCCATATAAAATCGCAAAGTCGATGCCTAACCGCTCAGGCGGCGGTCGTGCGCGCGCGCCGCCAGATGCCATGCTTGGGCGCAAACAGAAACGCCGCCACGAAAAACATCGACTGCGTCAGCACGATGCAGGCGCCGGTGGCGCCATCGAGATGGAAGCTCGCCAGCGTGCCGATGGCGGCCGACACCGTCGCCACCACGGTGGCGATGACCAGCATGCGCTCGAAACTGTCGGTCAGAAGATAGGCGGTCGCCCCCGGCGCGATCAGCATGGCGATCACCAGGATGATGCCGACCGCCTTGAGCGACGCGACGATGGTCAGCGACAGCAGCACCAAAAGCCCATAATGCAGCACCCGCACCGGCAGGCCGATGGTGCGGGCATGGTTGGGGTCGAAACAATAAAGCAGCAAGTCGCGCCGCTTGATCAGCACGATCAGCAAAGTGCCGCCGGCGACAATGCCGGTCTCGATGAGGTCCCGCACCGTCACGCCCAGCACATTGCCGAACAGGATGTGCATCAAATGCTGGTCGGTCTCGATCTTGCTGAAGATCACCAGTCCCAGTCCGAACATGCCGGAGAACACGATGCCCATCACCGTGTCCTCCTTCACCCGGCTGTGCTCCTTGAGGTATCCGGTGAACAGCGCGCAGGACAGCCCGGCGGCGAAAGCGCCGATCGCCAGCGGAATGCCCGCGACATAAGCCAGCACGATGCCGGGCAGCACCGCGTGCGAAATGGCGTCGCCCATCAGCGACCAGCCTTTCAGCACTAAATAGCAAGACAGAACGGCGCAGACCGCCGCCACCAGCACGGACACGATCAGCGCCCGCTGCATGAACGGGTAGCTGAGCGGCACGACGAACCAGTCGAACAGGATATTCATGCCGCCGCCTCGATCGCGGCCTGTCGCCGCCGCCGCGACGCCAGCACGCCATGCTTGGGCGCAAAGAAGAACGCCGCCAGGAACAGCAGCGTCTGCAAGCAGACGATGACTCCGCCGGTCGCGCCATCGAGGAAATAGCTGATATAAGCGCCGACAAAACTTGTAGTGACGCCGAGCGCGACGCTGATGACGATCAGGCGGCCGAACCGGTCGGTCAAAAGATAGGCTGTGGCGCCCGGCGTTACCACCATCGCAATGACCAGACAGGCGCCGACGGTTTGCAGCGCCGCCACCGTGCAGGCGCTCAAAAGCGTGAAGAAGAGGCCCTTGAGAAACGTCGTATTGATGCCGATGCTGCGGGCATGGTTTTCGTCGAAGAAGGTCACCATCATGTCCTTCCAGACCAGCAGCATAACGGCGAGCGACACGCCGGCGATGATCGCCACCTGCACCACATCCTCATCGGCGATGGCGAGAATATTACCGAGCACGATGGTCTGTATGCTGACCGAGGTCGGCCAGATCGACGCCATAAGCAGGCCGAGCGCAAACAGCGCGGTGAACACAAGTCCGATGACCGCGTCCTCGCGCAGCCGCGACTTCTGCTTGACGAAATTCATCGCCACCGAAGCAAGGATACCGGCAAAGAAAGCGCCGACAGCGAAAGGCGCGCCGAGGATGGCGGCCGCAGCGACGCCGGGAACGATCGAATGCGCGAGCGCGTCGCCCATCAGCGACCAGCCCTTGAGCATCAGATAGGCCGAGAGAAAAGCGCAGACGCCGCCGACCAGCGCGCTGACCCACATGGCTTTCAGCATGTAGCCGTAATCGAACGGGATCAGCAATTCGGCGAGCAGCGCGCTCATGCTACTCTCCATCCGGTTCCTGGCGGCGGCTGTGCTTGTCGCCGTACAGAACAAGCGGCCGCTCGTCGTCGGTCAGCACCGTGACGCTGCGCGCGTCCGCATCGTCATGCAGCGCGGCACCGCCGAGCTGGAAGTTGCGCAGCACGCCGCCGAAGGCCAGTTCGAGATTCTTCTGGGTAAACACCTCGGCCGTGGGGCCCGCCGCCAGCACCGTGCGGTTGAGCAGCACGACATGGTCGCAGAAATCCGGCACGCTGCCGAGATTGTGCGTCGATACCAGCATCAGATGGCCGGAGGCACGCAGCTCGCGCAGCAGGCCGACAATGGCCGCCTCGGTCTTCACATCGACGCCGGTGAAGGGTTCGTCCAGCAAGATGATGCGCCCCTCCTGCGCCAGCGCGCGGGCCAGGAACACCCGCTTCTTCTGGCCGCCGCTCAGTTCGCCGATCTGCCGCTTGCGGTACTCGCTCATGCCGACGCGCTCCAGCGCCTCGTCGACCTTGTAGCGGTCGGCGCGCGAGGCCATGCGCAGGAAATTCATGTGGCCATAGCGGCCCATCATCACCACGGTCTCGACCAGCACCGGGAAATTCCAGTCGACATCCTCGCTTTGCGGCACATAGGCGACAATGTTGCGCTTGAGCGCTTCGCCAACGGTCAGTCCGCACAGCCGCACCTCGCCGGCAGTCGGCCGCACGAAACCCATGATCGCCTTGAAGATGGTCGACTTGCCGCTGCCATTGACGCCGACCAGCGCGCAGATGGTGCCGGGGTCGAGTTCGAACGAAGCGTCGGTGACGGCGGTGAAGCCGTTCGGATAGGTCACATTGAGGCGGCGCACCGAAATGCTGGCGCCAAGTTTGGCGTCGGCAGCGGCAGCGATCTCAGGAACGGGTGCGTTCACTTGCCGAATCCCTTGGCGATGGTTTCCACCGTCACCTTCAACAGATCGAGGAAAGTCGGCACCGGTCCGCCGGCGGCGCTAAGTGAATCAACATAGAGAACGCCGCCATAGCGCGCGCCGCTCTCGCGCGCGACCTGCTTGGCGGCGCGATCGGAGATCGTGCTTTCACTGAACACCACGGGCACCTTGTTCTTGCGCACCAGATCGATGACCTTGCGGACCTGCTGCGGCGTGCCCTGCTCGTCGGCATTGATCGGCCAGAGATAGGCTTCGCGCATCTGGTAATCGCGCGTCAGATAGCTGAACGCACCTTCGCTCGACACCAGAATGCGCTGCGCTTCGGGAATGGCCGACAGTCGCTTGCGCAGCGGCTCGTCGAGCGCCTTAATCTTGGCCGCGTAAGCCGCGGCGTTGCGGTTATAGGTGTCGGCATTGGCGGCATCGTATTGGACAAAAGCCTTGCGGATGTTCTCGACATAGATCAGCGCATTCGACGGCGACATCCAGGCGTGCGGATTGGGCTTGCCGCTGTAGGGGCCCTCGGCGATGCCCATCGGCGTGACACCGTCGGTGACAACCACACTCGGCACCTCCTTGACGTTCTGGAAAAACTTCTCGAACCAGCGCTCGAGGTTGAAGCCGTTCCACAGCACGAGGCCGGCTTCCTGCGCGCGGACGATGTCGAGCGGCGTCGGCTGATAGTCGTGAATTTCGGCGCCCGGCTTGGTGATGGACTCGACGGTGGCGGCGTCGCCGGCAACATTCTGCGCGATGTCCTGGATCACCGTGAAGGTCGTGACAACCTTGAACTTCTTAGCCTGCGCCGACGCCACCCCGGGCCAGGCCACGGCCGTCAGCGTGGCCAGGACTACGCCGATAGCGAGGCGCCGAAATCCAGGTTTCATAATCAAGACCGTCTCCCTCGAGCGACGTTTATCAGGGCACCGGCGGCATAGGCCGCCGGTAATTCAGTCCTCAGTATCTTAGTTGCGACTAATTCGCAATTGCATTTTCATGGAACTTTTCGGCTTTCAGTCGGTTGAAGCTCGCTTGGGCCGGGGGACCCGGCCGTTATCGCCGCTTTGTCCCGACATCGACTCAATTGAGGGGAAAGCGCGCAATGCAGCCCAATCGTTCCGGAATGCTTCCATGGATCTGGGCGCTGCTTGCCCTTGCCGGGACCTATGCCCTGCTCCCCGACCCCGCGATGGCCGCCGGCGAGGCTCTTAAAGGCCCGTCCGAAGTCATCTTTTTCGCCCAGCTTCTGGTCCTGATGCTGGTCGGCCGACTGCTCGGCGAGGCCATGATCCGCATGCGGCAACCGGCCGTCATGGGCCAGCTGATCGCCGGACTATTGCTTGGCCCATCCGTGTTCGGCCTGCTGCTGCCCGACCTGCAACACGCCCTCTTCCCGCAAAATCCCGAACAGAAAGCGATGATCGATGCGGTCTCGCAGGTCGGCATTCTGCTGCTTCTGCTCCTCACCGGCATGGAGACCGATCTCAAACTGGTGCGGCAGACCGGCAAAGCCTCGGTCTATGCGTCCCTGTTCGGCATTATCGTGCCGTTCGCCTGCGGCGTCGCGCTCGGCGAAATGCTGCCGGACTCGATGCTGCCCGATCCGGAAAAGCGGCTGATCACGTCGCTGTTCCTCGGCACGGCATTATCGATCGCCTCGGTCAAGATCGTGGCGATGGTGGTGCGCGAGATGAACTTCATGCGCCGCACCGTCGGGCAGGTCATTCTGGCGTCCGCGATCATCGACGACAGCGTCGGCTGGATCATCGTCTCGATCATCTTCTCGCTGGCGCTCCACGGCTCGGTCGATCCGTGGTCGCTGGCGCAAAGCGTCGTCGGTACTTTCCTGTTCATGGTGGTCAGCCTGACGGTCGGCCGGCGCGCAGTGTTCTTCGCCATCCGCTGGACCAACGACAATTTCGTCAGCGACTTCGCGGTCATCACCTGCATTCTCGTCATCATGGGCTCGATGGCGCTGCTGACGCATGCGATCGGCGTGCATTCGGTGCTCGGCGCTTTCGTCGCCGGCATTCTGGTCGGAGAGTCCCCTATTCTCACCCGCCATATCGACGAGCAATTGCGCGGCATCATCACCGCGTTCTTCGCGCCGATTTTCTTCGGCATAGCGGGCTTAGGGGCCGACCTCACCATCCTCGCCGATCCGCGCATGGCGGCGATGACGGCCGGTCTCATCCTGATCGCCAGCATCGGCAAATTCGGCGGCGCCTTCATCGGCGCCGAACTGGGCGGGCTGACGCGGCGCGAGGGTTTTGCACTGGCCTGCGGCATGAACGCGCGTGGCTCGACCGAAGTGATCATCGCCACGGTCGGCCTGTCAATGGGCGCGCTCAACCAGAACCTCTTCACCATGATCGTCGCCATGGCGGTGATCACCACTTTGGCGATGCCGCCGTCGTTGCGCTGGGCTTTGGCGCGCATTCCCCTGCGCAAAGAGGAGAAAGTGCGGCTGGAGCGTGAGGCGCAGGAAGAAAAAGGCTTCGTCGCCAATCTCGAACGGCTGCTGATCGCGGTCGACGACAGTGCGAACGGCAAATTCGCCTCGCGCGTCGCCGGCATGCTGGCCGGCACGCATGGCATGCCGACCACCGTGCTGCACATCACCGATGCGTCGAAGATCGAACCGATGCCGGAAGGCAAAGGCGACACCACGACCGACACGCTGCTCGAGGAAAAAACCAAGGTGAAGGCGGCCGACAAGAAAGCCGACGACAAGAAGTCCGAGCCGGTCAGAGACAACAAACAGATTGCCGCGGACAAGAAGGCCGACAAGGCCCAGGCGAAAGAGGAAATCAAAGAACAAGAGAAGAAAGCCGCCGACGCCGGACAAACGGTCAAGGCCGCGGCCGAACAGATCAAGAGCAAGCAGAAGGCCGAAGAAAAGGTCGATATGCCGGTCGAGGTGACCGCCATCGTGCACGAAGCGCCGAGTCCCGAAACCATCGCCGCCGAAGCCGCCAAGGGCTACGACCTGATGCTGATCGGTCTGGAAAAGACGGTCGTTCGCGGCGATTTCCACGAAAGCGTGACCTCGCTGGCGCAAGGCTTTAAAGGGCCGCTTGGTATCTCCATCGTGCGCGGCGAACTCGCGGAAAAGCCGCGCGGCAAGCTGAACATTCTGGTGCCGATCAACGGCACCGAGCCGTCGCGCCGCGCCGCCGAAGTCGCCATCACTATTGCCCGCGCCAACAAGGCGTCGCTGACGGTCCTCTATGTCGCGGTGCGCGGCAATGGCAAGACACGCCGCAGCACCCGCGTGCGCAATCAGGAAAACGCCATCCTCAAGGACATCACCGCCATCGCCGACGGCTACAACATGACCGTGCAGACCTCGGTGGTCACCGCCAATGCAACCGACGAAGCGGTCATCAAGGAAGCGCAACGCGGCAACAACAATCTGATCGTGATGGGCGTCGGACGGCGGCCAGGCGAGAAATTGTTCTTCGGCGACACCGCGTCCGCGCTGATGAAGGATTCCGAGCAGTCGTTGCTGTTCGTGGCGAGTTAGCCGCGGCTGTCATCCCGGGCGAGCGTCAGCGAGACCGGGGATCCAGTACTCCGCAGCCTATCGAGAGTCTGCGGCATACTGGGTCCCCGCCTTCGCGGGGACGACAGGCGGTTTACTCGCCCCCGCCCTTCGCCGCTGCCGGCGCGCCCTTGAACTTGTTGTTCTTCGGCAGGCCCTGCGCGATCCGGCCGGCATCGGCGCGGTTGCCACGCCAGTCCTTCAGCTCTTTCATCGTCAGCGTCTGCGTGCGCCCTGCCCCGTCGACCCAGGAGAGCCCGTTCGCCGCGCTGAACGTCGTGATATCGGACAGGCCCTTGGCCAAATAGCGCTGCAAACGCACGCCACGGCCGCGCGTCATCTCCGGCACCTGATCCAGCCCGAACACGACCATCTTGCGGTTCTCGCCGATCACCGCGACCGTATCGCCATCAATGACGGTCATGGCCACGGCCTTGTCGGGCGCTTTCAGGTTCAAGACCTGCTTGCCCTTGCGCGTGGTGCCGAGGCATTCGTCTTCCGGCACGACGAAGCCGTTGCCCTGATAGCTCGCCACCAAAAGCTTGCGGCCGCCCTGATAGGAGAAGGCGGCGACGATGTCGGCATCCTGCTCGATGTCGAAAAACAACCGGATCGGCTCGCCATGGCCGCGACCGCCCGGCAGCTTCGAAGCGTCGAGCGTGTAGAATTTGCCGTTGCCGGCGAAGATCATGACCTTGGCCGTGGTCTCGGTCTGGAACGCGAACTTCAAATGGTCGTCGGTCTTGAAGGTCACGCCCGTGAGGTCGATGACATGGCCGCGCAGCGCGCGAATCCAGCCCTTGTCGGAAACGACGACGGTGATCGGCTCGCGCACCACCAACGCCTCTTCAATGGCTGCCTCGTCATGCTCCGGCGCCAGCATGAAGCTGGTGCGGCGCTTGCCGAGTTCGGTCTTGGCGCCGAACGTGGTCTTGAGGTCCTTGATCTGCTGCGCAATCGCCTTCCACTGCTGATCCTTCGAGCCGAGCAATGACTTGAGGCCTTTCAACTCGTCCTTCAGCTCCTTTTCCTCGCCGCGGATTTCCATTTCCTCGAGCTTGCGCAAATTGCGCAGCCGCATGTTGAGGATGGCGTCGGCCTGCACATCGGAAATCTTGAAGGTCTTCATCAGGACGGGCTTGGGCTCGTCCTCGGTGCGGATGATCTTGATGACCTTGTCGAGGTTCAAATAGGCGACGAGGAAACCGCCGAGCACTTCGAGGCGATGCTCAATTTGCCCCTGGCGGAATTTAGAACGGCGGATGAGAACGTCGCGGCGATGCTCCAGCCATTCGGTCAGAACTTCGGCCAGTCCCAGCACCTTCGGAATGCGGCCCTTGACCAGCACGTTCATGTTGAGCGGAATACGGTTTTCCAGCTCGGTCAGCTTGAACAGCGATTCCATCAGCAGCGTCGCATCGACGGTGCGGGCGCGCGGCTCGATGACCAGGCGCACGTCTTCCGCCGACTCGTCGCGCACATCGGCGACCAGCGGCAATTTCTTGTCGTTCAATAGTTCGGCGAGGCGCTCGACCAGCCGCGACTTCTGCACCAGCCACGGCATTTCGGTGATGACGATGTTGTAGGTGCCGCGCGAGCCCTCTTCCTGGTGCCAGCGCGCGCGCACGCGGAACGAGCCGCGCCCGGTGGCGTAGGCTTCGGCGATGGCTTCCGGCGGATCGACGCAAATGCCCCCCGTGGGGAAATCCGGTCCCTTGACGTATTTTAGCAAGGTCTTCGAGCGCGCATTCGGCGTTTCGATCAGATGCAGCGCGGCATCGCACAGTTCGGCAACATTGTGCGGCGGGATCGAGGTCGCCATGCCGACGGCGATACCTTGCGAGCCGTTGGCCAGAAGATTGGGGAACGCCGCCGGCAGCACCGCCGGCTCCTCGCTGGTGCCGTCATAGCTCGGGCGGAAATCGACCGCATCCTCGTCGATACCGTCGATCAGAAGCCGCGCGACTTCGGTCAACCGCGCTTCGGTGTAGCGCATGGCGGCCGGGTTATCGCCGTCGATATTGCCGAAGTTGCCCTGCCCGTCGACCAGCGGATAGCGCTGCGAAAAATCCTGCGCCAGCCGCACCAAAGCGTCATAGATCGACTGGTCGCCATGCGGATGGAAGTTGCCCATCACATCGCCGACAACCTTGGCCGATTTCTTGAACGCCGAATTGGGATCGAGCCGCAACAGGCGCATGCCGTAGAGAATGCGGCGGTGCACGGGTTTCAGGCCGTCACGCGCGTCCGGCAGCGCCCTGTTCATGATGGTCGAGAGCGCGTAAGCCAGATAGCGCTGCTCCAGCGCCGACTGCAGCGTCACGTCTTCGATCAGGCCGGTCTGGCCGGTTTGGGGGGGAATCGGTTTTCTCGCCATGTGGGAGTGCTACTGCGCCGATCGAGGATGAACAAGCGATGAACGCGCCGGCCAGCAAATCTTCCGATTTCTCCAACTATCTTGTGAACTTAGCAGGGCCCTTGACGTTAGCCCTTGCGCCGACCGGTCCCGCCGCCAACCGGTCATCGAATAGATTGCACGGCAACGAATGCGGTCTATGAGTCCGATGGATCAGTCCCGATCCAAAAAACGGCTCAACCGGTAACTGGAAGGAAATGCACATGCGCATGATTATTCTGTCGGCTCTCATGGGCCTCGGCATCGGTCTGGCCGGCGTCCCGGCGGCGAACGCCGCCCCGATCTCGGGCCTGTCGTCGATCGCCCTGGAAGCCACCCTGCTTCAGGACGCCCAGTACTACCGGCGTGATCGCCGCTGGCGCCGCCCGCACTGCCGTTCGGTGCAGGTCTGCCGCCGCGGGCCGTATGGCCGCCGCTGCCACATCGAACGCGTCTGCCGCCGCTAGACGGCTTCGCGTCTCTCTAGAACCGGTCCGGCCAAAAGCCGGGCCGGTTTTGTTTTGCGAGCCTGCACGATCAGGCGACCTGCGGCAGCGCGCGGTTCAACGCGGCGAGGAAATGCATGCGCTCCTCGGCGAAGACCTGGCCGCGCGGCTCCAGCACATGGCGCGACAGGAAAAATCCGGTCAGCGCAAAGCCGTCATCGAGATCGCGGCCGGACGGCTCGCCTTCGCCATCGCGCATGAAAGCCGGCAGGCGCAACATGCGGTCGGCATAGGGCGCGCCGGCCGAGCGCGACACCGCGCGTCCCGATTTCGGCGAGACGTAAATCAGATCGCCGGTTTCGCCCGTGGCCGCGCATTGTTCGAGATCGAGGCCGAAGCCAAGTTCCGACAATATCTGCAATTCGAAACGCGCCACCATGGGCGCAGCCCAGACCGCGTCCTCCAGCCGGTCCAATATCTGCTCGAAGATATTGAATAGTCCTTCATGCGGGTCGCGCTCCGGCAAAAGCCGCATCAAGGCCGCCAGATGCGTCACGCCGTAAATGGCATGCGAGGCGCCGAAGAAGTTCGACGCGCGCTGCCGCATCGGCTCGACCGTGTAATTGCCGAGATGCTCGTCGAGCCGCGCCCGCCACGACGCGCTGACGGAATTGCCGGTTTGCAGGATCGGCTTCATGCGTGTGCCGAATCCGCCGCGCACCATGCCGAGATGGCGGCCATGCTCGCGCGTCATCAACTCGAGTATGGCGCTCGCCTCCCCGTGCCGTCGGACGCCGATCACGATGCCTTCATCGGTCCATTGCATGGAATCAGTCTAGCAGAATCGCGCGGCAATGAGCGCCCTACTCCTTGGGAAACTCCAGCCCCATGGCGCGGTAGCGCTCCGGTTCATCGCCCCAGCCCTCGCGCACCTTCACAAACAGGAACAGGTGCACCTTGTGCTCGACGATATCGACAATCTCGCGCCGCGCGCTTTCGCCGATCGCCTTTAGGGTCTGCCCGCCTTTGCCGATGACGATCTTCCGCTGGCTTTCGCGCTCGACATAGATCGTCTGCTCGATGCGGGTTTCGCCGTTGCGCAATTCCTTCCAGCTCTCGGTCTCGACCGTCGAGTGATACGGCAATTCCTGATGCAGCCGCTCGAACAGTTTCTCGCGGGTGATTTCGGCCGCCAGTTGCCGCATCGGCGCGTCCGACATCTGGTCGGGCGGATAGAGCCAGGGCCCGAGCGGCATGCGCTCGGCCAGCCACGTCTTGAGGTCGTGGACGCCATCGCCGGTCATCGCCGAAATCATGAAGGTGGCTTCGAACTTGGCCTTCTCGTTGGCGACCTTGGTCAAGGTCAAAAGCTTGTCGCGCTGAACGAGATCGATCTTGTTGAGGATCAGGATCTTACGCGTCTTCACCTCGGCAAGCCGCTCCAGCAAGGATTCCGCCTCTTCGTCGATGCCCTTGCGGGCGTCGATCATGACGCCAACCAGATCGGCCTCATGTGCGCCGCTCCAGGCGGTCGTCACCATGGCGCGGTCAAGTCTTCGCTTGGGCGCGAAGATGCCCGGCGTGTCGACGAAGATGATCTGCGACTTGTCTTCGACGGCGATGCCGCGAATGAGCGCACGCGTCGTCTGAACCTTGTGCGAGACGATGGTCACCTTGGAGCCGACCAGCGCATTCAGCAGCGTCGACTTGCCGGCATTGGGCGCGCCGATCAGCGCGACGAAGCCGCAGCGGGTGTCTGTCCCGGTAGGCATTCGCAGCTCGTCAGCACTTTTATCGGGCATCAATTTTATCCGCTTTCACGCCAACGCTGGTCAGCATAGCAAGAGCCGCCGCCTGTTCCGCGGCCCGTTTCGAAGCACCCGAGCCTTCGGCCTGCGGCCGGTCCGGCAGCACCACCGCGACCTTGAACACCGGGTCGTGATGCGGGCCGGTGCGCGCCAGTTCCTTGTAGACCGGCGTCGGCAGGCCCCGCGCCTGCGCCCACTCCTGCAACATGGTCTTGGCGTCGCGCAACGGCTTCACCGTGGCGATCATGCGCTCTTTCCAGAACTTCGACACCAGGGCATCGGCCGCGGCATAACCGCCGTCGATGAACACAGCGCCGACAAGGCCTTCACAGGCATCGGCCAGAATGGTCGTGCGCAGCCGCCCGCCGGCATGCGATTCCGAATTGCCGAGGCGCAGCGCGGGACCCAAATCCATCGCGCGGCCGACCTCGGCGCAGGTTTCCTTGCGCACCAGATCGGCGAGACGCCGCGACAACTCGCCTTCGTTCGCCTTCGGGAAGGCGCGGTACAGCATATCGGAAATCACCAGGCCGAGCACATGATCGCCGAGAAATTCGAGACGCTGGTAACTGGAAACGCGGTTCTGCGGCCCGCCGGCAATCGCCGAGATATGCGTCAAGGCGCGCTCCAGCAACAGCTTGTCGGAGAAGCTGTAGCCGATCCGTTCCTCGAGCGCGGCGCGGTCTTTGACCTTACTACGGCTCATCGGACAATCGTGAACAACCTGTTCCAGCGCACAGCGAACGGCCAACGCCAGAACTGCCAGGCGCGTTCGCCTTCATAGACCGAGAAGAAAATGATCTGCGCTTTGCCGACGATGTTCTCGAACGGCACGAAGCCGACCTGACTGAAGCGGCTGTCGGTCGAGTTGTCGCGGTTGTCGCCCATCATGAAGTAATGATCGGCCGGCACGGTGTAGACCTGCGTGTTGTCGGCAAAGCCGTTTTCGACCAGATCGAGCGTCTCGTACGAAACGCCATTCGGCAGCGTGTCCTTATAGCGCTTGACCGGCGCGTCCGGCGCGCCCTCTTCGGTTTCGATGAAGTCGGCGATACGTTCGCGCTTCACCGGCACGCCGTTGATCGAGATGACGCCGTCGGTCACCTGGATCTTGTCGCCGGGCAGCCCGATCACGCGCTTGATGTAATCGGTCGAGGTGTCCTTGGGCAGGCGGAAGACGACGACATCGCCACGCTCCGGCATGAAGCCGCCGGGAATGCGGCCGGAGAAAATCGGCGGCGACATTGGCAGCGAATACTGGCTGTAGCCGTAGGAATACTTCGAGACGAACAGGTAATCGCCGACCAGCAGCGTCGCCTTCATCGAGCCGGAGGGAATATTGAACGGCTGAAACAGAAACGTGCGGATCACCAGAGCGATGATCAATGCATGGAAAATAACGCGGACGGTCTCGCCGACGCCGCCCTCTTTCCGCTTGGTACCGGATGTCACGCTCATCGGCCTTTCGATCCTGAAATGTCGTCCAAAGACCGACATCGCCGCCCCGCCGGTCTTGTAGCGGGAGAGTCTGCGCCGTGCAATGAAGATCGGCGTTACTATTGTATAAGTCTTTGTCCCGGCAGGGTTTAATCCGCTTTTGCCGGCGCCGCGGCGGCCAACGGCACGGCAGTGATGATGACGATGGCCTGGGCGAGCGGCCCCTCGTCGGTCAGCGACACGTCGATACGGGCTTCATGGCCCGGCGGGAGCATCGATTGCAGCCGCTTGAGCGCCCCGCCGGTCAACTTCATGGTCGGCCGCCCGGACGGCAGATTGACCACGCCCATGTCGCGCCAGAACACGCCGGCGCGCATGCCGGTGCCGAGCGCCTTGGCGCAGGCCTCCTTGGCAGCGAAGCGCTTGGCGTAGGTCTCGGTGGCGTTGGTGCGGCGCTCGGCCTTGGCCCGCTCGGCCGGCGTGAAGATGCGGTTGATGAAACGATCGCCGTAGCGTTCGAGGGTTTTGGCGATGCGGCGCGCGTCGCAGAGGTCGGAGCCCAATCCAATCATCATGGTTTGATCGAACCACGTCCGCGCGCCATGGCCGCGCGCATGATTTTCACGGTCTCGGACAGACCCTCGAAGATCGCCTCGCCAATGAGGAAGTGACCGATATTGAGTTCGACGATTTGCGGCAGCGACGCGATCTCCTCGGCGCTGGCATAATCGAGGCCGTGGCCGGCATGCACTTCAAGGCCGAGGCTTGCGGCCAAAGCCGCTCCTGAAACGATCTGCTTCCATTCGGCCTCGGCCTGCGCCGCCCTGGCCTCAGCCAGCGCGTCGCACCAGGCGCCGGTGTGTATTTCGACAATATCGGCGCCAAGCGCCGCCGCCGCTTCGATCTGGGACGGTTGCGCGGCGATGAACAGCGAGACGCGGATGCCGGCATGCTTGAGCGCATGGATGACAGGCTTCAGCGCCGCCTGTTGACCGGCGGCGTCGAGGCCGCCTTCGGTGGTGCGCTCGGACCGCTTCTCCGGCACCAGGCAGCAGGCATGCGGCTTTGTCTTGAGGGCTATGCCGAGCATTTCCTCGGTCGCCGCCATTTCGAAATTCAGCGGTCTGTCGATTTCGGCTTTCAGCCGTGCAATGTCGTCGTCGCGGATATGGCGCCGGTCTTCGCGCAAATGCGCGGTGATGCCGTCGGCGCCCGCGGCAATGGCGAGCTTGGCCGCGCGCACCGGATCGGGCAGCAGTCCGCCGCGCGCATTGCGCACAGTGGCGACGTGATCGATGTTGACGCCCAAGCGAATTGAACTAGCCATTCACCCGCTCCACCTTCGCCACCATGGGCTTGGCCCGCAGTTGCGCGATGATATCGGTGAGATGCTTGAGGTCATAGACCTCAAGATCGATGGTCAGATCGGTGAAGTCCGGCGCGCGGCGCGCCATGTTGATGTTGTCGATATTGCCGTCATGCTCGGCAATGACCTGCGTAATCTGCGCCAGCGAGCCCGGCTCGTTCGCCGATTGCACCGCGATGCGCGCCGGAAAACGGCGCGGCACGCTCTCCTCGGAATCCCAGCGCACGTCGAGCCAGCGTTCGGGCGTGTCCTCGAATTTGGCGAGTGATGCCGACTGGATCGGGTAGATCGTAATGCCCTCGCCCGGCGACACGATGCCGACGATGCGGTCGCCCGGCACGGCGCCGCCATCGGGCGCAAAGCGCACCGGCAGATCGCCATTGATGCCGCGGATTGGGATCGCCGGTCCGACTTTCTCGTCGCCCGGCACCTTGAACTTCACCGAGGTCAGCTTTTTCAGGCCGAACCAGCCGCTTTCCGCCTTCGGCTTGACCGCCATCGCGGCGGCGCGCTCTTCCTTGTAATCGGGATACATGGCGCGGGCGACGTCGGACGCCTTCAATTCACCGCGGCCGACCGCGGCCATCACCTCTTCCACCGAGGCGCGCGCCAGCCGCGGCAAAGCGCCGGTCAATTTCTCGTCCGAATAGACCATCTTGGCGCGCTGGAATAACCGCTCGACGATGCGCCGTCCGAGACCCGCGTACTGAACACGCACCGCGGAGCGCGTCGCGCGCCTGATCGCCGCGCGCGCCTTGCCGGTGACGACGATCGACTCCCACGCCGCCGGCGGCGCCAGTTGCGCCTTCGACACCAGGATTTCGACTTCGTCGCCATTGACGAGCTCGGAGGTCAGCGGCGCGATCTTGCCGTTGATCTTGCAGCCGACCGCGGTGTTGCCGACGTCGGTATGCACCGCATAGGCGAAGTCGATCGGCGTCGCCTTGCGCGGCAGCGCGATCAGCTTGCCCTTGGGCGTGAAGCAGAACACCTGGTCGTGGAACAGCTCAAGCTTGGTGTGTTCGAGGAATTCTTCAGGGTTGGAGCCGTCGGCCAGCGATTCAATCGTGCGGCGCAGCCAGGCGTAAGCCGTCGATTCACGCGACAATAATTCGGTCGGCGAGCCGACGCCATCCTTGTAGAGCGCATGCGCGGCAATGCCGTATTCGGCGATCTCGTGCATCTCGACAGTGCGGATCTGCAACTCGACACGCTGCTTGCCAGGACCGATCACCGTCGTGTGCAGCGAATGATACTCGTTGGCCTTCGGCGTCGAGATGTAATCCTTGAAGCGGCCCGGCACCATCGGCCATGTTGTGTGCACGATGCCGAGGGCCTGGTAGCAATCGGCCGTTGTGTTCACGACGACGCGGAAACCGAAAATGTCGGACAGCTGCTCAAAACCGACCGACTTGCGCTCCATCTTGCGCCAGATCGAATAGGCGCGCTTGGCGCGGCCCGTCACGCGGGCCTGGA
The DNA here is from genome assembly GCA_001464835.1 of Rhizobiales bacterium Ga0077525. Classification (GTDB taxonomy): domain Bacteria; phylum Pseudomonadota; class Alphaproteobacteria; order Rhizobiales; family Xanthobacteraceae; genus Pseudolabrys. Next base: position 11,160 of record LNDS01000037.1, on the reverse strand, counting down.
TGCCGCGGTCGGCGAGCTTCTTGGTCAGTTGCTGCTCAATCTCGGCGATCAGTTGGACGTTGCGGTCGGCGAGCGCCGCCAGTCGGGCCGTCACGACCTGATAGGCGTCCGGATACAGCTCCCGGAATGCCAGGTCGTCGAGTTCCTCGCGCATCTCGTGCATGCCCATGCGGCCGGCGAGCGGCGCATAGATTTCCAGCGTCTCCTCGGCGGTGCGCTTGCGCGATTCACGCGGCATGTAATCGATGGTGCGCATGTTGTGCAGACGGTCGGCGAGTTTGACCAAAAGCACGCGGACGTCGTCGGCAATCGCCAGCAAAAGCTTGCGCAGGTTCTCGGCCTGCTTGGCTTCCTTGGTGACCAGGTCGAGCTTTTTCAGCTTGGTCAGGCCCTCGACCAGAACGCCGATATCGGGCCCGAAAAGCTGGTCGATCTCGGCGCGGGTGGCCGCGGTATCCTCAATGGTGTCATGCAAAAGCGCGGCGGCAATCGTCGAGTCGTCCAATTTGAGGTCGGTGAGAATCGCCGCGACTTCGATCGGGTGCGAGAAATACGGGTCGCCCGAGGCGCGCCTTTGGTCGCCATGGGCCTTCATGGCGTAGACATAGGCGCGGTTGAGCAAGGCCTCGTTGGTATTCGGGTTGTAGGCCTTCACCCGCTCGATCAGATCGTATTGCCGCATCATTTGCGGCTTGCGGATACTCTGACTAGATTGTGAAGGTTTTTCAGATACTTGCGCCGATCCGTTGACAGGACGTTCGAGCGGAGCCCGGGTCAGGGCCTGCTTCTGCATGCGCGGAAGATCGGGGCGCGTGCGCACCATGTCGGAATTGCCTCATACCGAAAAAACGGCCAGACCGGCGCTGGCGCCGCAACCACCATTAGATATCACGTCATACCAAGATGGTCGCAAGGGGTTACCGCTCTGCTTAATAAAAAGCGCGGGCACAAAAAAGGCCCGGCACGTTGCCAGGCCTTTATCTCAAATTTATGCGGCCGGCGTTGCCGGCGCTTTGCGCCTACTCGGCGTCCTCTTCCGGCACTTCTTCCGGCGGCGCCAGGCCTTCGAGGCCCTTCAGCAGCTCTTCCTCGGTCATGCGGTCGGAAGTCACGACGTCCGCATCGTCCGAATCGACTCCGCCGGCGCCGATCAGCGGCACTTCCGGCTCGGGCTCGTCGACCTCGACGTATTTCTGCAAGGAGTGGATCAGATCTTCCTTGAGATCGCCCGGCGACACGGTGGTTTCCGCGATTTCGCGCAGCGACACGACCGGATTCTTGTCGTTGTCGCGGTCGATGGTGATCTGCGCGCCGGACGAAATCATGCGCGCCCGGTGGCTCGCCAGCAGCACGAGATCGAAGCGGTTTTCAACCTTGTCGATGCAATCTTCTACGGTGACACGGGCCATCGGCTCGTCACTCCTTTAGGTGGAACTATGTCCTGAGAACATCCGGTACCTATCCCCTGCCGGACGGAAATTCAAGCATTTTTGTCTTGGTTTAGCCGTAACCGGGTGTTAGCGAACAAATTCGACCACAATCGGGCCGGCCGGACGGGGATTAACGGTATTGGCGCGATCTGTGTAGGTACTGAATTTATTGAAGGTGCCTCTAGGGCTCAAATTAAACTTCCAATACTGCAAGCCTTCGTGCATCTCGCGCGCGAAGCTGTGCAATATCCGGAACGTCTTCGCTAAAAGCTTGCGACAATTGTGAGAGACCAAACATGACCGTGCCCGGCGAAAAAATTGCCCTGTTTATCGATGGCGCCAATCTCTACGCGACCGCCAAGTCGCTCGGCTTCGACATCGACTACAAGAAACTGCTCGGTGAGTTCCAGTCGCGCGGCTATTTGCTGCGCGCGTTCTATTACACCGCGGTGATCGAGGATCAGGAATATTCCTCGATCCGTCCGTTGATCGACTGGCTCGACTACAACGGCTATGCGGTCGTCACCAAGGCGACCAAGGAATTCGTCGACCAGACCGGGCGCCGCAAGGTCAAGGGCAACATGGACATCGAACTCGCCGTCGATGCCATGGAGATCGCCGGCACCATCGACCACATGGTGCTGTTCTCCGGCGACGGCGATTTCCGTTCGCTGGTCGAAGCCGTGCAGCGCAAGGGCGTCCGCGTCACCGTGATCTCGACCGTCACCACCCAGCCGCCGATGGTCGCCGACGAACTGCGCCGCCAGGCCGACGTGTTCACCGACATCATCACCTTGCGCAACAAGATCGGCCGCGATCCCTCGGAACGCCCGGCGCGCCCGCGCGAACATGGCGAACCGGGCCAGCACCCGGCCTTCCTGCAACGCCCGAGCGGAGCGCCGCAGCGCGCCGGCGCCGGCGTTCCGGACGACGACGAAAACTACGAGTAAGATCGCCCCATGCCGCTGCCTTCCGCACCGGCTTCGCCAAGTGAGCCGTCGCGGAATTGCCCGCGCTGTCCGCGGCTGGCGGCATTCCGCGACACATGGCGCGCCAGGGAGCCTTCCTGGTTCAATGCGCCGGTGCCCTCTTTCGGGTCGAGCGATGCCCGCCTGCTGATCGTCGGCCTGGCGCCCGGCTTGCAAGGCGCCAACCGCACCGGCCGTCCGTTCACCGGCGACTATGCCGGCATCCTCTTGTACGCCACGCTTGGCGAATTCGGTTTCGCCAAGGGCACATTCGACGCCCGCATTGACGACGGCCTGACGCTGACCGATTGCCGCATCAGCAATGCGGTGCGCTGCGTGCCGCCGGAAAACAAGCCGACCACGCTCGAGATCAATACCTGCCGCGACTTTCTCAAACCCACGATTGCCGAAATGACGAAGCTGCGCGCCATTGTCGCGCTCGGCGCCATTGCGCATGCCAGCGTGCTGACAGCTTTCGCCGCGAAGAAATCGGCGATGCCGTTCAAGCACGCCGGCAAGAACATGCTTCCGCACCAAGGCCCCGGCGAGATCGCCTTGTTTTCGAGCTATCACTGCTCGCGTTACAACACCAATACCGGCGTACTGACGACCGATATGTTTCGCGACGTGTTCAGGTCGGTGCGTGGGTATCTGGACGCCGCCTAAACGTAGCTCATGAACTCCATCAGCGAGCCGTCCGGGTCGCGGAAATAGACCGAGGTGCCGTCTCCCTTGGCGCCGTTGCGCCGCATCGGTCCGCGCTCGACCGCGATGCCCTGCTTCTCAAGATGCGCGATTGCCTCCGCAATCGGCCCGTCCCACTCGAAGCAGAGATCGCTGTTGCCCGGCTGCACCGGCAGCCGCGCCACCTCGGCAGGCTGCACGCCCGGCCCGTGCACGTTGAGCTGCTTGTCGCCGAAACGATAGGCAAAGCCGCCGGCCGGCCGCGTTATCAGCTCGGCACCCATCACCTCGGTATAGAAGCGGTTGGAGCGCTGCCACTCAGACACATGAATAACGCAATGATCGAGTTTTGTTGGAACCATGATGAACCGCCCGGGGTAATTGCTGATGACAGCATCGCTATGGCGAAGGCCGGGTCAAGCGCGCCGGTACAAAACCGCCAATAACGCAATGAATGCAAAAGAAGGAGCATTTCCAATGACCAGAACGATCATCAAGGCCGGTATTGCCGCCGCGCTGTTGTGCGCCGCAACGGCCCTGCCCGCCGCCGCCCAGACCGCCAGCGCCCCTCTGAAGGATGCCCAGGGCAAGGAAGTCGGTTCGGTCAATTTGACGCAGACGCCGCGCGGTGTCCTGATCAATGTGTCGGTCAAGGGCCTGCCGCCGGGCGAGCACGCGTTCCACGTCCATCAGACCGGCAAATGCGAAGCGCCCTTTACCTCCGCCGGCGGTCACTTCAACCCGGACAGCAAGAAGCACGGCCTCCTGGCCAATGACGGCGCTCATGCCGGCGACATGCCGAACCTCCACATTCCGCAAAGTGGCGACCTCACCGTCGAGGTCGTCAACGCGGCCATCACGCTGGAAAAGGGCAAGCCGAATTCGCTGTTCGATGCCGACGGCTCGGCCATGATCATTCACGCCGGCAGCGACGACTACAAGACCGATCCGACCGGCGAGGCCGGCGGGCGCATTGCGTGCGGGGTGGTGCAGTAAGACTCGCAACCAAACCCGCCTCATCCTGAGGAGCATCGCGCCATCGCGCGATGCGTCTCGAAGGATGGGGCGGCCGCATCCTTCGAGACGCGCTCCTTCGGAGCGCTCCTCAGGATGAGACCGATTGGGCTCACCCCTTATCCCGCATGATGCGGCTACGATCCCGCTGCCAGTCGCGCGCTTTTTCAGTCTCGCGCTTGTCGTGCAGCTTCTTGCCCTTGGCGAGCGCGACTTCGATCTTGGCGCGGCCGCGGTCGTTGAAATAGATCTTGAGCGGCACCAAAGTCATACCTTCGCGCTCGACCGCGCCGGCGAGCTTGTTGATCTGGCGCAGGTGCAGCAGCAGCTTGCGCGGCCGCTTCGGCAGATGGTTGAACTGGTGCGCCTGCCGGTATTCCGGAATGTTGGAATTGATCAGCCAGATTTCGCCGTTCTTGGCGTCGGCATAGGACTCGGCAATGGTCGCCTTGCCGGCGCGCAGCGACTTCACCTCGCTGCCGGTCAGCACAATGCCGGCCTCGAAGACTTCGCCGATTTCGTAATTGAAGCGCGCCTTGCGGTTCTCAGCCACCGCGCGCAGGCGCTTTTCCGGTTTTGCCGCCATTCCAATCCCAATTCCGCTTATTTAGTCAGAGCTATGCCACGGCGCCCTTGTGCCCGCCAGATGGAACGATCGGGACCGCCACGACTTGGCTCTGTATGGTGCCCGACATAGTGCTCGAGTACCCTGCCCACGCGCAGGAAGGCCACCTTTTGCCCAAATTCTACTTTCAGCTGACCGACGGTTTGACCAGGATTCCCGACAGCGGCGGACAGGTTTTCGCCGACGCCTCCGCCGCCCGCCAACATGCCTCGGCCTTTACGCAGGCATTTAGCCGCCAGGCGGCACAATTCAATGGCAATGCAGGGCTTTATTGGTCGGTTCAGGTTATCGACGAGACCGGCCACCAGGTTTTCACGCTGCAACTCGGCGAGCCGACGCGCGCCCGGCGCACCCGCAAGAGCTAGCCAGGTCAGCTAGCCAGGTCAGCTAGCCTTGGCGCCCGGCAGGTGCTTGTCGATCTGCTGGCTGACCACCTTGTAGCATTCGCAGGCCCGCTTCTCGAGCTTGCGCCGATCGACAATCTTGATCTTGCCGCGCCGGTATTCGATGGCGCCGGCGTCCTGCAGACTGCGGGCGACCAAGGTCACCGTGGTGCGGCGCACCGCCAGCATCTGCGACAGGAATTCGTGGGTCAGCGTGATCATGTCGCCGCCGGCGCGATCCTGCGTTTGCAGGAGCCAGCGGCACAGGCGCTGTTCGAGGTCATGGAGCGCATTGCAGGCCGCGGTCTGCTGCACCTGGGCCAACAGGCCTTCGTTGAAGCGGACTACCATTTCGCGCAACGACGCGCTTTTCTTCATCGCTTCCTGGAAATGTTGTGTCGATATGCGCGCCGCAGTTCCTTCGACCTGGACGATCGCGCGGGTGAAAGCATGACGCGGTCCAAATCCCGACATGGCGCCGACCGTGCCCTCGCGGCCGACGGTTGCAACTTCCACCGAGTTGCCCTGCTTCATCACCGCGAGCAGCGAAATCATGCCGCTGAGCGGAAAATAGATGTGGCCGATCTGATCGCCGGGCTCCTGCAACAAGGTGCCCTGCACCATTTTAATGGTTTTGAGCTGCGGCTTGAGCAGCGCAGCTTCTGCAGGCGGCAGTGAATCGAGCAACCGGTTGGACACGCCCAAAGCGGGGAATTCCATATTGCATAATCCCGCCCGATCGGTCGGGCGGCCGAAGGCGGAAAATGCACGCGCTCCGAGGGGGCGTGCCGCCGTATTTGCATGAAAGGCTTAAGCTAGCTTCGCGGAACCGTCTGTGCGGTAGGCGACGTACTGTTGACAGCCGCCCGGAAAGATCGCGCGACGCGGCCCCCGGTCGACGCGGATGACAAATCCGGATTTGATGGGCGAAATGCCGGATCCGCGGTGTCTCGGCGCGGAGAATTTTTTTAACCGGCGCCTCGATCGGAGGCCGGCTGACAAACTATAAGTGAGAAACGATTGCCGTGAGAAACGATTGCCGCGAGAGACGACACGCCATCCTAGCGCGCGCAAGGTGTTTCAATTAAGTCCGCTAGCCCACATTCCGCCGCGCACAGAGCGGCAGCCCGGATCAAGGCTTCTTCAACAGGTCCCTGATCTCGGCCAGCAGCAGCTCCTGCTTCGACACCGGAGGGGCCTTTTCGGCTTCCTTCTTGATCAAACGGCTGAGCGCCCGGATCGCCAGAAACAGCACAAAAGCAATGATGATAAAGTTAAGCGTTATCGTTAGAAAACTTCCGTAAGCCAATACAGCGCCTTGCTTTTTAGCCTCCACCAAAGTATCGGCCGTGACCTTGGACGAGAGCGGCACAAAGTAGTTGGAGAAGTCCAACCCGCCGGTCAGCGCGCCGATCACCGGCATGATGATGTCGCCGACCAGTGACGAGACGATGCTGCCGAAGGCGGCGCCGATGATCACGCCGACGGCGAGATCGACGACATTGCCGCGCAGCGCGAACTTCTTGAACTCCTCGAGCATCGCTCTCGGCTCCCGCCTTCCGCCGCTAGTTGATCAGCCCGGCGAAGACCATGGCGTCGCGGATCACCTTGCCGGTCGGCGGCGTCACCGTCATCAGCGGCAGGCGTACTTCCTCCGTGACGCGGCCGAGCAGCGCCAGGCCATGCTTGGCGCCGGCGAGCCCCGGCTCCTTGAAGATGGCGTCGTGCAGCGGCGTCAGCCGGTCCTGGATTTTGAGGGCGTCGGCATAGTCGCCCTTGAACACAGCCTTCATCAGATCGGCGCACAGTTTCGGCGCGACGTTCGAGACGACGGAAATGCAGCCATGGCCGCCGGCCGCCATATAAGCGAGCGCCGTCATGTCCTCGCCGGACATCTGCAGGAAATCCGGACCCATGGCGTGGCGCTGCTGCGACACGCGCGCAAGGTTGGCGGTGGCGTCCTTGACGCCGGCGATGTTCTTCAACTCGAACAGCCGCGTCATGGTCTCGACCGACATGTCCACCACCGAACGCGGCGGGATATTGTAGATGACGATCGGAATGCCGATGGCGTCGTTGACCGCCTTGAAGTGCTGATACATGCCCTCTTGCGTCGGCTTGTTGTAATACGGCGTCACCACCAGCACGGCATCGGCGCCGGCCTTCTCGGCATGCTGGGCCAGCGAGATCGCCTCGGCGGTCGAGTTCGATCCGGCGCCGGCGATCACCGGGACGCGGCCCTTGGCCTGATCGATGCACCATTCGACGACGCGCCGGTGTTCGTCATGGCTGAGCGTCGGGCTCTCGCCGGTGGTGCCGACCGGCACCAGGCCGTTGGTGCCTTCGGCGATCTGCCAGTCGATCAGCTCGCGGAACGCCTTCTCATCGACGGCGCCGTTTTTGAACGGCGTGACCAGCGCGGTGAAGGATCCGCGAAAGCCCGTCTTAGGCCCCTTGAAAGTTCCATTGGCAGTCATGGCGACACTCCGTCCCGGCCTTAAATTCAACAGTCCCTTGATATCGGGTCGCCGGGACGGGCGAAAGCCCCGTTAACCGGCAAACCATCCAGTCGCCCCGTTTTTGCCGCCGTCGTGGCATAACGCTGACGCTGGGAGGCTCCTTAAAGTAGCCTCTCATCAACGAAATTGCCTTATGCGGGCTATATTGGCGTGAAGCCATTTGAGTCGGACGAGAGCCGACATTGGGGCTTACTATAAGGGCTGAGGTTGGATGAACGTAGCGAAACGGCTTTCTAACGGCTTCCAGAGCATCTGTGTGGCCATCGGCGTGGTTTGTGCTGGGACGGCCCTGTCCGGAACGGTCATGGGTACAGCCTTGGCCGCGCCGGCCAAAGCTGCCGTCAAACTGCCCGACAAGGCGCCGCTGCCGCGCGTGCGCCCGAAGGTCCAGACCGCCGTCCCGCCTGTCACTGCCACCAAGCCGGCCGTTGCCGCTCGCCCCGGCCACGACGCCTATGCCCAGGCCAACGTGGCTCTCCGCGGCGGTATTTTTGCCGCCAGCGCAACCATCAAGCCGATCGCACGCCCGGCCTCCGGGCCCTTTTCCGTCGCGCCGACGTCCTCGACCTCGGCATCCGACATCGCTTTGGTCAAGCAGGTGATCGAAGCGACCCGCAAGGGCAACGAAGCGGTCGCCGACGTCGCCTCGAAGTCGATCTCGGATCCGGTGGCGCGCAAGCTCGCCGAGTGGATTGCGCTGCGCAGCGACAACACCAGGCCGACGTTCCAGCGCTATTCGCTGTTCGTCAACGCCAACCCGACCTGGCCGCATGCGCCTTTGTTCCGCCGCCGCGCCGAGAACGCGCTGTGGAACGACAAGCTCGACGACATGACCGTGCGTCAATTCTTCGCCACCACCAAACCGACCACCGCCAAGGGCCGCTACATTCTGGCGCGCGCGCTTCTCGCGCAAGGCGACCGCGACGGCGCGGCATCGCTGGTGCGCTTTGCCTGGCGTCACCAGGACACCAGCGCCGACGTCGAAAAAATCGTGCTGGAGAAATTCGGCGACATGTTGACGGCGGCCGATCACAAAGTTCGCATGGACCAGCGCTTCTACGAAGACGATACCGAAGCCGGCATGCGCGCCGCCGAACGCATCGGCGGCAATGATCTCGCCATCGCGCGTGCCTGGTCGGCGGTCATCAAGAAAGCCGGCAACGCCAAGGCGCTGCTCGATGCGGTACCCGCGTCGGCACAAAAGGACGCCGGTTATATTTATGCGCGCGCGCAATGGCTGCGCAAGAACGACCAGCCCGAGGCGGCAGGCAAGCTCATCCTCACCGCCTCGAAGGATCCGGCAGCGCAAGTCGACGTCAATCAATGGTGGCAGGAGCGGCGCATTCTGATCCGCAACCTGCTCGACAACGACGACGCGCAAACCGCCTACCGCGTGGCGCGCGACGCCGCGGTGCCGCCGCAAGGCAATTACCGCGTCGACAAGCACTTCACCGCTGGCTGGATCGCGCTGCGCTTCCTCAAGGACCCGGCCACGGCCGCGCAGCACTTTGCGCTGATCAACGACAACACCAACAACCCGCATGCGCTGTCGCGCGGCGGCTATTGGGAAGGCCGCGCCGCCGAGGCAATGGGCCAGCAAGCGCAGGCGCGCGCCTTCTACGCCAAGGCGGCCGAGCACACCGCCACCTATTACGGCCAACTGGCGCGCGCCCGCCTCGGCCTGCCTGAACTCGGCTTGCGCGGCCCGCCGGTCTTCACCGGGGCCGAGCGCGCCCAGCTTGCCAACCTCGAAGTCGTGCGTGCGGTGGAAATCCTCTATGCGCTGGACGAGCGTGACATGCTGGCCTCGATCTTCGCCGAACTCGGCGAAAGCTCGACCGACGTCGCCGGCATGGCGATGCTGGCCGAAACCGCCGCCAAACATAACGACGGCCGCGCCATGCTGATGCTCGGCAAAGGCGGCCTCGGCCGCGGCCTACCGCTCGACTATTACGCCTATCCGGTGATCGGCCTGCCAGACTACACGCCGATCGCGCCGCCGGTCGAACCCTCGGTGGTCTATTCGATCGCGCGCCAGGAAAGCCACTTCAACCAGAAGGTCGTGTCACCGGCCAAGGCGATGGGCTTCATGCAGGTGACGCCGATCGCGGCCAAAGATTCCTCGAAGCGGTACAAGGCGCCGTACAACCCGGCCCGCCTGCTCTCCGATCCTATCTATAACATGCAAATGGGCGCGGCCGAACTGTCGATGCTGCTGTCGCAGTATAACGGCTCCTATCTCCTCACCTTCGCCGGCTACAATGCGGGGCGCGGCCGCGTCCGGCAATGGATCGCCGCCTATGGCGACCCGCGCGACCCGAAAGTCGATCCGGTCGACTGGGCCGAACGCATTCCGATCGCCGAGACGCGCAATTACGTGCAGCGGATCATGGAAAATCTGCAGGTCTATCGCGCCCGTTTCGGCGGCGGCACCAAGCTCCTAATCGAGGCCGACATCCGCCGCGGCGCGACGGCGAATTGACGGCGCTTGCGGCGACCGCTCACGCGGGCAACAAATAGGCCATGCCGAACGCCGCCCCCACCTCGCACTTCATCTCCGCGCCCGACGGTCTCCGGCTGCATGCGCGTGACTACGGTTCGCGCAGCGCACTCTCGCTGCCGGTCGTCTGCCTGCCCGGCCTTGCGCGCAGCAGTAGCGACTTCGAAACGCTTGCCACCGCCCTAGCCAACGACCCGGCGCGGCCGCGCCGCGTCGTCGCGCTCGATTATCGCGGCCGCGGCCAGTCCGCGTATGATCGCGATCCAGCCAACTATTCGTTCCAGGTCGAGATCGCCGACGTGCTGGCGGTGCTGACCGCGCTGGACTGCGCGCCGGCGATTTTCATCGGCACCTCGCGCGGCGGCATTCTGACCATGCTGATGGCGGCGCTGCGCCCGAGCGTCATCGCGGGCGTCGTACTCAACGATATCGGCCCGGTGATCGAGCCCAAGGGCCTCATGCGGATCAAGGGCTATGTCGGCAAGCTGCCGCAACCGCGCAGCTATGACGAAGCCGCCGAGATATTGCGCCGGTTGTTCTCCGCGCAATTTCCGAAGCAGACACTTGAGGACTGGCTGTTGAGCGCGCGCCGCACCTTCAAGGAGGTCAACGGCCAATTGGTGCCGGATTACGACGTGGCGCTCGCCAAAACGCTGGAAGGCGTCGATTTCGAGAAACCGCTGCCGCCGCTGTGGCCGCAGTTCGACGCGCTGGCCCATGTGCCGGTGATGGTCATCCGCGGCGAGAATTCCGACCTGCTGTCGGCGGCAACCGTCGAGGCCATGTCCGCGCGGCGCACGATGCACGGGCTGGAAACGCTGGTGGTGCAGGATCAGGGTCACGCGCCGCATCTCGCCGAGCCTGACACGATCGCGCGCATCGCCGCTTTCATCGCGCGCGTTTAACGCTTCCACCGCTTACAAAAAAGAACCCCCGGCGGTTTCCCGCCGGGGGCTCCTGACTTGGCTAACCGTAGAGAAGATCCTACGGGTAGAAGTTGCGCTGAGCGCGGAACATGCCGGCCCAGAAGCCCCTGT